>NZ_JAHYSG010000046.1 GCF_022095675.1 Dactylosporangium sp. AC04546 | reverse complement strand
AGTCGTTCGCCGCGCCCTTGGTCGGCGACGTCGTGGTCGTGAACCCGGCGCCGCAGCGGCCGTACGTCGTCGTCGCGTGCGCCGTCCAGGAGTACGCGTCGACCAGCGTGGTGCCGTCGGGCCGGAAGAGGCGGGCCGAGTCGGCGCCGCCCAGGCCGTAGGCCACCTCGACGTCCAGGGCGAGGTAGCCGCCGGCCGTGATCGTCGTTCCGGACGCGATCGTGAAGACGTGGGTGTCGTCGTTGTCCTTCAGCACCCAGCCGGAGAGGTCGACGTCGGCGGTGCCGGTGTTCAGCAGCTCGACCCAGTCGCCCGGGGAGCCGCCGCTGGACTCGACCTCGTTGATCACGACGCCCGAGGCGTCCTCCGCCGCGGCGGGAGCGGCGGTGCCGAGCAGCGGCAAGGTGAGCGCGGCCAGTGCCGCGACGAGTAACCGTGGTGTGCGCACCTCAGGAGCGTCGGATACACCGGCTACCGCGGCGTGAACAGATCACGAACAGCATGGATGTACGCCGAGGATATATACGCGAGGTATACGCTCAGGGTATGGTGAAAACATGAGCGTTCCCCTCACCCTGCTCGGTCTGATCGAGCGCGAGCCCAGCCACGGCTACGACCTGAAGCGCGACTACGACACGTTCTTCAGCCGCGGCAAGCCGCTGCCGTTCGGGCAGGTGTACGCCACGCTGGGGCGCCTCGCGCGGGACGGGAAGGTCGTCATCGGCGACGTCGAGCCGGGGGTCGGGCCCGATCGCAAGCGATACGTCATCACCGAGCTCGGGGCGACCGAGGTCGACGCCTGGCTGACCGAGCCGGTCGATGCCGAGCCCAACCTCCAGTCGGTGCTGTTCACGAAGGTGGTGCTGGCGCTGATGCTGGGCCGGCCCGCCGAGGAGTATCTCGACAGCCAGCGCGCCACCCATCTCAAGCGCATGCAGGAGCTCACGGCGATCAAGCGCGGCGGCAACCTCGTCGACGCGCTGCTCGCCGACCACGGCCTGTTCCACCTGGAGGCCGACCTGCACTGGATCGACACCACGATCGCCCGGCTCGACGCACTCCGGAAGGTGGTCAAGCGATGATCGAGGCCCGCGAGGTCGCCCTGTCCTTCGGCGAGACGCCGGCGTTGCGCGGCGCATCGCTCCTGGTCGAGCAGGGTGAGATCGTCGCCGTCATGGGCCCGAGCGGCTCCGGCAAGTCGACGCTGCTGCATTGCCTGGCCGGCATCCTGGTGCCCGATGCCGGCGAGATCCACTTCGACGGCCGCCGGGTCGACACGCTCGGCGAGACCGAGCGCAGCGTGCTGCGCCGCGACCGGTTCGGGTTCGTGTTCCAGTTCGGCCAGCTCGTCCCGGAGCTCACCGCGGAGGAGAACGTCGCGCTGCCGCTGCTGCTCGGCGGCGCCAAGCGGCCGGCGGCGCTGCGCGAGGCCCGGCCCTGGTTCGAGCGGCTCGGCCTGGCCGGCCTGGAGCGGCGCCGCTCCGGCGAGCTGTCCGGTGGGCAGGCTCAGCGGGTCGCGCTGGCCCGCGGCCTGGTCGCGAAGCCCGGCGTGCTGTTCGCCGACGAGCCGACCGGCGCGCTCGACTCGCTCACCGGCGAACAGGTCATGGACCTTCTCGTCGCCTCGGCGCGCGAACAGGGCACCACCGTCGTGCTCGTGACGCACGAGGCCCGCGTCGCCGCGTACGCCGACCGCCAGGTCATCGTCCGCGACGGCAAGGTGAACGCGCTGGTGCACTCATGACGAAGTTCGCGCTCAGGTTGTCGCTGGCGGGAGGAAAGGAGGCGGCGACCCGGCTGGTCATCATCGCCGCCGCGGTCACGCTCGGCGTGGGCATGCTGCTGGCGACGCTCGCGGGCATGAACGCCGTCGGCGAGCAGAACCTCCGGTACGCCTGGCTCAACACCATGACCGCGCCCAGCTCCACGCAGGGCTCCGGCGCCGAGCTCTGGTGGCTGGCGCGCAAGGACTACTACCGCGGCGAGTCCATCGGCCGGATCGAGGTCGCCGGTCTGGCCGCCGATTCGCCGGTACCGCCGGGAATCCCGCACCTGCCGGCCGACGGCGAGTACTACGTCTCCCCCGCGCTGGCCGAGCTGCTGGACTCGACACCCGCCGCCGAGCTGGGCGACCGCTTCCCCGGCCGGCGGGCCGGTGTCATCGGCGACGCGGCGCTGCCCTCCCCCGACTCGCTCATCATCGTCATCGGCCGGCCGGCGGCGACGCTGGAGGAGCTCGGCGCGGTGAAGGTCAACCAGATCATGACCACCGACCCGAGCGACTGCACCCGCTGCATCGTCGGCATCAACCAGGACGGCATGACGCTCATCCTCTCGGTCGTGGCCGCCGCGCTGCTGTTCCCGGTGCTCATGTTCATCGGTACCGCGACGCGCCTGGCCGCCACCCGCCGCGAGCAGCGCTTCGCCGCGATGCGCCTGATCGGCGCCACCCCGCGGCAGATCGCGCACATCTCGGCCGTGGAGTCGACGATCGCCGCGCTCATCGGCACGGCCGCCGGCTTCCTGCTGTTCGCCGCGGTCCGGCCGGCCCTCGCGCTGGTCCCGTTCACCGGCGAGCGGTTCTTCCTCGGCGACCTGACGCTGACCCTGCCCGACGTGCTGCTCGTCGCGCTCGGTATCCCCGCCGGCGCGGTGGTGGCGACCTGGCTGGCGCTGCGCCGCGTGCAGATCTCCCCGCTCGGCGTGAGCCGCCGGGTCACCCCGAAGCCGCCCGGCGCCTGGCGGCTGGTCCCGCTCGTCGCCGGGGTCGCCGAGCTGGCCTGGTTCATCGGCCGGCGGCCGGACACGTCGAACCAGCAGATCCTGGCGTACCTCACCGGCTTCGTGCTGATCCTGATCGGGCTGGTGCTGGCCGGGCCGTGGCTCACCATGCTCGGCGCGCGGGTGCTCGCCGGCCGGGCCCACCGCCCCGCCGCGCTCATCGCCGGGCGCCGGCTGGCCGACAACCCGAAGGCGGGGTTCCGCTCGGTGAGCGGCCTGATCGTGGCCCTGTTCATCACCGCGGCGGCGACGGGAGCGATCACCACGTACGTCGCGAACCGCGGCGAGCCCCGCGCCGACTCGGTGGCGGCGACGTCGCTGTCGCAGACGTTCTGGCCCGAGGACGGCCCGCAGCCGACGGCCGCCGACATCCCGGCCGGCCTGGCGAACATCCCCGGGGTCACCAGCGTCACGCTGGTGCGCCAGGGGCCGGACCGGCGCGGTCCGATCGGTCTCGTCGACTGCGCCGAGCTGGATCGCCTGCGGGTGTACGGTGCGTGCGCGCCGGGCGCCGCGGTCGGGTCGGTGTGGCCGGACCTGGTCGGGCCACGGTCGTTCAACCCGCGGGACTCGCTCGGCTGGGAGGCCGCGCCCGAGTCCGCCGCCGACCTGAACCGCCTGCCGGTCCTGTCCGTGGTCGTCAACACCGCCGACCAGGCGGCGTTCGAACGCGCGCGCACGATGCTCATCCGCGCATTCCCGGCGACGTACCGGTTCTCGTCCTCGGTCGGCGAGTGGGAGGCCGACTCGGCGCGGCTGCTCGTGCAGTTCCAGCAGCTCGCGAACGTCATCATGCTGTGCAGCCTGCCGATCGCGGGGTGCAGCCTGGCGGTGAGCGTGGCCGGTGGGCTGAGCGATCGGAAGCGTCCGTTCAGCCTGTTGCGGCTCACCGGGGTACAGCTGAACACCCTGCGTGGCGTGGTGGCGCTGGAGGCCGTCGTGCCGCTCTTCCTGGTGGCCGCGATCGCGATCGGCATGGGCCTGCTGGCGGCGCACCTGTTCCTGCGCGCGCAGCTCGACTACACCCTGCTGGCCCCGCCGCCGTCGTTCTACGCGATGGTCGCGGGCGGGCTGGTGGTGTCGCTGGCGATCATCGGCACGACGCTGCCGCTGCTGCGACGCATCACCGGCCCGGAGACGGCGCGCAACGAGTGACCTACCAGACGTCGCCGTCGCGCCAGTCGCACGCGATCAGCTGCGTGATGTCGACGTCGGCGTCGATCGGCAGCACGTAGGTGCTGTCATCGTCGTCGGGGGTGCGGGTGAGCCCGCCGGGAGCCAGGACCGCGGTCGGCCCCTCCCAGCGGACCCACCCGCGCCTGCGGTAGAACTCGCCAGCGCCCTCGGACGCCGACAGCGCGCCGATCGTGTACGCGCCGCGGACGATTCGCTCAACCTCGTGCATGACCCGCGCACCGTGGCCCTTGCCTGGCGGGTGCGCGGCGACCGCCTCGACGTAGCCGGCGCGCAGCGCCCGGCCCTGGTGGAACAGCCGACGCTGCACGACGGCCCCGTGCCCGACGAGCGCGCCGTGCTCCTCGATTAGCACGTGCAGCCCGCCGAGCGCATGCTCCAGGTCGTCGTCGCCGAACCTGCCGCCGAACGCTGTTTCGAGCAGTTCGCGGATCCGGCGGTACTGCTGCATCGTCAACGACGAAGTGTGCACAACGCTCACCATGGGAACCGTCGCTTCGCCGGAGCGGCGGCCCGCGTGCAGTAGGCGAGGTTCTCGCGGGCGGCCACCGTCTCCGGGTGGCGGAGGCCCAGGGTCCGCTCGAGCGACGGGGCCAGCACCGCGTACTCGTCCCGCGCTCGCCCCATGTCGCCGGTCTCCGCCGCGGCGAACGCGAGGTCGGTGCGGGTGCTCACGGTCTGCGGATGATCGGTGCCCCGGACCCGCTCCCGGACCGCGAGCACCTCGGCGTAGAGGTCCCGCGCCTTCGCCCGGTCACCGGTCTCGCTCATCCAGTGCACGAGGTTCTCGCGGATGTTCACGGTGTCGTCTCCCGTCAGCCGCCGTCCGGCCTCACGGTAGCGGCCGCGACCAAACGGATAGACTTCCGCCAGATTACGAGGAGTCGTCATGTCGCCCACCTGCATACGCAGCCCCTTTTCCCAGGGGCAGTAGCTCAGACGGTGAGAGCAGCGTCCTTATAAGACGCCGGTCGCGGGTTCAAGTCCCGTCTGCCCCACCCGGTCCGGCTTGGCGCGGTACATCTCGGCGTCCGCTGCAGCCATCACCTCATCCGGCTCGGTCGCGTCCATGGAATGGCCGTAGCCGACGCTGCCGCGCACCACGACGCGCTTGCCGGACAGGTCGAACGGGCGGTCGAACGCCGCGCGCAGGGCGGACGCCGAGCGTTCCGTCGCCGCGCGGTCGGCGCCCGGGCACAGCACCGCGAACTCGTCGCCGCCCAGCCTTGCCACGACGGCGCGGCCGTGGGCGGCGGCGCGCAGGCGCTGGCCGACGGCGGCCAGCAGCTCGTCGCCGATGCGGTGGCCGTGGGTGTCGTTGATCGCCTTGAAGTCGTCGAGGTCGACGAGCACGACCGCGTACGGCTCGACCGAAGCGTTCAGATGTTGCCAGAGCATTGCGCGGTTCGGCAGGCCGGTGAGTGCGTCGTGGTACGCGGCGTGGTGCAGGGACTCCTCGTACAGCCGTTGCGCGCTCACGTCGAGCAGCGCGAACACTGTGCCGGCGCCGTCGGCCTCGGCTCCCATCGGTACCGTCTCGATCAGGATGTCGCTGCTGGTGCCGTCGGGGCGCAGGAGCTTGACCTCCAGCGCCGATGCCTCAGCACCGGCCCCGGCCGCTCCGGAAACGGCGGCTCCCGACACGGCCGCTCCGGACACGGCTGCTCCCGACACGGCGGTTCTCGACACGGCGGCCAGGTCGACCGGGCGGCCGTCGCGGGCGGTGAAGCGCAGGTCGCCGAGGCGGGTGCCGGAGCCGGGCGACCAGCCGAGCAGGTCGCCGGCGGCCGGGTTGGCCATCATGACGGCGCCGGCCGGGTCGGTGACCACGACCGGAAAGGGCAGCCGTTGCAGTACCGCGTCGAGCAGCGCGCGCTGTGAGCGATGCTGCTCCTGAACGCGCAGAACGAGCATGCGCATGCACGAAATCATCACGGTGACGACGGCGAGCATCCCCAGTGTGCCCGGGAAGATCGTGATGCGCGGCTCGATGACGGCGGCGGCGAACAGCATCGCGAAGTAGCCCACCGCCAGCAGCGCCGTGCGGCTGGCGGGGCTGGTCGCCGCGCGGTACAGCACCAGGATGAAGATCGGGCCGAGCAGCGTGCGGACGTCCGCCAGCCCGACCGCGACGGCGAGCATCGCGAGCACCTCGACGGCGTCGACCCACAGCGGCATCGGCCGCCGCCGCGCGTACTCGACCGCCCGCACCACCGTCACCAGCGCGAGCGCGGCGCACGCGTTGGCGATCGTCGCTGGCGGACGGTCGAGCGTGCCGACCTGGACCATCGCGGCCAGGATGATCGCCACGAGCGCCACCAGGAACACCAGGCGCATCGTGCGCAGCGCGTCGCGACGCAACGATCCGATCACTCTGCCCCACACGGGGTGCAACCGCAGCGAAACCACGCGGCCAGCATCGTCACCGGCACGCGCATCCACGAGAGCTTCGCGGGTGCGGTTCGGTTCTCAGGTCGCCAGCGGGGCCGCGCCGAACGACACCGCGAAGCGTTTGCACCAGATGCTGACGCTCTTGTACCGCTGGACGTCGGCCGAGGCGGGGATCGCGTACGTCTGGTCGCCGCGGTTGCCCTTGAGCTTGCCCAGTTCCAGCCATTGGCCGTCGTCGAACACCGTCCATCCGTCGCGGCCCTCGGTGACCGGCTGGTCGGTCAGCCAGACGCGCAGGTCGGGGCCGTCGGAGGTGTCGAGGCCGGCGATCTCCAGGCGGTGGGTGCCGTCCGGGAGGCGGATGATGCGGGCGGTACCGCTCGTCCGGTGCTCATGCGTGACAAATGCCCCCTCGGCGACCAGCACCGCCTCGGCCGCGGCCGTGCCGGTGGCCCCGCTCGCGGCTCCGCTCGCGGCCCCGCTCGTAGGCCTACTCGGGGCCTCGGAAGTGGCGGGCACCGATGTCAGGGCATCGTCGATGGTCGTGTTCGTCAGCAGGCGCCACGGCGCGAACCAGTACAACCCGAATGCCAGCACCACCGCGAGCACGACCGCGGTTCCGATCAGCGCACGACGTCTCATGCCTTCGAGTGAACCGATCGCTCGGCCGGGTGGCCAGATGCCGGACCCTTACCAGCCGCTTACGGACACCGAAGCCGGGTAGGCGAACCGCCATGACGACGACCATGCCGATGATCGAAACGTATCCACAGCCGATCTTCTTCGACCGCAGCGCGCTCGCGACCGCGATCGACGTCATCGCCAACTGCGGCCAAACGTGCACCGCGTGCGCGGACGCGTGTCTCAGTGAGGAGATGATCGAGCGCTTGGCGAAATGCATCCGGCTCGATCTCGACTGCGCCGACGTGTGCGCCGTCACCGCGCGAATGCTCACCAGGCACACGGGCGCGGACGTCACCGTCATCCGGGCGCAGCTCGAGGCGTGCGCCGCCGCCTGCCGGGCCTGCGCGGACGAGTGCACCAAGCACGCCGCCATGCACCAGCACTGCCGGATCTGCGCCGAGATGTGCCGGCGCGCCGAGCAGGCCTGCCGCGACCTGATCTCGCTCGCGGCCTGACCTCGCCGACGGCCTGATCTCTGCCGGCGGCCTGACTTCGCTGGCGGGGCTGACTTGGCTCGCGGGCCGACCTCGCTGGCGGGCTGACTCAGCTCGCGGGGGCTGACCAGCTCGCGAGCCGACCTGGCTCACGCGCCGATCTCGCTCACGCGCCGATCTCGCTCACGCGCCGATCTCGCTCACGCGCCGATCTCGCTCACGCGCCGATCTCGCTCACGCGCCGATCTCGCTCACGCGCCGATCTCGCTCACGCGCCGATCTCGCTCACGATCCGACTCGCTCGCCGGCTGACCTCATGCGCGATCCGATCTCACTCGCGGTGTGATCGGGAACGCCCGGTGGTCCCGTCGGCCGCGGCATAGGCTGGGCCGCTGTGGCCGACGGGGCGACTGGACGCACCACCCTGTGGCGGCGCGACGTGACCGCGCCGCTGCGCGCGTTTGTGCGCACCGAGGCCGGCAGCGCCGGAGTGCTCGTGACGGCGATCGTCGCCGCGCTGGTGTGGGCGAACGTCGACCTCAGCTCGTACAACCAATTCTGGAGCACCCAACTCAGCGTCCGGCTCGGCCGGATGGAGCTCGCGCTCGACCTCCGCACCTGGGTCAACAGCGGCCTGATGACACTGTTCTTCCTGGTCGTCGGCCTGGAGGCGCGGCGCGAGTTCGACCTGGGCGACCTGCGCGACCGCCGCCGCTTCCTGCTCCCGGCGCTCGCCGGGGTCTTCGGGATGATCATCCCGGTGAGCGTCTACCTGGCGGTCAACGCCGGCGGCGACGGCCTCGTGGGCTGGGGCGTCGCCATGTCCACCGACACCGCGCTCGCGCTCGGCCTGCTCGCGCTGCTCGGTCGTGGCGTGCCCGACCAGGTCCGCGTGTTCCTCCTGACGGTGTTCGTCGTCGATGACCTGATAGCGCTGGTCATCATCGCCGTGGCGTACTCCGAGGACATCTCGCTCACGCCCCTGCTGCTCGCGATCGCCGTTTTCGCCGCGGTCCTGGCGCTGCGCGCGCTGAGCGTGCGGCGCGCGTCGGCGTACGCCGCGCTCGGCATCCTGCTCTGGCTGTGCCTGACGGAGAGCGGCGTCGATCCCGTCGTGGCCGGGCTGGCGATGGGCCTGACCGCCACCGCGTACACGCCCGCGCGCAACGCGCTCGAAGCCGCGAGCGGCCTGTTCAAGCTGTTCCGCGAGCAGCCGACCGCGGAGCTGGCCCGCACCGCCAGCCTGGGCCTCACCCTGACGCTGTCGCCGAACGACCGCCTTCAGCGCCTGTGGCACCCGTGGAGCAGCTACCTGATCGTCCCGCTGTTCGGACTGGCCAACGCCGGCATCGCCATCAATGGACCGTTCCTCGCCCGCGCGGCCACCTCGCCGGTCACCCTGGGAATCGTCGCCGGCTATGTCCTCGGCAAGCCGGTCGCTGTCGCCGGCACGTCCTGGCTGGTCTCGGCGATGTCTGGCGGCCGGGTGCGCCCCGCCGTCGGCTGGGCCGGCGTGCTGGGCAGCGGCACCATCGCCGGGATCGGGTTCACAGTCGCCCTGCTGATCGCGAGCCTCGCGTTCGAGGACCGGCCGGACGCGCTCGCCGAGGCCAAGATCGGCGTCCTGACGGCCGCGGTGCTCGCGTCGACGTTGACGTGGCTGGTGTACCGCATCACGGCGCTCCTGCCGAAACCCCGCCGCGCCCGAGCACTCCTGGGCGACGTGGAGCAGCTGGTGGACCTGATCCCGGCGGTCGACGACGAGCGCGATCACGTGCGCGGAGCGGCGAGCGCCACGGTGACGGTCGTCGAGTACGGCGACTTCCAGTGCCCGTACTGCGGCCAGGCCGAACCCGCCGTGCGCGAACTGCTCGCCGACGCGGACCTGCGCTACGTGTGGCGCCACCTTCCGCTCACCGACGTGCATCCACAGGCGCAGCTGGCTGCCGAGGCGGCGGAGGCGGCCGCCGCGCAGGGCAAGTTCTGGTCGATGCACGACCTTCTGCTGGCTCATCAGGAGGAGCTGCGGCCGGCCGACCTGCTGCGCTACGCCGATCAGCTGGGCCTGGACTCGGACCGGTTCCACGAAGATCTCATGCGGCACGTCCACGAGCCGCGCGTGGCCCAGGACCTGGAGTCGGCCGACCTGAGCGGCGTGAGCGGCACCCCGACGTTCTTCATCAACGGCCGCCGCCACTACGGCGCCTACGACATCACGACGTTGACGGCGGCCGTGAAGGAAGCTCGCGCTCGAGCGCTGCTACAAGCGCATCCGGCTCGTCCGCGTAGAACCGGATGACTTTCTCGTCGACGGTGGCGATTTCGACGTTGGTCTGTCCGGAGACGACGAACGACGTCGTTGCCCCCTCAACGAGCCGCATCTTGTTCTCCGAGTGGTACCGCTTGCCCGCCCGCACGTTCTTGACGTTCTCCCACGGCACGAACTCCTCGACGAAGAACGCATGCCGCACCCGGATCCCGTCGGCGTCGATGCTGTGCGGATTGACCTTGTAGCCGGCCAGCACCCCGAACATCCAGATCAGCCCGTAAACGGACAACACGTCGACAACGAGCCGCACCACGGGCCACGGCAGGATGAGGTGCAGGGCCACGGTCTCGACCGCGGACACGATGATGAAGGCCCAGAGCACCGCGTTCAGCGGCCGGATGTAGGTGTACCCCGAGCTCGGCGTCCGGCGGATCCAGCGGTACAGGCTGATCCACATTCGTCCCTCGTAGGCCATCCACTTGCTCACAGTGCCCCCTTGATCCTGCGGACGATCTCGTCCAACCCTTGGGTGAGCGATTCGAACTGCGCTTCCGGCATCCCGTCGAAGAGCAGGTCGGTGAACTCGCGTTGTTCCTGTTCGAGCCGCTCGACGACGGCGGTCCCGGCGGCGGTGAGCTCGACGAGCGTGGCCCGCCGATCGGTCGGGTGCGGCGTTCGCCGCACGAGTCCGGCCGTTTCGAGCCCGTCGACGAGTCCGGTGATGTTCCGCGGCGTGACGTTGCGGGCTTCGGCCAGCTCCCGCTGGGTGATCGGGCCACGCTCGCGGATCACCCAGAGCACCGCGGTCCGTCCGGAACTGAGGTGGTCCTGCTCGAGCCGCTTGCTCATGTCCTGCTCGAGCAGCACGACGAGCTCAAGGACAAGCCCGAGTGCTCGTTCGCGTTCGACCTGGTCGCCCATGATTTCGTGAGCCTCATACATGGTGCAGTGGCTTCACTATACGGTACGAGCGAGGCAACCTTTCCACCGCGGGCCTCCGTCCCCTGAGTACGAACATCGAGGAGGCCATGTGTGAACGCTGACCAGGAAGCGGAGTACCAGGCATTCGTGACGGCCCAGCTGGAGCCGCTGCGCCGCACGGCGTACCTGCTCTGCCGCGACTGGCACACCGCCGACGATCTGGTGTCGATCACGTTCGGCAAGCTGTACCGGCATTGGCGCCGGGTCAGCGCGGCCGAGAACGTCAACGCGTACGTGCGCGGTGTGCTCACCAACGCCTGGCTCGACGAGCGGCGCCGCCCGTGGCGGCGCGAGCACGCGGTCGAGACCTTGCCGGCCGAGCCGGTGCAGCCCGGTGCCGAGGTCAGCGTGACCGACCGGCTCACGCTGTTCGAGCTGCTCGAACGGCTGCCGATCCGGCGCCGCGCCGCCGTCGTGCTGCGCTTCTACTGCGACCTGTCGATCGACGAGACCGCGGAGATCCTGGGCATCAGCCCCGGCACGGTGAAGAGCCAGACCTCGAAGGCGCTCGACGCGCTGCGCCTCCTCGCCGCCTCCGACCACATGCTGAAGGAGACTCCATGACGTACCGCAGCATCTTCGACGAAGCGATCTCGGCCGAACCCGGTCCTCCGTCGAGCGTCGACTTCCAGGCGATCGTCGCGCGCGAACGCCGCCGGCGCCGCCGGCTGGTGTTCGGCGCCGGCACCGTCGCATCGGGCGTCATCGCGGCGGTCACGGCAGCCGCAGTGGTCGGTGGAGGTGGCAAGCCAGCCACCGATGTCGCCGCCCCGCCGTCTGTGGCGCCGCCTTCGGTCATCGCCACCACCCCGACGTTGACGGCGGATCAATGGAACGCACGGGAGGCGGCTCGCCTGACGACGGTGGTGGAGGCGAAGCTGCGCTCGCTGCTGCCGCCCGGCGTCACGTTCCTCGACAGCCCGGTCAACGGCAAGGCGACCAACCCGTTCGAGGTCGTGCCGTATCCGCCCGACGACCTGCCGCCCGACACGTACGCCAACGGCTTCATCGTCGGCCCGAACATCCGCGACGCCGCCGGCACCGGCAACGTCATCGTGTACATCCGCAGGCAGCTGACCGCGACCTTCAAGAGCGGCTCGCCCCGGCCCCAGACCTCGTGCATCCCCGAGTTCGTGCCCGCCGGCTGCCACGCCGAGACCGGCCCCAACGGCGAGATCCTGCTCATCACGCCCCGCTTCCACGACGAGAACGGCTCGAAGATCGCCCGGATCGACGTCACCAAGCCCGACGGCACCGAGATCACCATCGACGTACGGAACTGGGCCGAAGGGTCGGTCGAGGGACAGATCGGCGCACCGCAACGACCGCAACTGCCGCTCACCGTCGAGGCGCTCGTGGAACTCGCGCTCGATCCGGGCATGGTGATCCAGGCCTGACTAGGGAGCCGGTGCGGCGGGCCGGACCATGTCATGTCGCAGGCCGCGCCGGGTCCGCGGTGTCGTCGGCGTGAGCCGTGGCGGGAGCAGGCGCACGACGCGGCGCCGCAGCCGCAGCACCATCGACACGGCGAAGGTCACCGCGGCGGCCGGCGTGGGCACTCCCGTCGCGGTGCGTACGCCGGGGTCGAGCAGCGCCGCGACGACGGGCCGCACCAGCGGGCGGAGCAGCGAAGGTACCCGGCCGCGCGCCATGGCCAGGGTCCGCTCGCTGCACAGCCGCCCTGCGTCGGTCGGTGCGAACCCGGCCTCGCAGCCAGCGAGGTAGGCGGCCAGCGCGTCGTACGTGCGGGGCAGGTTCCGCACGCCGATGCGGCGGCCCAACTCGGCGTAGAACATGACCAGCGCCGTCCGTTCCCCGTCGGTGGCCGGCCGCCAGCCGTACCGGTCGAGCCAGCGCACCAGCGTCACAGCCAGCGCGGCGAGCGCGAACCCGTTGTCCGCGGCGGTCACCGGAGTGCCGCGGTGGCTGCGGTTGACGAACCGCAGGATGTCGCGTCCGAGCGGCGCGTCGAAGCCGTGCTCGACCAGGTCGCCGAACGTCAGCGAGGTGACCTCGGCCCGGGTGAACAGCGCATCGGTGCTGCCGACGACCGCGGCGACGGGCGGGTTGGCGTACAGGTGCCAGATCATCAGCCGACCGGCCATCCGCACGTCCCAGGGGAACTCGTGGAACATCAGCAGCCGGGTGATCTCGGCGTAGTCGTGCACCGGATCGAGCCCTGCGATGCGGTCCCGGACAGCGAAGCGGCGCACGCCGCCGAGGATAGGCACTCCTGCAAAACCGAGGCCGTGGCGCGCACTCCGCGCGCCACGGCGGGTCAACGGTCGATGAGCTGCTGGACGGCTGCGCCGTACCGGCGGACGACCTCGTCCGGCCTCGCACCCACCGCCGGGGTGTCGAAGACCCGGATGGCGGCGGCGAGGCCGGTCAGCGCGGCCACGACCAGTTCCGCCCGGAGGCGGGCGTCGGCGTCACCACCGAGGCGCTCGGTGAGGGGTTCGAGGTAGCCGGCGATGAACTGCTGGCGGACGCTGTCGGGGTCGGGTGCGGACAGGCGCAGGACCAGCGCGCGGGCGAGCGGTTCGACGGCTTCGCGCTGTGACCGGCTGAGGAGCTCCTCGACGAGCCGCGGGCCGAGCTCGGACCGGGGGACGTCGGGCAGCGGCGGCGGAATGATCCTCGCGGACTGCAGGAACAGTTCGTGTTTGCTCCCGCCGCACTTCATGACCATGGCGGGGGACAGTGCGGCGCGCGCGGCGATGTCGCGGATGGTGACCTGGTCGTAGCCGCGTTCGGCGAACAGCTCGGCGGCTGCGGCGAGAATGGCCTGGCGGGACGTTCCCGGTGCCGCGTCGTGGCTCATCGGACACCTTCCCGGGGTACCGCATCGGTGGCTCCCCGGCGAGCCTGGGAAGGACGGACCGATCCCGTGTCGCGACCGGTCCGCAGCCGGACGTCGACCACGCGCTCGGCGTCCCAGACTGTCACGGCCCGCGCCTCAGTCGTGGCCCACGGTGTCACCACGGTCAGAACGTAGCGCCCGCTCGACGGCAGCGGCATCTCGTACCGCCCGTCGCCGGCGGTCTGGGTCGCCTTCACCACCTCGCCGCTGAGCCGGGTCAGCGCCACCGTCGCGCCGCCGACCGGGCCCTGGCCGTCGGAGACCTCGCCGGCCAGGGTGAGCCGGTCGTTGAGGACCACGGGTTCGAGGTCCTGCCCGGCCTGCAGGTCGGCCAGCCGCGACTGCGGCGCCAACCCTTCGGCGGCGGTCACGACGAGGTAGGGCCCGGCGCAGGGAATCGCGAGCGAGAAGCGCCCGGACACGTCGGCCTGGCTCCAGTCGACCGGCTGACCGGCCGGCGTGAGCAGGGTGACCACGGCGTTGCGGACGGGGTTGCCGCCGCCGCCGACTACCTGCCCCCGCACAACGGAGTCGTGGCTGTGGTCCTCGGTGGCCGCGTGGTCGAGGGGCTGTTCCGCCATCCAGAACAGCGGCAGCGTGAGCAGCCCGGCCACGATCGACGCCCCGGCCGCGATCCAGAACATGGTGGCGAACGCGCCGAAACCGGGGAACACCCCACCGTCGATGTGCATCACCACGGTCGTGGTGACCGCGGCCAAGGCGGCGCTCGAGGTGGACGTGCCGATGGAGCGCAGCAGCGTGTTGAAGCCGTTCGCCGACGCGGTCTCGGTCGCGGGGACGGCACGCATGATCAGGCTCGGCATCGCGGCGTAGGTCATCGACGTGCCGACACCGACGAGCATCGAGCCGGCCACGATCTGCCACAGCTCGTGGCTGAGGAAGACGCGGGCGACGTACGCCGCGGCCATGGTGAAGGCGCCGGCCAGCAGGGTCGTCTGCGCGCCGAACCGACGGGTGATCGACGCCGACGCGGGCGCCATCGCGCCGAAGACAAGCGCGCTCGGCGCCATCCACAGCCCGGCGTGGAGGACGTCCAGGCCCAGCCCGTAGCCGGTCTTCGTCGGCTGTTGCAGCAACTGGGTCGAACCGAGCATGTTGGCGAACATCGCGAAGCCGGTCAGGACGGAGCCGGTGTTGACCAGGAGCACCGCCGGTCGCGCGGCGACGCGCACGTCGACGAGGGGGCTGCGCACGCGCAGTTCGACGGGCAGCCACACCGCCACCAGGGCCAGACCGGCCAGGGCCAGCAGGACGGTCCGGTAGGACAGCCAGCCCCAGTGGGAGCCTTTCGACAGCGTGAGCAGCAGCGCCGTCACCGCGGCCGACAGCAGCGCGGCTCCGAGGTAGTCGAACGATCCGCGGGTACGCAGGGGCGACTCCGGGACGACCAGCGCCACCGCCACGAACAGTGCGGCGCCGACGGCGACGCTGACCCAGAACACCGCGTGCCAGTCCATGTGCTCGACGATCAGCCCGGACAGCGGCAGCCCGGCCCCGGCGCCGATGGCGAGCGTCGCGCTCATCACCGACACGCCGAGCGGGAGCTGCTCGCGCGGCAGCTCGTCGCGCATGATGGCGATCCCGATCGGGATGAGCGCGACGCCGACGCCCTGCAGGGCCCGGCCGGCGATGATGAGCGGCAGGGCCTGGCTGACCGCGCCGAGCAGGGAGCCGACGACCGTGACGGCCAGCGCCACCAGCATCATGCGCTTCTTGCCGAACATGTCGGCCAGCCGCGACAGTGTCGGTGTCGCGACCGCCCCGGCCAGCAGTGTCGCGGTGACCAGCCAGGACGCGTTGTCGACCGTCGTGTTCAGCAGCCGAGGGAAGTCCGGCAGCACCGGCAGCACGAGCGTCTGCTGCAGCGACACGGCGGTGCCACACATCGCCAAGGTACCGAGGACGACCGCGCCACGCGTCTTCCCGGCCGCGTTGCCGTCCGAGCTGGGGATGGGCCGGTCCACAAACACTCCTCAACCCGCAACCGCGGTGAACGGGTGTTCACGCAGGTCGAGTCAATCATTGACGCCCCCGGGTGGCCAGGCCCGGCGGACGCGAAGTCCGCCACACATGCGGCCGGCGGCTCCCCAGCGCCGTCGACCGGCTCGACGCGGGGGGCCGCCGTGCGGGCCGGGTCCACTATCGTCCAGGACATCCCCCGGTCGTGGTCGTGGTGGTGGCCTGCGGGTTCTGTGCGATCCAGTCGGCGACCGTGTCTTTGGCGACGGCGTCGAAGAGCGCCTTCGCCCGGGTCGGATCGGGCATCAGCACGCTCTCCTTGTTCACCATCGCCGGCCCGCGGATCGGGCTGACCAGCATGGTCAGATCGCTGCTACTGAGATTGCGGAACGCGAACGCCGTGTCGGCGAGGGAGAACTCCTTGTCGACGGTGATCGCCTTCGCCACCGACTTGAGAAACGCGTTGAGCTTGATCGGATTTCGCAACGTGTCGGTACTGATCGCTTTGTCCAGCAACGCCTTGAGGAACTCCCGCTGGTGGCGCATCCGGGTGAAGTCGCTGTCCGGGAACTGCTGGCGCTGGCGTACGTAGTCCAGCGCCGCCGCGCCGTTGAGGTGGTTCACGCCCTCGGGGAAGTGCCGGTAGGGCTCGGCGATCGACGTGAACGCGCAGTCGTTGTTCAGGTCGACGCCGCCGAGCGCGTCGGTCACCTGCTGAAACCCGGCGAAGTCGACCAGGACGACGTGGTCGATGCGCACCGACGTGTACGCCTCCACAGCGCGCACCGCGAGCGGCACGCCGCCCCACGCGAACGCCGCATTGATCTTCGCGTCCCTGTTGCCCTGACGCGGGTTGGTCGGACTTGGCGGAATGTGCACGTACAGGTCACGCGGCAACGAGATCAGGTACGCCTTGCCGTGGTTGGCATCGACGTGCAGCAGGATGATCGCGTCCGTGCGCCCCGCTCCCGCGCTGCCCCTGCGGTCCGGGTCGTCGAGATCGCGCGAGTCGCTGCCCAGGAGCAGGAAGTTCTTGGCGCCGACGACCTCGACCTGTGGTCGGATCGCTTCCTGTTGCGCCTGCTCGGCATGACTCTGGCCAGTTGTACCGAATGCGTCGGTGCGCCGGATGTTCGAATCGATGCTCCTGTAGTACAGGTACGTCCCGGCGGCGACGAGACCGAGGAGCAGGGCGATCGTCGAGCCGATCACGATCAGCATCAGTCGCCGACGGTGCCGCCGCTTCGGCTTGACCGGCAGGCTGTCGTCGGCGCTGCCGCGCTGTTCCGGAACGGCAGCCTTCTGGGCTGGTACTGCGGCGCGACCGATGCGGTACGTCTTGCGTTGCGTCTCGTTGGCCATCGCGCTGCACTACACCGCCGGCACCGCTATGGCGGATCCGGACGAACTCGGCGCGGCCGACGCGGAAGTCGGATTCCTGCGTTGCATGTTGCCCCTCTTTCGATGCGCCCGGGCCCGACCGGACATGGATACGCGCAACGTCACTGGATGAACGTGCGTGTGAGAAGATCGCGAGCCGCCAAGCACGATGCGCTATGGCCGATCGCCAGCAAGTCCGAGCAGACCATCGCGGGCGGAGGGGGCAACCCACCCGGTCGGGATGAACGCCAGCTGAGCGGCGCTTGTCGCTCGCGCCGGCGCCAAGCCGGCCGGCCAGGTCTGTGCAGACCTGACCGGCCGGCGGTCCCTACCTCAGCAGCAGCGAACGGACGTGGCGCTCCTCATGCACTCGAACTCCCGTCTGGTCAACGGGGATCCGGCCGTGTGGTGCGCTCGGTGGTGTGCGACGTAGTGGTCATAGCTGGTCTCGCCGACCACTTCCCGCAGGTACCACCAGAGCCGCGCCAGCAGCTCACGTGCGCTCATCGGTCACTGTCTCCGCGACTACTTCCGGACCCGTCGCCGGCACCGGACGCGGCGGCGCCGACGAGCTCCCGCCGTTCGTCCGCTGTGGCGAAGAGACCGGCCGGAGCGACGATCGCCGATTCCACGAATGGCGACTCCGTGGTCGGCAGTTCGCGACCCTGGATGACCGCTCGAAGGCATACCCGAGCTCCGTCGACGATCACGATGATGATCAGGACCGCGAAGAGCGCCGACAGTACGAGCTGGACGGTCGAGTTGGTGACGACCTGTTGCATCTGGTCGAGGTTCTTGGCGGGTGCGAGCACCTTGCCCTGTTCGAGTGCGTCGGCGAAGCGCTGGCGCTGGGCGAAGAAGCCCATCTTCGGGTCGGTGGAGAAGATCTTCTGGTAGCTGGCGGTCATTGTCACGGCCGTGACCCAGGCCAGCGGGATGGCGGTGACCCAGGCCCATTTGAGCCGGCCGCTCTTGACCAGGATGACCGTGACGACGGTCAGCGCCAGGGCGGCGAGCAGCTGGTTGGCGACGGCGAAGAGAGGGTAGAGCTGGTTGATGCCGCCGAGTGGGTTGGTGACGCCGGTGTACAGGAAGTAGCCCCATGCGCCGACGACGGCCGCGCTGGTCAGCCACAGGCCGGGTCGCCAGCTGACCCGGCCGATCGGCTTCCAGATGTTGCCCAGCATGTCCTGCAGCATGAACCGGCCGACCCGGGTCCCCGCGTCGACCGTGGTCAGGATGAACAGCGCCTCGAACATGATCGCGAAGTGGTACCAGAACGCCTTGAGGCCTGCCCCGCCGAGGAAGCCGGAGAAGATCTCGGAGATGCCGACCGCGAGCGTCGGCGCGCCGCCGGTGCGCGACACCAGCGTCGGCTCGCCGACGGCGGCGGACGTGGCCTGCAGGGTCTCCGGCGTGACGACGAAGCCCATGTTGGTCACTGCCGTCGCGGCGCTCTGGAAGGTCGTGCCGACCACGCCGCCCGGGGAGTTCATCGCGTAGTAGAGCCCCGGGTCCAGCAGCGACGCGGCGATGATCGCCATGACCGCGACGAACGACTCCATCAGCATGGCGCCGTAGCCGACGAGCCGGACCTGCGACTCCTTCTGGATCATCTTCGGCGTGGTGCCCGAGGAGATCAGCGCGTGGAAGCCGGACAGCGCCCCGCAGGTGATGGTGATGAAGACGAACGGGAACAGTGCGCCGCCGAAGACCGGGCCGTCGCCGCTCCAGGCGAACTTGGTGACAGCCTCGTTCTGCAGGACCGGGGCGGTGACCAGCACGCCGACCGCGAGCAGCGCGATCGTCCCGATTTTCATGAAGGTGGACAGGTAGTCGCGCGGCGCGAGGAGCATCCACACCGGCAGGACGGACGCGAGGAAACCGTACCCGATCAGGCAGAAGACCAGGGTCTCGGGCTTGAGCGTGAACGCGGCTGCCCAGCTCGAGTCCTGGACCCAGCCGCCCGCGGCGATGGCGAGGACCAGCAGGGTGACGCCGATCACGCTGGTCTCGACCACCCGGCCCGGCCGCAGTACCCGCAGGTAGACGCCCATGAACAGGGCGATCGGGATGGTCATGGCGATGGAGAAGGTACCCCAGGGCGACTTCGCGAGCGCGTTGACGACGACGAGCGCAAGGACACCGAGCAGGATGATCATGATGGAGAAGACGGCCAGCAGGGCCGCGACGCCGCCGACGCGGCCGATCTCGTCCCGGGCCATCTGGCCGAGGCTCTTCCCGTCGCGGCGCATGGACAGGAACATGACCACCATGTCCTGCACGGCCCCGGCGAAGACGACACCGACGATGATCCAGATGGTGCCGGGCAGGTAGCCCATCTGCGCCGCCAGGACCGGCCCGACCAGCGGCCCGGCGCCCGCGATCGCGGCGAAGTGATGGCCCAGGAGCACGCGGCGGTCGGTGACGTGGTAGTCGATGCCGTTGTCCAGCCGCTCCGCGGGCGTGGCGCGCCGGTCGTCGACCTTGAGCACGCGCCGGGCGATGAACCGCGCGTAGAAGCGGTAGGCGATCAGATACGAGCACAGCGCCGCGACCACCAGCCAGATCGCCGAGATGTTCTCGCCGCGGGCCAGGGCGATGATCCCCCAGGCGATCGCGCCCACGATCGACACGGCCGTCCAGATCACGATGGGCCGCAGACCGGGGCGGGCCCGGGTATGCGGGGTGAAGATGCTCATGCAGGTTCTCCAGGGTGGGGGTGTCCGCCCGGATTCGTCCCCGGCGCGTGGACCCGTCGGTCCGCGCGCTTCAGCAGCAGATGACTGCCTGCCATCAGCGCCACGCTGAGGACGATCCAGACAAACTGGAACCAGTAGAAGAAGGGCAGCCCTACCAGCCGGGGCGTGGTCCGCGCATACAGCGGGACCCAGAGGATGGCCACGAGCGGTAGTGCCAGGCCGGTATAGGCGGCGACCCTGATTGCCTTTCGCGATCTCGCCATCCCGGCCTCCGAGCAGTCGTCGACGATGCCTGAATGTTGCGCACCCATGTCGCACGGTTTACTGCCCGATTGCCTCTTGTTTCGTGTCAACCGATCCGGGAGCCTGCGCAACACACAGAGGACTGAGAGGTGCACATGGTCGATCCCGCCAGCACCATTGCCTTCACGTTGGTCGTCGCCGGCACGTCGCTGCTCGCGATCGCCGCGCGGCGCTTCCGGGTACGCGACGAACTGCCCACACTCGACGGCTGGGCGCTGGCGGGGCGGCAGTTCGGTGCCGTGCTCACCTGGTTCCTGCTCGGCGGCACGATCTACACGGCCTACACGTACGCCGCGGTGCCAGGTCTGGTGTACGGCATCGGGGCGCTGGGGTTCTTCGCCCTCGCATACACGGTGATCGTGTACCCGCTGGCCTTCGTGCTCCTGCCGAAGCTCTGGCAGGCGGCGAAGGACAACGGCCACACCACCGTTGCCGACTACGTGCGGGACCGGTACGACTCACCGCTGCTCGCGCTCGCGGTAGCGCTCACCGGAATCCTCGCCACCATGCCGTACATCGCCCTGCAACTCCTCGGCATCCGCGCGGTCCTGGCCGCCGGCGGGCTCTACCCCACCGACGGGATCGCGGGCGACCTCACGCTGGTGGCGGTGTTCGCGGTGCTGGCCGGTGCCACGTACCGCAGCGGGCTGCGCGCGCCGGCCGTCATCTCCCTGGCCAAAGGGGTCCTGATCGGCACCACCGTCGTCGGCATCGTCGTACTCGTGCTCAACCGGCTCGGCGGGCCGCAGGCGGTGTTCCGGGCCGCCGAGGACGCCATCACCGCACGCGGCGGTCCGGAGACCTCCTTGACGCTCACCCCCTCGCTCTACACCGCCTATGCCACGCTGGCGCTCGGCTCCGCGCTCGCGCTGCTCATGTATCCGCACGTGCTCACCGCGTCCTTCGCCGCGTCCAGCGGCGACCAGCTCCGCAAGGCGATCATCGGGTTGCCGGCATGGACCGCGGTGCTGGGGCTCTTCGCGCTGCTCGGCGTCGCGGCGCTCGCCGCCGGCGTCGAGGCCCGGCCCGGCAACGCCGAGGCGGCTGTGCCGCTGATGGTGCGGGAGCTGACCTCACCGATCGCCGCGGGGCTGGTGTTCGGTGCGCTCGCGGTGGCGGTGCTGGTGCCCGCCGCGGTGATGTCGGTGGGCGCGGCGGCGCTGTTCGTCCGCAATGTCTACGTCGAGTACTTCCACCCGACCGCGACACCGAAGCACCAGGCCCAGGTCGCCCGCGCGGTGTCGCTGGTGGCGAAGTTCGGGGCGCTGGCGTTCATCTTCGGCCTGCCGGACCAGGACGCGATCAACCTGCAACTGCTCGGCGGGGTGTGGATCCTGCAGACCTTCCCCACGGTGGCGCTCGGGCTGTTCACCCGCTGGCCGCACCGCGGCGCGCTGCTCGTCGGCTGGCTCGTCGGCATGGTCGCGGGCACCGTGCTGCTAGCCTCCGGCGGCTTCTCCTCAGTCGTCTCATTCGCCGGCGTGCACGTGTACGTCGCGCTCGCCGCGCTGGTGCTCAACCTCGCGGTCGCTGCCGCGCTGACCCCCGCGCTGGACCGGCTCGGCGTGGCCCGCGAGCTCGGCAACGGTACCGCCACCGGGGCGGTGATCCCATGACGCAGCAGGTCTCGTCACGCCCGCTCGCACCGGCCGCCGACCCGGCGCCGGCCAGCCTCGGCCCCACCGGGGTGAACCTCGCCGACCTGGACCGCGAGGCCGCGCTGGCCAGGCTCTTCGACGCCAACCACACCCCGCTGCTGCGCTTGGCGGTGCTGCTCGGAGCGGAGGGCGAGGCCGAGGACATCGTCTCGGAGGCGTTCTACGAGTTGTACCGGCGCTGGCACCGGTTACGCAGTCACGACGCCGCGCTGAGCTACGTGCGCGCCGTCGTGTGCAACCTCGTGCGGATGCGGGTGCGCCGGCTGCAGGTGGCGCGCAGGCACGCGGAGCAGGTGATCGAGTCGGTCGGGTCGGCCGAGGCCGAGGTCCTGCTGCGCGACGACCAGCGCGCCCTGGTGGAGGCGATCAAGCAACTGCCGGCCCGGCAGCGGGAAGCGCTGGTCCTGCGGTACTGGCTGGATCTGCGAGAATCGGAGATAGCCGCGGCGATGGGCATCTCGGCCGGCGCGGTCAAGTCGCACACGTCGCGAGGTATGGCCACGCTCACGCGGTTACTGGAGGAGCGGAGATGAGTGGCATTCCGTCCGGCCAAGGACCAGGTCAGGCACCCGGAACCGGTTCGGCCGCGGGCTCGGGTGTCGCCGAGGAACAGCTCCGTGACGTGTTCGACGCGCTCGCCATCTCGGTCCACGGCGCGTCGAACCGCTACCCGGCCGCCCTGGCCGACTGGAGGCGCCGGGAACGCCGGCGGCGGATCGTGTTGGCGATCGTCGCCGTGGTGATCTTCGCGCTGGCCGACATCATCGGCCTGTGGGCGCTCAGCCGCGCTGACGTCAACATCCACATCATCTTCGACGACCGGCCGGGAAGCAGCACCGAGGCGCCGAGGACCGGCATCGGGCCGCCGCCGTAGCCGCCATGGCCGACGTTTTCCGCCCTGGTCAGGCCACGGTCACCGCGCCCGCGGTGAACCCCGCGACGAACCGCTTGAGCAACAGGTTGAAGACCACCGCGACGGGCACCGCGACCAGCACGACGGCACCCTGCAGGGACTGCCAGTAGAACAGGTCGCCGCGGATCAGCTCGGTGGGGATCCCGGTCGAGACGACCTTCCCGGCGGTGGGAGACACGAACGCGATCGCGTACAGGTACTCGCTCGCGCACAGGACGAAGCTGAGCACCACGACCGCGACCACCCCGGGCACCGCCAGCGGCAGCGCGACCTGGCGGAAGGCGGCGAACCGGGTGCAGCCGTCGACCAGTGCCTGCTCCTCGACCTGCGGCGGGATGGCGCTGAAGAAGCCCATCATCAGCCAGACCGACACCGGGACGGTCAGCGTCGGGTAGACCAGCACCAGGGCCCAGTCCGAGTCCTGCAGGCCGGTGGCGGCGACGAGCCGCGACAGCGGCAGGAACAGCACGCTCGGCGGGACGAGGTAGCAGAGGAAGATCGCCATACCGAGCCGGCCGGCCCACGGCCGCCGCAGCCGCGCCAGCGCGTAACCGGCCGGCGTGGCGAGCAGGAGGGTGGCCACGACCACCGCCGCGCCGATCCACAGTGTGTTCCAGGCGAACGTCGGGAAGGCCGTGTGCCGCCACAGGTACGCGAGGTGGTCTGCGGTCGGCGGGGCGTTGAACCACAATGGACTGTGCGCCGGGTCGTACAGGTCCCGGTTGAGCTTCACTGCGGTGATCATGCTCCACAGGAACGGGCCGGCGCCCAGCAACGCGGCCGCGTAGGCCGCCGCGTGCACGGCCACACCACTCAGCCGTTGCCGCCGCCGCGCCCGCTCGGCGCGCCGTGTGGGGATCATCGGGCCACCATCCGGCGCACCAGGCGGAGGATCGTCAGCGTCGCGGCCAGCAGTACGGGCAGCAGGAACAGGGCCACCGCGGCGCCCTGGCCGACGTCTCCGCCGTCGATGCCCCGGCGGAAGGCCAGCGTGGCGAGCACCTCCGTGGAGTGGGTCGGGCCGCCGTTGGTCAGCACCCGGACCACCGCCATGTCGCTGAAGGTGAAGACCGCGCAGAACAGGCCCGCGATCGTGACGATCGGGGCGGTCAGCGGTACCGTCATGAACCGCGTCCGCAGCCAGCGGCCTGCGCCGTCGACACGGGCGGCCTCGTAGATGTTGCGGGGGATCGACACGAGCCCGGCCATGATGATGACGGCGGTGAGCGGGGTGAGCCGCCATGCCTGCACCGCCACGACCGACGCCATGGCCGTCGAAGGCCGGCCGAGCCAGTTGACGCTCTCCCCCACGCCGAGCAGGCCGAGCTGCCGACCGGCCCAGTCCAGCGGCGAGTAGACCGAATCGAGCATCCACAGCCACGCGACCGATGACACGGTGACCGGGGTGACCCAGGGCAGCAGCACGCACAGCCGCACCAGCCAGCGTCCGTGCACCCGGGCCAGCATCAGCCGGGCCACCACGTTCCCGCCGACCACCGCCAGCGACGTGGTCGCCGCCGTGATGACGCACGTGTTGAGCAACGCACGCCAGAACACCGGGTCGGCCAGCACGCGTTCGATGCCGGCCAGGCCGGCCCAGTCGAAGGTCGGGTCGGCGACGGTCACGTCCGACACGGCGAACGCGACGGCCAGGACCATCGGCCCGAGGACCAGGGCGGCGACGTAGGCGACGGTCGGGACGACGAACAGCGACGCCAATGCGCGATCGCGGGCGCGGTCGCGGCCGCGGCGCGCGCGCGGCGGAAATGTGTGGTGTCCCATCAGGCCACCAGCCCCCGGGCCCGCCATTTGGCGTAGATGGACCGGACCTGCGCCGCGGCGTCGGCGACCGCGACCGCCGCGCTGACCTCGCCGCGCGCCGCGCGGGCGAACATGTCGGGGATGACGAAGCTACTGGCGACCTCACCGACGGCGGCGTTGGCGGTACCTGGATGGCCCAGGTCGGCGCTCCACCGGTCGGCGTCGGCAAGCAGCCCGAGCTTGCCGGGCGGGTCGGCGCGGAACGGGTCGCGCCGCAGCCAGGTCGCGAGCTCCGGGGTACGGCTGGGCCAGGCGCACAGGTCGTACAGCATCGACGAGTAGGTGGCGGCGGCGAAGTTCGCGGTGTAGTGCAACAG
The DNA here is from genome assembly GCF_022095675.1 of Dactylosporangium sp. AC04546. Taxonomy (GTDB): domain Bacteria; phylum Actinomycetota; class Actinomycetes; order Mycobacteriales; family Micromonosporaceae; genus Dactylosporangium. The sequence goes on along the minus strand of NZ_JAHYSG010000046.1, from coordinate 63,935 downwards.
GAACTCCTGTCCGGCGGCGGCCCCGGTGGCGTACTTCGGGATGACCCAGTTGTGCACGAGGTGGTGCGCGGCTGTGGCGCCCGCCGGGCCCGCGAGTGCCGGCACGAAGTCGATGTCGGCCGCGATCGCCGGGGTGGAGCGCTGCGCGGTACGCCAGGCGGAGATCGAGTTGCTGATGTAGGACAGCCGGCCGGCGACCAGCCCCTGGTTGTTGGATGTGGGAATCCACGAGAAGACCTCGTCGGTCATGGCCTGGCGGTACAGCTGGGTCATAAACTCCACCGCCGCCACGGACTCGGGCGTGTCAAGCGTGACCCGCCCGTCGGCGTTCTGAATGGACGATCCGAACGACCACAGCAGGGAGCGGCCGACCATGTTCGAGTCCAGCTCCTGTGACATGCCGAGCCCGAGCTGGACGCCGGTGGCGCGGCGGATCTCGGCCCCGCCGCGCAGCAGTTCGTCCCAGCTCGAAGGGCCGTCGGGCAGGCCGATCTTCGACCACATCGAGCGCCGGTAGTTCCCGGGATCCGGCACCCAGCCCGGCGCGTAGGCGAAGTACCGGTTCGTCGCCGGGTTGAAGCTGGACCGCCGGCAAAGTTCCAGCTGCGGACCCCATCGCCGGTTGGCCTCCCGGACGAGGTCGGTGAGGTCCAGCACCGCCGGTTCGAACTGCGGCAGCGGCGCCACGTACTGGATGAGGTCGTGCCCCCGGCCGGCGTAGATCTCGGCCGCTACGCGGGTCGTGATCTGGCCCAGGTCGATGTGGTCGACGGTGACGTCGACGCCGACCTGGCCGGCCCACCGGCGGACGAAGCCGTCGAACCATCGGTCATATGTCGGCACAAAGTGGCTCCAGGCGAGGATCCGCAGTGCCCCGGTCAGCTTCGCCGTCGGCGACGTGAACTGCTCCGCCGGCCCGCCCGCGAGCACTCCGGCACCGAAGGCGTCGTCGTCCTCATGCGCACAGCCGGCGGCCAGCGCCACGCCGGCGACCGCCGCCCCGCCGACGAACCGGCGCCGGCTCATTCGCGCGGACAACAGGTTGGATGAGTGCACACCCTTCTGTTGCCGCAGCGGCCGATTCGTTTACCAGCCGAGCCATCCCGGTTTCGTCCTCATCATGCGGGCCGCCCACGAGCTCGGCCTGAGCCGACCGGCGTCCCCCGAGTGAGTCTGTCGATGGCCGGGCTACCCGAGCCGGTCGGCGAGTACCAGTACTACGAGTTCGTGGCGATCGACCGGTCGTTGACCGCAGCCGAACAGGGCGAGGCCATCGTGCGGCTGAACCACGGGGTTGTGCTGGTCGGCGGTTACGCTGTTATCGGGCATGATCACGGGCATGCGTCCGTACCCCCGCGCTGATCACCTCGTTGCCGGGATCGCGGCGGCGGTCCTGCTGGTGACCGTCTTCACCGTGCCCGACGTTTCCTGTACGGCCGGTGGGTGCGATCCGGAGCCGGTCATGTCCATCGCGGTGGGCGTGCTCGCCGCGACCGCGGTGATGTCCTACCTGCACCGGTGGGCGGCCGTGGGCGCGGGTGTGGTGTGCGCCGTGCTGTGGCCGATCGCCGACCGGGTCGACGACTCCCAGCTCGGCTGGCGTGCATTGCTGCCGCTGGCGTTGGTCGTCGTCGCGGTCGGCGTCGCACGGCTGCGGTGGCAGGAGCCGCTCGCGAGTGCTGTCCGGCGGCGGCCGTCGACACCGCACCGGCTGCCGGCGGTGGGCACGCTCAGCAGTATCGGCGGAGCGCTGCTGGTGGCCGCCGGTCTCGCGGCCATGGGCCTGACCCTGTGGCGGCAGAACCAGGTCGATGCGCAGCAGGCTGCCGCCGACCGTCTGATCGCCGAGGTCCTCGAGCACGTGGACGACGCCAACGCTGTCCGCCTGAGGCTCGCGGACGGCACGGAGTTCGTCGCCGAGGTACTCTCCGCCTCCGACTACCCGGTCGGCCTCCCGGTCGAGGTGCTGATAGACGGCGCCGGGCTGCGACAGCTCAGCGCCGAGCCGTACGACATCACGATGCTGTTCCTGCCGCTGGTACCAGTCGCCGGCGGCGGGGTGGGGCTGCTCGCCCAGGCCTACGGACGACGGCGGATGCTGCGCCGGTTGTTCGCCGAGCCGCAAGCGGTCCATGCCGTGCGGGTGCTTGACCGCGGTGATGAGATCGCCGTGCTGCTCCCGGGCCCGCGGGGAAGCGCACGGCAGTTCACCATCGTCGTTGTTCACGAATGCCCGCCGCACGGCTCGGACGACGAGGACTCCCATGCCCGCGCGCGGGTGAACACAGTGCCCGCGACCCTGTTCGGCGATCCCCACGCCGGGGGGTGGTGTGCGGTGGAGGTCGATGGTCGCGTCCGCGTTCCAACCAGGCCGGTCGCCGAGGTGGAGATCGTCCCGTACGACAGCGACCGGGGTCTGCCGGCCGGTATCGAGGACGACGGCGAGCCTGCCGTCGACCCGGCCGATCTCCTGCCGGAAGACCAGGATCCGTCCACCCTCCGGGAGCACCACGCCGCGACAGTTCGCTCCTGGGCGGGCACGGCGGTGCAAGCGCCAGCCATCGTGACGGTCACGATGGCGGCCGCCGCCGGGACCGTACCGGCCATGGCGCTCGCGGTCCTCGGCGTCGTGAGCGCGGGCGTGGCATGCGAGCTGGCATGGCGGTACTACCTACGACCTTGCGCATACTGGAACGTCGGCGGCATCTCGGTACTGACACCATGGGGATCCCGCCGTTCGGCCTGGACGCCGGACACCGCCATCGAGATCACCGAGGACGGCGAGGTGCTGCTGACCGACGGCGAGTTCACGTTCGCGGTCCCGGCGGCTGCCGGCCGGCCGGCAGCCGGCGTCGCCCGCTCGCCCTTGCAACTGGCCGCCGCGCTGCGGCACGCACGACGCATCGCGCTCGACACGGGCCGGGTGGGCCCGCCGCCTGGACTTCCAGCGTCACGACGTCCATGGCCGCTGTACCTGATCTGGGCGGCCATCGCAGCAACGGCCGTCGCCCTCACATGGCTCGCGTGAACACCCAACCGGTCCGGGAACCGCGCGGCAGCTGCGGCATCGCGCCCGGTCAGTGAATCCCGAGGTCTTGTCCGAGCTGTGGCAGGACCTGCGCGAAGGCCGTGCGGGCGAACTGCCAGTTGTGCCCGCCGTCGCCGGTGAACTCGTGGCACGTGACACCCGCCGTGGCCGCGGCCTGCGCGAGCTGATGGGCGGTGGCGATGCCGCCGGGGTCGTCGGTGCCCGCGGCGAACCAGGCGCTGACCTGGTCGTACCGGCGGGTGGCGAGCAGATGCACGGGGTCATGGGCGCGCTCGGCGGCCGCGGAGCCGTCGAACAGTGTGTGCAGGGTCAGGCTCGGGTCGCGCAGGGTCGGCCGCGCCTCGCCGCCCAGGTCGACGAGGTGCCGGAAGACGTCGGGGTGGCGCAGCACGAGGTCGGCCGCGCAGGTGCCGCCCTCGGAGAAGCCGACGACGGCCCACGTCGCGGGGTCGTGCCGGATGTGCAGCGTCCCGGTGACGAATGCGGGGATGTCGACGGTGAGGAAGGTCTCGGCGTTCCCGAGCGTCCCGTCGACGCACTCCGTGTCCCGGTACGTCCCGCCGTTCTGGTCGACGAAGACGAGTACCGGCGCGACGCCGTGGTGCCCAGCGGCGTAGCGGGCGGCGGTGGTCACCGCGTCACCCGCCTGCGGCCACTGGCTGGTCCAGCCCGGCACGCCGGCCAGCACCACCACCACGGGCAGGTTCGGGCGGTCGGCCGTGAAGTAGGCCGGTGGCAGGTACACGTATCCGGGCCGGTGCTGGAAGTGTGAGACCGTCGCCGGCATGTCGTACCAGCCGAGCACGCCCTGCTCGCGTACCTGCGGTGGTGGCGCCCGCAGCGTCCGGTCGAGTTCGCCGCCGCCCAGCACATGCGTGTGGCCGAGAAGGTCGCCGACATTCGGCCAGACGGCGTAGACCTGGTTGACGACGAGCAGGCCGCCCGCGATGGTCAGCGGCACCGCGCACACGGCGGCGATCCGGCGGGCGAGGCCCGGGCGGGACAGCGCGAGCGGCACCCCGGCGATGGCCGCCACCGCGAGGGCGAACCAGAGGGCGAAGATCGGCGGGTAGCGGTCGCGGATCGTCGCGGTCACCCGCAGTGCCACCACCGTCGCGACGGTGAGCACCAGCGCGAAGCCCCACAGCAGCGGCAGGGTGCGCGACAGCCAGCGCGGGTCCCGGCGCGCCCACGAGCCGACCAGGGCAGCGAGGGCGAGCAGCTCGATCGCGGTGGCGGCGGCCGGGTTCAGCAGCGATACGCCGTCGAAGAGTCCGGCGCCGGTGCCGAGAATGAGGGCGAGGAGCACCGCGACCACGGCCAGGACGCAAATGGTGCTGCGGTTCAAGCTCATGGGTCACCGCCTGTCAGTGCGCGGCGCGGAAGACCCAGCCACGCATGAGGACGAATCGGACCAGGGTGGCGGCGAGATTGGCCACGACGAGCACACCCATCTCCAGGACGCGGGCCGGATGCTGGCTGACCCGGTTGAGCACGGCGAGCGATCCGCTGGTAATGCCGAGTGCCAGCACGAAGATCAGCATGCCCTGGAACTGGTGGCGCACGGCGTGTTCCCGGCCTCGGACGCCGAACGTCAGGCGGCGGTTGACGGCGGTGTTACCGACCGTCGCGATGAGCAGTGCCGCCAGGTTCGCCGCCTGCGCTCCGGTGTCCGGGCGCAGTACGGCGTACAGCGCGAGGTAGGCGAGCGTACTGAGCACGCCGACGATCGCGAACCGCGCCAGCTGATGGGGCAGCCCTCGCGGTACGCCGGGAATGGGGAGCGGCAGCGACCCGCGGCCGAACTGGTCCCGGAGCGCGGTGAGGGATGGCCGGCCGGTGATCGTCCCCTCGACCAGCCGCGCGATGCCCCTGAGGTCGGCGACGGCGGTGGCGAGGATGTCGACCCTGGAGTCCGCGTCGTCGACCCAGTCGACGGGCACCTCGTGGATGCGCAGGCCGGCGCGTTGGGCCAGCACGAGCAGCTCGGTGTCGAAGAAGAAGCCGGTGTCCCGTACGAGCGGGAGCACCTGGTCGGCCACGTCCTTGCGGATCGCCTTGAACCCGCACTGCGCGTCGGAGAAGTGGGCGGCCAGCGTGCCACGAAGCAGCAGGTTGTACGAGCGCGAGAGCCACTCACGCTTGGCGCCGCGGACAACGCGCGCACCGTCGGACAGGCGCGTGCCGATGGCCAGGTCGGAGTGGCCGGTCAGCAATGGCGCGACGAGGGGCAGCAGCGCCGCCAGATCGGTGGACAGGTCGACGTCGGTGTAGGCCAGCACCGCGGCGTCCGACGCCGTCCACGCCGCCCGCAGCGCGCCGCCACGCCCCTTCTCGGCCACGTGGAGGACGGCCACCTCGGGCAGTTCGGCTGCCAGAGTGCGGGCGACGTCGAGGGTGGCGTCGGTACTGGCGTTGTCGGCGACGGTGATCCGGAACGGGTACGGGAACGTCCCGGTGAGGTTCGCGTGCAGCCGCCGCACGCACGGCCCCAGGTCCGTCTCCTCGTTGTACACGGGGATGACGATGTCGAGGACCGGCGCCTGGAGGCCGGACCGGGCGTCGCGCGCCTGGCTGGTCGCGCGCGGAGGTCGGACATCGGTCACCGTCTCACCTCGACAGGTCGTAGATGGTGACGCCGTCGGTCGTGGTGGCCGGGTAGTTGTGCTGCACCCAGTCGGCGATCCGGACGCTGTCGCTCGAGCGGGTGCCGGCAAAGACGCGGGCGAACGGATCGGCGATGAAGTAGTGGATCCGCTTGGCGGCGACGTCGTGCTGGAACTGCGCGAGCGTAGGCGTCGGGTCGGTCCCGCTGAAGCCACCGACCGCCATCGCGGGCCGCCCCGTGGCCAGCTGATAGCTCGCCGCACCGCGGGAGCCGATCGTCGCGACGACCCAGGTGTACGCACCGGCGTCGTGCGTCAGCAGCGCGCGCACCCGCGGGTCGGGTGCACGGTCGACGAGCACTCGCGCCATGCCGATCGCGCCGGTGGTGCGCCCGCCGCCTCGGACGCCCACGTCGGGCCAGGGATCGTCGATGCCGCCGCCCCGCCCGGCGCGGATGCCGGGCATGGCGGGCCCGGCGGACACCAGCGGCCCGGACCGGGGCGCCGCGACGGTACAGCCCGCTGCCGCTGTTCCACGTCAACGCGCAGGTGATGGGCTTGCTCGCGGCGCTTGTCAGCGGCGCGTCGCTGGTGCTGGATCCGCGCTTCGAAGCCGGCGCGTACTGGTCGCGGGTGATGGAGTGGTCACCCACCTGGCTGAACACCGTTCCGGCGATGCTGGGCGCTCTCGCCGCGCAGCCCGCGCCACACGAGGCGACCCTTGCGCGGCTGCGGTTCGCCCGTTCCGCATCGGCGCCGCTGCCCGTCTCGACGTCGGAGACCTTCACCGCGCACACCGGCGTCGCGGTGCTGAACACCTACGGGATGACCGAGGCGGCGGGTCAGATCACCGCCGATCCGCTCGACAGCTCCGCTCGGCGCGCCGGCTCCGTCGGGCTGCCGGTCGGCGTCGGGCTGACGGTCATTGGCCCGGACCGCCGTCCCGTCCCGCCGGGTTCGCAGGGCGAGGTCGTACTGCGTGGGTGGCAGGTGACCGGCCGGTATCTGGAGCTGACCGGGCACGGGGCGGAAGCGAGCCGGCCGGCGCGGGACGCGCACGGGTGGCTGCCCACCGGTGATCTTGGGTTCCGCGACGAGGACGGCTACGTGTACCTGGTCGGCCGCGCCGACGACGTCATCAACCGGGGCGGGGAGAAGCTCCACCCGCAGGAGGTGGAGAACGTCCTGCTCGGCCATCCCGCGGTCAGTTCGGCCGCCGTGGTCGCCGCGCCGCACGAGCGGCTCGGCCAGGTACCGGTCGCGTTCGTCGTGCTCCGGGCGCACCGCACAGCGTCCGGCGTGGTCGAGGAGCTGGACCGGCTGTGCGCCCAGCGGTTGCCCCGCCACAAGCGGCCGGCCGCCGTCACCGTCACCTCTGAGCTGCCGACCGGCCCCACGGGCAAGGTGCTCCGCCGTGCCGTCCGCGCCGACGTGATGGCCCTGGCCAGCGACGCGGCCCTGGGCGGTAGCCGGTGAGCGGGTCGCCGCGGCCGCTCGCCGGTCTGCCCATGGCACCCGGCGGCCGACCGGCCACCCGGGCGTCGACGCCGCACGACGAGCCACGTGCACCCGCCCATCTCGACGCGGTCGACGTCGTCCGGGTGCTGACCGTTGCGCTCGTCATCGCCGTCCACGTGCTCGCCCAGCAGCCCGGCGGCGTGACGTGGTCCAACGGTGCGCCGCTGATCGTGCTGCACGTCAGCCGCGAGGTCTTCTTCCTGCTCACCGCGTTCGTGCTCGTCTACAGCTATCGCGGTCGCGCGCCGTCGCGCTGGTCGACGTTCTGGCGAAAGCGTTACCTGCTGGTCTGCGCGCCGTATGTGGTGTGGAGCGTGGTGTACTTCCTCGCCGGCGACGAGCCGCTGCGACCGGTCGGCCACGCGCTGTCCGGGTTCGCGAACGACCTGCTGACCGGAGGCGCCGGCTACCACTTGTACTTCCTGCTGGTGACCATGCAGGTGTACCTCGTGTTTCCGCTGCTGCGAAGGCTGCTGGCGGCCACCCGCGGGAGGCACGGATGGCTGCTGACCGGCGCCGCCGTCTACCAGCTCGGTTACTACACCGCCGTACAGCAGGGATCGGCGCTCGGGGTGTTGACCGGACGGCTCGCCGACCCGAGCGCCTACCTGCCCAGCTACCTGGGGTTCATCGTGGCCGGGGGCGTGGCGGCGTGGCACGCCGAGACGCTCATGCGCTGGACCCTCGAGCGGGCGTGGTGGGTGTTCGCCGGATGCGCGCTCGCCCTCGCCGCGGGCGTCGCCGTCTTCTTCGTCCAGGCAGCAGGTCTGGGGCAGCCCCCGCTGGTCGCCGGCACCGTGTTCCAGCCCGTCGTCGTCGTGGAGAGCGTCGCCGTCGCCTGGGCGTTCCTGGCCTGCGGCGTCGCCTGGCAGCGCCGGAGCGCACCGGGCCGTCGCCTGGTGCGCTCCGCATCGGACGCCTCGTTCGGGGTCTACCTGGCTCACCCGTTGCTGCTGCAGGGTCTGCTGGCGGTGTGCGCGGCCACGGGCCTGACCGCCGTGGCACAGCGACAGCCCAGCGTGCTCGTCACCGCGGTCGCGGTGGCCGTCGTCCCATTGATCTACCTGGCCTGCTGGTCGGCGGTCGCGGTGACGCTGCGCACGCCGCTGAGCCTGGCGCTGATCGGCCGCCTTCGGCGCGGTACCGCGGGATGACCCTTGAGGAGGATGCGATGCGAACGTCACCCGGCATCACGATGGTGATCGACAGCGGCCTGCCCACCGGTGCCTTCACCGATCTCATCACCAGCCATGGCCACTACATCGACCTGGTCAAGTTCGGCTGGGGCACAGCGCTGGTCACGCGCGACCTCGACCGCAAGGCCGGGGTGCTGCGGGACGCCGCCATCGGGTTCTACTTCGGCGGCACGCTGTTCGAGCACCACCTGTGGACCGGCCGGCTGGACGAGTACCTCCACCTGGTCCAGCGCACCGGCGCCACCCACATCGAGGTGTCCAACGGCACCATCCCTCTGGACCAGCGCGGCAAGGCCGAACACGTGCGGCGCCTGTCGCAGTACCTCCCCGTGCTGTCCGAGGTCGGCTACAAGGATGACGACCGCTCAGCGCGGCTCACACCGACCCAATGGGTCGACGCGATGCGCGAGGACCTCGACGCCGGCGCCTTCATGGCCGTCACCGAGGCCCGGGAGAGCGGCCGCAGCGGCATCGCCCGGCCCGACGGGCACCTGCGCCGCGACGTCCTGGATGCGGTGATCGACAACGTCGACACCGCGCGGGTGATGTTCGAGGCGCCGACCAAAACGCTCCAGGTGGAGCTCATCAACGCCTTGGGCTCGGACGTCAACCTCGGCAACGTCGCCGCCGCCGACGTCCTCGGGGCGGAGACGCTGCGCCGTGGACTACGGGGCGACACCCTGCTGCGCGTGGCCACCGGCTCGGGCGACACCGAACGAATCCCGTCGGGGCTTCCCTCCGGCACCTGACCCCTGCCGGTTCGCTGACACTCTCGATTCGAGGAGACCATCCATGCGATCCACACACGACGCCTTCCACGTCGCGGTGCCCACCCACGATCTCGACGAGGCGATCCAGTACTACGTCTTCGGCCTCGGCGCCAAGCTGGCCCGCCGCTACGACGACCGCGTCACGTTCGACTTCTTCGGCGACCAGCTCGTCTGCCACCTCGACGCCGCCGCGGTGGCCGCCGAACCCGTCACGTATCCCCGGCACTTCGGTGTCACCTTCGCCCGCGCCGAGGACTTCGACCGACTGCTCCAGCTCGTCGAGTACCGCAAGCTGCCAATCCTGTCCGGCCCCGCGACACGGTTCGAGGGCACCGCCGAGCAGCACCGCACCATCTTCCTCGTCGACCCGTCCAACAACGTGCTGGAGTTCAAGCAGTACGACGACCCGAGGCTGCAGTACTGACCCATCCGAGCCGTCACCGATGTCCGTCGGCCCGGATCGTCGCACCGGCCGGAGGTCACTGTCGCCGGCCGCGGCGGCGCTCGTCGTGGTGCTGTGCCTGGCCCTGACCGCTTCCCGCTCCCCGTCCGGACGAACGCCGCCGCCCCCGCCCGTCAGGTGGACCCAGACGACCGTCCCGATCGTCGTGGACGGCCTGACCCGCAGTTACCTGCTGGTCCGTCCGTGGCCGGCCGGTGCCGCCCGTGCGGCCCGGCTGCCCGTGCTGGTCAACCTGCACGGCTGCTGCGTCACTCCGGAGTACGAGCGGCAGCGCAGCGGGTTTGCCGATGTGACCGGGCCTGCGATCCTGGTGTACCCCGCCGGAGTCGGCCAGTCCTGGAACGCGGGCAGCTGCTGCGGCCCCGCCCAGGCCGCCGCGGTCGACGACGTCGCCTTCCTCACCGCCGTCGTCGACAACGTGCTCGATACCCAGCCCGACGCCGCCTCCGGCCGAGTGTTCCTGGCCGGGTACAGCAACGGCGGAAAGATGGCCCTACGCATGGCCTGCGCGGCGCCCCGACGCTTCGCGGCCGTCGCCTCGTACGCCGCCGTCAGCGCCGCGCCCTGCCCGAACCCGGCGCCGGCGTCGCTGCTCGAGATCGCCGCCACCGGCGACCCGGAACTGACCATCCGCTCCAGCGGAACCTCCCACACCCTCAACGGCTACACCCAACCCACCGTCGACGCGCAGGTGGACCAGTACCGGCGGGCGAACCGCTGCCCCGGCACCCCGATCACCCGCACGCAGGGCAGCCTGACCACCAGCACCTGGGTACGGTGCGGCACCGGGCAGTGCGTACAGCTCGCCGTCTACCAAGGCGGCAGCCATGACTGGCTACAGGGCGACGACGCCACCCCGTCGGCCACACAGGTCATCTGGGACTTCTTCAGCACCGTCCACAGCGCCAGCGCAGGCTGCCGGAACTGACCAGCGCCAGGAAGCCCGTGCGGCCCACGTCCGAGGGGACACGGGTCGTGTCCTGTCCCGTCGCGCCGGCTTCTGGGGACGGCCGCCTATGTTCGCGTGCGGTCGTCTGGCAGCATCGCAGCCGATGCATTCGGATCTCGTAGGTGCGGCGCCCCGGCCCGGGAGATGGCGCCGGCTGGGTTCTGCCTTCATCGCCATCGTGACGCTGTCCGCGTCCGCGGTGCTACTGTCTTCGGCGTCCTCGGCGCCACCGGAACTCGTCGGGGACGGTATGCCGGCGGAGCGTCTGCAGGTCGGGCTGAACGCGGACTGGCGGTTCATCAAGGGCGACCGGCCGGGTGCCGACGGGATCGGCTTCGACGACGCGGGCTGGATGCCGGTGAGCGTCCCGCACACCTGGAACAGCTCCGACGGCCAGGACGGCGGCGCGGACTACCACCGCGGCACGGGCTGGTACCGCCGGCACTACACGCCGGCGGCGGACTGGGCGGGCAAACGGCTGTGGCTGCAGTTCAACGGCGCGAACAGTGTGGCCGACGTCTGGGTCAACGGTACTCATCTCGGCCGGCACCGGGGCGGCTACGCGAGGTTCAGGTTCGACGCCACCGGGGCGTTGGTGCCGGGGCGGGACAACGTCATCGCGGTACGGGTGAGCAACGCCCCCGACCCCGATGTGCCGCCACTGAGCGCCGACTACACGTTCTTCGGGGGAATCTATCGCGACGTGCACCTGTTGGCGACGGACGCGCTGGCCGTCGACCTGCTCGACAGCGCCGGACCGGGCGTGTACGTGCGACAGCGCAGCGTCGGCACCTCCGCGAACGTCGATGTGTCGGTCCGCGTTCGCAACAGCAGTGAGCAGCGGCGCGAGGTCATCGTCCGGACAACCGTCACCCGCACGGACGGCGTCGCGGTCGCCGACGCCACCAGCGCGGTCCAGCGTGTCGCCCCAGGCACCAGCATCCGAGTCGTCCAGCCGATCACCATTACCGCCCCGCGGCTGTGGCGCGGGCGCGCCGACCCGTACCTCTACCGCGCGAACGTCGAGATTCGCGACGCTGCGACCGGCAACGTGACGGATGCCGTGACCGAACGGTTCGGGCTGCGCACCGTGTCCATCGACCCGGACCGTGGCCTGTTCCTCAACGGCGAACACCTGGCGCTGCACGGCGTGAACCGGCACCAGGACCGGCTCGACCGAGGTTGGGCGCTGACCAACGCCGATCACGAGCTCGACTTCGACATCATGGACGAGATGGGCGTCAACGCGTTGCGGACCGCGCACTACCAGCAGGATCAGAAGGTGTACGACCTCGCGGACGAACGCGGCTACCTGGTGTGGACGGAGATCCCGCTGGTCGACTCGATCACCGACAGTGCGGCCTTCACCAGCAACGCCGAACAGCAGCTCCGTGAGCTGATCCGGCAGAACTACAACCACCCCTCGATCATGTTCTGGGGCATCGGCAACGAACAGCACGCCGACGGCCCCGCGACCAACCGCGTCCTCGCATCCCTCGCCAAGCTGGCAGCCGCCGAGGACCCGGACAGGCTGTCCACGTACGCGCACAGCACCGCGGTCATCGACGGCGGCCTGACCGCGCACTCGGCCATCACCGGATACAACCGCTACTACGGCTGGTACTACAGTTCGGCCGACCGGCTCGGCATCTTTCTGGACAACCTGCACCGGGAACAGCCGGCACAGCGAATAGCACTGAGCGAGTACGGCGCCGGCGCCAGCATCGTGCAGCACCAGGCCGACCCGCCACCCCCGCAACCGACCGGTGCCTGGCACCCCGAGGAGTATCAGGCGCTGCTCCACGAGCAGTACTGGGCGCAGATCAGCGCCCGCCCGTACCTGTGGGGAACCTTCGTCTGGAACATGTTCGACTTCGCCGCCGACCAGCGCGGCGAGGGCGACACCCCCGGACGCAACGACAAGGGTCTGGTGACCTATGACCGGGCAACCCGCAAGGACGCGTTCTACTGGTACAAAGCCAACTGGACCGCGACGCCGTTCGTGTACATCACCAGCCGGCGCTGGGTCGACCGGACCGACCCGGTCACGAGCGTCAAGGTATACGGGACGGCCGACAGCGTGACCCTGAAGGTCAACGGCGTCCAGGTCGGCGCAGCGACCCCGCTGACCGGTCACGCCTACACCTGGCCCGACGTCACGCTGGCACCGGGCACCAACACCATCGAGGTGACCGGCATCCACGGCGGAACGGCGTACACCGACACCGCCACGTGGACACTGCGCTGACAGTTCCTGTACCCGCGAGCGCCGGTGCTAGCAGCGACGCTTCCGGCACCGAAGCCGGCTCATGACGGCTGGCCGGCGGGTCCCGGCGAGCCGGTCGACGGCTTCGTCGCCCGCTCGTAGACCGCCCGCAGCAAGACAGGATCGACAACCAGCGGATCGGCGTCGGGCAGGTGCCGCACGACGGTTGGCCCGGCGTCCTTCGCGACCACGACCACCAGGCCGGTGGACTCGAACGGCGTCGGCGCGAGTCGGATTCCGTCCGACCGTGCTCCGTCGGTGGTCAGCACGACGACGCACCGAGCGCTGACGTCGGCGCCGCCCCAGCCGACGGTGCCGACCTTGCGCGCGAGCTCCTTCAACCGGGTGTCGACCGAGGTGTTCGGGCGCCCGTCGGCGAACACCCGGCAGGCGTGCCCGTTCGCCGGATTGAGCTGGTACACGCCAGGACGCACACCGTCGAGCACCGCCACGAGCACGACGCTGCGATCGCACACCACCGCGTACCGGACGGTGCCGTCCTTCCACGTCATGGCCCGGGCCGCGGGCAGGGGGCCGAGCACGTCGTCCAGCCAGTCCGGTGGGTGCGTATCGTCGAGCCAGTACCGGCTGCGGTATCGCTCGAACAGCTTTTCGCGCTCCTGGTTCGCCCGCGCGGCCTCGGCCTGCGCCATGTCCTGCCGGACGTACCGCTCGATCTCGTGCGTGGCCGTGAGATGGCCGCCGAACGCGACCAGCACGAGTAGCAGCATCACGATGTTGATGAACGGATGCTCGCCGATCCGGGACAGGTAGCCGAGGCTCGGCACCCCGTAGCAGAGCAGCGCCGTCGCGGCTGCCGGGCCGAACAGCCGCTGGGTGTTGAAGACCGAGTGGAGGAGCGCGGCCGCGCCGAGAGGAATCGCCACGATCAGCGCGCTCGACCACCAGGTCCAGTCGAGCAGGGTCAGCACACCCAGACTGCCGACCAGGGCGAGCACGCCCGCGCCGATGGTCCTGCCCAGGTCGGGGTCGGCAACGGGAGGATCGACCAGGCGCGGGCGGACTACCGCCTCCGGCGCCTCCTCCGGCAAGACCTTGGTCGAGGCCGGCGGAGGCGAGGCGAACACGAGGGTCTCCTCTGACGTCTGCTCCGCCGCGCGTTCCAGCTCCTCGCGAAACCGCCGTGCTGATTCCTGGCGCTTCCCCGGGTCAAGGGACAGCGCCCGCCGCAGGACCCCGGCGACGGGTTTCGGCAACGCATGCAGCGACTCGGCCGGCGCGTGTGCTGACGGCGGCTCACCGAGGAGCAGCGTGTGCAGCGTCGCGCCCAGCGAATAGATGTCCGACGCAACGCTCTCGGATTGTCCGGCGTGTACCTCGGGCGCCATATAGCCCCTCGTTCCCAACCGGGCCGTGGCGGTGAACCTGCCGTCGGCACGGTAGATCGCGGAGATGCCAAAGTCGGAGAGCACCGCGGCGCCGTCGTCGGTGAGCAGAATGTTGTTCGGCTTGATGTCGCGGTGGAGAATGCGGGACTTTGCCTCGTGCGTGTGCCGAAGTGCCTCGGCCACCTGCGCACCGATCCGGAGCACGTCGGAGAGGGGCAGCGCCCCTTCAGCCGCCAAACGGTCGGCGACGGACCCGGCGTAGAGGTCCATGACCACGTATCCGGACCCATCGGCGGTGAAGTCCGCCTCCAGCAGCCGGACGACGTGCGGCCGTCCGCGCAGTGCCAGCAACGCCTGGACCTCGCGGAGGAACCGCCGCCGGTCGGCATCCTCGAGATCCCGTTTGTACACCTTGATCGCGACCGTGGAGTTGTCCAGCGTGTCCTTGTGCGCCCGGTAGACGTGCGCCTGGCCACCCTTCGAGCTGATCAGGATGAGGTCGCAGTAGCCACGGATCTCTGGGGGAGTGATCATGAAGCCTCCCGGATGGCAGGGCTGCACGAGTCTAACCGCCGATGCATTGATCATTCATGCGTCTGCGAACGGCGGTCATACGGTCAGCCACCCTCGACCGCGGATGGCAGCACGAGGCGGCCCTCGACACTCGTTGACGAGACCGATGTCAAGGTCGGTGGTGTCGTTGTCGTCCGCCGTCCGTACACACCGTCGACGGTCGCCATTTCACCACCAGACGACCACGGCGATCACAACGGCCAGGGCCACGAGCAGCGCGACGAGCAGCACCCGTCGCCACGCGGCCTGGATCAGGGTGCCGAGGGGGAACCGGACGGCCGGCGGCGGGGCCGACGCCACCTCGCGCAGGATCCGTCGTAGTTCCTCATCATCGGCCACCGGCTACTCCGCTCTCCACGACCACTTCGCCGATCAGAATGACGGGTTCCGTCTTGCCGGATCCGGCGGCATGGGGGTCAAACGCGGTGGTGACGATGCCGCTGGCGGTCATCAGGTCGGCGGCCACGTCGACTTCGCTGCTGCCCAGCAGTCCGGCCGTCACGGCCGGGCCCATCCCGCGGTAGTGCCGACACACAAGCACCGCCCGCTGCCGCGCGGTGAGGTCTTCGAGCGTGGCGAGCAGCAGCGGTTGGGCGCCGACCGGGTCGGTGTGCGCACGCGTGACCTGCACCCGGCGCCGAGGCAGCCACCGCCGGAGCCGGGTGAAACGCGAGCCTCGCTCCACCACGTACCGGCGGACGAGGTCGTCGCCGAGCAGCGTGTCGACATCGACACCGCGATGCCACCAGCGCCGCCACGGCGGCACGAGCCGTCGCACCGCGCGACCCAACGCCGCATCGGCGGCGAACCAGTCACCGTACAGCAGGTAGGCGAGCCGGCGGGCCGCGGAGATGTGCGGCTGGATCTCATCGATGAGGCCCGCCTGGCGCCGCTCCTCGAAACCCCGCCACCATTCGGACGCCTGACGCGCATACTGCATCACGTTGAGAAGCCGGCCGGATGCCGACCGTGGATTCGGCCTCCAATGTTTGCCCGCCATCACCAGCCGATTTCTCGTAATGCGGAGCCACACGCCGAGGATTGCAGCACCGCGCCCGCCACGCGGCACCGAAGCGCCTAGTAACAATTTGGCGCCAAGTATGGGCGACTCGCATCGAGATGGTCAAGTTGACCGCCCGACGCGCCAGAGCCAGGTGAATTGCGATCGCGTTTTCGTTAAGCCACCAATAGGTAAGCATTAGGATGGGCTTAGGTACTCGAGATCATGGCGGTTTGATCCGCGATCAGTTCCGTACGATGCGTGAGCACGACGCGGACGCTGGTCACCGGCGGTGCGGCGAATCACCAGTGGATGAGCTCATCCTTGCGGAACGGGCCTGCCAAGTAGGCCCGCCATCGGGTCGATGTGGTGAACCAGACAATGGCATCGGCGATGCGTCGACTCGTCGAGAAACGGTGCCGCCGGCGCCGGCTTTACCATAGGCGAATCTGTGTCTACGCTGCCGGGAGAGGAGCCGTTCACGAGTATATTTTCGTTGCCGAGTTCGGCAGCCAGCACGCATGTCACTGTGTCGACCAGCCTTGAAAAACGAGGCTTCTGTACGCCCTGTCGGCGATGCCGATCTCCTCGCCTCATGGCAGCAGGGTTCGGCAGTGCGCGCGGGCAGTTCGCTTCCAGAACTCGCCGATCAGGTTTACTACGAGCCAGGGACGTTTCCTGCGCACCCAGGCCCACGGGTTACTGGTCAGTGTCGGCGGGTGGCGAAGTGGCGCACTGCGCAGGCGAGCAGGTCGGTGGTGAAGGGCAGCCGTGCGCAGCAGTCCAGCGCCTCGGTCAGGTGCACGTCGATCAGCCTGCGCGCCTCGGGTAGGCCGCACGTGCGCACAATGTTGGCCTTCGCCGTGTCGTTGCCGGCGTCCTTGCCCAGCAGCCAGGTTGATGAGGTGGCGTCCAGGACGTCGTCGCGGAGCTGGAAGACGACGCCGGCGTGACGCGCGTACCGTTTGAGCAGATCCACCTGCTCCGGTGGCCGGTCCTGCAACATCAGCAACGGCACCAGAGCGGCCTCGAGCGCGGTCGAGGTCTTCAGGCTGTACATCTCAATGATCTCCGCCGACGTAACCGGCGCGCCGTCCTGGCCCAGGTGCAGGTCCAGGTGCTGGCCCCGGCAGAGGCCGTCCGGGCCGAGCACCATGCCGACGTACTCGATGACGGCGGTGACCCGTCGCGCCGGGAACGTGCGGTTGAGTTGCGCCACGAGCCCGAACGCCGAGGAGATCATCGACAGGGCCGCGAGCTGTGTGGTGGCCTCCCCGAACACGAGATGGGCGGCGGGCCGGCCGCGGCGCAGGGTTGCGCCGTCCTGCGCGGGCAGGTCGTCGAAGATCAGACTGGCGGTGTGGAACAGCTCACCGGCGACCAGCACCGGTTCGATTGCCGCCGGCTCGATGCCGAGCCCCTCGGCCAGCATGAGGCCGAGCGCGGGACGCAGCCGCTTCGCCGATCCCGCCAGGGCGTAGGCGACGACTGCATCGATGCCCTCGTCGCCGCGAGCCGCCTGATGCCGGTCCAGTAGGTGGTTGAGGTACGGCAGCCGGTCCGCGATGAACGTCCGGCAGTCGACGGTGGACGGGTCACGGTACCGCAGGACCTGACCCGCCCGGCTCCGCAGCCGCTGTTCGGCCACATCGAGCCGCCCGATTGCCAGGCGGTGGCCGGACAGGCGCGACTGCTTGGTCGCCGTGGCCAGGAACCGCTCGATGGCACCGGTGGGCGCGAACCGGCGGCGCAGCACGTCAGCGCGGCCCGGGTTGACGGCAAGGTGCCGGCCCAGCCGAGCAGTGTTGTAGTAGGCGAGCGCGTCGGCCACGACCGGTTCGCCGTCGAACACCTCCGCAGCGACGTACGCCTGGTACGCGAACAGGTCGTGCAACGCGTCCGGCCCGTCCGTGTCTGATGATGTGAACGGGGTCCGGCGGCCATCCCGTTCATCGTCGGCAGCGTCGATCAGGTCGTCACGCAGCTGACTGAGGAAGATTGTGTTGATGCTGCGGCGGTAGAAACCGTCGTCCAGCTCCCGCCGCGCGAGCAGGTTGGCGATCACGCGGCTCATCCCGGCCTTGACGAACATGTCCGGATACATCGCCTCCGGTCCCGCCGCCGGCAACGCGCCGGTCGACCGCTGCGCGTCACGATGCTGGGCCAGATACATCGACTCGGCCGCGTGGTACAGGTGCCGGTGCGCGTCGATCGGATAGGCGTCCAGCAGCCACCCGTGCACGGCATGCAATTCCTCGGCGAGCGGGTGCTCCGGCAGGTCGGCGAAGTCGGCCGGCTGTCCCGTGGCAAGACTCTTGAGGGTCAGCTCGTGCAGCCGCTCCCGGTGCTCGGCTGGAAGATGGTCGCCGGGCAGGTCATGGAGCGTGTCGTCGACGATGGCGTAGGCGGCGCCGAACCCGTACGCTCCGGCCACGACGCCTGCCAGCCGCGTCCTGGCCTCGTCCGCGCTCGCGTCGGCCACCCCATGCGCCGCGATGATCAGCACGCCAGCCGTCGCCCGCAGCACCTTGCCCATGCCGCCGCCCCGGACGACCGCCTCGGGCAGTATGCGGTGCAGATGCTCGAGGCGCCCGGCCAGCCAGGCCAGCTCGGCGGTGCCCCGTAACGGCGGCAGATGGCGCTCCAGCACGGCGACGATCCCGGCCACTCCGCGCCGGTCGTCGATCCCCGCCAGCACGTCCCGCACGGTCGGCAGCCGCTGGTCCGCAAGGGCCGCCTCTGCCGGTACCGCTGCCAGGTTGAACACGCTGAAGTGGGCGACCTCACGGGCAGCCCGGACCCGCTCCGCTGCCCGGCGCCTGCCTGGGGCAGTGAACCGGCCGGCCAGGGCCAGCTGTTCGGTGCAGCGGTCGGCGTACTGCTCGACCAAGTCCGGCCGGTTCATACTCCAGCGCCGGAAGTCGGCCAGGGTACGCCTGGCGCCCGCCATCAGCCGGCTCTCCACCAGATCCTCCTGGCGGAACGGAAACGGCCCGCGGGCGTTTGCTGGGTCACTCATCAGCGTCCGGCACTACTCCCTGCATGCCCGGCATCGGTGGTAGCCCAGGATGGTAAGCGACGCACGCTCGTACCTTGAGGGCTTCGGGGGTCTCACCCAGTGCCCCGACGCGTCCAGGGGCAGGTCGGTGCGCTGGTGTCGCGCCCGAAGCCTCTACCGCTGGGGCAACCGCCCCACCACCCGACGCCTCAAATGACACCTACTGCCGGTCGCTTTATGACGCCACGACCCTGGTGCGGCTCGGCGCTCCGTCATCAGCTGATCTCCACGCTCTCGGCGATCTGGAGCAGGTCGGCATCGGTCAGCGGCGCGGACCTCGGATCGCCCTGCGGCGTCGACATCTCGAGCCACAGGTACCCGGTGACATACACGGTGACCACCGTTTCGGTGCGCTGCAGCACGCCCGCGCGCCCGCGGACGATCACCGGCGTACCGTCGAACCCCTCGCTGACGGGGTCGCGACGCGCCGTCAGACACCCCTGCATCTGCTGGCCGCGGGGCGTGCCGGGCGGGCACCACGTCTCCCCCATCGTCCCAGTGCTGGCCATCGTGTATCCCTGCGGGACCAGGCCGACGCGCACCGTCCGGGGCAGCGTCATCGGCTTGCGCTTCAGGTTGCGCGCGACCTCAAGGGCGACCGCGCACGATGGCGTGGTGCCAACGTCGTAGGCGACGATGCTCAGCCATCGCGCGCCGTCCTGCCACGCCAGCAGGCACACGCGGATACCCTGCTCCGTCTGCACGGCGGTGCGCTGCCGCCCCGGGACGCCGTTCACGTCGACGTCGGTCCACGACGGGTCGGTCGGGGGCACGACCAGGTCGGGCACCCCGTCGGAGGCACTGATGGTGACCGAGCGGACGCGACCCCCGTCGGCGAACTGGTACAACACGTCGGACTGGCCGGGGCGGATGCTCGCATCGGTCTTGTTCGGCTCCGCCGGCAGCCGGCCGGGGCTGACCGCGAGGGTCAGGTCGACGTCGCCCGGCGCCGGGACCAGCGCGACCGGGACCGCGCTCGGGCTTCCGCTCGGGCTGCCGCTCGGCTCCACCGCGGTTGGAGTGTCACGGTCGGGCCGGTTGAGCGCGATCGGGACGGCGGCCACCACCCCGAGGACAGCCAGCGCGCACAGGACCGCGCCGGTCGCCCGCCGCCGGCGGCGTCGCCGTGGGATCCCTTCGGAAATCATGGCGGCGGTACGCCCGGGCGGCGGGACGAACACCTCCCGCTCGGCGAACATCGCCCGCAGATCGTCGTCAATCATCAAGCACCACCCTTCCTGCCGGTCGACATCACGGAGTCGGTCGTGCGGCGCAGTTCCTCGATCGCACGGAAGACCAGCGAGCGCACGGTGCTCAACGAGCAGCCCAGGATCTCGGCGATGGACGCGTCGTCGAGGTCCTCGTAGTAGCGCAGGACGATGGCGGCGCGCTGCCGGGCGGGCAGCTTCCCGAGACGGGCCCACAGCTCCTGACGTACGACCGAGGACTCCGCCGGATCGGGTATCGCCTGTTCGGGTAGCTCGGCGACCGGCACCGAGCGATGGAACCAGGCGCGGCGACGCCATCCGAGGTACGTGTTGGTGACCATCCGCTTGACGTAGCGATCGGGCAGGTCGGCCCGGGACACGCGACCCCACTCGGCGTGGGCGCGGACCATCGTCTCCTGCACCACGTCCTCGGCGAGGTGCGGGTCGCCGGTCAGCATCACGGCGTACCGCAGCAGCGCCGGCAGCCGTGCCGCCAGGAACTCATCGAACGTCACGCTCTCAAGATGCATCAATGGGCACGACCTGTTGCGCACCGCCAGAAAAAGTCGAAGCCCGGTCAACCCGCCCAGTGATCCAGCGCCGGCACCTCGCCGAGCAGCGGGCCAGCTACGAGGCCCGCCCGTCCGCGCTGCCGCGCGCACTGCCCTGCGCGATGAGCTCGAAGGAACGGGCCAGCTCGATGAGTGAGGTCCTGGCCGAGCTGACCGAGCGCCTACCACTCAACGGGTCGAGCACCACATGTCAGCTTCTGAAACGAATATTTGTGAGCGCGCACATTCATAGATACGGAAAGTGACCGCTCTTGACATCCGTCAAGCGTTGCGTCAGCATTCCGGCACTGTTACCGCTAACACACCCCGTTAAGGAACACTATGTTATCGGTTTCCGCCCAACGCCCTCGATCATCTCCCACCCTCCTATCGCCGCGCTCACTGGTCCGCCTGCTCGCCACTGGCACGATGCTGGCGCTGATCACCGGGCTTGTCCCTGTCGCGGCGGCAGCCGCTCCTGCCGACGTCACCAGCGGCCTGCTGGTCCGCTACGACCTGAACCAGACATCCGGCACCACGGTGATCGACACATCTGGCAACGGCAACAACGGCACCCTGAACGGCGGCGGCACATGGACCGGCGCGAACGGCCTCCAGCTCGATGGCGTCGACGACCACGTGAAACTGCCGAACAACCTCATGGCCGGGCTGTCGTCCATCACTGTCTCAGTCGACGTCTACATCGACCCTGCCCAGCAGACCCCGTACTTCATCTGGGGTCTGGGCAACTCGGCAACCTCCTCGTCCGGCACCGGCTATCTGTTCACCAGTGGTGACACGTTCCGCGCCGGGGTCACCGCGACCAACTGGTCCGGCGAGAAGGTGACCGGCAAGGGCGCGAACCTCGCCCGCGGCGTGTGGAAGTCCATCACCTACACCCAGACCGGCACCACCGGCACCCTCTACGAGGACGGCGTCCAGGTCGCCCGGAACACCGCCGTCACCGTGTTGCCCAGCGCTGTGGGCAACGGTACGACGGTCAACAACAATCTCGGCAAGTCGAACTACGCCAGCGACCGGTTCCTCAAAGGCAGGGTGCTGAACTTCCGGATCTACAACCGGATGCTCAGCGCCGACGAGGTGGCGGCGATCGCGTTGCCGGACGACAAGCGAGTGGCCGCCGACACCGCCGCCCTCGACCTCGGCGATCTGTCGAAGATCACCGGCAACCTGACCCTGCCTACTACAGGCGCGTACGGCTCGGCGATCGCCTGGTCCTCCAGCGACCCGGCGACGATCAGCCCGACCGGCACGGTGACCCGCCCGGCCTCGTCCGCCGGGCCGGCCCAGGTGACCGTGACCGCCACGCTCACCCGGGGCACCGCGAGCGGCACCAAAACGTTCACCGCCACCGTGCTACCCACCGAGTCGGACCAGAGCCGGGCCGACGCGGCGGCGGCCGTGCTGTCGCTGGTCCACGCCGACGACGTGCGGGGCAACCTGGCCATGCCCACCAACGGGCTGCACGGTGCCACCGTCACGTGGCGCTCCGCCCAGCCGGCGATCGTCGCCCCGGACGGTGTGGTCCACCGACCGGCCCACGGCGCCGGCGATGCACGAGTGACGGTGACCGCCACCGCCACCGTCGGCACGGCAACCGCCGAACGGGCCATCGAGCTCACGATCCGCGAGCTGCCCGCTCCCGCCCCGTACGCCGGCTACGCCTTCAGCTACTTCACCGGGAACTCGATCGCCGGGGAGAAGATCTACTTCGCGGCCAGCCGCGGCAACAACGCCCTGCGTTGGACCGAGGTCAACGGCGGCCAGCCGAAACTGGAATCCAGCTACGGCACGCTGGGGCTCCGTGACCCGTTCCTCATCCGCTCCCCGGAAGGGGACCGGTTCTACCTGATCGCCACCGACCTCTCCATCGGCCGCAACGGCGACTGGGATCTCGCCCAGCGCCAGGGCAGCCGATACCTGGAGGTCTGGGAGTCGACCGACCTGGTGAACTGGTCCGCGCAGCGGCATGTCCTGATCTCGCCCCCGACCGCCGGCAACACCTGGGCGCCCGAGGCCTACTGGGACGACACCCGCGGCGAGTACCTCGTGTTCTGGGCCTCGAAGCTGTACGCCGCAAACGACCCGAGCCACATCGGCAACACCTACAACCGGATGCTCGCCGCGACCACCCGCGACTTCGTCACCTTCAGCGAGCCCATGGCCTGGCAGGACCGGGGCGAGTCGCGCATCGACTCGACAGTCATCAAGGCCGGCGACACCTATTACCGGTTCACCAAGGACGAGGGCGGTGGCGGCACCGGCTGCTCGGACATCATCCAGGAGAAGTCCTCCTCATTGACCGCCGCCGACCTGCCGGGCAAGCCCGCCTGGTCGATGGTCGACTCGTGCATCGGCCGCAAGGCCGGCACCTCGGCCGTCGAGGGACCGACCGTGTTCAAGGCGAATCCGGGCGACACCTCAGGCTCGGCCTACTACCTCTTCGTCGACGAATACGGCGGCCGAGGCTATATCCCGCTCGGCACCAACGACCTCGCCAACCCGAACTGGCGGGTGCCGGCGGCGTACAGCCTGCCCGCCAGCCCCCGGCACGGCACGGTCATCCCGGTCACCCAGCGGGAACTCGACGCCCTGACCAACGCACCACCCCCGGTAAAGCGCACCGAACAAGGCCTCGTCGCCCACTACCCGCTCAACCAGGGCACGGGCACCACGGTCACCGACGACTCCGGCAACGGCTACCACGCAACCCTGTCCGGGGACGCCGGCTGGAACGACGGCGCCCTGTCCCTCGGCGGCAGCAACGGCCACGTCCGGCTCCCCGACAACATCATGTCCGGCCTCACCGAGATCACCGTCTCCCTGGACGTGAACATCGCCGCGGACCAGGCCACGCCGTACTTCATCTGGGGTCTGGGCAACACCGACGCCGGCGGCGCCGGCAACGGCTACCTCTTCACCACCGGCAACAACTACCGGACCTCCATCAGCCTGAAGAACTGGACCGGTGAGGAGACCGCCGCCAGCACGAACGCCGCGCCACGTGGGGTGTGGAAGACGCTCACATACACCCTCGATGCCACCGGCACCGCCCGGATCTACCTCGACGGGGCGAAGGTGGCCGAGCAGACCGGCGTGGTCAACCGGCCCGGCGACATCGGCAACGGTCGTACCACAGCCAACTACATCGGCCGGTCCCTCTACAACGCCGACAAGTACCTCAAGGGCCGGGTCCGGGACTTCTCCATCTACGGCCGGGCGCTCACCGACGCCGAGGTCGCCGCGCTCGGCGCGAACGGCACCAGCGTCACCGCCGTGCAGCTGGACAGCCTGAAGGTCGCCGCGCTGATCGACTCGGCGACGAGCACCATCACCCTCCCGGTCAAGCCGGGCACCGATCTGCGCAACCTCGACCCGGCCTACCGGGTCGCCCCGACCTCCACGATCACGCCAGCCGGACCGCGGGACTATTCATCGCCGGTCAAGCTGACCGTCACCAGCCAATCCGGCGCGACCCGCGAGTGGACCGTGCGAGCCGTGGAGATGCGCTCCCCGGTCCTGCCCGGATTCAACGCCGACCCGAACATCGTCCGGTTCGGCGAGACCTACTACATCTACGCCACCACCGACGGCTACCCCGGTTGGAGCAGCTCCACATTCAAGGCGTGGTCGAGCCGGAACCTGGTCGACTGGACCGAACACGGCACCATTCTGGATCTCGGACCGGACATCGCATGGGCCGACACCAACGCCTGGGCCCCGGCGGCCGTCGAGAAGAACGGGAAGTACTACTTCTACTTCTCGGCGGCGCAGAACATCGGCGTCGCTGTGTCGGACTCGCCGCTCGGGCCGTTCGTCGACCCGCTCGGCAAGCCGCTGGTGAACAAGGCCGACTACAACGGCGCCCAGCAGATCGACCCTGCGGTCTTCACCGACGACGACGGCACCAGCTACCTCTACTGGGGCAACGGCAACGCCTACGTGGTCCCGCTCAACGAGGACATGATCTCCTACGACGTGGCCAAGCGGGTCCGGCTGACCAACCTCACCGGCTTCCGTGAGGGCCTGTTCATGCACAAGCGAAACGGCACCTACTACCTGTCCTGGTCCATCGACGACACCCGCAGCGAGAACTACCGCGTCGGCTACGGCGTCGGCACCAGCCCGCTGGGACCGTTCACCAGCAAGGGCGAAATCCTCACCAAGGACGTGAGCCAGGGCATCCTCGGCACCGGGCACCACTCCATCCTCCAGGTCCCCGGCACCGACGACTGGTACATCGCCTACCACCGCTTCGCGATCCCGGGCGGCGACGGCACACACCGGGAAACCACCATCGACCGCCTCTACTTCAATGCAGACGGCACGATCCGGCCGGTGACCCCGACACTGACCAGCGTCGCGCCGTTGCGCTACGAAGGTGGCCAGCCCGAGGCCACGGTCTCCAGCCCGGGCGTGGACGGCTGGTATGGCGCCGGCGCGGCCCTGACACTCACCGCCGGCCCAGGGGTACGGCTGATCGAGTACCAGATCGACGGGGAAGGCTGGTTCCCCTACCGGGAACCGGTCACACTACCCGACGGCATCCACCGCATCGACTACCGAGCGCAAGGCGTCAACCTGTGGTGGAGCGAACCATGGTCCCTGACCGTCAAGGTCGACGTGATCGCTCCGACAGCAGCGTTCTCCGCCACGGTCGGCGTCGTGTACTTCGGCTCGGTCCCGGCCGTGCCCACGTGCACCGCAGCCGACGCCGCCTCCGGCCCGGCGGGCTGCGTCGTCAGCGGCTACAGCACCGACGTGGGCACACATACGCTCACCGCAACGGCGACCGACCGCGCGGGCAACGTGGCCACGGCCCAGCAGACGTACACAGTGCTGCCGTGGACGCTGAAGGGCTTCGACAGCCCGGTCGACATGGGCAGCGTGGTCAACACGGTCAAGGGCGGCAGCACCGTACCCATGAAATTTCAGGTCTTTTCGAACACCACCGAACTGACCGACCCGGCGCTGGTCACGATGAACGTCAAGCAGGTCTCGTGCGACGCCAGCGCACCGACGGCCGAGATCGAGACACTCAGCACCGGTAACACCACGCTGACATACAAGGGCGGCCACTTCCAGTACAACTGGAAAACCCCCGCAACCCCCGGCGCCTGCTACGAAGCAACGGCCACGACACGCGACGGGTCGAGCCTCACCGCGCGGTTCAAACTCCGATAACGACTGACCGACCCCAACAGGAGGGCTGTAACCAGCAGCCCTCCTGTTGCATGCCATCGTCTGCCGGGTCGCTGGCGCCCGACGTTGCCCCGAGGTCAGCGCCGGAGAAATATTGCCCCACCGACAAGCTCACCGCGCTGCGGCTCGGCCGACGCTTGGTCACCGAGGTTCCAGCTGCTGGGCCAGGCAGGCGGGCAGCGACAGTCCGCGGCCAAGTCCCGAACTGGGCGGCAAGACGCGCGTAGCAGTAGGCTCAGCCGTGCATTCGCCATCGGAAGACGTCCTTGAGCCGCTACGGCTGGCTTCAGAAGGCGCCGGCAAGTTCCATGAACCCCGACGCCTGGCACGACGGCAGGCAAGGCGGCCTTAACCTGCCGTCGTGTCAGGGCTTCCCGCAACAGTTGCAGGGTTCACGCGCCGCCTCGGTGACATCGGACTGTATCTCCCACTGCTACCGGTGCCGCTCCGATCGCCGCGGGCCAGCCCGGTACCGTATCGAACTCGACAGCAACCACGACGGCGTCGCCTGCGACAAGAGGAGGTAATCCACGGTGCTACACAGCGCTGCAAAGTCCATGCGCCGGCACCGGATGCGGGTCAACGTCCGCGGCCAGTTCACGTTGCGCACTGCCGACGCGTACTGCCGTAGCGTCCAGCCGTCGACAACGCACCATCGCCCAACAACCGAAGATCAATCGTCGTAGCGGACCTGACCGCGAGGTACAGGGCCGTCGCAGTCCTGCCGCACGGCGCTGCACTCGAGCTGTTCCGGGATCTCGGGGCGAGCTGGTGATCGTGGTCGGTGCGAATTCGGGTCGCTGCTGGTATGCGTCTCGGGGTAAAGTCGCCGGTGGCGGTTTTCCGGCCGCCCCTGGGTCCGCGGGCAGAGCTGCAAGCTCACCGGTTGCGCACGAGAGATCACTGGCAGGTCTTTCCAGCCCGATGTCGCGGACCCGCGGGCGCCGAGGAAGGACTGCCGTGTCCGATCAGCCACGCCCGCTCCCCGACCGGCCCAGTCTCCGGTATCTCAAGCTTGAGGCCAAACGGCGCCTCGCCGCTGGGGAGTTCGCAACCCTTCACCAGGCCCAGCTAGCCATCGCCCGTGGGCATGGTCTTTCGAGCTGGACCGCGCTCAAGGAGCACATCGAGGCCGCGGGCCCGATGAGTCACGCCCTCACGCAGATGCGGTGGGTCATGTCCCGCTTCGCGGCGGCCGACACCCCAGGATGGACACCCCCCGACGAGGAGGAACTGCGCCAACACTTCGACGACCGCTACCTGAGCCTCGTGCCGCCGGACTGGCTGACCCGCCTGTTCACCACGGTGGCCTCGCAACTGCGCGAGGACCTCGCCGAGGTGCGGGCCGAGCCGCTGCTGCTGCACGCGCGGCTCGCCGACCTGCGCCTCGAGGCGGCGACCGAGGCCGACCCGCCGTACCGGCTGCACACGCTGCGGCTGTATCCGCTGGAGACGAGGGCCAACGACCCGCGCGTCGCGGTACCGCCGACGCGCATCTCAGGTGCGGTGCCTGAGGACGCTGACGCGGTGGCTGCGGACTCGTTCGCCGATCTGGGCCTGGCCGGCCTCGTCGTGGCGGGCGTGAGCGGTGACGGTTCCGTGTGGGTGACCGCAAGGGGCTGGGCGAACCTCGACAGGGGCGAGGCGCTGCTGCCCGAGCACCGGTTTCCCACGTACTCGATCGCCAAGCTGATCACCGCGGTCGCCGTCCTGCGGCTGGTCGCGGACGGGCGCGTACGGCTCGACGAGCCGGCGAACGCGTACCTGCGCACCATCCGGCTTCAGGACGACGCCGTCACTGTACGGGAGCTGCTGTCCCATACCGGCGGCGTCGACAATCCCACGTCGGTGTTCGCCGACCGTGTCCCCGACTTGGTGTCGGTCACCGGGCCGGTCGCGGCGTGCGGCGGGGAACGGGGCACGTTCGCCTACGGCCACGGTGGGTACGGGATGCTCGGCCAGCTCATCGCCGACGTCACCGGATCGCGCTACGACCAGGCCGTAGCACGCATGGTCCTCGAGCCGCTCGGAATGGCCGGGTCCTCGTTCCCCACGAGCGCACCCGCAACCGAGACGGCCACGGGCTACCGCCTGTCCGACGAGGGTTCCTTCGAGCCCGTGCCGGCCCAGGTCTTCACGCTACCCGCGGCCGGTGGCCTGTGGAGCACGGCGGCTGATCTGGTCCGCTTCGGTCTCCGGTGGCCCTCGCTGCTGCCCGACGCGCTCGTCCGCGAGGCGCTTTCGCCGCAGGCCGAGTGGGGCGACTTCGGTGGCCGGGCGGGCCTCGGCTGGATGCTCGTGCCGGCCAAGAACGTCGCCGGGCAACCCGGCGCCGGCCCCGGCTTCTCAGCGTCCCTGATCATCAGGCCGGGGCGCGTCGGTCCGGTCGGCGGACAGACCTTCGTCGTCCTCACCAACCGGCAGGTCCTGGTCGAATCCATCACCGAACGCCTGGCCCTTCCCAATGGCTGAGCAGTCCGCGCGGAGGGCGAGCACCGATCGCCCTCCGCGCTGCGGGCTTTCCGGGGCTCTGGTGGTTCAGCGCCAGCGGTGAGCACGTTGGGTTCGAGTCGTGGCTGGAGCGAGATCCGGTCAAGGCGTTGGACGCGGATCCGGGGGTGGTCGCGGTGGTGTCACAGCCGTTCTGGCTCAGTTGGACCGCCGACGGCCGGCGCGTGCGTAGGTTGGGCGCATGACGTTCGACGTCGGACACTGGTGCAAGCGCCACCTCGGCTCTCCGATCGAGGATGTGCTGTTCACCTCCGGTCACCTGTCGCACGTTTTTGGCGTGCGGCTGGCCGAAGGGCGCGAGGTGATAGTCAAGGTGCGGCCGAACTCTCCACGTCTCGCCGCGTGTATCACAGTCGAGCGGGCGCTGTGGCGCGCCGGCTTTCCCGCTCCTGAGCCACTGACCGATCTGATCGTCCAGGACGGCCTGGCGGTGAACGCCGAGGCGTACGTCCCTGGAGGGTCTCTGGCGCCCCGGACCGACCGCGTCCGCCGGTTCGCTGGGCTGCTGGCGCGATTCGTCACCCTCGCGCCCCGACCGGAGACGGTCGGCACTCTCGGCCCGGATCTGCCGTGGACGGCGTGGAATCACGGTCTGCCCGGCGTCTGGCCAGCAGCCGACGACCGCGACGACGACCTCAACGCGGCCGAGCACGCGACGCCGTGGCTCGACGAGACCGGGGCGCTCGTCCGCCGCCGGCTGGACCGGTTCGTCCGTACCCCGGCCGGCCGCCGCATCGTGATCGGGCACGGCGATTGGGAGGCGCAGAACCTCCGCTGGGACGGCGACGAGCCGCTGGTGGTGCACGACTGGGACAGCGTCATCGCCGCCCCGGAGGCCGTGGTGGTCGGGCTGGCCGCGTCGGTGTGGCCGTGCGGGATGGAACTCAGGGCCGCGACGGTTCCCGAGTCGGCAGCGTTCCTGGACGCGTACCAGCGTGCTGCCGGCCGTGCCTGGTCGGCGGACGAGATCGAAGCGAGCTGGGCCGCGGGCCTGTGGGTGTACGCGTTCAACACGAAGAAGGCCAGCCTGGACGGAGCATCGTGGCTGGCGCCGGACGAGGCCGAACAAAGGCTCGCACTGGCTGGCGCCTGAGCCAGCCCGACGATGCACCAAGACTGACGGCCCGCGGGATGCCTGGAGCAAAACGAGGCGACCCCTGAAGGGGCCCCTCGGTCAGATCCCTCGGGCGAGTTCGGTGAACGCGGCGGCGACCCGCGTTGCCGGCGGAGTGTCGACGGCGAGTTCGTAGTGGCCGCGTCGAAGGTTCCGGCGAGCAATGGCGCGCGATGCTGCCACCTACGCTGCGAGAAATCTTCGCCCCGCGCCCACCCAAGGCGAAGAAGGCGGCTTCCCGACCCGAACCGCTGGCGGTGATCCCAGCCGGGAAGATCGACGAGGTTCTCGACCGATTCGCCGAAGCCAGTGCCCGATTCCCCGCCGCCGAAGTACGCAGCGGACGACCCTTCGACCGGAGTCCCTGCGCGTCAGCGATGGTGGCGGGACTGTTGAGGCGGCCCGGGGCGCCCTGGGGCGCCCCGGGCCGCGGGGCTAGCGGAACTCGACCGCGTACCCGTCTGTGGTTGTGCCGCCGCGTTCCAGGACGCGGTCGGTGCCGTAGGGCTGGCGGGCGAATGCGGCGAGGCCGGCGTCGGCCGTGCTGGGGGGCTCCGCGTCGTCCATCACGAGGGTGAGGGTGAGGCGGCGGCTGCCGCCGGGGGTCAGCTCCGCCAGGTCGCACAGCACGACGGTGTCGGCGGCGCTCTCCCAGCCGCAGCCGGCCCAGGCCGCGGGGTCCCCGGCCGGCCGGGCGAACGAGGGCAGCTTGAGGCCGAGCACCGTCCGCGGGATCGCGGCCGTGCCCTCGTTGCGGACCTCGACGGTCATCCGGCCCGTGCGCCGCCCGTCCCGCGGCGCGTCGAAGACCAAGTCGGTGGCCTCGACCGTGTAGCGGGCCGTGGGCGGGTCGGCGGGGAACACGGTCGGGCCGCCGGTCTGGCGCAGGACCCCGCCGTCCACGCGGTAGGTGCGCCACTGCAGCTGGGAGACGGTCGCCGACTCCGCCCAGTCGGCGCCGAGCCGGTCACCCACCTGGACCCGGACCGCGCCGTCGGCGGCGACGGCGGCGTCGAACGCCACCCGGAACCCGTCGGCGCGGGTCGAGGAGTGCAGTGCCGCCTGCCCGATGACGTTGTAGACGGGCTCGCCGTTGTACGTGCCGTCCGCGGTCAGCGCGACCACCTGGTAGGCGGTGGCCTGCCCGGCCTCGCACTCCAGGACGGCGACCAGGTCGGCGGTGCCGTCGCGGTTCACGTCCCCGGCCGCGGTCCGCACGACGTGCATCGTGCCGGGCCGGCCCGGGTACGCGTAGGTCCCGCCGGCGAACTTGACCAGCCCGGTACCACACTGCGACGCCGTCGACCAGCCGATGTCGGCCCGGGCGTTCGCGAGCGGGCCCGCGGCGAACCGGGGCGGTGCCGTCCCCTGGTACCGGGGAAGCTCCAGGACGGCCGGCGGCGTGGAGGAGGGCGGCGTCGCCGGGGCACTGGAGCTGCCTGGCACGTCGACGGTCCGCTGGTCGGGCGTGACGGCCAGGGCCAGGCCGGACGCCGCGACCAGGACGGCGAGCGCGGCGACGGAGGTGACCGCGGCGCGCCGCAGCTGCAGCCGCCGGGAGGTGTAGGGAGGCATCGGTACTCCTTCATAGTTGGAGGGATCGGGCGTCGGCAGCCCGAAATGATGCCTGTCAAGACGCCACCCGTCCCGCCGACCGTTGCCGGTCTCCGCGAGGGTTTTCGCCCCCGTCGCGTACCTGACACCGGTGGCTGGGAAATCGGTTAAGGATGCCGCAGATCGGCACAAAAAAGGCTGACATCGGGCGAGCGCATCCGGCAGGCCGTTTGGCGGGCGGCGAACTTCGCACCGCAGCGCCGGTTCGCTGGACAATCCGTTCCGTAGCGCGGCGATGAACTGGTCAGCCATCTCCTCCGGCCGGCAGCACAAAGACCGAGTCTGGGCGGTCGAAGGCTGCAACAGCATCGGCCGGTATGTCGCCCAGCGCCTGGTCACCGACAACGAAACCGTGCTCGACGTGCCGGCCAAGTTGTCGCTCGCGCCCGGCTGTTCGACACCGCGCAGGGCCGTAAGGCGGACCCAGTCGATGCCCACTGCGTTGCCGTTGCAGCGTTATGTGCGAGCGGCTTGCGGCGGGTAGTCGTCGACGACGTCACCCGTCGCGTTGAACTCGAGGAGGTCGGAGGTGTCGATGTCGGAGGTCACGGCGAGGGTGGCGTGGCCGGAGGCGGCGGGCCGACCGGGCGGTCCGCCGTCGGTGGGCGGCAAGGCCGGGCGCGGTT
This sequence comes from Dactylosporangium sp. AC04546, assembly GCF_022095675.1. Taxonomy (GTDB): domain Bacteria; phylum Actinomycetota; class Actinomycetes; order Mycobacteriales; family Micromonosporaceae; genus Dactylosporangium. The sequence continues at coordinate 32,291 of NZ_JAHYSG010000046.1, read as the reverse complement.
ATGCCATGCCGCGGGTATGGCTCGGAGGGTGTACCGCCCAGACCACACTGCGCATATCCGTGCTGAGCTGGCGCGCTCGGCGTGGTATTTCGCGGCCGGGCTGTTCGTCGTGCTGGCAGCGGCAGGGGCGACGTTCGTGGTCGTCGAGGTGGTTGGTGGGTCATCGGGGCCGGTTTGGCTGGGCCGGGCGCTGTGGATTGCCGGTTCGTTTGCCTTCACGGTTTCCCTGGCCGGGTTGTTGGTGGTCTTGCTGCGCTGGTGGTGGTATCTGCGCCGCCGGGCCGAGCTCGACGCGGCCGGGGCGGTGGCTGTCGGCGAGCTGTACGCCCGGTTGGCGAACCGGCGCCGCCCCGAGCCGTAGCGTTCAGGCCGCGGGACCGGACGTGGTGTGCCAGCGTGGAGGCGCGTGAGGAGTTGCCGCTCGAAGGTTTGAAGGGTGCAGGGGTTCCGGCTGTGCCGACGACTGGAGACTAGCCTCGCACCGCTGACCGGTATGCGGTGTCGGTACCGGTCAGCCGGCAGGCAGTCTTCAAACGATGACGGTCTTGTCGCCGCTGGCGGTGGCCGTCGTACTGAACGCCACCGGGAAGACGCTGTCCTCGGGCCGGTCGGCCGACAGTTTCCACCAACGATGTTCGGCTCTCACCTACCGACCTTCGGGTTGCGCGGCCAGCGTCTGGAGTCCGAGCAAGCGCACCCGCCCTCGGCTTGCCGCCGGCAGCCACGGCAGCAAGGCGGCAGTGATCGACAACCACCAGCGGCCACGGGGACGGCTTGAAGCTCTCCCGCCAACCAGGGCCTGATGGGTCCTGCCGGATGGGTGCGGATTTCGCCGTACACCCGAACGCCCGCCGCCTGCGGGACAACCCGACCGCCGGTCAGGTGCTGGAGGCCGCCCGCGACCTCGCGACGGCACCGGCCGCGCCGAAGCGGAGCGCCGGCTAGCGCGGTACCGAAGCCGAAGCCGTCGCCCAGGCGTCCTGGGCGGCGGCTTCCGTGTGCGGGTCAGCTCGACGGTTCGTACGGGGTCTGCGCGAGCAGCCGGGCGAGGTGCGCCGCGTTCGCGGCGAGGGTCTTCGTCGCCGCGCCGGTCGTGTCGGGCTTCGGGCCGGCGTCGGAGTAGTCGACCTTCTGCATGGCCTCGCCGACCCAGTACGTGCCGCCGGCGGCCGGGATGGTGAACCCGCCGGCGGCTTGCACGCAAACTGCACGCGGGGCCCCGCAGCATCCTTTCACGGCAGGCGATCGCCCGCCGACTCCATCAGGAATCGAAGGGAGCTCCCACATGAAGATCACCGTGAAGAAGGTCGAGCGTATCGAGGCCACCCGGATCCACGAGGACCCGGAGAACAAGACGGGCGCTCTGTAAGCACCCGTGGGGCCGGCCCGGGTGCGACCGGGCCGGCCCCTGCCGCCTTGTTCGACGTTCCCCGATCTGGAGTGTTGTCGATGCCGGTCCGGCCGAAGCTCAAGTCCATCTCCGTCCTCCGGCGCCCCGCCGAGGTGGTCCTCATCGGGCGGCCGTACGAGCTGACCCACCTCGCCGACGAGGACGGCGCCGTCACGACGCTGCTGCAGGTCCTCGCGCAGGGCTCGCGCACCGTCGCGGAGCTGCCGACCGCCATGCGCGAGCGCGGCTTCGACGTGACCGAGGAGGAGATGGCCGCCGCGGTCGAGGCGCTCGACCAGGCCGGCGTGCTGCTGCGCGCCGACGGCGACGCGGACCTGGACGACGCCACCCTCCGCCGCCACGCGAGCAACCTGCGCTTCTACGACCTGTACAGCGACCTGCGCCGTACCAGCGCCGGCTTCCACCGCGCGATGGCCACCGCCGACGTGCTGCTGCTCGGCGCCGGCGGCATGGGCAGCGGGGTGCTGCAGTCGCTGATCGGTCTCGGCGTCGGCCGGATCCGCCTCGTCGACTGCGACGTCGTGGAGGAGAAGAACCTGGCCCGCCAGTTCGCGTACGGCCACGCCGACGTCGGGCGCAACAAGGTCGACGCGGCCCGCGACTGGGCCGCGCGGTACTCGCCGGGCACCACCGTCGTCGACACCGTCCACGAGCGAGTGTCCGACGCTGACACGGTGCGCCGGCTCGGCGCCGGTGCGTCGCTGGTCGTCAGCGCCATCGACTCGCCGGACGACATCCAGCTCATCGTCAACGAGGCCTGCTTCGACCTCGGCGTGCCGTTCGTGACCGCCGGCCTGCTCTACTCGACGATCTTCTACTGGTCCGTCGAGCCCGGTGTCAGCCCGTGCCGGCTGTGCCTGGAGCTCAACCGCGAGGACCAGGGCGCGACCATGCCCCACCTGGCCGAGCAGACGGTGGCGGTGTCCGGCGAATTCGTCAACCGCGCCACCGGCCCCGTCGCGCAGCTGCTCGCCGGCTTCGTCACGCTGGAGGCCGCCCGCTACCTGACCCGCACCGACCCGCCGGTGGCGGCCGCCACCTACCACACGTTCGACCTGGTGGACGGCATGCGGACGACCGTCGATGCGTGGCCGCGGCATCCCGGCTGCCCGCTGTGCCACCGATCGCCGGAGGCCTGAATGGTGCCCTCAGCGGTGCAGATCCGGTCACTGACCCTGGTGGCCGACGGCGACGGCTACGTCGTGGGCAGCCCGCACACCGCCGAATACGTCGAGGTGCCGGAGCTCGGCGCGAAGATCATCGCGTGGCTGCAGGAAGGGCTGGACGTCGCGGAGTGCGAGCGCCGCGCCGCCGACGTCGCCGGAGAGCCCGTCGACGTCGCGGACTTCCTGACGGTGCTGGACGGCGAGGGGCTCTTCGCGCCGCCCGGCACGCTCCCCGAGACCGACGGGCCGGACCTCGCCGGCAGCTTCCGCCAGCGGGCCGGCAGGCTGCTGTTCCACCCCGCGGCCTGGGTCGCCTACGCGCTCGTCGGGCTCGCGGCGCCGGTGCTGCTGCTCGCGGTACCACACCTGCGGCCGAACTATCAGGACGGCTTTCCCTTCTCGACCCAGCTGCTGAACATCCTCGTCCTCAGCGTGCTCGGCGTCCTCGCCGCGCTCGCCCACGAAGGCGCGCACGTCCTCGCGACGGCCGTGCACGGGCTGCGCAGCCGGCTGTCGGTGACGCGGCGGCTGTACTTCGTCACGTTCCAGGCCGACCTCACCCGCCTGTGGAGCCTGCCCCGCCGCGCCCGGTACGCCCCGCTGCTGGCCGGGATCACCTGGGACGTGGTCATCCTGTCGGTGGCGCTGCTGCTGCAAGCCGGCTTCGCCGAACAGCTCGGCCCGGTGGTGGTCCGGCTCCTGCGCGCCCTGGTGCTGATGCAGGTCACCGCCGTCGTCGCGCAGGCCCTGGTCTTCATGCGCACCGACGTCTACGCACTGCTGGTCAACGCCACCGGTTGTAAGACGCTGTGGGCGACCAAGGGCGCGCTGCTGCGCCGCTACCTGCGCCGCGCGACCCCCGACGACGAGCGCCAGCTGGCCGGCGCCGACCCTCGCGAGGTGACCTGGGCGCGCCGCTACCTCTGGCTGTACCTCCCGGGCATCACGATCGCGCTGGTCTACCTGTTCACGTTCGCCCTGCCTAGCCTGCGGTTCCTCATCGAGCTGTGCGTCGCCCCGATCCGCGCCGACGGCCTGACCACCCCGGCAGCCTGGGCCGGCCTCGCGGCGCTGGCGATCGCGGTCGTCCCGTCCCTGCTGGCACTGGCGGGGGCGGCCCGCAGCGGCTACCGCGTCGTGCTGACCGCCCTCCGCCGCAGGCGCAGCGCCTGATGCCGGACGAACCTCAGGCGACGTCATGCCGGGCGAGCCACTTGAGGATCGCCTGATTGGCTTCTTCCGGCAGTTCCTGCTGGATCCAGTGACCGCAGTCGAGGCTGACCACCTCCGCGTCGGGCACGAAATCCGTCAGCCGTTCGGACCGCTGGACCGCGTCGCGGTCGCCGTAGATCATGAGGGTGGGCTGCCGGATGATCGGGTCCGCGTCGGCCAGCAGGTGCCAGTTGCGGTCCAGGTTCCGGTACCAGTTGACGCTGCCCGTGAACCCCGACGCTTCGAAGGCGGACACCGATCCTGATCCGGTCGGACTCGGCCGGCTGCACCCACGGCCTGCTCGCACATACAACCCCGCGACGGCGCCGAGGTCTGCGAGCTGACCGGCCTGGTCCCCGACGACGGGTTCCCGGACGGCACCCGGTTCATCGCGCGCCGCGAACGACCACACCCCGGCGCCCAGCTGTCGCTGTTCAACACCATCGAAGGCCTGCGACACCAGGTCTTCGCCACCGACACGCCCGCGGGATCCGGCTCCGTGCAGTTCCTCGAGGCCCGTCACCGCGGCCACGCCCGCGTCGAAGACCGCATCAGATGCGGCAAAGACACCGGCTTCGGTCGGTTCCCGTCCCGCCTCTTCGCCATCAACGCCGTGGGATGTCTGGCTCCAGCTCGCCCTGACCAGCGTCGACCTGCTCGCCTGGACCCAGATGCTCCTCCTGCACGGCGAACTTGCCATCGCCGAACCCAGGAAGCTGCGTTGCGCACGGACCCTGTCGGGCTCGTAAATTTGGTTTGGTGGCTGTGACGTGCGGGTTTGTCCGTGGCGAAGTTGCCAGCGGCGACGATGATCCAGGCCATGAGTGCCTCGCCTGGTGTACCTGCTCCTGCGCCAGATCTTGCAGATGCTGACCCAACTCGCCCGGGACGGTGGCGCGAAGGACATCGAACTGCTGGTGCTGCGGCATCAGGTGGCGGTGCTGCGCCGGCAGGTGCACCGCCCCGATCTACAACCCGAGGATCGGGTGGTGCTTGCAGCGTTGTCCCGGCTGTTGCCCCGACCACAATGGTCGGCGTTCTTCGTCACCCCGGCCACGCTGCTGCGCTGGCACCGGCAACTCATCGCCCGATACTGGACCTACCCGAAACGCCCCGGTCGGCCACCCGTAGACCGCGAGATCCGGGAAGTGGTCCTGCGCCTGGCCGCGGAGAACCCGACCTGGGGGCATCGCCGGGTGCTGGGTGAGCTGGCGCGGCTGGGCTACCAGATCGCGGCCAGCACAGCCTGGAAGATCCTGCACCGGGCCGGCTCGACCCGGCACCACGCCGGACCGGACCCACCTGGCGGCAGTTCCTGACGCGCAGGCCCACACGAGCCTGGCGTGCGACTTCTTCACCGTCGACACCGTGCTCCTGAAGCGGATCTATGTACTGTTCTTCATCGAGCTCGCCACCCGGCAGGTCCACGTCGTCGGCGTCACCGCACACCCCACCGGCGCCTGGGTGGCACAGCAGGCCAGAAACCTGCTGATGAGTCTCGACCATCGCGCCGACGAGCTGCGGTTCCTGCTGCGTGACCGGGACGCGAAATTCACCGCAGCCTTCGACGCGGTGTTCATTGCAGCCGGTATCAACGTGCTCCGGACACCATTGAAGGCGCCGAGTGCGAACGCTTTCGCGGAACGCTGGGTCGGCACGATAAGACGCGAGTGCACCGACCGGATACTCATCGTCGGCGAACGGCACCCGTCACGCGTGCTGACCGAGTACACCGCCCATTACAACGGCCACCGGCCACACCGATCGCTCGACCAGCGACCGCCCAACCCACCAACGCAGGTCGTCGACCTCACCGCCGCCCGGGTTCAACGACGCCCGATCCTCGGCGGCCTGATCAACGAATACACGCAGGCCGCGTAGACCGGAATCCGATTTACGAGCCCCACAGGTTGTACAGACAGGCTTCGGTTCGACGCAGTAGCGGCCCGCGTTCGCGTCCACCGCGAACACGGGCCGCCATCGCGACTCGGGGAGACCGGGCCGATTACGGACCGAGTATTTTGTGCAGGGTCGGCACGGCGGCGCCGGCCGCTCCGAAGGCCGCGAGCAGTGTGGCCGGCCACGTGCCCGTCTCCAGGTAGGTCAGAATCCCGACCAGCGTGCCGACCGCCATGGCGATCACGAGGATCATTGCCCAGCGTATGGGCAACGGCGCGCCGGACGACGAGGAAGACATCAGAGGCTCCTTTCCGCAGGGGCTGGGTGCCGTCGGCAGCACCTCAGTGGATTCATAGTTCCGAGCGGCCGGAGGATCGCCAAGGTCGCGGGCGAGACAACGGCGGGACAGCGCGGTCGAGTTCCGGGCAGGCTTGTCCGCGCTCCCGATCCAAGCGCGGAGATTCGGCGTACTCCCGGTCGTCCGATCGGCGGGACACGGGCGGGACATGAGTCCAGTCCGGGTCACAGAGACGTCCCGTTTCATTGTCCGTCACTGTCTGTTGACCACGGCTCAACCGTCACTACGCTCGATGGAACCTGGCGAACGGAGGGCGATCGCGTGAGCACCGACAGGGCGGACCGGTACATCGAAGAGCTGCTGGTGGGCGACGGGACCCCCGCCCGGCCGCGGTACCGCAGCATGCCGGGCCCGCTGCAAGAGCTAATCCCCGACCTGCTGTACCGCTGCCACCTCTACGACACCATCGAGGGCGGCATCGTCACGCTCACCGTCTTCCTGCGTTTGGGCGACCTGGGCGGCGCGCTCTGGGAGCAGGAAATGCGGATTATGGAGCGCTTGGCCGGCCTCGAGCATCCATCTCTTCCCGAGCTCTGCGACGGCGGCTACCTCAGGGGTGCGGACGGGACGCCGGGGGCCGCGTACATCCGGACCAAGACCAAGGGCAAGCCGGGCGACATCGCTGATCTGCAGCGGATGTTCCAGAACCACCGGGGTGAAGCTTTGGTGAAGCTCTGGTTGCTCGCCGACGCGCTGTCGTTGCTCACCGATGCGCGGATCGCGCACCGGATGTTGTGGCCGGCCAACCTGGACGTGTCGCTCCGCGACGGTGTGGTTCAAGAGGTCCGGCTGTCCCGGTTCGAGATGGGCGCCCTGGTCTCGAACCTCTTTGACTCCGGACATGCGCTCAGCCTCAACCAGGTTCGCGGGCTTTACCTGCAACAGCCACCGGAAAGCCTGGTTTACAATCCGCCGGAGCGGCTCCGGTTCCTGTTCGATCACCCGGACGGGCAGTTCGGTGGCCCGCAGGGCGATGTCTTCTCGCTCGGTATGATGGCGACCGAGTGGCTACTCGGGCCGGCCTGCGACGAGCCGGTGCAACCCGACTACGACACCATCGTGCGGCGGCAGGACGACACCCGCCGGATGCTCGTGCGCCGCGGTCACGAGCTGCCCTCGTCGCTCGCCGAGATCCTCACCGACATGCTCGACCCCAACCCGGCCGGCCGGCCGACGCCGTACCAGGTCAGCCAGAACGTGAGCGCCGCCTACGGCGACGCCCGCTGGATGATCGAGGACGACCTGCCGGAGATGCCGTACCTGCTGGCCTACATGCCGACCGAGTGCGACAAGACGCTGCTCAAGTGGAAGATCATCGACGATTCCGCGACCACCCCCGAGGGCCGCGAGCAGTTGGTCGATCTGATCGAGCGGGACACCCGCGGTGCGGAGATCCTCTACTCGGCCAAGGGTGCGGAGGGATTCGCGGACGGCGCCGTGGAGAAGTTGCGCCGCGCGAAGACGGTCATCGTCGGCAATGAGATCACCTGGTTCGGCGAGGCGCTCTGGGTGAACGAGGACACCACCCACGAGTATGACGAGATACTGGTGATCAAGTTTGTCCAGATCACGGACAACATCCGCACCAGGCTGGACGCGTTGCGGGTCAATGCGTTGGCGCGGCGGGTGCCGGCGGCCGAGGCGATCGCGATGCCGACCGAAGCGGCGGTCGCCGAGATGTGGCGCACCGGCCGGCCGGTCTGGTCGTCGCTGGTCCTCGCGGCGGACTCCGGCCGGGTGCTCACCGAGGAGGAGTCGGGCTACCTGGAGGCGATGGACTGGTACCTGCGCTATCAGCGGGCGTTGCTGGCCGCTCGGACGTACGCCTACGTGCTGGCACCGAGCAAGGACGGACGGTCGACCGTGCGCTGGGACGAGGTGACCGACCGGGGGCGGCTGCTCGACGACCCGCTCGAGCGCAAGATGGTCCACGACACCCGGCGCCTCGACATGGCCGACTTCATCAGTAGCGGCGGTGAGCACTCCGGTATCGAGGCCAGCACGTCGGCCCGGGTTTCCCTGGCCACCTCGCCCAACGGATTCGGCAACACCAGCTCGCTGGGCCCGTTCACCGTGCTCGGCACCATCGGCTCTGGCGCGGCGGAGCTCGACACCGGGCGCACTACGATCCCCAAGCAGGGGTGGCTGCGGCTCGACTCGGACGCCGGCACCATGCCCCAGATCACCCGGCAGGCCGAGGCGCGGGCGGAGCTGGAGACCCAGCGCACGCTGCTGCGCCAGCTCATCAAGCCGCGCACCCGCCCGATCCTGGACACCAGATGGGATAATGCTGGCGGCGAGTTGGAGGGTGAGGGTCGCCAGGCGGTGCAGGCGATCCTCAAGCATGCCTCGATGTTCGCGCTGCAGGGGCCGCCGGGCACCGGCAAGACCGAGGTGACCGCGCAGGCTGTGGCCGAGTACGTGACCGCCAAGCCGCGCGCCCGCGTGCTGCTCTCGGCCCAGTCGCACGACGCCCTGGACAACCTCGCTGGCCGGATCCTGGACAAGCTGGGGATGACCGAGTCTGGTGGCACTCCGGCCCGGCTCGACCGGTTGGCGCTGCGGATCGAACCCAGTCGGGAGCGGAGGAACGTTGATGAGCGGGTCGCCGCGTTCCAGCCCAGCCGGCTCGCCGACGGGCTCATCTCGTACAGCTCGGCGCGGGCCACGCAGTGGTTGACCTCGCGCCGCGGCGAGCGGCCTTGGCTCACGCCGATCGTGCAGGACTGGCTCAAGACGCTCCCGACCGGCCGCCTCGAGCTGAGTCGGCGGGCGCGGACCGCGGCCAATCTGGTGTTCGCCACGACCGGCGCGGCCACCCCGCAGAACCTCGTCGAAGGCGGCAGCGATGAGACCTTCCACTGGGTGCTGGTGGAGGAGGCCGCGCGGGCCTGGCCGACCGAGCTCGCCCTTCCGCTGATCCGCGGGAACCGGTGGACGCTGATCGGTGATCACGCGCAGATCGGCGCCTACTCCAAGAACGACATTGAACGCTTCCTGCTGGAGTGCAAGGACCACGGCGACGACGAGATCAAGGCGATGTACGAGAACCGCCTCGCCTACGCCCAATGGTTCAGCCCGTTCGCCAAGCTGTTCGATGCGGCGGTGTCTGACGCGCCCCGGATGACGCTCATCGAGGAGCGCAGGATGGACAACGAGCTGACCGAACTGGTTGGCCAGATGTTCTACCACAGCACCGGCGGCCTCAAGCCGTCCCGCGACCGCTCGCCGCACCCGCTCCAGGGGCCCGAACACCTGCTCGACCGCCGGCTGATCTGGATCGACACAGGCACCGCCGAACGCGCGGCCGGGTTCTGGTCGAACGACAATGAGGCGGACCTGGTGGCCCGGGTCGTCCGCAGCATGGAGCCGCGGCCGGGCGCCTCCGGGGGACCGGGTCTGGCGGTGCTGACGCCGTACCGCAAGCAGGTCGGGGTGCTCACCCAGCGGTTGAGCGAGCACGCCTCCCGGGTGTTCACGATCGACGGCTTCCAGGGCCGCGAGGCGGACATCGTGGTGGCCTCGCTGGTCCGCGACGGCATCGGCCGGGACGGCACGCCGCTGTCCAGCGTGGGCCACGTTTCGTCGGCGTCCCGGACGAACGTGCTGCTGAGCCGAGCCCGGGAACTGCTGGTGATCGTCGGGCGGTGGGACGTCTACGCCCATCACGCCGGCCCGACCTGGCGCAAGGTCGCGGAGCACTTCCGGGTACACGGCCGCGTCGTCCGCTCCGACCAGGTGCGTCCGGCATGAGCGGCGAGATGACGGTCTGGGCGCAGGCCGACGTGCTGTCGGTCCGTACCACGCTGGTGCCCGCCGGTCAGAGCGGCAGCCTGGAGACCTTGCTGCTGCGGGCGATCCGGACCGCGGCCGACGAGGACGACGAGTTCCACGCCGATGACATCTGCGACGTGTTCGGGCTGGCGCCGCGACTGGTCGAGGATATGCTCGGCGACCTCTGGCGGGCCGGGCGGATCAGCATCGACCTCGGCACCGACCGGGAGGTGATCCGGCTGACCTCGGCCGGCCGCGAGTACCTCGACGGTCTGGCCAAGGGTGCACAGGAGGGCAGCACGGCCGCCCGCGCCAGCTCCGAGCAGGTGGCTCACGACCGGCTGACCGGCCGGGTGCTGCCGATGCACGCGACCTACACCTACCCGAAGCAGCGGGCGCTGGTGGTGCCGACCATGACCGACGACCCCCGGCCGGCGACCCTGCGCGAGGCTGAGCTCGCCGAGGCGCTGACCCGGACGCTCGCCCGCCGGAGCCGCACGGGCGAGCTCGGTCCGGACGAGACCGACGTGAACAACATGCGGATCGACGCGGCGTACCTGGCGCCGGCGCTGCTCGAGCCCGGACGGGTCCGCCGCTACGTCCCGCTGCAGGTGCAGGCCGTCGAGGACGCCGCCGGCGAGCTGACCGTCCGTGTGGTCGACGACGACCTTCCGCTGCGCCTGCAGGAGGTCGCCTCGCGCCGCCTGCAGGGCCTGATCGCCGACCGGCCGACCGCGCCCTTCGTCCACCAGCTCCGCCTGAACGCCCAGCGAATCCCCTTGCAGGACCGCGACCTGGGCCAACTGATCACCTGGTTCGAGAAGGCGGTCAGCAGCCTGCCCGAGTGCGCGCCGGCCAACCGACAGCGCACCCACGACCGCCTCCATCGCCTGGCGAGCGACATCCTCGGCTATGTCCGCGCGGTCGCACTGACGGAGATGGACGTCGAAGTGGTCACCTCGATCACCGAGCACCGCGAGGCGATCTTCGGGATGCTGCGGCGGGCGGCCAAGCAGGTCGTCATCTCCGTGCCCTGGGTGAGCCAACGCGGCATGGAGCCGTTCCGGGACGCCCTAATCCGGGCGGTCGAGCGCGGGGTGGAGATCACCGTGCTGTGGGGGATCGGTGCGGCCGAGGAGCCGTTGGATCCCACCGTCCTGTCCATGTTCGACGAAATCCACGAGCACGCGCGCCGCGCCGGTCAGGGCGGCGCCCTGCGGTTCAACCGGAGGCGGGGCGCCCGAACACACGCCAAGGTGCTGGTCCGCGACGACCGGGAGGTGCTGGTCACCAGCAAGAACTTCTTCAGCACCGGCGACCGGATCGAAGCGGGCGCGGTCCTTCGGGTGCCCGTGCACAAGGGCGCCGACCTGCCGATGGCCAGCCCGGTGATCCTGGAGGTACTTCAGTTCCTGTTCAACCACACGCCGGACCCGGCCACCGCCTTCCAGCTTAAGCGCGATCGGAACGCGTTCGGGCCGCGCCGTGACGAGGCGGTGCTACCCGACATCGTGCTTCCCCGGCTGACCAAGGAGGTACTCGACCCGCGAGCGGCGCCCCGACACGCGGCGGCGTGGGCGGCCGAGTGGCAGGACGCGGCGTCGGCGGTGAGTGCCCTGGTGACCGACCGCCCGCCGGCGGTCGAGCTGATCACCGACGGAAAGCACGCGGCGCTGGCGCGGGAAGCGCTGGAAAACGCGGACCGGAGGGTGCTAGTAACCTCGGACCGGGCCACTGCCCAGGCGCTCACGGCCGAGATCGGGGCGCTCGTCCAAGGGCGGGCGGCGGCCGGCCTGGACGTCGCCCTGCGCTACGCCGAACTCAAGGACGAGGCATCCGGCGAGCGGGCGAAGGCGCTGGCCGACAGCGTCGGCGCGGTCCCGCCGGACGTCGCGCTGACACCGCGGATACACGCGAAGGTAGTGATCTGCGACGACGTCACGGTGCTCGGTTCGTTCAACCATCTGTCGGTCAACGCCGGCGTACGCAGCCGGCGCGCCACCGGTGAGCTGAGCGTCCGAATCTCCTCGCCGGTAATCGCCGACGCGATCTGGGGCCGCCTGCTGGACCGCCCGACTCGGGGCGACGCCCGCCGCCGACCGGCCGTGCCGCCCGGTCGCGCAGCCCCCACCACCTCGCCGCAGGAGCTCGTCGACCTACTTGACCTGGGCTCCAGGCCGGACGTCGACGCGCTGGTCGCACTGGTCGCCGCGCACGGACCGGCGGACGTACGCGAGGCGGCACGCCGGTTGCAACTCGGCTCGGCCGCCGAGCAGCGCATCCTCGCCGCGGCCGCGCTTGCCGATCGCACCGACGCGCGCCTGGTCGCTCTGCTCGGATCGGTCTGGCGGGCCGGCGCCTGGGCCGCCGCTGACGTCCTGCGCCGAGCCGTCGCCGACCCGGCGGTCCGGCCCGGGCCCCGACTGACCGCGGCGATGGCCGATCCCGGCGACCGCTTGGCGGTCATCCTCGACGCGGTCACCGGCGACCGGAAGGTCACGCCCGAGGAGGCAGAAGCGCTGGCCGTCGCGACCTGCGTCGGGCTGCTGCTGGACGAACTCGGGGCGCCCGAGCTCATCAACCTGCTCGGCGACTGGGAGCGCACGGCGGCGGACACCGACCCATTCATCGCGGCCGCCGTCGCCTACTGGACCCGCTACGGCCCGCTCCCCACCGCGGTGCCGAGCGAGGCGCTGGCGGCAAGCACCGCGGCGGACCTGGACCAGCTTCGCGCGACGCTGGCGACCGCGATCGAGTCGCTGCGCCGCTACGACACCCACTCGGACAGCGGAGACGCCGTCCGGGACCACCTGTTCCTCGACGGCGGCGAGATGTCGGCGCTGCTGGCCGCCCTGGCGTGCGACGACCCGGCCGAGCTGCGGGCGTGGGAGGACACGCACCAGGAGACCAACGACTCCCGCTGGTTCGTCAAGGCGACCAAGGCGGCCGGGCAACCGCCGATCACCGATCACCGCAAGGGCACGTTCCTCATCAAGCGCCGGGCAATCCGGCTAACGGTGCGCAAGCTCAACGCAGCAGCGGCAGCGGACGAACAGCGCCGCGCCGGCCAGGTGATCCTCTCGGCTGAGCAGGCCGACCAGATCCGGGCACTCGATGCGCTCGCCGCGACGGCGCCGGCCGGGGACGCCAGCCCGGAGCGGGTGGTGGTGCAGCGGGAGATGGCCCGCGTGCGAGCCCGGATCTCGGGGGCCGCCGGCGGCGACCGTCCGGCGCCCGCGTCGTCCCTGACCTCATGGGCCCTGCCCCTGACCCGGATCGCGGCCCACCTTACCGAGCCGGTCGCCGACCGGCTGACCGAGCTGTGCCGCGACATCGCCGCCGGATGGACCGAGCAGCAGGCCGTCGGCCAGCTGCTCGACGCGGGCGAGTTCGGGTTGGCGGCCGAGAGCGTCAAACTGATCCGAGCCGAGGGACGGCTCGACGCCGCCGCCGGGGACGCGCTTGCCCTAGAGCTGGCCAACGCCCGGATCGCAGCCGCCGACCTCCTCGCCGCCCGTGCGCAGACCCTCATCTCCCGCTGCGAACGGGTAGGGCTGCCCGACGCCCCCGACCGGTTCGCGGTTCAGCCCGCCGTCGGCGATCGCCTGGCCGACGCCGTGGCGGAGTGGGACGGGATCGAACGGGATCTCGCCCCCGAGGTTGATTCGATCAAGCGGTCGCTGGAGGGCAAGATAGACGAGGCCCGCGACAAGATCGGGCCGGATTGGGAGCGGCACATCCGCGGCCTGATCAAGGACGAGGAACTGGCCGTCGCCGAGCTCGCGCTGAGTCACCGCAACGGCAAGCTGCTCCTGCCCCAGCCGGTCCGGCTGACCCCCTGGTCTTGGCGGGCGCAATCCCTCGCAACCGTCGCGGGCTGGTTCGACCCCGAACCGATCAGTGCTCCGCCCCGGATGGTCCGCGACTTTCTCCCCGCCGACAGTGATAACGAGGCGGCCGAGGTGATTGTCGCTCTGCGGGCGCTGGCCGCCGACCAGCCCGGCGCCGCCGGGACCTGGGTGACGGCGGTGCAGGCCCTGGTGGCCGAGATCGACGACGTGCCGGTGATCGACGACTACGGCGCCGGCGTGACCGCGGCGTTCCGGCTGCCCTACGACGTGCGGCTACCCCGGCTGCGCTGGATGGGCCGGCCCCCGGCCACGGCCACCGCGGGCGCCGTGCCGGAGCGCGGAGACCTGCACTTCTCGCTCGACCTGGCCGACTATGGCGCGGCCGCCGCGGTGATCAGTGTCGCCGAGGTACTGTCCCTGCTCGGCCGCGACCAGACTGGCCGGCCCGCGTCCCGCACCACCCGAGCGCTGCTGTTCCTGCGTACGGTGTGCAGCCGGCTGCCGCTGACGGAGGTCATCGCACCGCCCGACGTCCCGGCCCAGTACACCCTGGACGGCCGGATGATGCTGGCCTGGCTGCTGCACATCCTCGGCTTCACCTACACCGCAACCGACCTGGACATGCTGCGGGTCCTCGGCGGCGGCCACCAGGTGCCGCTATGGCACCTGATCGACGCGGCCCGAGCCGACCCAATCGCCGGGATCAGCCATCTGCGCGAACACGCCGACCGCGACCGGATCCTGCGCACCGGGCTCGCCGCCGACCTCGGCGACGAGATCGATCTGCTGGTCCTGTCGACGATCCTGTTGATGGAGGTGACCGACCGGGCCGAGCTGCCGGCCATGCTCGAACTCGTCTGGGAGGCCGGCACCGGCTCGCGAGACGTCCCGTCGGCGGTCGTGCCCGAGGCGGCCGTCGATCGGCTGATCACGAAGGGCTATCTGATCGAGTCGGCCGGGCGCCTGCGCAGTTGCGGCTGCGCGGTGGTCCGAGCCCAGCACCGACGGCCGGATCTGGCCGCCGAGACCAGTCGTCTGGTCCGCAGCGTGCACGCCCGGGCCGAGGTCGACGACCTGATGTACCACGAGCTGCTGGCCTTCGCCGCAGCGCACGCCGACCAGGCCGAGGAGGCGCTGCGGTCGCCGAAGGAGCGCCAGGAGTCGGCCCGGCGCACGCTGAACGAGCGGATGTCTGACCGGGCGCCGTTCGACCTTCGTACCGTGTGCGCCCGGGAGGCGCGGCGCGCCGAGATGATGAGCGACAACGTCGACGTCTATTGGGACGACCCGGCCGAGCAGCCGGTCTGGGTGGCGGGACCGGAGTTGCCGTACGGGTACCTGGTCCGTGAGCTGCTCACCAACGCGATCACCGCGGTCTCCCGGGACGGTGCCGAAGGCAGCGTATGGCTGACGCTGGAGAAGGCCGCCGGCGAGCCGCCCAAGGCGGCGCTGGTAGTCAGCGACAGCGGGCCGGGCTTCCCGGACGACTTCGTGGCCGCGTTCAACGAGAACCGGCCGGTGGGCCGGCCGGACGAGCCGACCCGCGGGAACGGCTTCCACAAGCTGCGTCGCTACGCCGAGGCGAACGGCGCGAACTACGAGATCGGCAGCACCGCCGAGAGCGGAGCGCTCATCAAGGTACGCCTGCCGGTAGTGCCCGGCACCGACCCGAGGGATGCGACATGATCGAGATCGAGTTGCTGGACGGCCGGGTCAAGGAAACCCGCGACGGCCGGCCGATCGCCTTGCCGCCGGACGACGCGTGGCTGGTCGTCGCGCTGACCCTCGGGGGCAAGTCGGGCCTGCACGCCCGGACGGTCATGTCCGCCCTCGGGGTGAGCTCCGGGACGCTGCGTAAGCGTATGGAGCGGTTTCAGACTCGAACCTCCCTGACGTTGGCGAGCGAGGGTGTGAAGGCGGACAAGGCCTGGCGTCTGGAGCAGGACGACATCGACGTCGATGCCGTGCGCTTCCTCAATCTGGTGGACGAGGTTCGCCGCGCCGGCAACCAAGGCGGTGACCAGGCAGCGGCCGCCGCCCTGGCACTGTGGACCTCCGGGCTGCCGCAGTTCACGGGCCTGCCCAACCCGGCACCGGAGATGTACGACCGGCTCGAGGCCGCGCACGACTACCTGGTGGACCGAGGTCGGCGCATCCTGATTGTCGACGATCAGGTTGGCGACAATCTGGCCCAGCGGCTGGGGCGCAGTCGCTGCGAGGTCGCGCACTCCTTCGACGAATTCGAGAAATTTCTGCCGGCTCTCAACAGCTTCGACCTAGCCGTCGTCGACCTGCACCTGACCAGCACCTACGCCGATGCGACGGGCGACACCATCGTCCGCCGGATCAACGCGGGGGGCGCTGATCTGCCGGTCGTGATGATCACCCTGCGGCCGCCGGAGAACCGATCGGTCCCCGAATGGATCAAATCGCTCGGCCTGGTCGACGTCATCTTCAAGAAGGGCGACGGCCCCGGCGCGGACATGGCCTACGTCGCCCAGCGGGTCGACGAACTGCTCCGCGAGGGCCCGACCGCGCTGGCCTGCGACCAGTTGACCCACCTGGTGCAACGTCTGCGACGGAAGGCCCGCCAGCGCCTGCGGGCGACCCGGTCCGAGGGCGACTACCTCCGAGCGGTCGAGCAGATGGACCGCGAGGCCGACCGGATCGGCCGGCTGGCCGCCGAGAGCCGCCTGGGTCCGGCCCGCATCGAGACCGAACTCTTCATTAAGAACTACGGTGAGTAGCTGTCCAGTGTGGTCGGCAGCCGGCAGTAACCGCCAATCGGGTGATCGATCCGGTGCCGCGCAGCGGGAATTGGTTCGCGTGTGACTGACGTCGTCGCCCAAGCTGATCGCGGTGTGTCTACTGTGGAGGACCCATCAGGTCGAATCGAGGGAAATCGAGCGGATGCGATAGATTGATCAAGGCTGTGACCAGTGCCGCCGGGCATCTTATCTACGGATCAGAAGGTTCCAGATCCTGGTCGACGAATAGGTTGTTGTCGCACACTGCCGACCTTCCGCCCCGCGACAGAGCCGGCGCCATGGTCAGTACCGTGTCGGATCGGCTACGCGTGGTGTTGATACCGCTGTCAGGAACGGCGGCCTCGGGGGCCATGATCGTCGTCGCGGTTCCCAGGGCGACTGGACTGCCGCTCCGCCGTGGGCCGGCGTTCCGCGCCGGTGTTGGGCGCGGTCGGACGACTGGTGCGCGGACGCACTATGAACTGGTCCAGCTCCGGGACTGGCAGCAGCTGCGCCACGGACAGCATCTGCTCACCTGCCGCGGTGCGGTAGAGCTGGTAGCGGACCAGGCGGATGTCGAGGCCGATCTCCGCAGGAACAACGTGGTGTTGGTGACCACCGGGCCGAATTCGGCCGCCATGAGCACAACCCGCGGCGGGCGGAGCGTCTCGTCAGAGATCGTCTCTGCCCATTCCATCAACCGGCTACGTGCCTCGTCCGGGGTGGTGTCGGCACCGAGGTGGTCGGCATGGACGTCGGCGAGCGTGTCGAGACTGAATCGGTGCACCATCGCCGCGTAATTGATCGCCTGCGTGGTGACGCTGTCCGGGGCGCGGTCCCGCTTCAGTTCTACGACTACCAACCGTCCGGTGCGGTCGACCCCGAGGACATCGAGCCGGTCGGCCGTCGGTGTCGCGGCGCCAGCGATCCATCGGCCGTATTCGAACGCGACGATCTTGACGCCGTCGCCGATCAGCTCCGGATGTTCGACCACCCACTGTTGCAGGTGTCGACGCTCGAGCAGGCCCGCGTCAGCCAACGAGATTCGTTGCGCCGCGGTGGCTGTGGCGCCGTCCACCGAGTACAGCAGTTCGCCCGCCACGCGGTACCTCCACCGTCGACGATGTGCGCCATCCTGCTCCTGCAAGGCGTGACAGTCCACTGCAGGCCGACGCGACAGGTCGTGGTCGCGCCATCAGCCGCTCTGCCGGGCGACCGCGCTGCGGCCTCGCTCGGCCGGGCTCGGCGTGCTGCCACACTGTCGGCATGGCAGATCTCGACGTCCTCGCCGAGCGGGTGCTCACAACTCGTGGGCGAACGATCATCGCAGACCTGACGCCGGACCGCTTCGACGATCTGGCGTCCGAAGTCGATGCCTCCCTGGACCTAATCGCGGGGGGCGGCCATTTCGACATTCGGTTCGCACTCGGTACGGCCTGCACCACCGTCGCCCGGACCATCGAGCACCTGACTGCGGCGCTCCAACTGCCCTACCAGGCGACGCGCGGCTGGTCTGACTTCGTCAGCAGCATCGGCGACCGGGCCGCCTCGCTCAATCAGTGGCTCATCGTCTACAACGCGGCCGACCTACTCAGACACGAGGACGAGGATCGCTGGCACGAACTCGTCGCGGCGCTCGGCAGCGAACCGAGCCACATGGGCGGTGGTTGCAGCACCCTCGTGCTGCTCGACGACCCATGGCGGTGGGAGCAAAGCAGGTTCGGCAACACGCGGAAGACCCAGGCCGCGGCCGATCAAGGGCGGCAGTAGCGTGGTGGGTGGACAGCTCGTGCCGGCCGCCCCAGTCGTCTGCACGCAAAAGGCCCGACCGGCCGCGAGGAGTGGCTGACCGCCGCCGGGCCATCCGGCAGGTGCTCGAACTCGTCGCGTTGGTGGTCACGCCGTTCGCGCGTCCGAGTACGTCCGCCCGATCGCGGCTTCCCCGAGAAGGCTCGCTACGACGTTGAGGACACGCGACGAGCTGGGTAATCTTCGAACGGCCGGGTCGACCATCGGAGATCAGACGGGACCTTACTCGTCGAGTCGGACAGGACATCCACCGGTCAATGCGACTCCGCATCGACGATGCCGTGGCTGAGTCCGCCAGCCGTACATCGGCTGGCCGGCAATATGAGCTGTCAACACCGGCGGGTGGCGTTACGCTGATCTCTGCTGTGCTCGGAAAGTGCTCGGTGAGTCGATGGCACCGCTTGGTACCGATTGGCACTGTCCGGTACTGGTTGGCACCGGCCCCATCGGCGCGGATCCGTGTGCTCCATGTGTGCTCCACCGGTCGCCGCGATCGGCGGTGTCAGCCGGCTGGTACCGGGTGGGACGCCCTGTCACCCGTTGGTACGCGCTGGCAGGTACCCTGGTGACTCGCGCCCTCGTAGCTCAGGGGATAGAGCAACGGTTTCCTAAACCGTGTGTCGCAGGTTCGAATCCTGCCGGGGGCACGTCACAGAACTACAAACGCGCAGCGCGACCGGCCGGTCACTGATCGTAGAGGCCAGTTTCGCGTTCGAGTAGACGTTTAAGGATGCCCCCGGCCGAACGGCTGGGGGCATCCTCGCGTTGGCTCGATGTAAGGGCGCGGCATTCTGAGGCGGCTCTGGCCCGGGTGATGCTGATGTGGGTCCTGGACGAGATGTTCATCGGATACTACGGCGGCCTGTATGTCTGACCTGGAGCACCTACCCTGGATCGACCCGACCCATCCGCCCTGACGAACGGCCCGGTGTCAGCGGCTTCACCGATCAGAATTCTTCCGCCACGTCGTCGGTTCTGGTAGCCCCCTCGCACCGGTGGAAGGATTGCTGACCATGACCGACGCTAGACCGCTGGGCGCTGACGAGGCCTCGTTCATCGCGGTGGTTCGTTCAGGCGATACGGCGCGGTTTGCGCTCATCACGGAGCGCCACCGGCGTGAGCTGCAGGTGCACTGCTACCGGATGCTTGCGAACTACGAGGACGCCCAGGACATGACGCAGGAGACGTTCCTGCGAGCGTGGAACAAGCGGGAGTCGTTCAAGGGCCACGCTGCGCTGCGGACCTGGCTGTACCGGATCGCGACGAACGTCTGCCTTGACTTCCTGGAGAAGCGCAATGACCGCACACCCGTACCGTCCGGGCTGTCGGACTCCAGTTCCGAGGTGCTGTACCTGCAGCCGTACCCCGACCGGATGCTCCCCGAGGACCCGCAGGAATCGGTGGTGGCGCGGGAGACGATCGAGCTGGCGTTCATCGTCGCCGTCCAGCACCTGCCGCCGCGGCAGCGCGCGGTGTTCATCCTGCGCGACGTCGTCGGCTGGCCGGCGTCGAAGGCCGCCGACGCCCTCGAACTGACCATCGCATCGGTGACCAGCGCGCTGCAGCGGGCGCGCGTGACGATGCGCGAGCAGCTGCCCGACCGCCGCCTCGACTGGCGGAGCCCCGCCGCCCACGAGCTGTCGAATGACGAGCGCGGCGTGGTGAAGTCGTACATCGACGCCCATGAGCGCAACGACCTCGACGGGCTGATGTCCCTGCTGCGCGACGACCTGCGCTTCGTGATGCTGCCCGAGGCGGGCACTTCGGTCATCACGGCCAAGGACGCGGTGGACGGCTGGGTCTCCGGTGGGCTCTTCCAGCCCGGCTACGACGACTGGCGCTGTATCGCCACGACGGTCAACCGCATGCCCGCCGCCGCGCTGTACCTCCGCACCCCTGACGACCCGGAGTACCGGTTGTTCAACATCGCGGTCCTGCACATCGTCGACGGGAAGATCGCCGAGCTCACCGGATTCGACGCCACCGACAAACCATGGCTGGACCTGCCCCCGACACTGTGATCAGACAAGTCCCCGTCGTCGACGAGTCCAGCGCCACGGGCCGGCGTCACCGAAGTCACCGCGGAATGAGCAACCGACCGGCTGAACACCAACGCGACAACGCGAACACCACCGCCCCGCCGGCGTTGCCGGCGGGGCATCTTGACGCCCGAAGAACGTCAGGATGGATTTCGACCCGGCCTCACGAACCGAGCAACTGGCCCGTGCTCATCGCCTCGTCTCGTATCGGGTCAGCACGACGCCGCCGGGAAATGTCCGCGTCTCCACCAGGGTCAGGTTCACCCAGCTGTCCAGCGCGGTGAAGAACGGCGTGCCGCCGCCCACCAGGACCGGCACGGTGACCAGCATGTACTCGTCGATCAACCCGGCCCGCATGGCCGCCCCGGCGAGCGTCGCGCCGCCGATGTCCATCGGGCCGGCGTCCTCTGTCTTGAGCCGGGTGATCTCGGTGACCGCGTCGCCGGTGACCAGGCGGGTGTTCCAGTCGACCGTGCTGGTCGTCGAGGAGAACAGCACCTTCGGCATGTCCCGCCAGCGGCGGGCGTACTCGATTTCCGCCTGTGTGGCGCCGGGCTGCTGGTCGGCGGTCGGCCAATGGGAACTCATCGCCTCCCACAGCTTGCGCCCATACAGCGCCAGGCCCGTCGCCCCCACCCGGTCGGACCACCACTGGAACAGCTCGTCGCTCGGCGACGAGTCCGGTCCCTCACCGCCACTCCAGCCGAGGTCGTCGCCGGGCGCGGCGATGTAGCCGTCCAGGGTCACATTCATGCCGAAGGTCAGTTTCCGCATCATGCCAGCCTCTCGTAAGTCGATCTCATACGTACAGACGGGCGCTGTGCGAAACCTCATCGGTGCGCGGTGTCAGGGGCGTGTCAGGGGCGTGACAGTGGCGGGCTCGATTGTCTTCCCCATGAGTAGCTCAGCTATCGAGGTCTCCGGGCTTCGGAAGGCCTTCGGGGACAAAGTTGTGCTCGACGGCATCGACTTCACGGTGCCCGCCGGCACCATCTTCTCCCTGCTCGGGCCCAACGGGGCCGGGAAGACCACCGCCGTCAACGTGCTCACCACTCTCATGAAGGCCGACGGGGGCAGCGTGCGGGTCGATGGGCATGACATCGGGACCGACGCCAAAGCGGTGCGGAGGGCCATCGGGGTCACCGGGCAGTTCGCCGCCGTTGACGAACTGCTGACCGGCCAGGAGAACCTGCAGCTCATGGTCGACCTCAGCCCCGTGCGCATCAGGGACGACAAGAAGGTTGTCTCCCGGCTGCTGGAGCGATTCGAGCTTGTCGAGGCGGCGGGGAAGCTTGCCTCCACCTACTCCGGTGGTATGCGCCGCAAGCTTGACCTGGCCATGACCCTTGTCGGGAGTCCGCGGATCATCTTCCTCGACGAGCCTACGACCGGGCTCGACCCGCGGAGCCGGCGCACGATGTGGACGATCATTCGCGAGCTGGTGAGCGACGGCGTGACCGTTTTCCTCACCACCCAGTATCTCGAGGAAGCCGACCAGCTCGCCGACCGGATCGCGGTGCTCGACCAGGGGCGGCTCGTCGCCCAGGGCTCGCCCGACGAGCTCAAGCGCATGATCCCCGGGACCCACGTGCGGCTGCGGTTCGGTACCGCCGCGGAGCTCGAGGCGGCCGCGCTCGTCATCTCCGGGGCCACGCGGGACGACGAGGCCTTGGCCCTCCGGGTGCCCGGCGACGGCGGCACGCAGTCGCTGCGGGCGCTGCTCGACCGGCTCGATGCGCATTCGCTCAGTGCCGAGGAGTTCTCCGTGCACACGCCGGACCTCGACGACGTTTTTCTCGCCCTGACCGGACACGCCACGGAGGTCGCCGCCAAATGAACGCCAATTCGCTCGTGATGCTGCGGCGCAACGTCAAGCACGTCACCCGGAATCCGACCTCGGTGTTCAATGCGGTGCTGATGCCGATCGTCATCATGTTCATGTTCGTGTACATGCTCGGCGACGCGTTCAGTGTCGGTGTCGACTACGTCGACTACGCGACGCCGGGGCTGATGCTGCTCGCGGTCTGCTACGGGCTCGGGGCCACCGCGACCTCGGTGAACTCCGACATGACGAAGGGCATCATCAACCGGTTCAAGGTCATGGACGTCTCGCGTAGCGCGGTGCTCACCGCTCACGTCGTCGCCAGCGTGCTGACCAACCTGATCGCCATCGCGGCGCTCGTCGGGGTGGCCTTCCTCATGGGGTTCAACCCGTCGGCGAGCCTCGTCGACTGGCTGGGCGCGGTCGGCCTCATTGTGCTGCTCGCCACCGCGGCCGGGTGGTTCACGGTCGCCCTGGGCCTGTTCGCGAAGTCTCCGGAGACAGCCGGCATGGCCGCGATTCCGCTGGTCCTGCTGCCGTTCTTCAGCAGCGCGATCGTCCCGGCGGACAAGATGGGGCCGGGCATCCGGGAGTTCGCGGAGTACCAGCCCTTCACCCCGATCATCGAAACCCTGCGCGGGCTGCTCAACGGCGCACCCTCCTCCACCGACGCGATCACCGCCGTCGCGTGGTGCGTCGGGATCGCGCTCGTCGGGTACCTGTGGGCGCGGTCCACCTTCAAAAAGCGCGCATGAACGTGAACACCGACCCCGGCGACCACGCGAAGCGGCCAGCCGGGGTCGGTGCACGAAACGTAGGCTCGACAGCGTGATTCGGGTGGTCATCGCCGACGACCAGGCGATGGTTCGGGACGGGCTGCGGCGGATTCTGCAGAAGGCCGGCGACATCGACGTCGTCGGGGAGGCCGGCGACGGCGTCGCGGCGATCGAGCTCATTCGCGCAACGCAGCCGGACGTCGCGCTCGTCGACGTGCGGATGCCGCGCATGGACGGGCTGGCGGTCACGCGCGAGCTGGCCGGGTCGTCCACGCGGGTCGTCGTGGTCACCACGTTCGACCTCGACGAGTACGTGTACCCCGCCCTGCGCCACGGGGCCTCCGGCTTCCTGCTCAAGCGCTCCGGGCCGGCGCTGCTCGTCGCCGCCGTGCGGGCGGCCGTCGCCGGGGACAGCCTGATCAGTCCCGAGGTCACCGTCCGGCTGCTCAAGCACGTCACCGGGCCGCGCCCCGCGCCGCGAGCGCTCGTGGAGCCGCTGACGGAGCGCGAGCTCGAAGTGGCCGGTCACGTCGGGGCCGGGCGGACCAACGCGGAGATCGGCGAACGGCTGTTCATCTCCGCCGGTACCGTGAAAACGCACGTCGCGGCCATCCAGCGCAAGCTCGGCGTGCGCAACCGGGTCGGGATCGCTGTCTGGGCGTGGGACAGCGGGAACGTCGCGCCATGAGGTGGCGTTGGCTGAGCGTCGCGCTCACCGTTCTTGTCGGATTGTGCGCGGTGCCGCTCACCGGGGTCGCCGGGATCCTGCCGGCCGTGGCCGGCGTCGGCGCGGTCGTCGCGCTGATCATGCCGCGGATGGCGATGCCCGCGGCGCTCGTGTCGCTCGCCGTCGATGTCGCCTATCACGGGCCACCCCAGCCGCCGGGGCTGTGGATGCCCGTCGAGTTTTGTGCTTTAGCGGTACTGCATGTGCTCGTCACCCGCCGCGGAACGGCCCTGCAGTCGACGGTTGTCGGCCTCGCGCTCACCGTGCTGCCGCTGCGCATGACGCTGCACCTGCCCGGCGACCGGCTCAACGAGTCCGTGCTGCTGGTCACGGCCGCGTTCGCCGTCGCCGTCGGGACCGCGGGGGTCGGGCTGTACCTGCGCTACGGCGATAACAAGCGGCGCAGAGCAGCGGAGGACGCGCGCCAGGAGCAGCGCCTCGGG
The DNA here is from genome assembly GCF_022095675.1 of Dactylosporangium sp. AC04546. Taxonomy (GTDB): domain Bacteria; phylum Actinomycetota; class Actinomycetes; order Mycobacteriales; family Micromonosporaceae; genus Dactylosporangium. The sequence goes on along the minus strand of NZ_JAHYSG010000046.1, from coordinate 8,257 downwards.
CTGGCCCGCGACCTGCACGATCTGGTCGCGCACGAGGTGACCGCGATCGTCGTCCAGGCGCAGGCCGCGCAGCTCGACGGCGACCAGAGTGCCTACGAGCGGATCGAGGAGGCCGGGCAGCGCGCCCTCGACGCGATGGACCGGCTGGTGCGGACCATGCGCGGGTACGGCCTGGCGGACCTCCCCGGCGTCGTCGCCCGATTCGACGCGAGCGGCCCGACCCGCGCGACCCTCGTCATGGACGCCGATCCGAACATCGACAGCACCGCCGGTACCGCCGCATATCACGTCGTCGTGGAGGCACTGACCAACGTACGCCGGCACGCGCCGGACGCCGCGACCGTCACCGTCACGCTCGACCGCGACGGGCGTCTCACGATCGTCGACAGCGGAAGCCCGGGGAAGCAAACGAGCGGAAGCCCGCGGAAGCAAACGAGCGAAAGCCTGCAAAAGGGGGTGAGCAGAAGCCTGCAAAAGGGGGCGAAGAGCGCACGACTCGGCGGTAGCGGGCTGGCCGGGCTGCGCGAGCGGGTGCCGGGGCTCACCGCCGGGCCATATCAGAGCGGGTGGCGCGTCACATGCGATCTCTCCCGTTCGGCAGATGTGCGGGAGCGGCCGCGTCCCGACGCTTGACGCATGCTCGAACTGCTCGACATCACGAAGGTCTACAAGGGCTCCAAGCGCGCCGTCGACGGCCTCACCCTGCGGCTCGGCCCGGGGCTGCACGGCCTGCTCGGGCCGAACGGCGCCGGCAAGTCGTCGCTGCTGCGCATCGCCGCGACAGTCACTCGGCCGACCGGCGGCCACGTCCGGTTCGAGGGCGCCGACGCGGTCGCCCACCCGACGCGGCTGCGGCGCGCGCTCGGCTACCTGCCGCAGGACTTCGGCGTCTATCCGAACCTGAGCGCGCGCGAGTTCCTCGGATATCTGGCCGCGGTGAAGGGACTGTCCGCGCGCTCTGCGCGAACGCGCATCGACGAACTGCTCGAACTGGTCAACCTCACGCACGCAGCGAAACGGCCGCTCGGCGGGTACTCCGGCGGCATGCTGCGCCGGGTCGGCATCGCGCAGACGCTGCTCGCCGACCCGCGCGTGGTGATCGTCGACGAGCCGACCGCCGGCCTCGACCCCGAGGAGCGGGTCCGCTTCCGCAACCTGCTCAGCGACCTGGCCGCCGACCGGGTGGTGCTGCTCTCCACGCACATCGTGGCCGACGTCGAGTCGGTGGCGAGCCGGATCGCGGTCGTCAAGGACGGGAGCCTGCGGTTCGCCGGCACGCCCGACGAGCTGCTGCGGACGGTGGACGGTCACGTTTGGGAGGCCGTGGTACCGCCGGCGACCGAGATCCGGTTCCGCACCACCCGCAGGGTCCGCGTGCCCGGCGGCATCCGGGTGCGGATGCTCGCCACCGCGCCGCCGCTGCCCGGCGCCGTCGCGGTCGCGCCGGACCTGGAGGACGCCTACCTCGCGGCGGTCCACCGATGAGGGCGGCGTGGGGGCTGGCGGTCGCGGACTTTCGCGAGCGGACGCGGCGGCCGGGGTACCTCCTGATGCTCCTGTCGGCGATCGGACTGGGCTGGCTCGCGGTGCCGGCCGCCGACGCGCACTGGGTGGTGCTCGACGCCGGCGGGCGGCGGGGCGTCTACACCGGCGCCTACGTCGGGCTGGTGACCGCCCTGACCAGCGCGCTCTGGCTGACGTTCGTGGGCTTCTATCTCGTCCGCGACGCCGTGGCGCGCGACGAACGCTCCGGGGTCGGGCATCTGCTCGCGTCGACGCCGGTGCGCACGGCCGCCTATCTCGGCGGGAAGTTCCTCGGCAACGTGCTGCTCCTGGGATCGATGGCCGCCACGCTCGCCGCCACCGCGCTGGCGCTGCAGCAGCTGCGCGGTGAGTCCCGGGCGCTCGACCTGGCCGGACTGCTCGCGCCGTACCTGTTCATCGCGTTGCCCATGCTGGCCGTGACGGCGGCGGCGGCCGTGCTGTTCGAGACGACGCCGGTCCTGCGTGGCGGGCTGGGCAACATCCTGTGGTTCTTCGTGTGGATGGTCGGCGCGGTGGGCGGGCAGTCGCCGTCGGCCCCGCTGGGCGGCATCGGGCTGCCGCACCTGCCGTCGATGTCGGGTGGCGAGTTCAGCCTGGGCCTGACCTATGTCGACACCCCATTGGCGACATTCACCTGGCCCGGTCTCGGGATCACGCCTTCGTACGTCGGAGGCCGCGCGATTGTGTCCGTTCTGGCCGTCGCCGTGGCGCTGTTGCCGGCGCTGTGGTTCCACCGCTTCGACCGGCCGGTCGCCTCGCGCGCGGGCGACGTCCAGGTGCCACCCTCCGCCTACCGGGGACTGCCGCGGACCGCGCCGGTGTACGGGTCCGGCTTCCTGCGGCTGTTCGCCGGCGAGTTGCGCATCCTGCTGCAGGGCACGCCCTGGTGGTGGTGGCTGGGCGCGGCGCTGCTGTTCTGGCTGCCGCTGGCCGTCCCGCCCGGGATCGCGCTGGCCCTGATCTGGGTCTGGCCGGTGCTGCTCTGGTCGAAGCTGGGGACCCCGACGACGACCTTCCTGGCGGCGTACCCGTCCCCGCACGCCCGGCTGCTCGCATCCTGGGCGGCCGGTGTCGCGGTGACGGCGGCGCTCGGCGGGCTGGCGTCCTGGCAACTGCCGCTGCCGTTCGCGGCGGCGTCGGTGTTCGTCCCGGCGTTGGCGTTACTGCTCGGCACGCTCACCGGCACGCCCCGGACGTTCCAGGCGCTGTACACGGTCTGGTGGTACCTCATCATCAACGACGTCGTGTCGCTCAACTTCATGACGGGTGGCCTGCCGCCGTGGCTGGTCGGGTCAGCCGCCCTGGGCTGCCTGGTCACGGTCCTGTCCGTGACCGCCGTCCGGCACGCCCGCCGCTAGGGAGTTCACGACGAACCGGCTCGTGGCGACGTCGGCACCGGTGAGGTCGCGATACATCCGCATGGCCTGCAACCGGCGGCCGGCCTGCGCGAGCTCGCGGACCTTGTCCATCTCCGGCGGCAGCGACTCCCATGGCCGGGGCTCGCGGCGCGGCCATCCCTCGGGTATCCGGCCGAGCAGCCACCACACCGCCAGCCCCACCACAACGATGGTGATCGCGAGGCCGACCGGGTCCTCACGGTCGAGCACGTACCGGTTGACCACGTAGTTGCAGGGCGCGGTCAGCGCGGCAAACCAGCCCCAGCTGCGAAGGGCCTGCCGGTTCATGAGCCGATTATCACCCGGGAGGTGCGGCGGCGGGAGCCCGTGGAGCCGGGGAGGGTGGAGGGCGTGGACGACAGGACGTTCGCCGCGCGGGTCGCGGAGCAGGCTGGGCTGGCCAAAGAGGAGGCCCTGGACCTCATCCGGGCCACGCTGGAGCAGCTGGGCGGGCAGCTCAGCGGCGGCGAAAGCCGGGAGCTGGCCCTCGACCTGCCCATCGAGCTGGCCGAGCACGTGGCCCAGCACGACGGGCAGGCCCACCCCGAGCCGCTGCGGAACTTCACCCGGCACCTGCGCGAGCGCACCGGGCTGAACCAGGACGAGGTGACCCGCGGGCTGCGGGTCATCCTCGCGACACTCAGCGAGCTGCCGGACAGCGCACGCGTGCAGCACGCGCTGGGCCAGCTGCCCGCCGAGTACCGCGAACTGGCAAGAACGAACGCCTAGGCCACGCGAAGTGGCAAGAGCGAACGCCTAGGGGAGCAGCGCCTGGTTGGCCGAGAACAGGTTCGTCGGGTCGTAGGAGCGCTTGATCCGCAGGAGGCGGTCGCGGTCGGGCTGCGACCAGTTGGCCAGCAGCTCCTCGTGGACCGCGCTGCCGGAGAAGTTCACCAGCCCGCCCGGCACGGTGTCGGCGGCCGCCGCGGCCACGATGCCGGCGCTCACCGCGTCGACGACCGGGGCCAGCTCGGGGACGCCGAGGCCGATCACGAACAGCGAGTAGGCGGCGCCGCGGCCGCTCACCGCGTTGGGGACGGCGGCCGGGCGGGACAGGGCGCCGCCCATCAGTCGCAGCTCGACCATGATCACAGGGATGTCGGCGACCTGCGGGCCGGCGACCTCCAGCAGCCGGTCGATCGTCTCGGCGGACAGGTCGCCGAGCAGGGCGCCCCGCTCGCGACTCGGCATCGGGTCGACCGGGTCCTGGTGGACGGCGTCGATGGCCTGGTACGGCAGCTCGCCGACGGCGTCGATGAGGGCCGGGGCGACCGCCCGCATCGGGGCCAGCAGCTCGGCGCCCTCCTCGGCCGGGCCGAGGTGGGCGAAGCGCAGGTGCACGACGTACGCGCCGCGCAGCGGCTCGGGCAGCTGCGGCAGCGGGGGCAGGCGCAGCGCCGCGATCGACGTGTTCGTGCGCTCGGGCAGGGTGGGGGCCCACTCGCGGTACCTGTGCAGGACCTCGGCGGCGTGGGTGGCCGGGAAGTAGATCCCGCCGGCGTACAGCGACGCCACCTCCACCAGGCCGAACTCGATCGCGGTGACGATGCCGAAGTTCCCCTTGCCGCCGCGCACCGCCCAGAAGAGGTCGGCCTCGCGGTCGGCGTCGATGGTGCGCACGGCGCCGTCGGCGGTGACGATCTCGACCGAACGGACATGGTCGGCGGCGAAGCCGAACGTGCGGCCGAGCGGGCCCATGCCGCCGCCGAGCGTGTAGCCGACCACGCCCACGTTCGAGGACGAGCCGTTGAGCGGGGCGAGGCCGTGCGGCGCGGCCGCCTCGATCACCTGCGCCCAGCGCACGCCGGCGGCGGCGCGGGCGGTGCGGGTGGCCGGGTCGACGCTGAGCTGCTGCATGCGGGTGGTGGAGACGAGCACGCAGCTCTCGGCCGGGCGTACCGCGCCGTGGCCGGTCGCCTGGACCGCGACCGCGAGCCCGTGCTGACCGGCCCAGCGCACGGCGGCGGCCACGTCCGCGGCGCTGGTCGCGCCCACGACGACGAGCGGCTTGTGCTGGTGGGCGACGTTCCAGGCGAACGTCTCGGCGGCGTACGCCTCGTCGCCCGGCACGAACACCGGGCCGGCGACGGTGGCGGTCAGGTCATCTATCGAAATGTCGGAAATCGTCATCTGGGAAACTGCCCTAGAACGGTGGCTCCCGGGGCGGGGGCCGTGCGGGAGTCACTCTGCGGTGCGGCGCTTGTGAGCGACTAGGTCGTGACTTAAGCCGCCAGCCGCGCGACTTGAGCCTCGCTCGCCGCCACCAGGTGAGCGATTCCTGCTCGTTTGTGCTCGGCCAGGGCCGTTTCGGCATGCTCGAGCGCCGCCGGTGAGCCGAGCCGGGCCGCCAGCTCGGCCAGCACGAAGTGCAGCGTGCCCCATGTCGCGCAGCCGCTGCCGACCGTGGACCACTGGTCGGCGAAGGGCAGGATCTCGTCGTACAACTCCTGCGGGTCCGGTGTCCCCAGCCGCGCCGCCACCAGGCCCCACTGGAACGCGATGAGCGTCCAGCACCAGAGGTGTTCGCGTGCGGTACCCCAGCGGCCGATCAACTCTCGGGCGAGGTCCTCGTCGCCGGACTCACAGGCCGCCAGCACCGCGATCGGACGCAGGAGCTCCAGGGCCGGCTCTTCGGCCCGGCGTACCAGCTCGTCGCGCAGGTCTCCCGGCCGGCCCTGGAAGCGCCGGCTGGTGTGCAGCATGGCGAGCCGGATCCAGTGCGTGCCCCAGAGGCTGGTGTGCTCCTGCAGCGCGAACGCCTCGCCGACCAGCAGCTCCGCGGTGGCCCAGTCGCCGGCGGCGAGGGCACGCCCGGCCCGCGCGTACCTGACCTGCGCGCCCAGTACCGGGGTACGGATCTCCTCGGCCAGCCGGACGCTGCGGGCGAGGTCGGCGTCGAACCCGGCGAAATCGCCGGCGATCGTCCGCGACATCATGCGGTGGACGCGGGCGGTCACCTCGACGGTCGGCGCGAGCGGGTCGATGGCGAGCAGCTCGTCGACGACCGCGCGGCGCTGCGCCTCCCGTTGCGGCACCCAGGCGGCGACCCAGTAGTTGTTCAGCGTGCGAACCAGCAGGTCGGGGTCGCCGCTCGCGCGAGCCAGGGCGACGGCGCGCGCCGCGTGCTCCTCGCCACCGGGGCGGTCGGGGCTGTGGTACAGCTCGACCGCGAGGGTGCCGAGCAGCACCGCCCGCCGCCGGTCGTCGGCCGGGTCGAGCCGGCCGAGCTGGGCGCGCAGGATGCCGATCATGCGCTCGTCGACAGAGAGGTACGGGCGCCACGTCCACAGGGTCACGCCGCCGAACAGGGTGGCCGCGTCCATGGCCAGCTCGTCGTCGCCGAGCTGGGTGGCCACGGTGAGCGCCTCGTCGAGGACGGCTCGCGTGCCGACCAGGTCGCCGGCCGCGCGGCGGGCCACGCCGAGCTGCACGAGCAGCCGACCGCGCTCCTCGCTCGCGCCGGGCCGGGTCGCGCCGAGCGCCGTCTCCAGGTACCGCGCGGCCTCGTCGTAGGCGAGCTGGGCCATCGCGAGCTCCGCGGCGCGGCGGGCGTGCCGCACGGCCCGGTCGGCCACGCCGAGCGGCGCGGCCATCGTGAAGTGGTGCACGAGCAGGTGCAGCAGGGCCGGATCCTCGACGCGCTCCAGGGCCTCGCCGACCTGCCTGTGCAGCCGGGCCCGCTGCAGGCGGCTGAGCGCGCCGTACACCGTGTCGCGCACGATCGCGTGCGAGAAGCGGTAGTCCCACGTCCCCGGCACCTCGATGAGCAGCCCGGCGGCCACGGCCGGCTCCAGCGCCTCCAGCACCGCCTCGTTGGGCCGGTCGGTGCTCGCCTCCAGCACGAGCAGGCTCACGTCGCGGCCGATGACGGCGGCGGCGTGCAGCAGGACCTGGGTGTCGTCGGGCAGCCGGGACACGCGGCGGGAGATGACGTCCCGGACGCTCTCGGGGACGCCGGTGTTCACGACGGCCTGCGCCGAGCCCCAGCCGTCAGGGTGCTCGCTGGCCAGCAGGCGCAGGAGCTCCTTCAGGTAGAAGGGGTTTCCGCCGGTACGCTCGAGCAGGGCATCGACCACGTCCGCACTCGGCCGGCCGCCGAGGTAGCCGGCGACATCGACGGCGGTGAACGACCCGAGCCGCAGCCGCTCGGCGCCGCGCTCGCTGGCCAGCAGTGCGAGCGTCTCCCGCAGCGCCGGGTCGGCGTCGCCGGCCTCGGGGCGCAGGGTCGCCAGGAGCAGGATCGGCAGCCGGTGCAGGGCGGGCGCGAGGTGCGCGAGCAGCTGCAGGGACGAGGCGTCGGCGACGTGCAGGTCGTCGACGACGATCAGCAGCGGCCGCTCACCGGCGGCCTCGCGCAGCGTCTCGGCCACGGCCTCGTGCAGGTGGAACAGGCCGGCGTCGGGGTCCTCCCGCCGCCACTCGCTCTCGCCGCGGCCGGCGAGGACGTCCCGGAGGTGCCTGCGGTCGGGCGTGTCCGGCAGGGCGCGGAGGACCTGCGCCCACGGCCAGAACGCGGGGCTGGCCCCGGCCTCGACACACCGGCTCCAGGCGGTGGCGAGGCCGTGCCGCTCGGCGGTCGCGGTGGCCCGCTCGGCGAGCAGGCTCTTGCCGAGACCGGCCTCGCCGACGACAAGGAGCACCCCGCCGCGCCCGGCCCCGGCCTGGGCGATGCGCTCGGAGATCCGCTGCTCCTCGGCCGCCCGCCCGACGATCGTTTCACCCACGGGCGATGTCGCAGTGTGCTCGGATGGAGCCGGCGCGCGCCCGAGATCCAGATCTTGGCGCAGGATCGCCGCTTCCAGGGCCTGCAGGTCCGGGCCGGGCGGGAGGCCGAGCTCGTCGTCGAGGACCTCGCGGGCGCGGCGGTAGGCGGCCAGCGCGTCCGCCTGGCGGCCTTCGCGGTACAGGGCGATCATGAGCTGGCCCCAGGCCCGCTCGCGGAACGGGTGGCGCTCCAGCAGGCCCTGCGCGCGGGCCGCCGCGTCGGAAAGGCGACCGGTCGCGAGCTGGACCTCGATCAGGTCCTCGACGGCGCTGTCCCGCAGCTCGGTGAGCTGGGCGGCAACCGCGACCGTGAACTCCTCGTCGGCGAAGTCGGCGAACGGTTCGCCGTGCCACTCCCCCAGCGCCGCGGTCAGGTCGCGCTCCGCGAGGTCGTAGGCACCGGACCGCAGCGAAAAGCGGGCCGCCTCGACCGCCGCGGCGAAGCGCAGGGCGTCGACCTGGGCCGGCTCCACCGCCAGCGCGTAGCCGGGGTCGCGGGTCACCAGCACGGTGGGCGGGGTGCGCGGCGGTCGAGGCGGCCCGCTTTTCGC
>NZ_JAHYSG010000045.1 GCF_022095675.1 Dactylosporangium sp. AC04546 | reverse complement strand
CTGTTGGGGGTCGGCGACGTGGCCGCCGTGGTCGAAGCGGGCGGGGCGTTCGGGGTCGCCGGCGGGCCGGGTGCGGTCGCGGCAGGCCGCGCGTTGGACGCGGGCGGCCGGGCGGCCGACGTGGAGGCCGACGCGGGGGCCGCCGCGGAGGCCGATGTGGAGGCCGGCGGGGTGCCGGTCATGGCGGCGTACGCGGCGCGCCAGGCGGCCAGGTCGGCACCCGACGCCCGCGACAGCAGGAACGGCTCGGCAGTCATGACGGGCGGGTGTAGCGGTGCTTGGCGCCCGGCGGGAACCAGTCGGGGTCGCCGGTCGGGCGGATCTCGACGCGGGGGAGCTGATAGACGGCCGGGACGTAGTTGGCGAACTCGCTGTTGAGGCGCAGGAGCTCGGCGCGCACCGCCTCGGCCAGCGCCGCGGCGGCGGAGGGTGGGGCGACGGCGTCGGGGGCCAGCTCGACGACCAGCGACAGGTGGCGCTCCTCGTCGGCGTCGGACACCACGCGCAGCACGAACTTGCCGGTCACCCAGGCGGCCACGTCCTCGCGCTCCAAGGCGACGGTGACGTTCTCCGGGTAGATGTTGGCGCCGAAGTACGACACCGTGAACAGCGAGCGGCCGAAGACGAAGACGAACGGGTGCGTGGCGCCGGTGCCAGGGTCGAAGCCGTGGCTCCGGCAGAACGCGACCAGGTCGTCGTGGGCGATGAGGCCGCCCTCGTCGGCGATGTGGTATCGGACCAGGGGGACACCGCCGTCGCCGGTGAACAGCAGCGTGCCCTTGTGGGTCTCGAAGTATCGCGTCGCCGGGTCGTACTGCACCAGGGTCGGCAGGCGGGAGTCGCCGAACACCTCGCGGGCCAGCGCCGGCTCGGCCGCGAGGAAGCGGCGGATGCGCACGCTGAGCGGCGTCTCGTTGCCGAGCACGCCGGCGTCGGCCGTGCCGTAGAGGGAGACCGAGTCGAAGTCGGGGCGCAGCATCCCGGCCCGCCGGCCGACCAGGTCGCGCCACTGCTCGCTGAAGACCTCGCCGGCGAGCAGCATCCGGATCGAGTGCCGCGGCCAGTCGACGCCCCGCCGCAGCCCCTCGTCGACGACGTTCTTGACGAACGGCGGATAGCCGGCGAGGACCACCTGCTCGTAGTGCGGCGCCAGCTCGGTGACGACCCGCAGGATCTCGTCGACGCTGTTGCCGGGCGTCGCGACGGTCACCGGGTAGCCCTTGGCGGCGACGTGCCGGCACGCGGCCGCCGTATACATGCCGCCGACCCAGCTGCCGAGCGCGAAGCACACCACGACCAGCGTCGTGCGCTCGTGCGCCTGGAAGCTGTTGCGCAGCGCGTCCTCGAACCGCCGGGCGACCGCCAGCTCGTCGAGCACGGAGCGCGGCCACACCGTCGGCTGACCCGACGAGCCGGACGACACGGCGACGGTGTCGGCCGCTGCCGCCAGGTCGCCGTGCCGGCAGCGCTGCGGCAGCGGGTAGCGCCGCAGGTAGTTCTCCTTGGTCAGCAGCGGCACCGCCGCCAGGTCGTCGGCGGTGCGCACGGCGGCCGGGTCGACGCCGTGCTCGGCGAGGAACGCCTGATAGGCCGGGACCGTGGCCGCAACGTCGTGGAACAGCTCGAGCGCGGTCCCCGTCGGCGCCACGCCGGCGTAGAAGTCTCGCAGCCCGTCCAGCACCCGTTGGTAGCTCATGCCGCCTCCCGCACCGCGAACACCGGCGCGTAGCCGGTCGGGCCGAACGATACGTTGTCGCCCGGCGCGATCGTCAGGGCGTCGCCGTCGAACCGGCACACGTAGGTGCGCACGAACGGGGTCTCGACATACGCGACCGGCAGGGTGAACTCGCCCGGCGCCGTCCACGCCCCGGTGCTGGCCATCGCGCCGTCGACGTGCCAGTCGCCGGGCGGGCAACGGTGCTCGTGGACACCGTCGGCGTCCTCGATGGTGACCCGCCAGCCGTCGCCGCCGGGCAGCTCGGTGAATCCGATCGCCCGGATCGTCGGCGGCTGCTCGTGGCTGGGCCGCCAGTCCTCCGGTCGCAGCCGCCGCGGCTTCGGCACGGTGAACCGCCCGCCCGAGCCGCTCGCCGCGCCGGTCACCGGCGGCAGCCGCCGCGCGACCCGGCCCACCGGCGGGGACACGTCGTCGAGCAGGTGCTCCCACACCAGGTCGAGCACCGGCTGCATCTCGGGCACTCCCGAGGTCGCCGCGACCACCAGCGCACGGTCGGGCACGACGACGCAGAGCTGGCCGAAGGCACCGTCGCCCCGGTAGGCGTCGTGGCGGCAGCGCCAGAACTGATAGCCATAGCCCTGGCGCCAGTCGACCGGCCCGAGCGGGTCGACGTCGTTGGGCACCTGGCGCGCCGTCGCCTCGGCGACCCAGCCCTCCGGCAGCAGCCGCTTGCCCTCCCACACCCCGTCCTGGAGCAGCAGCGTGCCGAACCGGGCGACGTCGGTCGCGGCCAGCGACAGGCCCCAGCCGCCGACCTCGACGCCGCCCGGGCAGGTCTCCCAGTCGGCCGGGCCGAACCCGAGCGGCTCGAACAGCCGGGGCCGCAGGTAGTCGAGCAGCGACTCGCCGGTGACCCGGCGCACGATCGCCGCCAGCATGTAGGTGGCGCCGCTGTTGTAGAGGAAGTGGGCGCCCGGCGGGTGCTCGACCGGCAGCCGCAGGAACCCGCTCGCCCAGTCGGGGCCGACCGACATCACCGGCGCGGTGTCCGCGGCGTGGCCGGTCGTCATCGTGAGCAGGTCGCGCACGCGCATGCCGGACCCGTGCGGCACACCCGGGAAGAAACCGGCGACCGGATCGTCGACCGCCAGTCGCCCCTCGCCGACCGCCAGGCCGACGGCGGTCGACGTGAAGCTCTTGCTCAGCGAGAACAGCCGGTGCGGCCGGTCCACCCGGTAGGGATGCCAGTCGACCTCGGCCACCGTCGCCCCGCCGCGCACCACCACGAGGCTGTGCAGCGCGTCGACCTGGGCCTCCACCGCCGCGATGAACGTCTCGACGCTCATGCGTCCTCCGCTTCGCTCCGGCCGCCTGAGCCCAAAGCTGAGTCCATGATGAGCGGCCTCCTCCGCTGCGCTGCGGAACCGCTCATGTGCGCCCGGCCCGGGCCGCGTCGATCTCCACCATGTGCTCCTCCGCCCAGCCGATCAGCCCGGTCATCGCCCCGAAGAGTCCCACGCCGAGCGGGGTCAGCGAATACTCCACGCGGGGCGGCACGGCATCGGTCGCCGACCGGGCCACCAGCCCGTCGCGCTCCAGCCCGCGCAGCGTCTGGGTCAGCATCTTCTGGCTGGCCCCGGCGATCGCCCGGGACAGCTCGGCGGAGCGCCGCGGGCCGCCGGACAGCTCCTTGAGCACCAGTGTCACCCACCGCTCGCCGAGCCGGTCGAAGAGCCGGTGCGCCGGACACGCGGCCATCGCCGCCAGATAGCGCTCCACCGTCGCCGTCATCGCCAACCCCCAGGGCACCTTGAAGTGCGTACTTCCCGCCGTTCTGAGGTGAACCCTAGCGTCGGGGTATGACAGGAATCGCCATTCTCGGCTCGGGCAACGTGGCCCGGGCGATCGCCGGCCCGCTCACCGAGCGCGGTCACCGCGTGACGATCGGGTCGCGCACGCCGGACGCGACCCGGCGCAGCTATCGCGAGGCCGCCCAAGGGGCCGAGGTCGTGGTCAACGCGCTGCCGGGCGAGGTCACGACGGCGACCCTGAAGGCGCTCGAGCACGAGCTGGCCGGGAAGGTCCTCGTCGACGTCAGCAACAACGCACGCGCCGAACGTATCCAGGCCGAGCTGCGGCGCACCGCTGTCGTCAAGGCCCTCAACACCATGCACGACTCCCTCATGGGCAGCGCCCGGATCACCGCCTTCGTCGCCGGCAACAGCGCGGCAGCCAAGGAAACGGTCACCGGCCTGCTCCGCGACCTCGGCAAGGACCCGATCGTCGACCTCGGCGACCTCACCGCGGCCGGCTGGCTGGAGGACTTCGTCGCGTTCGTGCCGAGCATCCTGCGGGCGCTCGACGGCCCGCTGCCGTTCGGACTTCACGTCGAGGCCGTTGTGAGCAAACCGGGCACCCCGCGGTAACTGACCAGGCACAGAACAGCAACAGCCCGTGGTCAGCATGACAGGATGCTCAGCAGCCCACGCTTCCTGCAAGGAGTCTTCAACTTCGAGGGCAAGGGACTCGACCGGCCGTTCCTGCTCGACGCCGCCCTGACCTACGTCGTGCCGGACGGCGTGGTCGCGCAGCCGGTGTACTTCCGCGGCGGCAACGCCTCCGGCGAGCTGGTCTCCGTCGTGCTCATGCGCGACGGGCAGCCGATGCGGTACTTCCCGATCGGCGCCAAGAACCACACGCACGTGGCCCTGCGGGTGGTCGAGGACCTGGAGGCCGGCACCGGCATGGAGCTGCACGTCGCCGCGCCGGCCGGGACGACCGTGACGCTCATCGTCGACCTCGGGCTCGTCGAGGTACACCCATGACCAGACTCGTCGTCATCGGCAACGGCATGGCCGGCGCGCGCACGGTCGAGGAGATCCTGGCCCGCACCGACCGCTTCGAGATCACGATGTTCGGCGACGAGCCGTACGGCAACTACAACCGGATCCTGCTGTCGGAGGTCCTGGCGCAGAACGCCGACGAGGCGGGCATCTTCCTCAACGACCTGGCCTGGTACCACGCCAACGACATCGAGCTGCGCTCGAACACCCGGGTGACCCGCATCGACCGCTTCGCCAAGGCAGTGATGGCCGACGATGGTACGCACCGGCGGTATGACAAGCTCGTGATTGCGACGGGAAGCACCGCGTTCATCCCCGACATCCCCGGGATCCGGCACCCCAACCGGGGCTACCACCAGGGCGTCTTCGCGTTCCGCACGCTCGACGACACGCGGGCGATGATCCGGTATGCCAGACAGCACGAGCGCGCCGTGGTCATCGGCGGCGGCCTGCTCGGCCTGGAGGCGGCCCGCGGCCTGCAGCACCACGTCCGGCACGTCACGCTCGTCCATGCCGCCGGCCACCTCATGAACACCCAGCTGGACGCGCAGGCCGGCGCGATCCTGCGGCGCAGCGTCGAGCGGCTCGGCATCGAGATCGTCACCGGCGCCCACACCACCGAGATCCTCGGCCGCGAGGCGGTCACGGGCGTGAAGCTGCGCGACGGGCGCACCATCGACTGCGACGTGGTCGTGGTCGCGGCCGGCATCCGGCCGAACACCGCGCTCGCCGCGGCCGCCGGCCTGGTCGTCGAGCGCGGCATCGTCGTCGACGACCAGCTGCGGGCCGTCGACGAGCCCGACATCTACGCCGTCGGCGAGTGCGTGCAGCACCGCGGCCAGACCTATGGGCTCGTCGCCCCGCTGTGGGAGCAGGCCCGCGTGCTCGCCGCCCACCTCACGGGTGCCGACCCGAAGGCCGCGTATCACGGCACCCGCACCACCACGAAGCTCAAGGTCGCCGGCGTGGACGTGGCGTCGATGGGGCTCAAGGAGCCGGAGCGCGACGACGACGAGACGGTCGTGTTCACCGAGCCGCGCAAGGGCGTCTACAAGAGCGTCGTGATCCGCGACGGGCGGCTGGTCGGCGCGACCCTGGTCGGCGACCTGTCCAAGGTGGCCTTCCTCACGCAGGCGTACCACGAGGGTCTGCCGCTGCCGGACGAGCGCGCCGGGCTGATGTTCGACCTGGGCGCCCCACCCGACGCCGTCACCGCCGCGGAGCTCGCCCCCGGCCTGCAGGTCTGCAACTGCAACGGGGTCTGCAAGCAGGACCTCGTCGACGCCGTCGACCAGGGCGCCCGCACGGTCTCGGCGGTCATGGAGGCCACCCGGGCCGGCAAGGGATGCGGCTCCTGCAAGGGCCTCGTCGCGCAGATCGTGGAGTGGGCGGCCGGCGGCGCGGTCGCCGAGGACCCGGCCGCGGGGTGGTATGTGCCCGGGGTCCCGCTGCCGAAGCCCGAGCTCGTGGAGGCGATCCGCCGCCTCGGGCTGCGCTCGGTGTCGGCGGTGTTCGCCGAGCTTGCCCCCGGTGGCGCCGACGACGCCCGCAGCAAGATGGGCCTGGCGTCGCTGCTGCGGATGATGTGGGGCGACGAGTATGTCGACGAGCGCGACGCCCGCTTCATCAACGACCGCGTCCACGCCAACATCCAGCGCGACGGGACGTTCTCCGTGGTGCCGCAGATGAAGGGCGGCGTGACGACCCCGGCCCAGCTGCGGCGGATCGCCGAGGTCGCGGAGCAGTATGCGGTGCCGATGGTGAAGCTCACCGGTGGGCAGCGCATCGACCTGCTCGGCGTGCGCAAGGAGGACCTGCCGGCGATCTGGGCCGACCTCGACATGCCGTCCGGCTATGCCTACGCGAAGAGCTTCCGCACCGTGAAGACGTGCGTCGGGTCGGAGTTCTGCCGGTTCGGCGTCGGCGACTCGACGGCTCTGGGCATCGCGATCGAGGAGCGCTACCAGGGCATCGAGGGGCCGGGCAAGATGAAGCTCGCGGTCACCGGATGCCCGCGCAACTGCGCCGAAGCCTACGTGAAGGACCTCGGCGTGGTCGCGATCGAGGGCGGGCGCTGGGAGATCTACGTCGGCGGCGCCGCCGGCGCGCACGTGCGGAAGGGCGACCTGCTGACCACTGTGGACAGTGCGGACGAGGTGATCCTGCTGACGGGGAGATTCCTGCAGTACTACAGGGAGAGCGCGAACTGGCTGGAGCGGACCTACGCCTGGGTGCCGCGCCTCGGCATCGACCACGTCCGCGCGGTCGTCGTCGACGACAGCCTCGGCATCGCCGCCCGCCTCGACGCGGCGATGGCCGCCTCCGTCGCGGCGTACCGCGACCCGTGGCTGGAGGGCCGAGCGGCGGCGACGCCGGGCCAGTTCCGCCCGTCGCTCCCGCTGATCCCGTTACCCCAGGTGCCGGTGAGGCAGCCATGACGGCCGGGCACCGCGTCGGCCCGCTGGGGGAGATCCCGGCGGGCGAGGGCCGCACGTATGCGGTCGCGGGCGACATGGTGGCGGTCTTCCACCTCCGCGACGGCACGCTGCGCGCGGTCTCGGCCCGCTGCCCGCACGCGGGCGGTCCGCTGGCCGACGGCCTGACCGACGCGCGGGTCGTCATCTGCCCGCTGCACCAGCACGCGTTCGACCTGGCCACGGGCTGCTCGACGACGGGACAGCCGGCCCTGACCGTCTACCCGGTCTCGCTGGACCCCGACGGCACGCTCGTCGTGCACCGCTGACTATCGTGCCGGGAGTGAGACATGTCTTCGCCCGGCTCGCCGGCTACGGCCTGGTGCTGATGCCGCATTGGCCGTACACGTTCGAACGCCACCCGGTCTCCGAGGGCGGCGTCCAGGTGACCCGCTGGACCGACGACACCCCGTCGCGGGCGCTGGTGGTCCCGAGCGAGCCGGAGACGGCGACGACCAGCCATGCCGTCGACGTCGAGCCGGGCCCGGACCACCCGGCGTGGCTGGTGGAGACGTCGCGGTTCGGCCTGTGGTGGCCGGCGGGCTTCACGGTGGACTCGCCGCAGGACCGGTCCGACCGGACGCCGTTCTACCTGCACGGGCCGGAGGGTGCGCTGATCTTCCCGCAGGGCCCGGTCCCGGCGGTGGCGCTGGCCGACCCGGACGTCCTGGTGGCCGAGGGACAGACGGTCGCCGACCGCCGCACGGACTCGGACGGCACGACGGTGGTCGAGCTGACCTACGACCACGAGGGCGCCGCGTGGTGGCAGACCCACGTCGCCCTGCGCTACGGCGAGGACCGGATCCTCCTGCTCACCGGCCAGTCGCCGCTGCACCTGGCCGAGACGGTCCGCACGGCGATCGCCGAGGCCGTCGGCGATGACCGAGCCTGAGCGGGACCCGGACGACGTCATCGTCGAGTTGCACCATGTCTGGGGCGGCGGTGCCTGCGCGCGCTGGCCGTCATCGGTGGACGGGCGCGGGCCAGGCTCCACCTGATCTCGTGGGGAGCGGGCTGGCCGGCGCCCGTGCCGAAGTGGGCGGCCGAGGCCCTGGAGGCCGCGGGCGTGCCGCTCATCGCGGACCCGCGGACAACCGGTCAGTCGTAGGTCTTGACGACCTCGTACACGTGGTGGTCGCCGCCCTCCAGGAGGGCGAACAGCGCGGCGCAGACCTCGCTGGTCTGCTCGGCCTCCATCACCCGGTCGATGGCGGCCAGATCCGTGAAGAAGACGATGTCGGCGTAGTCGGCCGGCTCGCTGCCCTTCACCAGGATGCGGCGGATGATGCCCTCCTGGGTCTTGACGAACCGGGCCTGGAACTCGTCGGAGGCGGCCAGCATGGCCTCCTCGGTGACGCCGGCCTTCAGCCGGCACGAAGCGATCGCGATGTGCGTCATGCGAGCCACCGTATTGGCGAATATGTCAACTGCTGACATATTTCAACGATGAGCCGCTTCAACCGGCTGGAGGCCCTCAAGGGGCTGCTGGCCGACCGGGACGTCACCACCGCCGGCGAGCTCGCCGCCGAGCTCGGCGTCAGCGTGCGGACGCTGCAGCGTGACCTCGCCACGCTGCGGGACCTCGGCACGCCGATCGACGGTGACCGGGGGCGGGGCGGCGGGCTGCGGCTGGAGCGCGGCTGGTCGCTCGGGCGGGTCCACCTCAACGAGTCCGAGGCCATGGGGATGCTGCTCAGCCTCACCATCGCGGAGAAGATCGGCTCGCCGCTGCTGCTCGACGACCTGCGCTCGGTCACCCGCAAGGTCGGCGCGGCGTTCGCGCCGGCCCAGGCCCGGCGGATCATGGGGCTGCGCCGGCGGATCCTCGTCGGCAGCACCGCCTCGGCGCAGGTCCTCGCCTCCTACCGGCCGCCGGGAGCGCACGTCACCCGGCCGCTACTGGACGCGTTCCTGCACCAGCGGCTGCTCCGCATCACCTACGAGGACCAGTACGGCGCCGCCACCGAGCGTGACATCGAAGCGCAGTACCTCTACTACAACCTCCCCGTCTGGTACGCGCTGGCCTGGGACCGGCTCCGCGAGGACGTGCGGTTCTTCCGCGTCGACCGCATCCGGGCCGCGCGGACGGCCGGCGGCGGATTCCGGCTGCGCCGCGCCGACGCGTTCCTCAGCGCCGGAGAGGCCGAGACGCGCAGCGTGTGAGTAGCATGCGGCCGTGAGTGGAATCTTGTTCGTCGGTGGGCCGATCTGGACCGGCAACGGCAGCGCCGAGGCGCTCGCGGTGGTCGGCGGCCGCATCGCCGCGGTCGGAGATCGGGGCGCGGCGCTCGACGCGCTGGCCGACGCGCGGTTCGACGTGGTCGACCTCGGCGGGCGGGCGCTCGTGCCCGGGCTGCACGACGCGCACGTGCACCCGGTGAGCGGGGCGCTGGAGCGGCTGCGGTGCGACCTGTCGCACCTGCACGACAAGGCGCGGTACGTCGCCGCGATCAAGGACTATGCCGACAGCCACCCCGACCGGGAGTGGATCACCGGGGGCGGGTGGTCGATGTCGGCGTTCCCGGGCGGGCTGCCGCACCGCGACGACCTCGACGCCGTGGTGCCGGGGCGGCCGGTGTTCCTGCCGAACCGCGACCACCACTCCGCGTGGGTCAACGGTGCCGCTCTGCAGCGCGCGGGGATCACCGACACGACGGCCGACCCGCCCAGCGGGCGGATCGAGCGCGACCACGACGGCCGGGCCACCGGCGTCCTGCACGAGGCCGCCATGGACCTGGTCACCCCGCTGCTGCCGGCCGACACCGCCGAGGACTACGAGCTGGCGCTGCGCGAGGCACAGCGGTACCTCTTCAGCCTCGGGATCACCGGCTGGCAGGACGCGATCGTCGGCGCCTATGCCGGCTCCCGCGACCAGTTCGGCACCTACCTGGCCGCCGACCGGAACGGGTGGCTCAAGGCGCGGGTCACCGGCGCGCTGTGGTGGGAGCGGGACCGGGGCGCCGAACAGATCGCCGAGCTGGTCGAGCGCCGGGAGCAGGCTCGGGGGCGGTTCCGGGCGACCGCGGTGAAGATCATGCAGGACGGCGTGGCCGAGAACTTCACCGCCGCCATGCTCGAACCCTATCTGGGCGGCCACGGGTGCGGCACCTCCAATGTGGACCCCGCCGAGCTGAGGGCGCACGTCGCGGCGCTCGACGCGCACGGGTTCGGGGTGCACTTCCACGCGATCGGCGACCGGGCCGTGCGCGAGTGCCTCGACGCGGTCGAGGCGAGCGGGCGGACCCGCCGGCACCACATCGCGCACCTCCAGGTCGTGCACCCCGACGACGTGCCGCGGTTCGGCGCGCTCGGGGTGACGGCCAACATCCAGGCGCTGTGGGCGACCCACCACGAGCAGAACGACACCCTGTGCGTGCCGTTCTTCGGCCCCGAGCGCACCGGCTGGCAGTACCCCTTCGGCGCCATCGCCCGGGCCGGTGGGCGGCTCGCCGCCGGCAGCGACTGGCCGGTCACCACGCCCGACCCGTGGCAGGCGATCCACGTCGCGGTGCACCGCACGGAGCCGGCCGGGTCGGCCGAGTCCGGCTGGCCCACGGCGCACCTCCCGATGCTGCCGGAGCAGGCCCTGTCGCTCGGCCAGGCGCTCCAGGCGTACACCCGCGGATCCTGTTTCGTCAGCGGCGTCGACGACGTGACCGGGACGCTGGCGGAAGGGTTCGCCGCCGACCTCGTCGTGCTCGACCGTGACCCGTTCGTGGACGGCACCCCGCTCTACGATGTTCGCGCCGACCTCGTGTTCGTCGACGGCGAACCGGTGCACGAGCGGGAGGCCTGATGCTGACCCAGCCCTGCGGCCACGTCGCGAACCCGTCGACGAGCCGGGCCTGCCCGCACCTGGCGCCGCCGCCCGAGGACCCGGGCGGGCACGTGCGGGTGATGACCGGCCACGGCATGGAGTTCGACCTCGTATGCGAGGCGTGCGACCGCGCGGGCGAGCCGGTCGAGCTGACGGCGATCTGCGAGGGGTGCGCCGAGCGGGCGTTCGACGACGGCGACCTGGTGGCGTGGCGCGGATCGGCGGGGATCCCCGAGCGGCCGGAGCCGATGCCGCCGGTGTACCGCTGGTCGCCGCCGCACGAGCTGGGCGAGGTCATCGATCTGGCGCCGGTCTGGGGCGACCGCCGGTCGCGCTGGCTCGCGCTCACCGCCGACGGCCGCGTCGCCGAGCTGGCCCCCGACGACGACCGCGCCACGACCAGAGCCACCCTGACGCTGCCCCGGGAGCCGGACCACAAGCCGTACCTCGACCGGACGCTGCGCCACCGCCTGCACGCCTCGGCCTGCGGGCGCTTCGCCGCCGTCGTCAACGACTACGGCCGCCTCGGCCTGGTGGTCGACCTGGACCGCGACGGCGCCGTCACGATGGAGCTGCACGGCGGCGGCTACCGCGCCGACACGGTGCCGTTCTCGCTCGCCTTCGCCGTGCACGACGGCCGGCCCGTCGTGGTGCACCGCACCGACTGGAACCGGCTCGACGTCAGTGACCCCGAGTCCGGCCGCCTGCTCACCGGACGGGCCTTCGCCAAGGGCGAGGACCTCGACTACTTCCACGGCCGGATCGTCGCCTCCCCGGGCGGCGCGGCGGTCGCCGACGACGGCTGGATCTGGTCCCCGGTCGGCGTGCCCCTCGTCTGGAGCCTGCGCCGCTGGCTCGACGAGGACGTCTACGAGTCGGAGCGCGGCCCGTCGCTGCACCGGCTCTGCTTCCGCGACTACCACTGGGACACGCCGCTGTGCTTCGTCGGCGAGACCGCGGTCGCGGTGAGCGGCATCGGCGACGACGACATCGCGATGCTGCCCGGCACGCGCGTCTTCAGCGTCGGCACGGGCGACGAGCTGACCGCCTTCGCCGGCCCGCAGGGCGCGTTCTTCTCCGACGGCGTGCGCCTCTACTCGGCGCACGCCGACGGCCTGCACGTCTGGGACCCGGTGACCGGCCACCGCACCGGGACCGTCCCCGGCTTCGCCCCGGCCTGCCTGCATCACGGCACGGGCGAGCTCGCCGCGTTCACGGCCGGGGACCTCGTCCGCTGGCGCCGCTGACGCCCCGGGTGCTGCCGCGCCGGACGACGGACCAGCCGGCGGCGCGGGACTGGTACGGACGGCCGAGCGCGGCCTCCGCGCAGGCCGCGCCCTGCTCGCGCAGCGACTGGGCAACCGTCGTCAGGCCGAGGCGCTCCGCGACCGCCGAGTCGTCCCAGCCGGTGACCGCGAGGTCGCCGGGGACCGCCAGGCCGGCGGCCCGGGCGGCCCGCACGACGCCGGCCGCCTGCTGGTCGCTCATCGCGGCGATCGCGTCGGGCGGGTCGGGCGAGGTGAGCAGGGTCGTCGCCATCCGTTCGGCCTCGGCGGCGTCGTTGCGGCCGCACACCGCGACCACGACGGCGTCCCAGGCGACGCCGGCACTTCCGGCGGCCTCGCGGTAGCCCTCCAGCCGCTCGCGGGTCACCGGGAACGGCACGTCGGTGAGCTGCGCGCCGCGGGTCACGGTGCTGACCCGCTCCCGGGACAGCGGGAAGCTGAGGATCGCCGGGCGGCGGGCACCCGCGAACGCCTCCGCGCCGACCGCGGCGGCCGCCGCGCGGTTGTCGATGGTCACCAGGCCCAGCCCGCGGACCGCCGGCCCGCCGTGGACGACCGCCGGGCGCCGCATCGACTGCACGGCCGCGAGGACCGGGTCGTCGTCGGCCGTGGTCCACACGACGTACCCGTCGACGGCGGCGCCCTTGACCCGCGGGACGTCGTCGGCCCCGCCCGTGATCGGCAGGATCGTCATGGCGAAGCCGCGCGCGGCGCACACGTCGGCGATCCCGGCGAGGAAGGACACCGCCTCCGGGTCGTCGAACGCGTAGCTCAGGTGCTCGCCCATCACGACGCCGAGCGCGTGCGTGCTGCCCCGGCGCAGTGAGCGGGCGCTCGGGTCGGGCCCGGCGTACCCCAGCTTTTCGGCCGCGGCGAGGACCTTCGTCCGGGCCTGGTCCGACACGCGGTCCGGCCGGTTGTAGGTGTACGAGGCGGTCATGACCGACACGCCGGCCAGCTCGGCCACCTGCGCGAGGGTCACCCGCCCCGACTTCGCCATGGTTGCGACTCTATCCATCTTGTGTATCGTTACACAGGTGACCCCTCCCTTCGTTTCCTTCGCCGCGTTCGGCGCCTTCTGGGGTGTCTGGGGTGCCTCGGTGCCCCGGGTGCAGCACCAGGCCGGCGTCGACGACGGCCTGCTCGGCCTCGCCCTGCTGTGCATCGGCGCCGGCGCGCTCCCGGCGATGCTCCTCGCCGGCCGGGCGCTCGACCGCTGGGGCCCGCGGGTCGCGGCCGGCGCCATCGCCGCCCTCGGCGTGGCCGGTGCCGGCCTGGCGCTGACCGCGGTGAACCTCGCGTGCCTGTGCGCCGGGCTGGCCGTCGTCGGCGCCACCAGCGGCGCGGCCGACGTGGCCATGAACGCGGTCGCCGGCCGGGCCGAGCAGGTGGCCGGCCGGCCGGTCATCACCCGCGCCCACGGCGTCTTCTCCACGCTGGTCGTGCTCGCGAGCCTCGCCACCGGCCTGGCCTCGTCGCTGCCGCTGGCGGTGCCGTTCGCGGCCGTCGCCGCGCTCGCCCTGCTCGCCGCGGTCCTGCTGGCCCGGACCCTGCCCTCCGGCCGTGGGCCGGGCGCGGCCGGGCCGGATCACGTCCGGACGGCGCCTCCCGGCCGCGGGCCGGGCGCGGCCGGGCGGCGGCTGACGGTCCCGCTGCTGCTCGTCGGCGCGCTGGGTGCCCTCGCGTTCGCGACCGAGAACGCGCATCAGAGCTGGAGCGCCGTCTTCGCCCACGCCGAGCTGGACGCCGGCCTCGGGCTCAGCGCGGTGGCGCCGGCCGTGTTCGCGGGCGGGGTCGCGATCACCCGGTTCTCCGTGGGCGGCCTCACGGGCGTCCACGCGCGGACGGTGCTGCTCGCCGGCGCGCTGACCGCCGCGGCCGGGGCGGTCCTCGTGGCGGCCGCGCCCGGGCTGCTCGTCGCCACGCTGGGCCTCGTGGCGGCGGCCGCCGGGACCGCGGTGCTGTTCCCGACGCTGGTCGGCGTCGTCTCGCGCGCCGTCGACGAGTCCCACCGCGGCCGTGCGACCGCGATCGTCACCACGGTGTCGTACCTCGGCTTCGTCGCCGGCCCGGTGTACGTCGGGCTGTGGGCGGACGCGGCCGGCCTGCGCGGCGCCATGCTGGCCGTGGCGGCCCTCGCCGTCGCCCTGTTCGCCCTCACGCCGCTGCTGCTGCGCCTCAGCGGCCTCGCAGCAGCTCGCTCATCACGGCGCGTCGCGCTCCGCGCGGGTCCCTGACCACCGGGTTGCCCGCGCCGTCGAAGCGGCGCACCGGACGGGTCGCGTCCCACCGGGGCCAGCCCGGCTCCTCGCCGTGCACGAACCGGGCCCACACCGCGTGCATCTCGTCGGCCAGCGCCTGGGGTGCCTCCGGGCCGACAAGGCCCTTCGAGGAGCCCAGGGTGTTGAACACGAACGGCAGCTCGGTCGCGTGCGCGGCGCCGATCCCCAGCACGGGGGACGGCCAGGCGAACTCGTACACCCACGTGGGGCCGACCCGGGCGTCGGCGGCGTCGGTCATCGGCACGCGCAGCAGCAGGTCGGTGGCCAGCTCCCCGAACCGCTCGCCCGGTCCGGCCGCGGTGTACTCGCGCATGACCGAGGACGGGATGCGGTACTTCAGCCGCGCCAGCAGCAGGTGCAGCCGGCCGATGCGGTGCACCGAGCCGTCGGGGACCATCCACAGGCGGTACTCGTCGGTGGTCGTGCCGGTGAGCAGCGGCATGCCGCTCTCCGCGACCGCGGCGTCGACAGCCCGCGGCACAAGATCATCGTCAACGGCCAGCCGGAACGCCCGCTGCAGGGTGACCAGCTGCTCCGGCGGGATGCGGGCGAAGGCCTCGCGGGTCGCCGGGACGCCGAGCCGGCGGGCCATCCGCCGGGTGACCTTCGCCGCCCCGCCGAGCGGCGCCGCGTCCAGCGGGCCGCTCTGCACGATCGCCCGGTGGAACAGCCCGGCCGCGCGCGGGCTGACCATGAGCGCGGCCGTGGTGGTCCCGCCGGCCGACTCGCCCATCACCGTCACCCGGCCGGGATCCCCGCCGAACGCCCCGATCTCGTCCCGCACCCACCGCAGCACGGCGAGCTGGTCGGCCAGGCCGAGGTTGGCCGGGGCGCCGGCGAGCACGGAGAACCCCTCCGCGCCGAGGCGGTAGTTGGCGGACACCACGACGATCCCCTGCCGGGCGAAGCTCGCGCCGTCGTACACCGGCAGCGCGGCGGTGCCGCGGGTCAGCGACCCGCCGTGGAACCAGACCAGCACCGGCCGGCCCGCCGCGTCCCGGTCGGCCGCCGCCCAGACGTTGAGGTTGAGCACCTCGTCGCCGGGGATCGTCACCGTCGGCAGCAGCCGGGCCAGGGCCGGCGGGTACGGGGTCTGCGGCGCGGTCGGGCCGAACCGGGTGGCGTCCCGGACGCCGTCCCACGCCGGGGCGGGCGCCGGCGCGGCGAACCGGTGCTCGCCGACCGGCGCGGCGGCGTACGGGATGCCCAGGAACGAGGCCACGCCGCCGTGCTCGGCGCCGGCGAGCTCGCCGGCCGACACCCGGACCCTCATGGCGCCAGCGCGTTGCGGCGCACGTCGGAGAAGGTGCGGCTGTCGGTGCAGATCCCGCAGGCCGGACCGGCGAACTGGGCCCGGGCCGCGGTGTCGCCCATCAGCTGGTACCGGAACCAGGCGGTGGTCGGCGCCGCGAACGGCCCCGGGTCGCCGACGACGGTGAAGTGGTCGGCGCCGCGCACCTCGGCGTAGATGGCCGGGATGTGGTCGGCGTCGTTGTAGAAGGCCTTCACCAGGGCCGGGAACACGATGAGATCGTACTGGCCGGCCATGAGCAGCGCCGGGACGTGCACGGCGTCGATGTCGGCGAGCGGGCCGGGCTGGATCGGCAGGATGGCGTCGATGCGCGGGTCGGCCCCGACGACGATCGCCGCCGCGCCGCCCTGCGAGTGTCCGGAGGCGCCGATGTGCTCCAGGTCGACCTTGCCGTGGAACGGGCTGGCCGGGTCCGCGTCGGCCTGCGCGAGGGCGTCGATGCCCAGGCGCATCGAGATGCCGAGGTTGGAGGCGGGGGTGTTGGCGGCCGAGACGATGAAGCCGTGGCTCGCCCAGTGCAGGAGGAGGTCGCGGTACACCAGGGGCGCACCGCCCGTGCCGTTGCCCCACACGATGACCGGGTGGCGGAGGGTGCTCGACGCGATGTCGCGGGGGTAGTACAGCGTGTTGACGGCGCCGATCTGCACGGCGGTGGCGTACGGACCGGGGTCACCGAATGTGGCGGCGTGGGCTGGCGTGGCGGGCGCCAGCAGGGTGGCGACGACGAGGGTGGCCGCGCAGATGGCGGCGCGAAGCCTGCGTGACATGCGTTCATGCTCCGGCCACCGGCGGTCGCCTGTCAGTGCGCACTTGCGGCAACGATTGACCCGCCGGTTTGGGCAATGTGACGATGCCCCGATGCCGCCGCTGCACGACCGGATGGCCGGACGGGTCCCCGCGCTCACCCGGGAGATCGTCGCCGGGATCGCCGATGACGTCCCGTTCTACCGGGAGCTGCCGCCGCCGGCGCTCGCCGGCCCGGTCAGCGAGTCGGTCGCCGCGGTCCTGGGCCTCTTGGTCAAACTGCTGAACGAGCCGGGCCCGCTGCGCCCCGGCGACCTGACCGCGGTGGTCGAGCTGTCGGCCCGCCGGGCGCGGGACCACCTGCCGCTGGAGGCGGCCCTGACGGCGTACCTCATCGGCGCCCGCGCCTGGTGGCGGACGCTCACCGAGACCGCCGCCCCGGCCGAGCTGGCCGCCGCCGGCACGCGCCTGCTCGACGGCCTGTCGGCGGTGATGCCGGCGGTCGTCGTGGCCCACCTCCAGGCCCAGGAGGACCTGCACAGCGAGGACAAGCGGGCCCGCCGCGAGCTGCTGGCCGCCCTGCTCGACGGCCGCCCCGCCGCGCCGTTCGCCGAGGCCGCGCGGGTCGAGGTCGGCCGCCGGCACACGGTCCTGCTGCTACGGTTCGACCCCCGCCCGCCGGACCGGCTGGTCCAGGTGGCGCTCGACGCGCACACCGGCACCCCGGTCCTGGCCGACCACGTGGGCGGGATCGCGCTGCTGCCCGGCGGTACCGACGCGGCAGCCTTGGTAGCCGGCCTGGCGGAGGCCCTGGACACGACGGTCCTGGCCGCGGCCGCCGACGCGGACGCACCGCCGCGGATCCCGGCGGCGGCGGCCGAGGCCGGCGAGGTGCTCGACCTCGTCACCCGCCTCGGCCGCCGCTCCGGGGTGTACCGCCTCGACGACGTGCTGGTCGAGTACCAGCTCGCCCGCCCCGGCCCGGGCCTGCACCGGCTGGCCGCGAAGCTGGACCCGCTCGCCGGCCACCCGTACCTGCTGGAGACGCTGCGCAGCTTCGTCCAGCACGGCCACAACCGCAGCCGGGTCGCCCAGGAGCTGCACATCCACCGCAACACGCTGGACTACCGCCTGGGCCGCATCACGGCCCTGACGGGCCTCGACCCGGCCGTCCCGGCCGAGGCCCGCCTGCTGGACGCCGCCCTCACCGCGGCCGATCTACGCCGGGACCTGGGGGAGTGACGCCACCGCCGAGGCCATGGCCGCGTCGGTGAGGTCGTGGTCCTCCATCTCGCCGGACAGGTACGCGCCGTAGGCGGCCAGGTCGAGGTGCCCGTGGCCGCACAGTGCGGTCAGGATCACCTTCTCCTCGCCCGTCTCTTTGCAGCGCAGGGCCTCCTCGATGCAGGCGGCCAGGGCGTGCGTGGGCTCCGGGGCCGGGATGATGCCCTCGGTACGGGCGAACCGCACCCCCGCCTCGAAGCACTCGCGCTGGCTCTTGGCCACGGCCTCGATCAGGCCCAGCTCGTATACGTGCGAGATGAGCGGGGACATCCCGTGGTACCGCAGGCCGCCCGCGTGGATCGGGTCGGGGATGAAGTCGTGGCCCAGCGTGTGCATCTTCATCAGCGGGGTCATGCCGGCCGTGTCGCCGAAGTCGTAAGCGTAGACGCCCCGGGTCAGCGACGGGCACGCGGCCGGCTCGACGGCGCGGATCGTCGGGGCCATCCGGCCGGCGAGCTTCTCGCGCAGGAACGGGAAGGCCAGTCCGGCGAAGTTGGAGCCGCCGCCCGTGCAGCCGACGATGACGTCCGGCACGTCGCCGACCTTCGCGAGCTGCAGCAGGGCCTCCTCGCCGATGATCGTCTGGTGCAGCAGCACGTGGTTGAGGACGCTGCCGAGGGCGTAGTTCGTGTCGGGGGACTGGGCGGCGACCTCGACGGCCTCGCTGATCGCGATGCCCAGCGAGCCCGGCGAGTCCGGGTGCTGCGCGAGGACCGCGCGGCCGGCGGCCGTCAGGGGAGACGGCGACGGGTGGATCGTGCCGCCGAAGGTCTCGATCATCATCTTGCGGTACGGCTTCTGGTCGTAGGACGCCCGCACCTGCCAGATTTCCACGTCGAGGCCGAACTGGCCGCCCGCGAACGCGAGCGCCGTGCCCCACTGCCCGGCTCCGGTCTCGGTGGTGAGGCGGCGGATGCCGGCGGCCGCGTTGTAGTACGCCTGCGGGACCGCGGTGTTCGGCTTGTGCGAGCCGGCGGGGGAGACGCCCTCGTACTTGTAGTAGATCCGGGCGGGGGTACCGAGGGCGCGTTCGAGGCGGTGCGCGCGGTACAGCGGCGACGGGCGCCACAGCCGGTAGACGTCCAGGACGTCCTCGGGGATCGGGATGTACCGCTGCGTCGTCACCTCCTGCTCGATGAGCGCCATCGGGAACAGCGGTGCGAGGTCGTCCGGCCCGACGGGCTGGAGGGTCCCGGGGTGCAGGACGGGCGGGGGCGGCGAGGGCAGGTCGGCGAGCAGGTTGTACCAGCGGGTTGGCATCTCCGACTCGTCGAGCAGAACCTTGGTCATCCCCCGATCTTCGCGCCGACGCCCCGGGAACGGAACCGTTCACCGGGGCGTCCGCCAATCGTGGATCTAGCCGTACACCTCCAGCTCGTAGATCCGGGCCGCGGTGTTGCCGTTCGACGTCGGCGTGATCACGTTGATCCGCACGTACCGCCCGTTGACGTTCACGGCGTGCGTCGTCACGTCGGACGTGTTGCCGCGCGGCTGGGCGACCGTCGTCCACGTCGTGCCGTTGTCGGAGACCTGCAGGTCGAAGTCGAACGTGTTCCAGGCCGCCTGCTCGCCGCCGGCGCCGGCGTGCTTGACCACGATCGAGCTCAGATGCACCGACGAGCCCAGGTCGACCTGCAGGAAGCGGTTGGTGCCCAGCGAGCACCACTTGTCGGCGTTGCCGCCGGACACGCTGCCGTTGACCGCCTTCTCCGGGCCCTCGGTCGTCGCGCACGACGAGTCGGCGCTCGCCGGTTTGTTGAGCGCGAGGTTGCCGGCCGGGCCGGCGCTGTAGACCTCGAACTCGTAGATGCGCGCGGCCGAGTTGCCGTCGTTGGCCGGTGTGGTGATGTCGACCTTCACGTACCGCGCGGTCCGCGGCGTGATCTGGTGCAGCGTGCGGCTGGAGCGGTTGCCGCTGATCGCCACCGCCTGGCTCCAGGTCGAGCCGTCGGTGCTGGTGGAGATCGTGAACGCGCCGGTGTTCCAGCCCGTGGTCTCGCCGCCGAGGCCGGCGTGTTCCAGGACGAACGACCCGACGGTCTGGTTCGAGCCGAGGTCGACCTGGAGGTACCGCGGCGCCGCGCCGGAGCAGAACTTGCTGTTGCTCGACAGGCTCCCGTCCACCGCCTTGGCCGGCGACTCGGCGGTGGCGCAGGCCGTGGACCCCGTCGCCGTCTTGTTCAGGGCCAGGTTGGTGCCGAGGTTCGGCGCGGCCGGCGGCTGGACGGCGCCGTCGGTGAAGCTGGGCGGCACGTTCGACGCCGCGGTGCCCCACGAGGAGGCGCTGTTGCCCATCGTGTACTGCAGGGTGCCGCCCGCCGCGAGGTTCGGGTACCGCAGGTAGTTGTTGCTCACCGCGGCGCCGTTGAGGGTCAGGCTCTGCACGTACTGCGACGTCCCGTTGCCGCCGTTGATCGTGATGTTGCCGGCCGGGCGCTGGATGAGCACCGACGGGAACAGCGGCCCGTGCAGCGCGAGCGTGTCGGCACCCGGCGTGACCGGGTACATGCCGAGCGCCGCCCACACGTACCACGCCGACGTGGCGCCGAGGTCGTCGTTGCCCGGCAGGCCGCCGGCGCCGGTGGTGAACGACTCGTTCATGACCCGCCGGACCGCCGAGCCGGTGCTGCCCGGACTGCCGGTGAAGTTGTACGCCCACGGCACGCTGTGCTCGGGCTCGTTGCCGATGTAGAAGTACGGCCGCACGAGCCCGCCGTTGAGCTCCGTGAAGTGGTGGTCGAGGCGCTGCTTGGCGGTCTGCGGGCCGCCCATGAGCGCGATCAGCCCGGCGTAGTTGTGCGGGACCATCCAGGTGTACTGGGCCGCGTTGCCCTCGGTGTAGGGGCTCTCCTGCGCCGGGTTCAGCGGCCACGAGAAGCCGCTGCTGGTGCGCGGGTGGATGTAGCTCGACTCGACGTTGAACGAGCTGCGCCAGTACTGCGACCGCGCCATCGCCGAGTTGTACGTCGCGGTGTCGCCGAGCGCCTGGGCGAACTGCGCGACGGCGAAATCCGAGGCGGAGTACTCCAGCGAGTCCGACGGCGCGTTGGAGATGAACTGGTTCGTCGCGTACTCGGTCTGCCGCCCGCGGATCGGCGAGCCCTGCATGGTGCCGCCGGCGATCGCGTTCTTCATCAGCTGGAGCGCGGCCGCGGTGTCGAAGCTGCGCGCGCCGAAGGCATAGGCGCTGGCCACGATGATCGGGCCGGGGTCGCCGGTCATGATGAAGTCCTCGTTGGTCTGCTGCGACCACTTCGGCAGCAGGCCGCCCTGCTGGCCGTCGAGGACCATCGACTTCATGATGTCGTTGGCGATGTCGGGCGCGATGAGCGCGATGAGCGCCGCCCAGGAGCGGTAGATGTCCCAGCCGGAGTAGTTCTGGTACACCGGGTGCGTCGCCGTGTGGATGGCGTTGTCGAAGCCGCGGTACTGCCCGTTGACGTCGCTGGCGACGTTCGGGTTCTGCATCACGTGGTACAGCGACGTGTAGAACTTCTGGAGGTCGGCCGCGCTGCCACCGGTGGCCTGGACCCGGTTCAGCGCCGTGTTCCACGCCGCGTCGGCGCCGGCCCGCACCGTGTCGAACGCGCCCGCCTCGGCGTTGAGGTTCGCCGTGGCGCCCGCGACGCTCACGAACGACAGCGCCACGGTGGCGTTGACGGTCGCGTTGCTCGTCGTGTCGAACGTGACGAACGCGCCCGTGTTGACGCCGCTCGTGCTCGTCGAGCCGTTGCTGATCGTGCCGCCGTTCCAGGTGCCGACCGACGACGGGGCCCGGTCGAAGCGGATGGCGAAGTAGATCGGGTAGGTCTTCGAGGAGCCGCAGAAGCCGCCGGCCGTGACGTTGCCGGTGACGGTACTGCCGGAGATGCTCACCGAGCCGCTGCGGTTGCCGGTCGCGCTGCGGCTGGTGTTGATGAGCAGCCGGGCCTGGTTGGTCGACGGGTAGGTCAGCCGCAGGGCGCCGGTGCGGGTGGTCGCCGAGAGCTCGACGTTCGTCGAGTACTTGTCGAGGCGGTTGCGGTAGTAGCCGGCGGCCGCGCTCTCGTTCGTCTTCGTGTAGGCACTCGCGTAGCTGGTCCAGGCGGTGCCGGGGGAGGAGCCGAGCGCGCCGGTGACGGGCAGCAGGCCGAGGTCCTCGTTGTTGGCGCAGCCGGCGCCGTTGAAGTGGGTGAGGCTGAACTCCTCGATGGTGCGGTCGCGGTCGCGGTAGCCCGACGGCGACGCGGTCGGCGTGTCCGGGCTGAACTGGACCATGCCGAAGGGCACCGTGGCGCCCGGGTAGGTGCTGCCGCCGGCGCCGCCGCCGACCGGGTTCGGCGAGTTGCTGTCATCGGTACCGATGAACGGATTGACGTACTGGGTCAGGTTGAGGTCGGCCGCATGCGCGGGTGCGGCCTGCACGACGGCGAGGGCACCGCCGAGCAGGGCGGCCCCGGCGCCGGCGAGCAGCCGGTCGACCGTGCGTGATCGGGACATGTGTGGTCTCCCGTTCGGTGGCGGTGAGGACGGGAGAGCGCTCTCGATGCCATTCATAGTCGCTGATCGACGTTTGGTCAAGATTTGTCAATACGTCAAGGGCGCGGTCGCGGGTGGTCGGCCGGAGTGTCAACGTTTGACGAAAGCGTCACATGAATTTCATGCTTCGAACAGTTTCAAACAGCTTCTTGGGTGATCGTTGACAGTTAGCGTCCGAAAATGTTTGCTACCACTCATGGATCCGCCGCCACGGCTCCGCGAACAGGCAGGCTGACTGCCGGTTGACTGTCCCGGAGGCATCGACGTACAACTTTGAGAGCGCTTTCTGTAAAGTAAGCTAAACATTTGCGAGGGGCCATGAAGCAGCGCCACGCCCGCCACGTCGGCATCCTGCTCCAGTTGCGCTCGCGCCCGTGGGTCTCGGCCGCGGCGCTGTCCTACCGGTTCGGCGTGGACGTCCGGACCATCTATCTCGACATCGACCTGCTGTCCGCGGCGGGCCTGCCGATCGAGCCGGTCCCCGGCCGCGCCGGCGCCTACCGCCTGCGGGCGGCCACCCCGGCGGCCGTCGAGGAGCCGCTGGACCTCGACCACTACCTGTCGGGCGCCCGCAGCCGCGAACAGCTGCGCCGCCTCGGCCAGCGCGCGTACGCCTGCCAGCAGCGCTCCCGGCTGCGCCGCCTGGCCGGCTGACACTCCCCGTCTCCTCGGGTACCCGCCCTCGGGTTCATGGCCGTGGGGAACGTCCGGCATTCGGGCAGCCGGATGTTTCCCACGGCCGTGGAGTGTCCTGCATGGAGTGTCCTGTCCGCCCGGAATGCGCGTCGGGTTGGCGACTTCGCACTCCCGGCTTCGTGCCATCCGGCCGGACGGTTGAACCGAAGTGTCTGGCGGCGCGTTGGGATGGCGCACATGTCAACCGTTCGCCGTGTCCTTGCAACCCTCGCGGTCTCGGCTGTCGCCTTGGCCGGTTGCACCGATAACACCGACAAATCCGCAACAACCGATAAAACTGACAGCACCGCGGAAGCGCAGGCGGCCGCCAGCGACGAGCCGGAGGCCGACCCCAGCGACCCGCCGGAGGAGGAGCCGCCGGCGGCGGCCCCCGTGCGCAAGGCCCTCGACACGCACCGCAGCGACGTCAAGGCAGCACCCGACGACGCCTTCGGCTTCTACAGCTTCCGGCCCGACACCAACGGCGGGAAGCACGTCCGCTACACCCGCACGTACCACGGCCTTCCGGTGTACGGCGGGGACGTCATCGTCCACACCGACGCCACCGGCGCGTACAAGGGCGTCTCGAACAGCCTCATCAAGCCCCTCGACGTGAACACCGTGCCCAAGGTGTCCTCGTCGGACGCGCTCAACGCGGCCAAGGCGCGATTCGGCGGTACCGTGGCCTCCACCGGCGGCTCGCGACTGCTCATCGACGCGTCCAGCGGCGTCGGCCGGCTCGCCTGGGAGCACACCGTCATCGGCATGGCCAAGGACGGCCAGACCCCGTCGCGCCTGCACGTCATCACCGACGCGCAGTCCGGCGCGGTGCTCGGCTCGTGGGACGAGATCGAGACCGTGGCCGGCACGGGCAACAGCATGTACAGCGGGCAGGTCTCCGTCGAGGTGCAGAAGTTCGGCACATCGTTCCGGCTCACCGACACCGCCCACGGGCGCGGCACCACCTGCGACATGCAGCACCGGACGTCGGGCTCGTGCAAGGCGATCGCCGACGACGACAACGTGTGGGGCAACGGCACCGCCGCCGACCCGCAGACCGCGGCCGTCGACGCGCACTACGGCGCCGCCAAGACCTACGAGTACTACGAGAAGACGTTCGGCCGGCGCGGCATCTTCAACAACGGCCGCGGCGTCCCGTCCCGGGTGCACTACGGCGACAACTACGTCAACGCGTTCTGGGACGGCAAGCAGATGACCTACGGCGACGGCGACGGCAACGCCCGCCCGCTCACCGAACTCGACATCGCGGCGCACGAGATGACGCACGGCGTCACCTACAAGAGCGTGCCGGGCGACCTCACCTACGCCGGCGAGTCGGGCGGCCTGAACGAGGCCACGAGCGACATCTTCGGCACCATGGTCGAGTTCTACGTCGCGAACCCGGCCGACCCGGCCGACTACGTCATGGCCGAGAAGATCGACATCTTCGGCACCGGGCTGCCGCTGCGCTACCTCTACGACCCGGCCCTCGACGGCCACTCGCACAGCTGCTGGTCGGCGGAGACGAAGAACATCGACGTGCACCACTCGTCCGGGGTGGGCAACCACTTCTTCTTCAACCTCGCCGAGGGCACCGGCAAGACCCCGTACGGCACGTCGCCGATCTGCGGCTCGGCGCCGGGCGTGACGGGCATCGGCCGGGACAAGGCGGCGCAGATCTGGTACCGGGCGCTCGACGTGTACTTCACGTCGAACACCTCGTACGTCAACCCGGAGAACCCGGGCAACACCGCCCGGGCGTACACGCTCACCGCGACCGCCGACCTCTACGGCAGCTGCGGCGCCGAGTACAAGGCGGTGCAGGCCGCCTGGACCGCGGTCAACGTGGCCGGCGCCGACGCGGCCTGCGCCTGATGGGCTACTCCTTCGAGCCGGAGGACCCGGCGCAGCCCGGCTACGGCGTGACCTCCTGGCAGATGCAGGAGCTGCGCCTGGCCCTGCTCGAGGCCGGCGCCGTCGCCGGCGACGGCCTGGAGCGGATCTTCGGCAACGACCGCTTCGCCCCTGGACCGGAGACGGTTCCGGTGGCGATGTTCAGCTCGAACGACGGCTGGCGCATCTCGCCCCAACGGTGCGCGTTCATCGCCAGCCGCCTGCACGCCGCCCTGGATGCCGGCCTGATCGGCGACATGGCGATGTTCTACGAGGACCAGTCCGCGCAGCTTGCGACCTGGGTCAAGGAGTTCGCCAAGTTCAACGAGCGCGCGGCCGCCTGGGGCGGCTACCGCGTCCGCTGACCACCTTCGCCGGCCCATGATCGTGGGAAGAATCTGGCTGCCATGGCAACCAGATGTTTCCCTCGATCATGGGCCGGCTCGGCGCACACGGCTCCCGCGCGGCAACCTCCAAGATCGATGGAGACTTCTGGTTGTCATGGCGGCCAGAAGTCTCCATCGATCTTGGAGGTTGCCGGCCGTGACCCCCGCCTGACCTCGATCACGGGCCGCTCCTCGGGCGACATTTACGAAAAATCAGGCACAGTCGGCGTGCGGACGGTGGCCGCAACCGCGGAAGGACCGTGGGGGCTGAGCGCGGCGGGTTGTGACCGTCGAGTGCTGTCGGACAGGGCGGATGGCGCGGGCCCGCCGGACAGGGCGGATGGCGCGGGCCCGCCGGACGGCCAGGTGACGCGGCCCAGCCGGACCGGGCCCGCGACGCCACGGCCCCGGCCGGGATCGGCCGGGGCCGTGCGAGCATCGGTCAGAGGCGCTGGAGCTCGCGGTCGCGCCAGGCCGTCTTCCACGACACGCGGCCGTTGGTGCGCAGCAGGCCGCCCTCGTAGAGGCGGGCGCCCGCCAGCAGGGCGGCCACCGCCGTGACGGCCAGCACCGCCAGCGAGACGAACGGCTCCCAGGCTGCGGCGTCGCCGTCGAACAGGCGGGCCGGCATCGCTGTGGGGGCGGAGAACGGGACGTACGACATCACGGTCATCACCGTCTCGTTGTCCTGGAGGAACGCCACCAGGAAGAACGGCAGCATCACCAGCAGCTGGATCGGGGTCGAGGCGCCGTTGATGTCCTCCTGGCGGTTGACGAGCGCGCCCACCGCGGCCCACAGCGACGCCAGCATCACGAAGCCGAAGACGAAGAACGGCACGAACCACGTCATCGCCGGGGCCAGCAGCGGCAGCAGGCCACCGCCGCCGTCGGTCAGTTGGGCGCCCGCGACCGTGACGAACGCGATGAGCGCGACCTGCGCCAGCGCCAGCACACCGCCCGCGAGGACCTTGCCGGCCAGCAGGGCCCGCACCGGCACCGCCGCCACCAGGATCTCGACCATGCGCGTCTGCTTCTCCTCCGTCACGCTCTGGGCGATCTGCAGCCCGAACGTCAGCGACGTGAAGAAGAAGACGAGCGCGAACGCGAACGGCACGAGGAACGCCGCGATGGGGTTCACGGCATCCGGATTCAGCAGTCGTACCTCAGGCTCCGTCGACAGCGCCCGCACCACGTCGCCGGGCGCGTCCTCCTGCGCGACCACGACCGGGCCGGGCAGCACGGCCGCGTCGACGTCGCCGTCGCGGACCAGCCGCTCGGGGTCGTCGGCGACGCGGACCTTGAGGCCGGCGTCGCGCAGCCTGGCCTCGGCCGGGTTGCCGGACGCGACGGCGACGCTGGACGCGCTGCTGCCGATGAGCGCCGGCACGACCGTGCTGAGGATCGCGAACAGCAGGAAGAAGACGGTGCTGAACAGGAACGTCTTGTCGCGCAGCTTGACCCGCAGCTCGCGGGTCGCGACGAGGCGGGTCGCGGCGACGGTGCTCATCGGGTGACCTCCCGGAAGATCTCGGCCAGGGACGGGGTGACGGGGCCGAACGACCGGACCGCGCCGCGGGCCAGGGCCGCGCGCAGCACCTCCTGGTCGTCGGCGCCGGTGGCGAGGTCGAACACGGCCCGGGCGCCGTCGAGGTCGACGATCGACACGCCGGGCTGGTCGCGCAGCCAGCCGGCGTCGCCCTCGACCCGCAGCGCGTAGCGCGGCAGGGCGTGCGCCTCGCGCAGCTCGTCGCGACCCCCGGCCGCGCGGATCGTGCCGTCGGCGATGATGACCAGGTCGTCGCAGAGCCGCTCGACCACGTCGAGCTGGTGGCTGGAGAACAGCACCGGCACGCCGCGGGCGGTGCGCTCGCGCAGCACGGCCACGACGGTGTCGACGGCGAGCGGGTCGAGCCCGGAGAACGGCTCGTCGAGCACCAGCACCTCGGGGTCGTGCACGAGGGCGGCGGCGATCTGGGCCCGCTGCTGGTTGCCCAGCGACAGCTGCTCCAGCGGGTCGTCGGCGCGGCCGCCGAGGCTCAGCCACTCCAGCAGCTCGTCGGCGTTGCGCCGGACGGTCGCCGCGGCCAGGCCGTGCAGCCGGCCCAGGTAGACGAGCTGCTCCCGGACGCTCATCTTCGGATACAGCCCGCGCTCCTCGGGCATGTAGCCGAAGCGCCGCCGGTCGTCGCGGGTGAGCGGGGACCCCTGCCAGGTCACCGTGCCCGCGTCGGGGGCCAGCACGCCCAGGATGATGCGCATGGTCGTGGTCTTGCCGGCGCCGTTGGCCCCGACGAAGCCCGTCATCCGGCCCGCGGCGACGTCGAACGTGACGTCGCGCAGCACCTGCCGGTCGCCGAACCGCCGGCTGATCGCTTCGAGATGAAGCACCTTGGTCATACCGGAAACGGTAGGGATCGACCGGCTCCGCCGCGTCCGGCGCGCGAGCTATCTTCCGGGTCCCTCGCGTGGGGGACCCGGCGTCACCACCCCGTGCTGGTACGCGAAGACCACCGCCTGGGTGCGGTCGCGCAGGCTCAGCTTGGTCAGCACCCGGCTGACGTGCGTCTTCACGGTCGCCTCGCCCAGGTGCAGCGCGGCGGCGATCTCCGCGTTGGTCGCCCCGCCGGCCAGCGCCACGAGCACCTCGTGCTCGCGCGGGGTCAGCTCGGCCAGCCGCTCGCCGCGGGCCCGGGCGGCCGCGCCGCCGGGCCGGGCGAACGTCGCGATGACCCGCCGGGTCAGCTCCGGCGCGAGCAGCGCGTCGCCGCGGGCGAGCACCCGCACGGCGTCGATGAGCGCCTCCGGGGTGCCGTTCTTCAGCAGGAAACCGCTGGCCCCGGCCTCCAGGGCGGCGAACAGGTAGTCGTCGCGGTCGAACGTGGTGAGGATGAGCACGGCCGGCCGGTTGCCGGCCGCGGTGATCCGCCGGGTCGCCTCCAGGCCGTCGAGGCCGGGCATCTCGACGTCCATGAGCACCACGTCGGGCGCGGTGTCGGCGGCCAGTGCGACCGCCTGGAGGCCGTCGGCCGCCTCGCCGACCACCTCGAGGTCGTCCTCCGTCTCGAGGATGACCCGGAACCCCGTGCGGACGAGGTGGTGGTCGTCAGCAAGAAGGATCCTGATCATGCGACCTCCACCGTGCGCTCGAGGGGGAAGCGGGCGCGGACGCGGTAGCCGCCGCCGGTGCGGCCGCCGGCCTCGAGGACACCGTCGTGGGCGGCGACCCGCTCGCGCATGCCGATGAGGCCGAGCCCGCCCGTGCCCGCGCCGGTCGACCCGCGGCCGTTGTCGGCGACGTCGACCTCCAGCTCGTCGGCGAGGTACCGGATCCGCACGTCGATCGTCGTCGCGCCGGCATGCTTGATGGTGTTCGTGACCGCCTCCTGGACGATGCGGTACGCGGCCTGGGAGAGCGAGTCCGGCAGGTCGGCCGGCTCCCCGAAGACGCCGGCGCTGGCGGTGAGCCCCGCCTCCCGGGCGCTCACGACGAGGTCGTCGACCCGGTCCAGGCCGGCCCCGGCGGTCTGCCGGTCGGGGCCGTCGCCGTGGCGCAGCAGGCTGAGCATGCGGCGCAGCTCGTCGACCGCGGTCCGGGCGCTCTGCTCCACCGACGCCAGGGCGGTCTTCGCCTTGACCTGGTCGCGGTCGAGGACCCGCCGCGCCGCCGAGGCCTGCACGCCCATCACCGACACGTGGTGCGCGACGACGTCGTGCAGCTCGCGGGCGATGCGGACCCGCTCGCCCATGACCGCCCGCTCGCGCGCCTCGGCCTGGGAGGCGCGCAGCTGGTCGGCCTGGACCTCCAGCTGGTGCTGGCGGCGGGCGGCGATCCAGGCGATCTCCCCGAAGAAGTACGCGAAGGCGAAGATGAGCAGGTTGATGAGCACGCCGTTGAGCGCGATCGCGGCGATGGGGGAGAACGGCCCGGCGGCGTCGTCGAAGTCGGCGGCGGTGACGGTCGGCAGCTTCATGAGGTAGAAGATGCCGAGCCAGACGAACATGGCGGCGATGATGCCGCCGCGGATCCACTTCGCCCGGCGATGGTCGGGTCCCCACGCGCCGAGCGTGTACATGGAGCAGAACAGCGCACCGCCGGCCAGCTGCTGCTCGGGCACGGAGCGGACCTGCGCGACGATGAACACGGCCGCGACCATGATTGCCACCGCGTCCGGCCAGCGCCGCCGCCAGGCGATCGGCAGCGTGACGAGCAGCGTCCACAGCACCTGCTCGGCCGCGGAGGAAGGGGCGGACGAGTAGAGCCCGACACTGCGGGCGAGGGCCAGGTTGAGCAGGGCGAATGCGGCGAACACGACGCCGACGACGAGGTCGGTGCGCTGCTGTCTCGCGGTCGGGCCGGGCCGTCGCCAGTCGTCAAGGTCGCCGTACATGCCCGGAACGATACTCAGGCGACCTCGGCCCGCTCCTCGGTGAGCCAGGCGAGCGCGGCGGGCTCCGGCAGCGGCTTGGCGTAGAGGTACCCCTGGCCGAACCGGCACCCGGCGTCGCG
The DNA here is from genome assembly GCF_022095675.1 of Dactylosporangium sp. AC04546. GTDB lineage: Bacteria > Actinomycetota > Actinomycetes > Mycobacteriales > Micromonosporaceae > Dactylosporangium. The sequence continues at coordinate 61,503 of NZ_JAHYSG010000045.1, read as the reverse complement.
CAGGAGCCCGTTGTCCGCCGGCGTCTCGATGCCCTCGGCGACCACGCTCATCTGGAGCGTCGCGGCGAGCTGGATGATGCCCCGGACCAGGTCGAGCTGCTTCGCCGAGACCGCGATGGTGTCGACGAACGACTTGTCCAGCTTGAGCGAGTCGACCGGCACCCGGTGCAGGTAGGACAGCGACGAGTAGCCGGTGCCGAAGTCGTCGATCGAGATGCGCACGCCGGCCGTGCGCAGGCGCGAGATGTCGGCGCGGATCTCGTCGTCGTCGCCGAGCAGGAGGCTCTCGGTGATCTCCAGCACCAGCCGGTCGGCCGGCAGCCGGTGCCGGGTCAGCGTGTCGAAGACCAGGTCGACGAAGCCGGCGCCACGGAACTGGCGGACCGAGACGTTGACGCTGACGTACGGCGGGGCGTCCGGGAACTGGGTAAGCCAGCGGGCGGCGGTCGCGACCGAGGACTCCAGCACCCACGCGCCGAGCCGCACGATGAGGCCGGTCTCCTCGGCCAGCTCGATGAACTGGACCGGCGGGATCATCCCGCGGCCGGGGTGCTGCCAGCGGACGAGGGCCTCGAACCCGCGGGTGCGGCCCGGCCCGAGCTCCACGATCGGCTGGAAGTGCAGCACGAACTCGCCGTTGTCGATCGCCGGGCCCAGCGCCGTGCGCAGCTGCATGCGCGAGGCGACCTGGGCGTGCAGCTGGTCCTCGTACCGCCGGGACCGCCCCTTGCCCTCCCGCTTGGCCGCGCCGAGCGCGATGTGCGCCTGCGCGAGCAGCGCCCCGCTCTCCGGCGAGCCGTCGGCGGTGGCCAGCCCGACGCTCAGCGGCGCCCGGATCACGCTCCCGGCGATGAGGAACGGCTCCTCGAAGGAGTCCAGCAACCGATCCGTGAACTGCTCGGAGACGACGGAGGACGCCTCGTACAGGACCCCGCCGAACTCGTCGGCGCCGAGGCGGGTCACCGTCCCGCGGCCGTCGAACAGCCGGCGCAGCCGCTCGGCGACCGCGACCAGCAGACCGTCGCCGACCTCCTGGCCCATGCTGTCGTTGACCACGCTGAAGTCGTCGACGTTGATCACCAGCACCGCGTCGGGCGACTTCTGCGCCAGGTCCTGGAAGCGCAGCCGGTTGCCCAGGCCGGTGAGCGGGTCGAGGTACGCCCGGTCGAGCAGCTCCTGCTGCAGCCGCCGCTGCTCGGTGACGTCGCGCATGGTCAGGACGAGGCCGCCGACCGTGGGCTCGGAGCGCAGGTCGCGCACGGCCACCTCGGCGACGATGAGCGCGCCGTCGGCCCGCCGCACCCGCCAGGTCACCGCCTCCTCGCCCTGCACGGCGACCGGCTCGGTGTCGTCGGCCGGCTCGACCAGGTCGAGCAGGCTGGTGCCGGTGAGGTCGTGGTGGCCGAGCACGGGGCCGGCGGCCGGGCTGGCGTACGTGATGCGGTTGTCGTCGTCGACGATGAGGATGACGTCGGTGGCGCCGAGCACGAGCGTGCGGAAGTACGCCTCGCTCTCCCGCTTGTTGATCTCGCGGTTGAGCGTGATGTGGTCGAGCATGCTGGCGGCCTGCCCGGCCAGCACCGGCAGCGCCTCCTGGAGCGCCACCAGCACCGGCTCCGCGGCGGCGACGAACAGCTCGCCGACCTCCCGGTCCCCGACCGACAGCGGGCAGCACAGCGCGAGCTCGAACCCGCGCAGCCCGGAGGCCACGTCGGCGGGCAGGTCGTGGACGTAGGCGATGCCCATCGGCCGGTCGCCGGCCGGGCCGGGCTCCTGCAGCGCGAGCACGACGAGGTGTGGCGTGCCGGGTGCCAGCAGCCGTTGTACCGCCCCGTGCACGACCGTGCGCACCTGCGCCTCGTCGGTCGCCGCGAGCAGCTCCTCGCAGGCCAGCCGCAGCTCCCGCTCGCGGGTCATGGTGCGGCGCAGCCCGGTGACGACGGTCGACATCCGCCACATCGCCAGCACGACGAGCAGCCCGGAGACGACCGAGATGACCACGCCGTCGGCGACCGGGCCGCGGACCGCCTGCACGAAGAGCACGGTCGGCGCGATGAGCGACGCGACCCCGAGCACGGCCCGGCGGGCGTGCACCTCGTTGCGGCGCAGCACGCGCGGCTCGGTGAGCCGGCGCATCGACGGGTGCAGCGCGGCCGCGCCGCCGGCGACGTAGAAGACCAGCCACAGCAGGTCGACCGGGGTGCCGATCTCCCACTTGCCGTTGAGCCGGATGAGCCCGTACAGCACGTCGGCGGTGAGCAGGCTGCCGACCGAGACGAGCAGCAGGGTCACCGCCCAGCTGCGCCGCACGTTGATCGCCATCCGGGCCAGGATCGCCAGGGTCAGCACGTCCACCAGCGGATAGGCGACCGACACGGCCTTCTCGACCGTGCTGAGCCGGTCGCTCTGCAGGTTGGGGTTGATGAGGAACACCCAGGACAGGAACCCGGCGCCGGCGGTGAGGATGAGCGCGTCGATGGCGTTGGCCCGGTCGCGCACGGCGGCGCCGGAGCGGGTCAGCCCCCACAGGCCGACGAGCAGCAGCGGCGAGGAGGCGCCGAGATACAGCAGGTCGGCGATCGACGGGAACCCGGGCTGGTCGAGCACCTCGGCCAGCACGAACGACAGCAGGGTGCCGGCCGCGAACGTGATGAAGTTTGCCGCGAGCAGCCGCCAGGGCCGGGACCGGCGGGGCCGGTTGCGCCGGATGCCGGCGAAGATGGCCACGGCGTTGGACACCACCACGAGCGCCCACGCGGCCAAGCCCATCGCGGGCACGAGGAAGTACAGCGTGAGGAGCGCAAGCGACCACGCACCGTAGACGTACAGTGTCCGCCGGGTCATCACGCTCCCTTCGCCCACTGGATTCATCGGTCAGACGTCAGGCGTTCTTAGGGGTTGATACCGTGCGGTGACCACGTGTTTGCGGGGCGTAATGGTTGCGGTGCAACGCTTTCGGTGTGGCAGCGTACGCTGTTCTCTGCGTTATCCGGTCGTACGTCCGGTGCCGTCGTGTCGCGTAATGGTCAACCGCCAGTGGTTGCACCGGATCGGCACGCCCTCGTAGTCCATGTCGCACTCGCCGAGCAGTTCGAACCCGAGCCGGCGCACGATGCCGTTCGACGGGCCGTTCGACACCTCGGCGAAGCCGTGGATCTCGGTGAACCGGCGCTCGTGGCGGCCCCGCTCGACGAGCATCCGGAACGCCTCGGCGGCGATGCCCTGCGCCTGGAACTCGGGGAAGAGCATCGAGCCGACCTCGTGGATGTGCCCGCCCTCCCACGGGGTGCGGAAGATCGCGATGACGCCGGCCGGGCGTGGCGCTCCGGTGACGTGGATCGTGAAGTACCAGTCGCCGCGCGCGACGGCTGCCATCCGCCGCTCGTGGATGCGTCCGGCCTCGTCGGCCCCGACGGCGCCGCCGAGCCGGCTCTTGACCTCCGGGTCGGCCTCCAGTGCGGCGGTGAGGGCCAGGTCCTCCGCGCCGTACGGCCGCAGTTCGATCGTCACTGGAACACCACGAACCGCCGCCGGCCCCTCCGGCTGTGCAGGAACTCCCCGAGCGCGTTCACGCGATCAGTTTGCCATGAGCGCCGTCAACCAAGGTTGACGATCGTCCGGTCGTCAACTACGGTTGACGCCATGACCGCGACGCTCACCGCGATCCGGGCCGCGACTCCCGACCGGCCGCCCTCCCGTCTCCTCTACGCCGGCCTGCTGGCCGGCCCGCTGTTCGTCGGCACGTTCCTGCTCGAAGGCGCGTTCCGCGACGGCTACGACCCGATGCGGCACCCGGTCAGCTCCCTCGCCCTCGGCCCGGGCGGCTGGGTCCAGGTCGTCAACTTCGTCGTCGCCGGCCTGCTCACGGTGCTGTTCGCGGCCGGCCGGCGGTCTGTGCAACGGGTGCTGATCGCCGTCTGGGGCATCGGCCTCATCGGCGCCGGCGCGTTCCTCACCGATCCCGTCAGCGGCTACCCGGCCGGCGTCCCCGAAACGGTGACCTGGCACGGCACCGTGCACGACCTGGTCTTCTCGCTGCCGGCCTTCCTCGCCATCGCCGTGGCGATGTTCGCCGACGTCCGCCGCTCGCGCTGGTCGGCCCTGTTCGGCGTGGCGTTCCTCGCCCTGTTCGCGCTGGCCTCGGCCGGCTTCGCCCAGACCGCCCCGTTCGTGGACGTGGCCGGGCTGCTCCAGCGCCTCGCCATCGGGGTCGGCTGGCTGTGGATCGCCGTGCTGGCTGTGCGTCAACGGCGCGGGAGGCCCTGACGGCCCGGTGTGACCACGACTGCGCCGTATTTGGATGTTTCGGGGCGCGGGGATTGGAGAGGGAGGCTCCGCCCGCGGGGTGGGTCGCGGAATGAGCGGACGCGCGACCCGGCGCCGGCGGGCGTCCGAACCGCCACCCGCACCCGAAAGGGACCAGTATGTCCGCTCAGAACCGGCGGCAGGGCATGGCCGCGATGATCGCAGTGCCGCTGGTGCTCGGCGTCGTGCTCGTCGTCGCGCTCGCGCAGTACGTCCGGCAGACCGGCGAGCACCAGAACCCGGCGCCGCAGGCCACGCCCACCGCCGCCCCCGAGCCGGCCAGGCCCGCGTTCAGCCCGGACGCGGGCGCGCCGCTGCCCACCAACCGGATCGTGGCCTTCTACGCCGTGCCGGGCGCCGCCGCCACCGGCCCGGCCTACGAGCTCAGCGCCGCCATGCTCGCCCGGCTGCGCAACCAGGCCGCGGAGTACCAGCGGCTCGACCCCGCGCATCCGGTGGTCGCCGGCATCGACCTGGTGGTCAGCGTCCCCGACCGCTCCGCCGGCCCCGACGGCGACTACAGCCACCACGTGGACGCGGCCACGATCGACCGGTACGTCCAGTTCTGCCGGGCGCACGACCTGGTGCTGTTCCTGGACCTGAACTTCGGGCAGACCGACCCGATGACCGAGCTCAACTTCTTCCGGCCGTACCTCGAGCTGCCGTTCGTGCACGTCGCGGTCGACCCGGAGTGGATGTTCCCGCGCCGCGACGGCGTCCCCGGCAAGAACCTGGCGAACGTGCGCGCGGCCGACCTCAACCCGCTCATCGACGCCGTCGCCGCCATGCCGGAGGAGTACCAGGTGCCGCGCAAGATGTTCCTCATCCACCAGTACCGCCCGGACGGGGACGACCTCGCCGACCCGTACGACCCGGGCAAGGCGCTCATCGCCGACAAGGGGAACCTGCGCAACGACACCCGCGTCGACGTGATCGTCCACGTCGACTCCGTCGGCGGCTGGCCGGGCGACATCGAGCTGAAGACCCAGCAGTACAACCTCTGGGTCGCGCAGGGCATGCAGCGGCACCAGAACTTCCGGTACGGCGGATTCAAGATCTTCTACCAGCTGGAGTCGAAGTACAAGCTCATGACGCCCGAGCAGGTGATGGCCCTCCAGCCGCCGCCGATGGTGATCACGTACGGCAATTGAGTGTTGACGTCAGAGTCTACACTCTGTCGTATACACATTTGGAGGCCGCACATGATCGAAGTGGAAGGGCTCGTCAAGCGGTACGGGAAACGCACGGCGCTGGACGGCGTCGATCTGCGGGCCGCGCCCGGCGAGGTGCTCGCCGTGCTCGGCCCGAACGGCGCGGGCAAGACGTCGCTCGTGGAGATCCTGGAGGGGTACCGGCCCCGCGACGGCGGCCGCGTCCAGGTGCTCGGCACCGACCCGGCCCGGCCGACGCGCGCCTGGCGCGGCCGGATCGGCGTGCTGCCGCAGTCGACGAGCGTCGATCCACAGCTGACGGTGGGGGAGGCGGTCGGCCTCTTCTCCCGGCTGTACCGAGACCCGTGGCCCTCCGGCGACCTGCTGGACCGGCTGGGGCTCGCCGACGCCGTGCACCGCCGGGCGGGCGTGCTCTCCGGTGGCCGGCAGCGCCGCCTCGACCTGGCCCTCGCCCTGGTCGGCCGGCCCGAGGTGCTGTTCCTCGACGAGCCGACGACCGGCTTCGATCCCGAGGCGCGCCGGGACACCTGGCGGGTGGTGCGCGAGGTCGCCGCCGGCGGCTGCGCCGTGCTGCTCACCACGCACTACCTGGAGGAGGCGGCCGAGCTCGCCGACCGGGTCGTCGTCGTGGTCGGCGGGAAGATCGTCGCCGACGGCGACCCGGCGACGCTCGGCGGCCACCTCGACGCCGAGACGACGATCCGCTACCGCCCGCCCGGCGGCGAGCCGGCCGTGATCCGCACCCGCACACCGTCGGCGGCGCTGCTCACGGTGCTGCGGGAGGGCGAGGAGCTCGGCGAGCTCAGCGTCACCCGGCCGACGCTCGAGGACGCCTACCTGTCGCTCGTGGGGAGCCGTCATGCTGCGTGAGCTCTGCCTGTACCAGATCCGTCTCTATCTGCGCAGCCCACGGGCCCTCGTCGCGTCGGCCGCCACCCCGCCGCTGCTCATGGTGATGCTGGCGGCGATCAGTGACCACCAGGCGGAGCCCGGCTACCACGCGCGGCTCGTCGCGGCGATGGCGACGCTGGGGATCGCCTCGACCTGCTACACGACGTTCGCCGCGTCGCTGGTCGCGAGCCGCGACGCCGGTGTCCTCAAGCGTCTGCGCGCGACGCCGCTGCCGCTCTGGCAGCACATCGCCGGGCGGGTCGCCGCGACCGTACTGGTGGCTTCGGCACAGACCGTGGTGCTCGTGCTCATGGGCCTGGCGCTGTACGGCGCGTGGCTGCCCGGGTTCGCCTGGGCCGTCCCCGGCGCCGTCACCGTCAGCCTGATCGGGGTCGCCGTTGCCCAGGTCGTGCCCCGCGGTGACGCGGCCGCGACCCTCCTGTCCACGACCCTCCTGCCGGTCGTGCTGGTCTCCGGTGTCTTCTTCCCGGCCGCTGAACTGCCCGGCTGGGTCGGCGTCGTGTCGCAGGCGTCGCCGCTCACCCATGCCGGCGCCCTCCTGAACGCCTTCTCGTGGGTGGACCTGGCCTGGCTGCTCGCCTGGTCCTGCGCCGCCTTCGTCTTCGCCCTGTGGCGGTTCCGGGTGGAGCCCGCGCCGCCACGCGCCACGGGACGGGTCAGACTGGCGGGGTGACACGCAAGCTCCTGAAACGCGACGAGCGGGTCGCCAGCATCCTCGCGGCGGCGGCCCGTGCGTTCGCGGTCGGCGGCTTCGCGGCGACGTCGATGGACGACATCGCCGCCGAGGCGGGCGTGACCAAGCTGATCGTGTACCGCCACTTCGACACCAAACAGGCCCTCTACGAGCGGGTCCTGGACGACACCCGCGACCGCCTGGCCCAGGCCCTGCGCTTCCGCGAACGGGACACCGACCCGGACATGATCGCGCAGCTCCTCGCCGCCGCCCGGGCCGACCCGGCGGCGTTCGCCCTGCTGTTCCGCCACTCGGCCCGCGAGCCTCAGTTCGCCCGCTACGCCGGTGGATTCCGCGACCGCGTGCTCCAGATCGCTGTGCAGGCGCTTCCGGCCACGGTACCGCCGGAGCTGCGCCCCTGGATCGCGATGCTGAGCTTCTCGGTCGTCGTCGACGGCATCCTGCTCTGGCTGGACTCGGGCACACCCGCCGCTGACGCCGCGGTCGCCGCCCACCTCCGCCGCGTCGCGGCGGCCGCGTCAGCGATTGAGCAGCACCGCTAGCGCGACGGCCTCCTGGGGGTCGGTGGTGAGCAGCTGGATGACCGGCCCGCGGCCGGGCTCGTCCCACCACACGACGTACTCATCCGGATCCGGCCCCGCGACCCCGATCGCCGCCGGCTTCCGCGGGTCGTCGGGCCCGGTACCGTCGTGGAACCAGATCGCGCTCATGCTCCAGACGGGCAGGAACCGCCGCAGCGCCGAGCCGAACGCCGCGCTGACGAGCGCCACGCAGATCGGCGGCGGCCACTCCCCCGGCCTGGCGGTGGCGTCGTAGCGCCGCGCCCGCTCCAGGATCTCGTCCCAGCCCACGCTCTCCATTCTGACCCTTCACGCGCGGTGCGGCATTGGCATGAACAGGCGAGTCGCGCCACCGCCAGCCGGAGCACCCTCGATGGCATGTCCTACGCCTGGCAGCAGCCCTACCCGGTGCGCACGACCGCGCCGGTCTCCCTGCACGTCGTCGCGATCTTCCAGTACCTCGGCGGCCTGATCACGCTCGCGATCGGCGCGCTGCTCGCGCTCGCGGCGGTCGACGTGATCCCGCGGCTCGAGTACGCGACCGGGAACGACGCGTGGACCACCCGGCCGGCCCAGATCACCCCGATCGTGGCCGTGATCTGCGGCTCCTTCATCATCGTCGGGCTCATCGCGATCATGCTCGGCCGCAAGCTGCAGCGCGGCCGCAACTGGGCCCGCGTGCTGCTCACCGCCCTGAACCTGCTCAGCGTCGCCGGTGGCGTCTGGCAGGGCTACACCACTGGCCGCCCCTACGCCGAGACGCTGATCTCCATCGTGCTGCCGCTCGTCTTCGTCTTCCTCCTCAACACCCGCGCGGCGCGCTCGTGGTGCCGCTACCAGACCTACTGACGCGTCGGGAACAGGATCGGGCTCAGCAGGTGCTGCCGCCGCCCGGGCGCCGGTGCCTGGGTGAGCCTGGGTAACAGCACCTCCCGCAGGTCCTCGATGAGCGCGGCCTTCTCGTCGTCGCTCAGCCAGACCGAATGCTGCCGATAGCCGACGAGGTCGCCGGCCGGGTCCGCGTCCGGCCGGTCGAGATACGCCGCGAACTCGGCCAGCAGCACCGCCATCGCCACCGGGAACGCGGCCCGGTGCTCGTCGACGGTCGTCGAGGCGGCGCGCTCGGCGTCGATGACCGCCCGATCCCGCCGTAACCGGTACCGCTTCTCGACCACCCCGCGCACCCGCTGCTCCCACGCGACCTCCAGGACGCTGGCGTCGGCCAGCGCACCCACGTGCCGGTAGATCGTCGCCTTCGACGCGTCGGGGATGCGCTCGCACAGCTCGGCCGTGGTCATCTCGCCGCCGGCCATGGCGTGCACGATGCGGAGCCGGACGGGGTGGAGCAGAACCTCAGCGGTGTCCATGGACCAATGTTCTCACGCCTGATACTGTTCTCAAACATGAGAATCGAGCTGCGGCGCGACGGCACCGGCACCCCGGCGGTCGTCTTCCTCCCCGGCGCCGGCCTCATCGGCCTGGAATACCTCAACGTCCATGAGCGCGTCGCCGAGCTGACCACGAGCGTGCTCTACGACCGCGGCGGCACCGGCTGGAGCGACCCGGTCCCGCTTCCGCGCAGCGCCGAGGCCGTGGCGCGCGAGCTGCGCACGGCGCTGGAGCCGGTCCCCGGGCCGTATGTGCTGGCCGGCCACTCGCTCGGCGCCTTCTACGCCCGCCGGTTCGCCCAGCTCTTCCCGGCCGACGTCGCCGGCCTGGTGCTCATCGACCCCGGCCACGAGGACATCCTCGACTTCCTGCCGGCCCGCCTCGCCGAGCTCAACGAGCAGCTCAAGCCCGACCTCGACAACCTGCCCGAGCTCACGCCGGAGCAGCTCGGCGCCGCACGTGAGGCGTTGCATCAGCTGTACCAAGCGTGGCCCGGCCCGATCCGCGAGCCGCTCGTCGAGCTCCGCCTGACCAACTGGCGCACCGGCGTCGAGGAGTCCCGCAACATGGAGTCCGAGCTCTACGCGGAGCTGCGCGGCGGTGGCCCGCTCCCCGACGTCCCGCTGATCGTCCTGACCGCGATGGGCCACAACCCGTACTGGGCGAAGCACCTCGACGCCGACCTCCTGCACGAGGCGCACGAGGGCCTGCGCGTCATGCACGCCGCCCTGGCCGCGACGGTACCGTCGGGCGAGCAGCGCCTGGTCGAGGGCGCCGCCCACCAGTATCTCCACGTCGAGCAGCCCGACGCGGTGGTCGCCGCCGTCCGCGACGTGGTGGCCCGGTTCCGGGTCGGTCAGAGGGGTGACGTGGCGTCGACCTTGCGGTAGAGCATCCAGACGCCGCCCTCGATGAGGCGGTGGACGAGGTCTTCCGGGACGCGCTGGCTCGGCCCCTGGGCGTAGTGGACGAACTCGACGCCCTCGCTGCGGCCGCCGGGCCACACGACCGTGGTCGGTGTCCGGGTGAACATCAGTCCGGCCGCCGTGAGGGTCTGGTCCACGGCGTCGATCCCGGCGCCCATGGTGACCAGGTGATAGGCGCAGCCACCCCGGTAAATCCTCATGGTTCGCGATTGAACTACAACCCGGCGCCCGGACCGATCGGCCGGAAGGAGGGTTCCGCGACGGCATTACCTGACTAAAGTCAGCTATGTGGACGCGAATCTTGTGGCATCGGTGCGGCGGTTCAACCGGACGGTCACCCAGCGGGTCGGGGCCCTCGACGATGAGTACATGGCCCGCGGCCGCCCGCTCGGCCAGGCCCGGCTGCTGTGGGAGATCGGCCCGGCGGGCGCCGAGGTCGCGGCGCTGCGCGGGCGGCTCGGGCTCGACTCCGGCTACCTGAGCCGGCTGCTGCGGTCGCTCGAGGTGGACGGGCTCGTCACGATCGGCCCGGCGAGCGGCCCGGGCGGCGGCGACGGCCGCGTGCGGGAGGCCCGGCTCACGGCCGCCGGCCGGCAGGAGTGGGCGGTGCTCGACGAGCGCTCCGACGACCTGGCCCGCTCGATCCTCACGCCGCTCAGCGACGGCCAGCGCGACCGCCTCACCGCGGCGATGCACGAGGTGGAGCGGCTCCTGCTGGCCAGCATGGTGGTCATCGAGGTCGTGCCGCCCGGCGACCCGCGGGCCCGGGCGTGCCTGCGGGCGTACGTGCGGGAGATCGCCCGCCGCTTCGACGACGGCTTCGACCCGGGGCTGAGCACGCCCGCGGCCGACGAGGAGTTCACCGCGCCGGCCGGCGCGTTCCTGCTCGCCACGCTCGCCTCGGAGCCGGTCGGGTGCGGCGGTGTCAAGCTGCACCCCGACGGGCCGGCCGAGATCAAGCGCCTCTGGGTGGCCGAGACGGTCCGCGGCATGGGCGTCGGCCGGCGCATGCTCGGCGAGCTGGAGCGCCACGCCGCCGAGCGCGGCTACGGCGCGGTCCGGCTCGACACGAACCGCAACCTGCACGAGGCCATTCGCATGTACCGCGGCGCCGGCTACCGCGAGATCCCGCGGTACAACGCCGAACGCTACGCCCACCACTGGTTCGAAAAAACCTTGTAGCCGCTGTCAACGCGAGGCCCCCGCCGGAGCCTCTGAGCGGTGACAGAGTCCGGCAGAGGAGACGAACGCGTGGTGATCGTGATCCGGCAGGAGCCCGAGGCGGCCCCGGCGAGCTTCGAGGCCTATGTGGCCGCTCGGGGAGCGGCGCTGGTGCGCTTCGCGATCCTGCTCACGGGCGACGACCAGCGCGCCGAGGATCTGGTGCAGGACGCGCTCGCCAAGGCGTACCTGCGGTGGGGGCGCATTCGGCGCGCCGACAATCCCGACGTCTACCTGCGGCGGCTGCTGGTCAACGCCGCCCGCTCCTGGTGGCGGCGCGGCGCCAACCGCGAGGTGCCGATCGAGCACGTCGTCGACCGGCCGGCGCCCGGCGACCTCGGCGTCGAGGCGGCCGACCGCGACCAGCTCTGGCGCCTCATCGTCCGGCTGCCGCACCGGCAGCGGGTGGTCGTCGTGCTGCGCTACTACGAGGATCTCGACGACGCCACGATCGCCGAGATCCTCGACTGCGAGCCGGTGACCGTCCGGACGCACGCGATGCGTGCGCTGCAGCGGCTCCGCGCACATCTCGACGCGGCAGGTGCATCGTGAAGGAGGGACGGCACATGACCGACCTGGAGGCACGGGTCACGGCGACGCTCACCGCGCGGGCCGACCGGCCGGTGTCGACCGACGCCTTGGGCGCGGCGGCCGTCCGGCGCGCCCACACGGTCCGCCGCCGGCGCCGCGCGATCGGCGCCGCCGGGGTGGCGGCCGTGCTCGTCGCGCTCTTCGCCGTGGTGCGCATGCCGGCACCCGGCCTCGGCGACAACGGCCTCCCGGTCGCCGCGGGCGGCGGCGAGGTCGGCACCGACCCGTCGATCGTGCACTTCGCCCTCGACTACGGCGTGCTCGACAAGGCGGTGGCCACCGAGTGGGTGTCGTCGTCGAAGGGCTACGAGAAGGCCACCGTCTACGACGGCGACAACCGCTGGTGGGTCACCTTCTACCTGGCAACGGACGAGGCCATCCTCGACCGCGCGGCGGGCGACGACCACGGCGCCGAAGCACCGTCCACAGTGAACGGTGAGCCGGCACTGCTGCGCGAGGGCTTCTATGACAGCGCCCGCGCCTTCGAGATCCGCTGGGAACCCCGCCCGGGCGTGCACGCCATGCTCCTGGCCAGCGTCAACACCGCCGACTTCGCCCTGCGGGTCGCCGAGTCGATCCGCTTCGACCGCGCCTTACGCTGCGTCATGCCGCTCCGCCTCACCGAGCTGCCGCCCGGCTACCGCTGGGTCGAGTGCCAGACCCGCGTCCGCCGCGCCCCCGATCCCGGCCAGCAGCGCTGGATCCACTCGGGCCTCACGGTCGAGCAGCCGGGCGGCACCCCGGTCCTCATCTGGACCAAGGAACGGCGCGCGGCCGACCCGAGCGTCCAGGCCGCGTTCCATCCCAACCGCACGGTCGCCGGCTGGCCCGCCGAGTGGCGCACGACGTCACCAAGGGGCCTGTGGTTCACCACGTTCGGCCCGGTGGAGCTCTACATCTGCGTCCTGGACCCCAAGGACGCCGACAACCTCACCGAGGCCGACGCCACGTACCTGGCCACGCACCTGCAGATCTCGCCGAACCTCGACGCCCCGTCAACCTGGCCCACGCGCGCCGCCGGCTAACCCCGCCGCCCACCCGCCCGCCGTGGCAGCGCGATGCGACCGTGCTGGCGCGGCGCGGCGGCCCGACGGCGCGGCGCGGTGCGGCGGCGCGGGCGGCACGCCGGGGCGTACGACGTCGGCGCGCCTTCTGGTGCGAGTCGTTGGGGCGAAGCGGCGCTCGCGCCCGCGGCTAGTTCGGCGGCTGCGGGGGTTGTTGCTGGCGTGCTCGGGTGTACTCCTCGAACTTGCGCTCCAGGGCCGCTCGCCTGGCCGCGCTGTTCGAGCCGTCCATCTGGCCCTCGAACGTCTTGCGGGCGGATCTCACCAGCTCGTCGGTGACGTGCGGGTAGGCCTTGGCTATGGCCCACAGGGCGTCCTCGGTTTCCATGTCCACGCCGCTGTGGGTGTAGATGCCGCCGCCGTTGCGGACCGAGGACAGGAGTTCCTCGAAGTTGGCGCGGAGTTCGTCGTCGTCCGGGTGCTTGAGGCGCATCGGGGCTCCTGCGATGTGGGCAACGGTTTTGTAGCGACAACTAGTGAAATACTCTACAGTGCCCGGCATGCGGATCGTTTGCCTGGGCGACAGCATCACCAAGGGGCAGCTCGGGGTCGACTACGTGGCCGTGCTGCGGCGGCGGGTCGATGCCGAGGTCATCCAGGACGGGGTCAACGGGGATCTGGCGTACAACCTCCTGCAGCGCCTCGACGCCGCCGTCGCGCACCGGCCCGACGTCGTGACGGTGCTGATCGGGACCAACGACGTGCGGGCGGCCATCGACCCCGAGCATGCCCGGGTGGCGATGCGGAGGAAGCGGCTGCCGGAGCGGCCGACGATCCAGGGGTACCAGCGAAACCTCAGCGACATCGTGAGGCGCCTGCGTGATGAGACCGGCGCCCGGATCGGGCTGTTGTCGCTGCCGGTGCTCGGGCAGGCGCCGGCCCAGGAGCAGGCTACCGAGTACAGCGGGGTCGTGCGGGAGGTCGCCGCCGAGTTCGGCGCCGGGTACCTGCCGCTGCACGAGCGGCAGCTCGCCGACCTGGGGGAGGCCAGGCCGCGGTCGTACGGGGACGCGCACCGGCTGCGCAACACCGCCGTGCTGCAGCGGCTGATCCTGCGGCGGTCGTGGGACGACATCTCCCGGCGCAACGGGCTCGAGCTGACCACCGACCTCATCCACCAGAACAGCCGCGGCGCCGGCCACGTCGCCGACGTCATCGCCGAGTTCGTGCGGAGCTAGAGCTCGATGCGGGCCAGCCAGGGGTGGCCCGGGTGGACGCGGGTGATCGCCGCGTAGAGCCAGGCGCGGCGGCCCGGGTCGAGGTGCGGCAGGGCGGTCGTGAAGTCGGCCTCGTCCTTGGGGCGGGTCGCCTTGGCCTTGAAGAGCAGGGCGAGCTCCGGCACGAGGTACGGCACGCCGTCCGCGGTCCGGCGGATGATCTCCCGGTAGGGGCGGCGGATCGACGCGTCGCGGCGGCAGATCCAGACGTCGCCGTCGTGCGGCTCGCGGAAGATGTCGAGGTGGAAGCGGCCGGTGGCCGGGTCGCTCACCCAGGTCTGGTGGTGGGCGTCGAAGGCCGGGCCGTCGGCCGGCCACAGCTCGCCGTCGCCGGCGACCCGGAAGTCGTAGGCGCTCAGCGCCGCGCGGAACTCGGGGAAGCCGCCCGCCGGGACGCCGATCTCGGTGTCCTCGTGCGGGCGGGTCTCCCCACCGAGCCACAGGTCGAGGGCCCAGCCGCCCGCGACGTACCACGGCGACCGCACCCCTGCAAGCCGCCGCGCCACCTCATCGGGCAACCAAGGATCCCACTCCACCCGTGGCACGTTAGCTGAAGTCGGGCACCGCGCCGTGCGGGTTTTCCACGCGGTCCTTCGGCTCCTCCCAGGCCTCCTGCCGGCCCAGGGCGGTCAGGTCGAGCAGGCCGTAGGCGCCGCCCTTGTGGTCGGTGCCGCGGGCGTACGCCGAGTAGGTGTGGAACACCTCGTCGCCCTCGCGCAGGAAGCAGCTCATCCCCGACAGTTCCGGCGTGTCGGCCATGAGCAGCGGCCGGTAGTTGTACACCGGCTCCTTCACGGCCGGGTCGAAGCTCACGTCGAAGTCGAAGTTGAACGACGTCCCGTGCGAGCTGTACCACGGGATCGTCCACCCGCGACCCTGCCCGTACCCGGCGAGCTTCTCGTACGGCGCCCGCGACACGAGCGCGAACGTGGTCTCGCGGTTGGCCAGGTGCTCCAGGAGCGCGGGCGCGATCTCGTCCACGCCCGCCGTGCACGCCGGGCAGGCCCCGTCCCACGACGGCGCGAACATCACGTGCTGGATGATCAGCTGCCGGCGCCCCTGGAACAGTTCGGCGAGGGTGGCGTCACCGGCAGGCCCCCGCAGGCGGTACGGCGTGTCGATGCGCACCATCGGCAGGCGCCGCCGCTGCGCGTTGAGCGCGTCGATCCGTCGCGTGATGTCCTTCTCCTGGTCGAGCAGCGCCGTCCGGGCGCTGAGCCACTCCGCGCGTCCCACGATCTCGGGCAGTGCCATGTCTGACCTCCAGGTGGTGTCGTACCTCCACCTTCCCGACGATCGGCCCCGCACGACTTCGACAGGTCGCGGCGGAAATTGCTCAGGACGGCGCCAGCCCGGCGATCAGGTCGGCCGCTGTGGCCGGGGTCCACGGCGCCGGCGGTCGGTCGTCGACGACGAGCGCGACCGAGCCCTCGGCAACGTGCGCCGGGAGCAGGCCGGCGTCGGCGACGGCCGCGAGCACGCGCCCGCCCGCCGGCGCCGCCACCACGTCCCCCGCGACGGCCGCGCTGGCCGCGGTGGCACCGACGGCCGCGGTGGCCGCGGCGCGGATGGCCGCGACCGTCGCTGCCGGGGTCGTGACCGGCACGGCGGTGCGGGTGCCGTCGGCGTGGGCGACCTCGACCCGGTCGGCGCGGGCCGCCGCGTGCCAGGCGGCCACGTCCAGCACCGTCGCGCGGCAGCCGCCGGTGAAGTGGTCCCACAGGTCGGCGGCCAGCTTGCCGATGCGCGGGCCGTACTCGTCGATGTCGTGCGCGTAGCCGAGCACGGACAGCACCGCCTCGACCCACATGACCTCGCCGGAGCGCACGTCGAGCACGAACGGCACCAGCGCCCGGGCGTCGCCCCGCAGGGTGAACCGCTGCATGACGCGCGCCGCGTCGTACTGCTCGCCGCCCGGGACCGGCAGCGCGAACCCGGCGAAGGCGGCGTCGAGCACGTCGAACGGGACGTCGTTGTAGCTCAGCACGACCGGCACCGCCCAGGCCACGCCCGCCCGCAGCAGCCGGGACCGGTGCAGGTCCAGATACTCGGTCGCGCCCAGCGGCGGCGGCGCCGAGGTCAGGTCGCCGGAGTGGTTCGCGGCGTCGTGGAAGCGCAGGTTGCTGTAGTCGCACTGCCCGGCCTGCACCCAGTCGGCGGTGTAGAACGCGCAGGAGAGGTCGAGGTCGACCCGGTCGGTCGTGTCCGTCCAGTGCGCGAACAGCCGCACCACGTCCACGCCGTCGTCGAGCGTGCGCACGCTGCCCCGCGGCCAACCCGCGAGCTGCTCGGCCGAGACCCGCTCCCGCATGGGCGCCGGCACCCGAGCCAGCCCGGCATCGATGATCGCGAGATCAAACCGCTCGCCCGTCGCGGCCCGGGCGGCCCGGCGGGTCAGTTCCTCGTCGGCGCATCCACGGACCTCGGTGACGATGCCGGGCGGGAGGGGGCCGCGCAGCTCGGGCGCGGTCCAGGTGCGCACGGAGTCGCCCTTCGGGAAGAACGTCCGCCGGGGCGTGCCGGGGCCCGGCCCGTGCTTCGGCTCGCCGCCCGGACGTCCGGGCCCGCGGCGGATCTGGACCGCCCGCCGGGCGAGCAGCACCGCCCGCAGCCGCGACTCGGCGTCACCGGCCGCGGCCGGCCCGCCGGCGACGGCGGCCCCCGCAGCCGGCGCACCCAGGGCGGCGCCGGCCATCGAGGCCGATTCGCCGGCGGCGGTCACCACGTCGGCCGGGGTCGTCGTGGCGCGCGTGCCGACCGCCGTGGCCGCCGTGGCCAGGACGTTGGGGGAGACGTGCGGTGCGGTCTCGCGGGCCGCGTCCAGCACGATCCGCTGGGCGTCCGGGTCGTCGCCGGCCAGCCGCAGCAGGTGGTCGAGGCGCCGCCACAGCTCGCCCGGGCGGCCCATCAGCAGCGCCGCGGCGCTGGCCGGGTCGGCGGCCGCGGCGGCCGCCTCGACCAGGGACGCCAGGGTGCGCACGCGGACCGAGACCGTGCCGTCGGGGTGGTCGGTGCGCAGGATCCGGTCGGGGCGGCGCTCGTGGGCGGCGGCGATCGCCTGGCCGAGGGGGCCGTCGAGCGGGGTGCGGGTGCCGCGGAGCGCGGCGAAGACGACGGCGGCGGACGGGGTGGCGGCGACCTGCTCGAACGGGTGGAGCCGCTCGGCCAGGCGCTTCCACACCGCCGGGTGCCGCTGCACGTCCTCGGCGGCGGTCACCGGGTCGAGGCCGTCGAGGAACGCGAGCACGGCCCGGCGCAGCCGGCGGGGGAGCGCCCGGACGCGCGGGGTCGGCACGGTCACGATCCGCTCGCCGGCCGGGCGGCGGGCCTCGCCGGGGCCGGGGACCCGCTTCGCCGGCAGGACGAGGCCGGGATCGCCGCCGGAGAACGCCCACAGCGTGCGGGCCGCGTCGGTCGCGGTGCCCCAGCGGGCGACGGCCTCGTCCAGCACCGGCAGCCCGGCGTCGAGGGCTGCGGCGATGACCACGGCGATGGTCTCGCGGGCCGGCACCTCGGCCGGCAGCCAGTCCAGGCGGCCCGGCGCGGTGGCGGTCACCAGCAGCCGCAGGTCGGCGCGGTCGGTCTCGGACAGGGCGGCGGTCCGGGCCACCAGCTCGTCGCGCAGCCGGACGGCCGTGGCGGCCGGGTCGTCGTCGAGGGTGAGCAGCCGCAGCCGCAACGGTTCGCCGGCCGGTGCGGGCGGCGCGGGCGGCGTGGTGGGCAGCGGCAGCCAGCCGTCGCCGGTCGTGCGGCGGCCGCAGATCGGGCAGCCCGCATAGCGGTCCGGGGCGTAGCACCGCGTGCAGGCCAGGTGGCCGCACGGGTCCACCGGGCGGACGTGCCCGGCCTCGTAACAGCGCACGCAGCGCCCGGTCCGGTCCTGGAAGATCAGGGCGAGGATGCGTTCGACATACTCCTCGGCCGGGTTCCGCGGCGTGTCCGGGAACCGGCGGAACAGCGGCACGTGGTCGCGGTCGGCCCCGACCAGCTCGTCGGCGACGGCCTGCACCCAGTCGGCCCAGGTCAGCCGGACCGCCGGGTCGAGCGCCGCGAACCGGGCCCGCAGCCCGGCGTCGAGGACCCAGCCCTGTCTCGCCAGGTCGGCCTCCAGCGCGGTGACCCAGACGTCACCGTCGGCAGGCGGCCGCGGGGCCGCCGGTGGGAGGCACACCGCGCCGGCACGGCGCAGCAGGAGCGTGGCGAGCGCGTCCATGGAACAGTCATCCACCCGGGAGCAA
The DNA here is from genome assembly GCF_022095675.1 of Dactylosporangium sp. AC04546. Lineage (GTDB taxonomy): Bacteria > Actinomycetota > Actinomycetes > Mycobacteriales > Micromonosporaceae > Dactylosporangium. The sequence continues at coordinate 43,214 of NZ_JAHYSG010000045.1, read as the reverse complement.
GGGGAAAGGGAGTGGGCCGGGGCGGAGAGTCGAGGCGCTAGATCCTTGCAAGATGAAGAGAAGGAAGCACCCCGGAGAGCCGCCCCGGTCCGTCGATCTTACGGCGTGGGCGTGAAGCCCGCAGCCCGGTTCAGCCGAGCTGCGCGAACCAGCGCACCGCCTGGGCGGTGCCGGCGATGTTCGAGCCGAGATGCACCGATCCCTGGTACTGCAGGGTTCCGGTGTCGACGACCGGCGCCCGCAGTACCGCCGCACAGTGCTCCGAGTTCGTCACCGGCACCTGCTCGTCGGTGCGCGCCGCGAACAACCGCGTCGGCACGGCGAACCGGTGCCCGGTGCAGGAGGCGTCGTGCTCGGCGAGGGCCTCGGCGAACCGGCCCGTCGGCGCCTCCAGCTGGGCCAGGCCCTCCTCCGACAGCAGCTCGGCCGGCGACTGGGGCAGGGTCTGGACCAGGTCGTCGCCGGTGTGCACGCCGTCGTAGAGGGCGTCCACACGGCCGGCGTAGCCGGGGTCGAAGAAGCCCGGCAGGTCGTGCAGGCGGTTCCAGGCGACCAGCAGGTAGCCGAGGTAGCCGACGTCGTACGGCCACGGCACCGTGGTGAGCAGGGCGTGCAGTTCGACCCCCCGCAGGTCGTAGGCGCCCGAGATCGGCGCCAGGGCACCGAGCCGGAACCACGGGTCGGCGCCGGACAGCAGCGCCTTGCCCAGCGCCGTCGCCGCGCTGGCGCCCTGGGAGAAGCCGGTGACGTACACCTCGCGCCGCAGCGTGCGGCCCTGCTCCGCCGCGACCGTGCGGGCCGCGCGCAGCATGTCCACCGAGGCGGTCGTCTCCGACGGCAGGTGCAGGTACGGGTGCGGGCCCGGGCCGAGGCCCATGCCCAGGTAGTCGGGTGCCACGGCCGCGAACCCGGCCGAGGCGTAGGTGATGGCGGGCCCCACCGACCAGCCGTCGCGCCACATCGACGGCGCGTCGGTGCGGTTGAGCTCGGTGCCGTGCGTGTACGACACGACCCGCAGCTGCCGCTCGCCCGAGCGGGGCAGCGCGAGCAGCCCGCTGGCGACGGTCGGCCTCCCGACGGGGTCGACCGTGCGGTACACGACCTGGTACATGTCGACGCCGAACCGTGCGGCGCCGGTGTCGAACTCGGCCCGGGCGAGCTCGGCCCGCGCCGCGTCGGCGGTGTCGAGGGGACGCAGCCGCTGCACGGCCACCACGTCACCACGGCCCTCCCGCGCGGCCGCGGCGCCGCTCCCACCGGCGGCGCTCAGCCCGAGCCCGCCCGCGAGCAACAGTCCACAGAGGACGATGCGCTTGAGATTTCTCATGTACCGCACGCTATGGCGTGGCGTGACCGCCATCGATCCGGTCTGCCGGTGACTTGGTGGTAGGGCTCACCCCACCAGCCTCGCGGCGGCGTCCCGGCGGGCAGCGGCTCACCCGCGACGAGTGACGGGGCCGCGCTTTGCTTTGACCCCGGCGGCCCGGAACGCCTCCTCCGTATCACCCGGGAGCAGGATCGCCGAGGTGGTCGTGGCACCGGAGCCGGCGGACCGGATCGGCTCGCCCACGCGCTGCGTTGTAGCTGGTCCCGTGCCGGGACAGGCGGTCTGAACGGCGGGGAAACCGCAGGGAAACAGTTCCGGCTCCGATCTTCGCCTCCGACGGTTTCGCGTGACGATCGGTTGGTGACAGAGACCACCGTGATCTTGGTCTTGGTGATCGTGACGGCGCTCGGGTTCGACTTCACGAACGGGTTCCACGACACCGCGAACGCGATGGCCACCTCCATCGCGACCCGTGCGCTGCGGCCGAGGGTCGCCGTGCTGCTGTCCGGCGTCCTGAACCTCGTCGGTGCGTTCCTCTCCGTCGAGGTCGCGCTGACCGTGACCAACGCGGTGGTGAAGATCCAGAACTCGAACGGGACACCCAAGGAGGAGCTGCTGGGCAACGGCGGCTTCGACCTGCTGCTCATCATCCTCGCCGGGCTCGTCGGCGGCATCGTCTGGAACCTGCTGACCTGGCTGCTCGGCCTGCCCTCGAGCTCGTCGCACGCCCTCTTCGGCGGCCTGGTCGGCGCGACCATCGCCGGGCTGGGGTGGTCCGGCGTCAACTGGAACGGCACCGGCACCGGGCTCGACGGCCTCGTCGGCAAGGTCCTCCTGCCGGCGTTCATGTCGCCGATCATCGCCGGCATCGTCGCCGCGACCGGCACGTGGCTCATCTACCACGTCACCGTGGGCGTGGCCCAGCGGTTCACGGACAACGGCTTCCGCTGGGGCCAGATCGGCAGCGCGTCGCTGGTGTCGCTGGCCCACGGTACCAACGATGCCCAGAAGACCATGGGCGTGATCACCCTCGCCCTGATCGCCACCGGCGACTGGACCGACACCAAGAGCATCCCGTTCTGGGTGAAGGCCGCCTGCGCGCTCGCCATCGCGCTCGGCACCTATCTCGGCGGCTGGCGCATCATCCGGACCGTGGGCAAGGGTCTCGTCGAGATCGCCCCGCCGCAGGGCATGGCGGCCGAGTCCGGCTCCGCCGCCGTCATCCTCGTCTCCAGCCATCTCGGGTTCGCGCTCTCGACGACGCACGTGGCCACCGGCTCGATCCTCGGCACCGGCGTCGGCAAACGGGGCGCGCTGGTGCGCTGGGCGGTCGCCGGCCGCATGGTGCTCGCCTGGCTGACCACGCTGCCCGCGGCGGCGCTCGTCGGCGCCGTCATGTGGGGGCTGGCGCACGTCATCGGCGGGCTGGCCGGGGCGCTCGTCGACTTCGTCGTCATGCTGCTGCTGGCCGGGTACATGTACCTGCGCTCGCGCCGCCAGCCGGTCGACCACACCAACGTCAACGAAGACTGGGCCGGCATGGCTCGTTGAGAAGGACGGCTCGTATGCACAATGTCGGATTCGCACTGCAAGAGGTCTGGAAGGTGCTGGTCGTCAGCCTGGTCGTGGGTGCCGGCCTGCCGACGCTGTTCGCGCTCGGCGTGCGCTCGCTGGCCTACGGTGCGGGGGCCGTGGGTGATCGTCCGGCCCGGCCGGCCGGGACGGTGATCGGCTGGCTGTGCTTCGCCGTGGTGTTGCTCGGTGTCGCCCTGGGCATCACGTACATCGTGGCGTCCGGCCTCGGCAAGACGCTGAGCTTCGAGCACATCTTCCCGACCATCGCGGACAAGTGAGGCGCTCGTGGAACCCAGTTTCCTGACCCGCGTCGTGGACTGGCTGCGCGCCGGGTACCCGGCCGGCGTGCCGCGCCAGGACTACGTGGCCCTCTTCGGGTTGCTGCGCCGCAAGCTCACGGACGTCGAGGTGCACAGCATCGCGCAGGCACTCGCCGACCGGTCGATCCTCACGGCCGAGCCGATCACCGTCGAGCACATCGAGCAGATGATCAATGATGCGGTACTGCAGCAGCCGTCGGACGAGGACGTGGCCCGCGTCTCGGCCCGGCTGGCGGCGGGCGGCTGGCCGCTGGCTGACCCGGCGCCCTGACCGCGGGTGCGGCGCCCGGCGATTCCGGCAATCCGGGCGCCGCCAAACCGTGCGCACGGTTCTGTCGGTCCTCCCGCCTAGGATGCCGTCATGCGTCGCCATCTCCGCTGGGCTGTCCCCTCCGCCGGCGTGCTGCTCGCCGCCGTGCTGACCGTCGTCATCGTGACGCAGGTCGGCGGCAACGCGGCCTGCGCGGCCCCGATCAGCGGCAAGGCGTCCTACTACAGCACCAACCGCAACGGCATGTGCAACCTCGGCGCCCCGTCGACGGACTCCTACGTGGCGATCGGCCCGGCCGAGTATGCGGGCGGCGCCGCCTGCGGGTCGTATCTCAGCGTGACCGGCCCCAACGGCACCACCGTGCAGGTCCAGGTCGTCGACCAGTGCCCGTCGTGCCCCCGCGGCAAGATCGACCTGAGCAAGGCGGCCTTCGCCCGCATCGGTGCCCTGAGCGCCGGCATCATCCCGATCACCTACGACACGGCCCGCGACCCGGCCCTGACCGCCCCCTTACGCGTCAAGCTCAAGGGCGGCACGTCCCGCTCGTCGCTCACGGCCGTCGTCGACAACCACGGCAACCCCCTGGCGTCGGTCGAGCTGCAGACCCCGGCCGGCTGGACCCCGCTGCAGCGCGGCAGCGACAACGTGTGGACGGGCCCGTCCGGCCAGGTCGCGGCGCCGGTGACGCTGCGGATCACCGACGTGCACGGCCACCAGGCGGTCGTCCCCGGCCTGACCTCCGGCTCGTCGGACTTCCAGCAGACGCAGGTCGCCCTGTACGGCCCGGAGGCGTCGCCATCCCCGTCGGCGTCGCCCTCGGCCGAGCCGTCGCCGACGGCGTCGACCGTCCCGGCGGGCGTCGTCTCGGCGCTGCCCTCGGCGTCGTCGACCTGCTGAAGCGGGGTCGCCTGCCCGGCGGTCAGGCCGACGCGGTGCGCGGGCTGCGCGTGGTCAGCAGGAGGATCAGGCCGGCGGCGCACAGGGCGGCGCCGAAGCCGTATGCCCAGCGGTAGCCGAGGTGCTGGGCCACGCCCAGCAGCGGGCCGGCCAGGATCGACCCCACCGGGAACACGTTGCCGGCCAGGGTCGCCGCGCGGCCCGGTTGGGACGGGAGGAGCTCCTGGACGTAGGAGATGCCCAGGCCGCCCACCGCGGCGATGAAGCACGCGTTGAGCAGCTGCAGGGCCATCACCTGCCAGGTGCTCGACGAGCCCGTCACCAGCGCGTAGTAGACGGCGCCGAGCACCGCGCCGACGGCCATCAGGTTGCGCAGGGCCCACTTCGCCGACAGGGCCCCGAAGGCGAGCATCAACGGGATCTCCAGGGCGGCGCACCAGCCCAGGATGAGGCCGGCGTTGCTGACGTCGGCGTGCAGGACGTGGCCGACGAACAGTGACATGGCCTGGACGCCCAGCACGCCCGCGCTCTGCAGGACGGTCAGCGCCGCGACCACGCGCAGCACCGTGAAGCGCGACGCCGACGGCAGCGGCGCGGGCCGCTCCGCGTCCGGGTGGCCGGGCGGCGGCCCCGTCTCCTTCAGCCAGACCAACGCGACCGCGCCGGCGAGCACGTACATCGCCGCGGCGGTGAGGTACAACATCCGGAAACTGCCGACCTCGAGCAGCACCGCCGCCACCGGAGGGCCCGCCACCCAGGCGATCGAGAACAGCATCCGCAGCGTGCTGATCGCCATGGCCGCGCGGGTGGAGCCGTTCTGCTGGAGCACCTCGCGGGCGTAGGCGAACGACTGCGGGAACAGCGAACCGCTGACCGCGGTGAGCGTGACGGCCACCGCTACGAGCACCCAGTAGTCGCGGACGAACGCCGTCACCACCGAGCCGGTGCAGCCGGCCGCCGCCGCGATGAGCAGCAGCCGCCGCCGGATCGCCCGCTTGTCCGACAGCCGCCCGATGACCGTCGACGACACCACCGAGCTGACCGGGCCGATGATCAGGAACGCCGCGACGAACGCCGGGCCGGCGTGCACGGCCGTGCTCAGGAACAGCGACAGGAACGGCCCGACGACCGCCGCGGACAGCCCGACGAAGAAGAACATGACGCCGAGCGGGACGAGTGACAGCGGCCGCTGCTCGATCTTGGTCGCGGTGAGCACGGGTGCCTACCATACCGGCAGGTCAGGGGTAGGGTGACGGGCGTGATCGAACTCACCGAAGCCGGCGACGTCGCCGTGGTTCGCCTCGCGCACGGCAAGGTCAACGCCCTCGACCTCGAACTTCTGGACGCGATCACCGACACCTTCACCGCCCTCGATGCGGGCGACGCCCGGGCGGTCGTGCTGACCGGTGCCGGGCGCTCCTTCTCGGCCGGCGTCGACCTGCGCCGCGTCATCGACGGCCCGCCGGAGTACGTCGACGCCCTCCTCCCGGCCCTGACCCGCGCCTTCCTGGCGGTCTTCACCACGGGCAAGCCGGTCGTGGCGGCGGTCAACGGCCACGCGATCGCCGGCGGCGCCGTGCTGGTCTGCGCCTGCGACCACCGCCTGATGGCCGCCGGCGACGCACGCATCGGCGTGACCGAGCTCCTGGTCGGCGTCCCGTTCCCACCGGCCGCCATGGAAATCGTCCGGCACGCGGTCGGCTCGTACGAGGAGATCATGACCGGCGACACGTTCGAGGCCGATCTCGCCCCGTTCGTCGACACGGTGGTCCCGCCGGAGTCGCTGCTCGACGAGGCCGTGGCCACCGCCACGCGGGCGGCGCGCGCGGTCCCGCCCGACACGTACCGCCTGACGAAGGAGCAGCTCCAGGCCGCCGTGCACGACCGCCTCTCCCGCCTGGGCCCGCAGTTCGACGACCGGGTCGCCACACTGTGGCACCGCCGCCGCGACGACGGCACCCTGGCCACCCACCTCAACCGCCCGAGGTCCTGACCGTTGGTGTGACCCAGTCCGCGCCGGTCCCGCATACCGTCGGATGCTGTGTCGTATCCGCCGATCCGCACCGGACCGACCTATCCCGACGCCGTCCGTCTGCTCGACGCGAGCGGCAGCGCCCTGATCGATCGTCTGGACCGCGTCGAGTTCGCCGCACCGTTCGACGAAAGCGCACGGTGGGGCAACGGTGTGCTGCGCGGGCTCGGCGCCGGCCTGACCGGCCTGAACCGGTTCGAGCGCACCAGGCGCCTGGTGGCCGGCCACACCGTCCTGGTCGTCACGGCATACCTCGAAGCGGTCCTCGCGAGGATCGCCGGCGGAGACGTGGGCCGGCGTCGTGGCGGACGGGCCGCCGACGGATTCGAAGGCGTCTTCTCGATGGTGCTCCTGGACCTCGAGGTCCCGCTGCCGTCGGCGGCTGTGCCGTTCGAGGCGGTGCTCGACGCGCTGATGTCCTTCTACGGCATCCTCGACGTCACGTCCATTCGCGGCATCGCCGGGTCCGCCGTCGCGCGGTACCGGGACACGTACCGGCGGCTGGCCGCGGAGATCCCCGAGTTCGCCGTGTGGGGCGCCGGCACCACCGATCGGATCGGCGAGCTGGACACCAGTCTTGCCGGCCTGGGCGAGCTGCTGCGGCGCCTGGCCGGTCCGGACTCGGGCCGGGCCGACCTCGCCCGCCGGTACCGGGCCGACCTGGGCCGGCCGATCGTCGAGGTCGGTGACCTTCCCGGCGGCGTGACGATGCCGACCCTGGAGGCGCTGTACGTCAACCCGCGCTGCCGGGTGCGGCGGGTCACCGACGGCTCCTCGGTCGCGGCCGAGCAGTGGTGGGCCTCCGCCGTGGACGTCGCCGACATCCAGGCGTTCCTCGCCGGGTACCTGACCGGGTCGGAGGCAACCGAAACGCCGCTGCTCGTGCTGGGCCAGCCGGGGTCCGGCAAGTCGCTGCTGAGCCGCATTCTCGCCGCCCGGCTGCCGGCGCCCGACTTCCTGCCGGTGCGCGTCGAACTGCGGACGGTCGCCGCCGACGCCGCGGTACAGGAGCAGGTCGAGCACGCCGTGCACCGCGCGACCGGCGAACGCGTCAGCTGGCCCCGACTGGTGCGGTCCAGCGACGGCGCCCTGCCGGTCGTGCTGCTCGACGGCTTCGACGAGCTGCTCCAGGCCACCGGCGTGAACCGCGCCGACTACCTGGAGGAGATCCGCGCGTTCCAGCAGCGGGAGGCCGAGCTGGGCCGGCCGGTCGTGGTCGTGGTCACCTCGCGCATCGTGGTCGCCGACCGCGCCCGAGTCCCGGCCGGCAGCGTGGTCCTGCGCCTCGACCCGTTCGACGACGAACAGATCGGCCGGTGGCTCGACGTGTGGTCGGCCGCCAATCTCGCAGGGCTCGGCGCCCGCTCGCTGACCCCGCTGCCGACGGAGGTCGCCCGGCGCTACCGCGACCTCGCCGGGCAGCCGCTCCTGCTGCTCATGCTCGCCCTGTACGACGCCGGCGCCAACGCCCTGCAGCGCGACGCCGCCGGCCTGGCCGGCGCGGAGCTGTACGAGCGCCTCTTCGCCGACTTCGCCCGCCGGGAACTCCGCAAGCAGCCCGCGCACGACGGGGAGCCGGCGGCGGTCGAACGCGAGATCCGCCGCCTCGCGATCGTCGCCCTGTCGATGTTCAACCGCCGCGCCCAGGTCGTGACCGAGCGTCAGCTGGACGGTGACCTCGCCGCGCTGGCGCTGGACGGGCCGGCGCAGCGGGACGGCGCGACCGGCCGCCCTCTCACGGCCGCGCAACTGCTCGTGGGCCGGTTCTTCTTCATCCACGAGTCCCGTGCCCGGCGCGACACCGGCGCCCCGGAGAAGTCCTACGAGTTCCTGCACGCCACCTTCGGTGAGTTCCTGGTGGCCCGCACGATCGTACGGGGGCTGGCCGAGCTGGCAGAGGACCGCGAGTACCAGGCCGGTCGGCTGGCGCCGAGCCCGCTGGACGCCGGTCGCCTGTACGCATCCCTGTCCTTCACCGCCGTGACGTCCCGCGGCCCGGTCCTCGACTTCTGCGCCGAGCTGTTCGCGGAGCTTCCGGCCGAGCGCCGGGACGGGTGCCGCCGTCTGGCCCTGGACCTCCTGCGCCATGCGGCCTTCCCGCAGACGACCTGGTCGCTGTCGGACTACGAGCCGGTTCGCCGCCCCGCGGCCGCCCGGCACGCCGCGTTCTCGGCGAACCTGGTGCTGCTGGTCGTCATGCTCAGCCCGCGCGGCGTGTATGTCAGCGACCTGGTTGCCGGGTGGCGGTCGCACACGCTGCTGTGGGAGAGCCAGCTGTCAGCGGACGAGTGGCGCAGCCTGTACCTGACGCTCCGGGCCAGGGTGGCCGTCGACGACATCGTCCTGGACCTCGTCGCCGATGACACGATCGCGCTGCCTGAGGTGTTCTACTGGGCGGACCAGGACGCCGACGTCGACGTCGACGTGCCCACCCAGAGCCTCGTGGGCCAGTGGCTGCTGGAGGCCGCGTTTCGCGGGGACTCCGGCCTCCTGCGGGTGCTCGCCGAGGGCGCGGCGCCGTTCTGGCGACACGTCGGCACCAGCGTCGGACCCCGGCACAACGATCGTGCGATGGGACTGGCCCTCGGCGCGCTCCTGGAAGTGATGCTCGCCCCGCGGTCGGCCGCAAGGTCGGACGGGCTGTTGGGCGCCTATCGGTTTGCGTTCGGCAACCTTCCCGGCCGGGTCCTGGTCCCGCTGCTCGCGCACCTGGAGCGCGACCAGATGCTGTTCGGGCCGCGAGCGGTCGCCGACGTGCTCGTGGCCTACGTCGGCCGGCTCGAGAATTTGAGCGACCCCGCGCCGGCGATCGTCGCGCGGATCACGGCGGCGACCTACGTCCGGGCCGGCGACGTCCGGGTGGTCGAGCGGCTGGTGCGTGAGGCGTCGGAGTGCGTCCGAATGCTGGACCACGCCGAGGTGCCGGCGTTTGAGCACCTCCTCGCCGCGGAGATCCGGTCGCTCGGCAAAGACGTGCCCGCCGAGATCTACGAGCTGGCGGCCAGCGAGCCCAGCAGGTTCAGTAATCGGGAGGACTCGGAGCCCGGCTCGGCGTGATACACCACCAGCAGCTGGCCCTCCTCGCCCGGGATGCCGAGCTTGTCGCAGAACAGGTCGAGGTCGCCCACCTCCAGGTGGTGCAGGCGGCTCACGCGGCCCGCGCGGGCGCGGATGTCGTGGCGGGCCCACAGCTTGCGGAAGCGGTCGCTCTTCAGCGACAGGTCGCCGACCAGGGCGGCCATCCTGGGGTCGTCGTCGCTGGTGCCCGCCTCCGCGCGCAGGCTGGCGATCGCGTTGGCGGTGGCCGCGGGCCAGTCGCGGTGCAGGGCCTTCTCGGCCGGGTCGAGCAGGGCGGCGCGGAGACGGTTGACGCCGGGGGCCAGGTTGGGCGACAGCGCGTGGGCCATGCGGTTGGCGGCGAGCACGTCGAGGTATCGGTTCTGGATGAACGCCGGCATCGGCATCTCGGTCATCAGGTGCAGCACGCTCGCCGGGACGGTGTCGGCCGCGGACCGGCGGCGGGTCGTGCGGGAGCGCGGGCGGGTGAGGCCGATCATGTACTCCGTCGCCGCCGCGTCGAGCCGCAGGACGCCAGCGAGGGCGTCGAGGATCTGGACCGACGGGTGGCGATCGCGGCCCTGCTCCAGGCGCAGGTAGTAGTCGGAGCTGATGCCCGCCAGCATCGCGACCTCCTCGCGGCGCAGGCCGCGGACCCGGCGCAGGCCCGGGCCCGGGGTGAGGCCGGCGTCCTCCGGTGTCACCTGCTCGCGCCGGGCGCGGAGGAACTCGCCGAGCGTGTTGGTACCGTTCATGCCCACCACCGTAGGCCGCCGAGCGCTCCGCAGGGGCTCCCGTGCCTGGTCCCGCCGCTCCTAGGATCACCGGGGCACTGCACAACCGGCCGCCGCCGGTGGACCGTGGAAGCCATGAACACCACAACGCTGACCCTCGCCGGGGACCTCACCATCACGCGCATGGGCTACGGCGCCATGCAGCTCGCCGGCCCGCGCGTCTTCGGCCCGCCGAAGGACCGCGACCGGGCGCTCGCCGTGCTGCGCGAGGTCGTCGCCCTCGGCATCACCCACATCGACACCAGCGACTTCTACGGCCCGGCCGTCGTCAACGAGCTGATCCGGGAGGCCCTCAGCCCATACGCGGCGGACCTGCGCATCGTCACCAAGGTCGGCGCCCGCCGGGGCGCGGACGGCTCCTGGATCCCGTCGCTGGAGCCCGACGATCTCAAGGCGCAGGTGCACGACAACCTCGAGCACCTCGGCCTCGACGTGCTCGACGTGGTGAACCTGCGCGTCGGCGTCGCCGAGAGCACCGGCGACGCGCCGATCAGCGAGCAGTTCGAAGCCCTCGCCGAGCTGCGCGAGGAGGGCCTCATCCGCCACCTCGGGCTGAGCGGCGTGACGGACGGGCAGCTCACCGAGGCGCAGAAGATCGCCCCGGTGGTCACCGTGCAAAACCTCTACAACCTGGCCAACCGCCAGGACGACGCCCTCGTCGACCGGTGCGCCGCCGAGGGCATCGCGTTCGCCGCCTTCTTCCCGCTGGGTGGCTTCTCGCCGCTGCAGTCGGAGACGCTGACCCGCGTCGCCGCCGACCTCGGCGCGACGCCGCAGCAGGTGGCCCTGGCCTGGCTGCTCCAGCGCTCCCCGACGATGGCCCTCATCCCGGGCACGTCCTCCGTCGCGCATCTGCGTGAGAACGTCGCGGCGGCGGATGTCGTCCTGCCGGAGCCCGCGCTGACCGCCCTCAACGGCATCGCCGGCGCGGTCGTGGCGTGATGGCACGTCGGCGGGCATGGGCCCGATGGCCGGGTGGACGGCAGCGTCGTCAGCGACCGGTCGATCCGCGGGCGGTGAGTGCGGGGGTCGTCCGGGCGACGGCCGCGACCGCGAGCACACACCGGGCGCCGCCGCTCACCAGGGTCGTGGTGGCGCCCAGCGGGACCGCGAGCAGGCCAGCGCGGAAGTTGCCGACGTCCGGGCCGGCCTGGCCGACGATCTGCTCGGCCGCCGCCACCCGGCCCAGCAGCGCATCGGGCGTGTGCAGCTGGACCACCGTGCTGCGGCAGACGACGGCCACCGTGTCCGCCGCGCCGGCCACGGCCAGCGCGCCCGCGAAGAGGCCGAACGCGATGAGCGGCAACGCCTGCGCGAGGGCCGCCGCGCCCGTCCAGGCGGTGCTGTGCGTGGTGTCCCAGAGCTGGAACATCACGGCGACGAGCGTCATCTGCCCCGCCGAACATCGAGCACACCCGGCCCAGCCAGAGCCGCCGGAACTGCGGCGACGACCGCAGCGGCGCGACGTCGATCAGGGCTGCCACGCCGGATCCCGCGCGAGCTGGTCGGCGATGCGGTCGTGGAAGCTGCGCCGCCGCAGGGCCGCCTCGAGGTCCCTGACGACCCGGCTGAGCGGGTACGGCACCTCGGCCTCGAGTTCCGTCAGTGCCGCCTCGGTCGCCCGCCACTCGGCGGCCAACCGCCAGGCGACCCGCTGCGCCTTCGCGGTCAGCGCCACGCGCTTCGTCCTGGCATCGACGCCGGTCGTCGTCCGGACCCACCCGGCGGCCCGCATGGCCGCGACCTTCTGGCTCATCGCCGAGTGCGTACGCTGCACCGACTCGGCCAGCTCGGTGATCGTCATCGGCCCGCGCGCGGTAACTGGTGTCAGGCGCCGGCGGGGCGGCCGGTTGGGGCGAAACCTGGGAGCTGGAGCGCGCCCCAGGTCACTGGCCCAGCGCGGAGTGGTACCACTCGATCTTGTGGCGGATGCGGGTCTGCTCCTCGCGCAGGGCCGCGATCTTCGCCTCGATCTCGCGGTCGTGCTCCTCCAGGAGCTCGGCGCGCTCGGCGAACGTGGCGTCGCCGCCGCGGGCCAGCTCGGCGTAGCGCAGCATGCGGGCGATCGGCATGCCGGTGTCGCGCAGGCAGCGCAGGATCTCCAGCCACGCGATGTCGTCGTCGGAGAAGACGCGTTGGCCGCCCGCGTTGCGGTCGATGTCGTCGAGCAGGCCGATGCGCTCGTAGTAGCGCAGGGTGTCGAGGGTGAAGCCGGTCCGGTCGACGACCTCGCGTGGGGTGTACCGCATGTGTCAGTTGTACCGGCAGGATGTACCGGTGGGCGAGATCGTGTGGCTGGGGCGGTACCCGGTGAAGTCGATGCTGGGCGAGGAGCTGTCCGAGGTCGCGCTGGAGGCCGACGGCCTCGTGGGCGACCGCCGGTACGCGCTGGTGGACCGCGAGACGGGCCTGGTGGCGAGCGCGAAGAACCCCCGGAAGTGGGGCTGGCTGCTGCAGCACAGCGCCCGCTACGAGGAAGACGGCACGGTGACCATTTCAGAAATGTCCGAAATGGTGGACCTCGTCAGCGAGGTGCCGGAGGGCGCCACCCTCGAACGGCTGACGCCCGAGACCGAGCCAGGCGCGGGCGAAATGACCAGAAATGTCCTGCCGAGGCGGACGTTCGTCGACTTCGCCCCGGTGCACGTCGTCACGACGGCCACCCTCGACGCCCTCCGGGCCGACCACCGCAGGTTCCGCCCGAACATCGTCGTGCGCATGGTCGACGGCGAGCCCTTCGCGGAGAACGACTGGCCCGGGAAGAGGATCGCGATCGGCAGCGCCGAGATCGAGGCGGTCGTTCCGACGCCCCGCTGCGTGATCCCCACCCTGGCCCACGGCGACCTGCCCGCCGACCCGTCCGTGATCCGCACCGCCGCGCGGCAGAACCGCGTCCAGGTGTTCGACCTCGGCAAGCTGACCTGCGTCGGGGCGTACGCGACGGTCAGCCGCCCGGGCACCCTCCGCGTCGGCGATCTCGTTCACATCGACGGCGCTTCGAATGTGGGAGCGGTGTAATCACGCCGGACAACACCGCGTGACGTCGGTGTAACGGGCCGCCCGTACGGTACGGACCGTGACGCAGACCCGCACGGTCTGTTCGTACTGCGGGGTCGGCTGCGGCATGGTCCTCGACGTGGCGACGGACCCCGACGGCCGTCGCCGCGTGCTCAAGGTGACCGGCGACCGGCAGCACCCGGCGAACGCGGGCCGGCTCTGCACCAAGGGTGCGACGAGCGCCGAGATGCTCGCCGGTCCGGGCCGCCTGGCGACGGCGAAGGTGCGGCAGCACCGCGGCGCGGAACCGGCGGACACCCCCGTCGACCGGGCGATCGCGGACACCGCGCGAAGGCTCAGAGCCATCATCGACGAGCACGGCCCCGACGCTGTCGCCTTCTACGTGTCGGGGCAGATGACCCTGGAGGCGCAGTACCTCGCGAACAAGCTCGCCAAGGGCTTCGTGCGCACCAACCAGATCGAGAGCAACTCCCGCCTCTGCATGGCCAGCGCCGGCAGCGGCTACAAGCTGTCGCTCGGCGCCGACGGCCCGCCCGGCTCCTACGAGGACTTCGACCACGCCGACCTGTTCCTGGTCATCGGCTCGAACATGGCCGACTGTCATCCGATCCTGTACCTGCGCATGATGGACCGGGTCAAGGCCGGCGCCAAGCTCATCGTGGTCGACCCGCGCCGCACCGCGACCGCCGACAAGGCCGACCTGTTCCTCCAGCTCAGGCCGGGCACCGACCTGGCGCTGCTCAACGGCCTGCTGTACCTGCTCGACCAGGGCGGAGGCATCGACGAGGCGTTCATCAACGAACACACCGAGGGCTGGGAGGCGATGCCCGGGTTCCTCGCCGACTACACCCCGGACAAGGTCGCTGCGATCACCGGGCTGGACAGCGCCGACGTGCGCAAAGCCGCGGACCTCATCGGCGCCGCCGGCGAGTGGATGAGCTGCTGGACGATGGGGCTCAACCAGAGCACCCACGGCACCTGGAACACCAACGCCCTGGTCAACCTGCACCTGGCGACCGGTGCCATCTGCCGGCGAGGCAGCGGCCCGTTCTCGCTCACCGGCCAGCCCAACGCGATGGGCGGGCGCGAGATGGGGTACATGGGACCCGGCCTGCCCGGCCAGCGCTCGGTCCTCGTCGAGCAGGACCGCGTCTTCGTCGAGGAGGCCTGGGGCCTGCCCGGCGGCACCCTGCGCACCGACGTCGGCAAGGGCACCGTCGAGCTGTTCGAGCGGATGGCCGCCGGCGAGGTCAAGGCGTGCTGGATCATCTGCACCAACCCGGTGGCCTCGGTCGGCAACCGGCGGACCGTGATCGAGGGCCTGGAGCGGGCCGAGCTGGTCGTCACCCAGGACGCGTACGCCGAGACGGAGACCAACGCCTACGCCGACGTCATCCTCCCGGCCGCCATGTGGTCCGAGATCGACGGTGTCATGATCAACTCGGAGCGCAACCTCACGCTGGTCCAGCAGGTCGCCGACCCGCCGGGCGAGGCGCTCGCCGACTGGGAGCTGATCGCGCGGATCGCCGCCGAGATGGGGTACGCCGACGCCTTCGCCTACGACAGCGCCGAGGACGTGTTCGCCGAGATCCAGCGGTTCTGGAACCCGCAGACCGGCTACGACCTGCGCGGCGTGAGCTACGAGCGGCTGCGGACCGAGCCGGTGCAGTGGCCCGCGCCGCCCGGAGCGCCGCCGCGCAATCCCATCCGGTACCTCCACCAGCCCGCTGGCGGCAGGCGGCTGACGTTCGCCACCGCGAGCGGCAAGGCGGTGTTCTTCGCCCGCCCGCACCTCGACCCGGCCGAGCTGCCCGACGACGACTTCCCGTTCCTGCTCAACACCGGCCGCGTGCAGCACCAGTGGCACACGCTGACCAAGACGGGCAAGGTGACCAAGCTCAACAAGCTCAACCCGGGCCCGTTCGTGGAGGTCAACCCGGCCGACGCCGAGCGGCTCGGGGTGGCCGACGGCGACGAGGTCGAGGTCGCCTCGCGCCGCGGCCGGGCGGTGCTGCCGGCCCGGGTCACCGACCGGGTCATGCCCGGCAACTGCTTCGCGCCGTTCCACTGGAACGACCTGTTCGGCGAGTACCGCAGCGTCAACGCCGTCACCAGCGACGCCGTCGACCCGATCTCCTTCCAGCCGGAGCTGAAGGTGTGCGCGGTCAGCCTCACGCGGGTCGCGACGCCGCCGCGGGAGGGGCCGCTCGGGCTCGACCTGACCCCGCCCCGGCTGACCGAGGGGGAGCGGCTGTACCTCGCCGGCTTCCTCAGCGCGCTCACCGCCGCCCCGCCGGCGACGGCGCCGATGCTGCCCGAGAACGCGCCGTTCGACCCGGCGCGGGCGCAGTGGGTCAACGGCTTCCTCGCCGGCACCTTCGGCGGCCGGCCGCCGGCGACCGTCGAGGCACCGGGACCCGCCCGTACCGTCCACGTCCTCTGGGCGTCGCAGACCGGCAACGCCGAGGAGTTCGCCGGCCTGGTGAGCCGCCGCCTGGCCGACGAGGGCTGGCAGGCGGACCTGCGCAGCATGACCTCGGCGGCGGCCGATCTGGCCACCAGCGGCGCCGACCTGCTCATCATCACCAGCACCTTCGGCGACGGCGAGGCGCCCGACAACGGCGCCGGGTTCTGGGAGTCGCTGCACGGCCCCGACCCGATCCGCTTCGACGGCCGCCGCTACGCCGTGCTCGCGTTCGGCGACTCCAGCTACGCCAACTTCTGCGGCCACGGCCGGGCCCTCGACGCGCGCCTCGACGAGCTGGGCGGCGTCCGGCTCACCCCGCGGGTCGACCTGGAGCCGGACTACGAGGACGCCGCGCACGGCTGGCTCGACGACGTGCTCAAGGCCCTCCGCAGTACCGCCGCGTCACCGGCCCGGCGGACCGGCTCCAGGCGCGAGCCGGTCACCGGCGTCCTCACCGGCAACGAGCTGCTGAGCCGCCCCGGCTCGGCCAAGGAGGTGCGGCGGTTCACGTTCGCCGCCGACCTCGACTACGAGGCCGGCGACTCGCTCGGCGTGTGGCCGACGAACTGCGCGTCGCTCGTCGACGAGTGGCTCGACGTGACCGGCGTCGACGACCCGTCGTTCGGCGCGGCCCTGCTGCGGCAGTACGACATCACCCGGATCACGCCCGACCTGCTGCGCTTCGTCGCGGACCGGTCGCACGACACGACCCTGAAGGCGTTGCTGCGGCCCGACAACCAGGGCGAGCTCGCGAAGTACACCTATGGCCGCCAGGCGATCGACGTCATCGCGGAGCACGGGACCGAGGCCACGGCCGCCGAGTGGCTGGGGGTGCTCAAGCGCCTGCAGCCCCGGCAGTACAGCATCTCCTCCTCGCCCCTGCGCGCCCCCGGGTCCGTCAGCCTCACGGTGTCGGTCGTCCGCTTCGACAACCCGCACGGCCGGCCGCGCAAGGGCGTCGCCTCCACGTTCCTCGCCGACGCGCTGCTGGAGTCCGAGGTCCCGGTGTACCTCCAGAAGGCCCCGCACTTCCGCCCGCCCGCCGACGACACTCCCATGATCATGGTCGGCCCCGGCACCGGCGTGGCCCCGTTCGTCGGCTTCCTCCAGGAGCGCCACGCGAGGGGCGCCCGCGGCGGCAACTGGCTGTTCTTCGGCGAGCAGCGCCGTGCGACCGACTTCTACTACGAGGAGGAGCTCGCCGCGTTCCGCGACGCCGGCACCCTGACCCGGCTGGACCTGGCGTTCTCCCGCGACCAGCGGTCGAAGGTGTACGTGCAGGACCGCATGCGCGAGCACGGCGCCCAGCTGTGGGCATGGCTCCAGGAGGGCGCCTGCTTCTACGTCTGCGGCGACGCGACCCGCATGGCCAAGGACGTCGACCAGGCCCTGCGCGACGTGGCGGCGGCCCACGGCCACCTGTCCGAGGAGGCGGCCGCGGCCTACGTGAAGCAGCTGGTCAGCGAGAAGCGCTACCTGCGCGACGTCTACTGAACCACTGCTCGCGCACGGCCGTCCCGCGCATCGGCCGGCAGAGCGGAGACGGCCAGGCTCAGCAGGGCCGCGGCGGTGCCCAGCAGGAACAGCAGGGAGAACGTCGGCTGGCCCAGCCACTCCCACATCGGATGCCACGACGGGTGGGGCTCGCCCAGGTGGTGGTTGAGCGCGAGGGGCACCGCGAAGACGGTCGGGGTCCACCAGAGGAACAGGGCGATCGCCAGCAGTACCGTCGCCGAGGTCCGCGGCCGGCGGCGGCTGGCCCAGCCGAAGAGCAGGAAGGACATCGCCGCGCCGAGGAGGAAGCCCGCGATGCCTGCCGGCCAGACCGGCCACGGGGCCGTGCGCTGGAACGACGCCGACACGTAGGTGCCCGTCAGCTCCACCGTGAGGACCGTGTCGCCGCGCGAGGCGACCAGGGTTGTCGACGTCGGGATCGTCGCGGGGTCGCAGGGCGGGCCGACGCAGCCGTACAGGTCGCGCTCGATCGGCGGGGAGACCGTCCAGCCCAGGTCGCGCAGCCGCTGGACCGTCACGGCGACGTCGGCGTCGCCGGGGGTGCCGCCGCCCACGCCCGCCGGCTGGTACTCCGCGCCGTCGCCCAGCAGCAGGTCGCGGGCGGCGGACCAGCGCAGCGGGCCGCCGTAGATGACGAACAGGGACGGGGCGTCGGCCAGGCCCTCGAACTGCTGGCCCGGCAGGATCTCGGCCAGCATCGCCGTGGCCTCGGCGGCCGTCGGGAGGGGGCGGGCCGTCTCCCACGCCGCGCGGACCGCGAACGCCGCCGTGAACAGGCCGCAGATCAGCGCGGTCAGGGTGGCCCAGACCGCGACCGTGCGGCTGGCCGGGCGGCCCAGGCGGGCCCGCAGGCCGTGGCGCAGCAGGTTGGCGGCCTCCCTGGCCGTGGGCCGGGTCCGGCCGGCCTCGCGCAGGGTCTCCAGGATCTCGTCGCGCCGGTGGTCGCGCGGGTAGGCGAGCAGCCAGATGCGCATCAGGCGGTCCTCGGGCGGGCGGCGCGCAGGCGGGCCTCGGCGGCGGTGGCGAGGCCGCGCAGGCGGGCGGTCTCCGCGGTCAGCGCGGTCAGGCCGACGGCGGTGAGCCGGTAGTACCGCCGGGTCCGCCCGTCGACCTCCTCGTCGCGGTCGTGCTCGACGAGGCCCTCGGCGGTGAGCCGGTCCAGGGCCGTGTACAGCGTGCCGGTCAGCAGCCGCATCCCGGACAGCGTCTCGACCTCCCGCACGATGCCGTAGCCGTGCCGCGGCTCGCCGGCCAGGGCGGTGAGGATGAGAAACGTCGGTTCCCGCATCGTCGCCATCGCCCGACCATAGATAAATGATCAAGCTATGGCAAGTGCCATGGGCGCATGCGCAGCGTCGCGGTGCTCTCCGACGTCGGTGGCGGAGCCCATCGGACGGTGACCACGGTGCGCGACCGGCTGCTCGAAGGCGATCCCGCGCTGGTGGGACGGGGGAGAGGTCGGCTAGGCTGCTGGCCAGATCCGCGAATTGGTGTCGGCGCACCAACCTCACCGCGAGGAGTGCCACCGTGCCCACCGCCACCAAGTCCCGGCCCGACACCATGGTCCGGCTGCTCGCCGTCGCGGTCATCGTCATCGCCGCGGCCGTCGCCGTCTTCTACGCCACGCGCGGCGAAGGCACACCGGCGGGCGGCGACCGGGAGCTCACGATCACCATCAGCAACCGCACGGTCAGCCCGCCGACCGGCCGGGTCGAGGTCGCACGGGGCACCACGATCAAGCTCACGGTGACCTCCGACGCCCCCGACGAGCTGCACGTCCACGGCTACGACCGCAAGGCCGCCCTCGAGCCCGGCAAGCCGGCGAAGCTGGAGTTCACGGCCGACGCGACCGGACTGTTCGAGGTCGAGACCCACGACGCCGGCCTGGTCCTGTTCCAGCTAGTCGTCCGCTGAGACGGAGAAGGAAACCGGCCCCACCCGCAGCACCCCGTCGTCGAGCGGCACGCACCGCACCCCGCCGTGGCCGCGCAGCTCGCGCCACGCGCCCGGCCGGATCGACACGTCCATCCAGGCACACGGGTGCGCCGGCCGGCGCACCCGCAGCCGGACCGGCCCGTCGCCCGAGTCGAGCGTGAGGACCGACCCGACCAGGTCGTCGACCGGGATGCCCTCGACGAGCACGTTGCGGCGCACCTGCGCGAGCCCGGCCCCGTCCGGCAGCCACTCCCGGGCGATGACGGTGACGCTCGCGTCGCGGTGCGCCTCCTGCCCGAAGAACCGGTCGCCGACGACCCCCAGCCCGGCCCGGACCCGCACGGCGTCGACCAGCTCGCCGCCGGGCGCCGGCGCCGGCCCGTCCGAGGGTCGGCCCTCGAAGCGGTGGACGGGCGAGGCGAGCAGCTCCACGATCTGTGCCATGCTGGCCAGTCTATGGATCGTGACTGGGCCACCGCGGCCCTCGCGCGGCTGCGCGAGCCCGAGCCGCCGACGCCACTGCGGTGCTACCCGTTGCCCTTCGATCTCGAGCTGTACCTCAAGGACGAGTCACAACGCCCGTCCGGCAGCCTGAAGCACGGCATCGTCCGGCGGCTGTTCGAGGACGCCGTGGCCGACGGGCGCATCGGCCCGTCGACGACGGTCGTCGAGGCGACGGCCGGCAACACCGCGGTCGCCGCCGCCTGGTTCGCCCGCCTGCTCGGCCTGCCGTTCGTCGCCGTCGTCCCCGGCAGGACCTCGCCCGCGAAGCGGCAGCGGATCGAGTCGTACGGCGGGCGCTGCCACCCCTTCGACCCGCCGCTCGCCATCTACGCGGAGGCGTCCCGCCTGGCGGGCGAGCTCGGCGGCCACTACCTGGACCACCTCAACGCCGTCGAGCACGCCGAGGACTGGCGGGGCTTCGGCAGCACCGGAGCGGCGCTGGTGGCACAGGTGACCGAGGCCTGCGGGTCGGCCCCGGCCTGGGTGGTCGTGGGCGCCGGCACGGGCGCGACGAGCGCGACCCTGGGCCGCCACCTGCGCTATCACGGCCTGCCGACCCGGCTCGCGGTCGTCGACCCCGAGCACTCCGCCTACTTCCCGAGCTGGGCGACGGGCGATCGCGGCTACGGTACCGGCATGCCGTCCCGCATCGACGGCATCGGCCGCCCCCGGGTCGAGCCGGCCTTCCGCGCCGAGGTGCTCGACTTCGTCATCCCGGTGCCCGACGCGGCCAGCCTGACGGCGATGCGCCACCTCGCGGCGGCGACCGGCATCGAGGCCGGCCCGTCGACCGGCGCCAATCTGTGGGGCGCGTTCACCCTGGCCGCCCGCATGATCCGCGACGGCGAGCGCGGCGCGATCGCCACGCTGATCGCCGACGGCGGCTACCGGGCCGACGCCCCCGAGTCCCCGCAGTACGCGGCCGCCATCGGGCGCTTCCTGCGCGACGGCACTACTCCAGGGTGACCACGTCGGCGACCACGCAGGCGATGTTGTCCGGGGCGCCCGCCGCGTACGCCAGCTCGACCAGGCGGTCCAGGGTCGCCTGCGGGTCGCCCGCCGCCAGCAGCGCGGTCCGCAGGTCGTCCGGCGCCACCACCGCCGACAAGCCGTCGGAGCACAGCAGGTAGCGGTCGCCGGAGCGCGCCTCGTGCACCGACAGGTCCGCCTCGGCGGCGCCGGTGCCGGTCAGGGCCCGCACCAGCAGCGAGCGCTGCGGGTGGGCCGCGGCCTCCTCCGGGGTCAGTCGGCCCTCGTCGACCAGCAGCTGGACGTGCGTGTGGTCGTCGGTGATCTGGAACAGCTCGCCGTCGCGGAGCTGGTAGGCGCGGCTGTCGCCGATGTGGACCAGGGCGAGCCGGGAACCGGACCACAGCATCGCGGTCAGGGTGGTGACCGCCTCGCCCGACGGGTCGGTCGCGGCGATCTCGTGCAGGGCGCGGCCGGCGTCGGCGACCGCGTCGGCGAGGGCGCCGAGCAGGTCGTCCGCCGGTACCGGCAGGGTCTCCAGGGCCTCGAGCGGCTTGAGCGCGTCGACCGCGGCCGCGCTGGCCCGGTCGCCGGCCGCGCCGAGCGTGCCGTCGGCGACGGCGAGCAGGCGGCTGCCCGCGTACGCGGTGTCCTCGTTGCTGGTGCGCACCAGACCCGACTCGGCGCGGGCGGCGTAGCGGATGCCCAGCGGGCTCATGGCGGTACCCCGCCCCGACAGGTGATCGACGAGGAAGGTGGCCAGGTGCCCGCGGGCGGCGGTCTCGGCGAGCACGCCGTCCCAGTACGCGGCGACGGCGTCCGCGGCCTCGGCCGGCGGCAGGTCCAGCACCCGCCGGATCCTG
This sequence comes from Dactylosporangium sp. AC04546, assembly GCF_022095675.1. Classification (GTDB taxonomy): domain Bacteria; phylum Actinomycetota; class Actinomycetes; order Mycobacteriales; family Micromonosporaceae; genus Dactylosporangium. Next base: position 21,670 of record NZ_JAHYSG010000045.1, on the reverse strand, counting down.
GCCAGCGGCATGCCGAGCCGGCGCAGCCAGGCGATGAGCCGGGCCCGGTCCAGCTGGGCCGGCTTGTAGAAGCGGTACCCCGAGTCGCCGTCGACCGCCGCCGGCGGCAGCAGCCCGAGCTCGTCGTAGAGCCGCAACGCCTTGGGCGACAGCCGCGCCGCGCGGGCGAACGCACCGATCGTGAGCACTGTTGCCTCCTCGGGGACCGACCCTGGACCCTCACCCAGGGGCAAGGTCAACCCTCGTAGAGCTCCAGGAACCGCGGTACCAGCTCAGCAGGACCGCGTGGGCCCGGCGTCCGCCGTGGCTGAGCGTCCGGCTGTCGTGCCCGGCGGCGACGCTCGGCTCCATGCGCACGATTGCACCGCACCGGGCCGGGAGATGCGTGTGGCGGCCGGCCGAGTTGTGGCCATGGCCACCTGCCATCATGATGGGCAACCGTCATGAACACTCGGCAGTCGATCATCGCACCCGCAGCTCCGGGAGGTGCCCGCCCGTGACCGCCGCGGTCCGGGTGGCGATCAACGGCTTCGGGCGGATCGGCCGGTCGGTGATGCGAGCGGCGCTGGCCACGCCGGACGTCACGGTCGTGGCCGTCAACGACCTCATGCCGGCCGCCCTCGCGGCCTGGCTGCTGCGCCGCGACTCCACGTTCGGCGCGCTGCCGTGGAAGGTCACCCCCGTGGCCGGCGGGCTGCTCGTCGACGGCCACCGCCGTACCGAGGTGCTCAACCGGCCCGACCGGGCCAACCTGCCGTGGCGGGACCTGGGCGTCGACGTGGTGGTCGAGGCCACCCGCCCGCGCCCGGGCCGGCGCGGTGCCGAGGCGCACCTGGCGGCGGGCGCCCGCGCGGTGATCCTGCCGCACTACGACGCCGACGCCGACGCGACCTTCGTCGTCGGGCTCAACGAGGACTCCTACGACCCGGCCCGCCACCACGTCGTGTCGAACGGCTCGTGCCCGGTCAACTGCATCGGCCTGGTGCTCGACGTGCTCGACGGCGCGTTCGGCGTGGAGGCGGCGTCGTCGCTGACCACCCACGCGTACACCACCAGCCAGTCGCTGCTCGACGTCACCGCCCGCAGCCGGCTGGCCCGGGCCGCCGCGCTGAACATCGTCCCCGTCGAGGACCCGACCGCCCGGCACGTCGGCCAGGTGCTGCCGCGGCTGGCCGGCCGGGTCGACGGCATCGTCGTGCGGGTCCCGGTGCCCGGCGGCTGCCTCGCCGGCCTGGCCGTGCAGCTGCGCCGCGCCGTCTCCCCGGGCGAGGTCAACGCGGCGCTGCGGTCCTCACGGTTCGGAGGGCTGCTGGAGTACTCCGAGGAGCCGCTCGTCTCCTCCGACGTGCTCGGCAGCACCGCCTCCGGGATCGTCGACGCCAGCCTGACCCGCACGGTCGGCCCGCTCTGCGGCGTGTCGGCCTGGTTCGACAACGAGACCGCCTTCGCCGCACGGACCGTCGACCTGTGCCGGACAATCGGATCTTCGTTGAGAAATGCCCGGGCATGATGTCGAGAACGGGTGAGCGGCTCCGTCCTGCGATTGCACGGCACTGGACGGAAGGAGCCTGACATGACCAAGTACCTCCTCATCGTCGACTACCGACCCGGCGTGGTCCCGGAGCCCATGGAGGAGTGGGCGCCCGAGGACGTCAAGGCGCACATGCACTACTACGACGCCCTGAACCGCGAGCTCACCGAGACCGGCGAGCTCCTCGACGGCAACGCGCTCACCGGCCCCGAGCTGGCCAGGACCGTCACCTCCGACGGCCGGGGCGCGCCGGTCGTCACCGACGGGCCGTTCGCCGAGTTCATGGAGATGCTCGCCGGCTACCAGCTGGTCGACGTGGAGTCGGAGCAGCGGGCGATCGAGATCGCGGCCCGGATCTCCCAGGTGCCCGGCCCGGGCGGGGTACCGCTCCAGCAGCCGATCGTCATCCGCCGGGTGATGGACGGCGCCGACTTCGAGGCGCTCTGACCGCGGCCGCGACCGGGGACCGGCCGGGTTACAGTCGCTCATGACCAACGAGCACCGCTGCCGCCTCCGCTACCACGGCGACGACCTGGACCTGGCCGGCTCCCCGGAGGCGTTGCGCGCCCTGGCCAAGGCGCTGCGCGCCACGTCGGCCGAGGCCCCGCTGACGAACGGCACCCTGGTCCAGACCCTGACGGACGCGCCGCTGACGGTGACGCTGGACCCGGGCCCGGCCCTCCACGTGACGGGCTCGCCGTCCGAACTGGAGCCGTTCTGGTCCGCCCTGGAGTCCACGGCGGCGGAGTCGGAGACGGCCGAGGACCGCTCGGGCGCCGAGCCCCACCGCCACGTGGGCCCGCTGGTGGTCACGGCGGACTGGCCCTTCGACCCGCTGGCCGGCCTCTGACCCGGGGCTACTCGTTCGGCGCCGACGCCGGCGCCGGCGGGGTTTTGGGGGCCGGGTGGGGGTCGGCGATCTGGGCCCACTGGCCCATCTCCGCCTGCTCGATCCTCGTCACCGACCTGACCAGCTCCTCGTCGCGTGTGGCCGGGTCGTCGTACGGGGGCGCCGAGACGTGGTACAGGCGGCGCTGCTCCTCCACCGCCTCCCTCGCCCGGCTGAAGCGCAGGTAGTTCTCCGGCCAGTGGTAGATCGCGCGGACGCCCGCGATGACCACCAGGATCGCGCCCAGGACGGCCGTGAGCTGCGGGAGGTCGGGCGCCATCACGGCCGCCACCGGGATCGAGGCCGAGATCACGACCGCGGAGACGTCGGTGATCCGGTACGACCGGCGGGAGCGCTTCGACGCGGTGACGTACCAGCGGTACGAGTCGTTGGCGATGCCGAGCGCATACGTGTCCTTCGACGGAGTGGTCACCCGGGTAATGAAATCGTCTCCGGCGATCTCGGACAAGGCGCTAACGGTCCGACAAACGGACGTCGAGTGCTGCCAGGTCGTCCGGGTCGGCGATCGACTCGATGGCTGCGATCCGGCCGCCCGTGACGATGAACGTGAGGGCGATGAAGATGCGGTTCTCCCGCAGTACCACCGCAGCGGGAACCCCGTCGATGAGCGCCGGCACCGCCGCCTGCGCGCGGCCGGAGAAGAAGCGGGCGACCACCTCGGCGCCGCGGGTCTCGCCCTCCGAGCCCAGGCGGGCGGCGGCCAGGTCCGCGCGCAGGACCACGTCCGGGTCGAGCAGCTCCAGCAGGCCGGCCATGTCCCCGCCGCGGGACGCGGTCAGGAAGGCGTCGACGATCGCGCGGCCGCGGGTCGCGTCGGCGTCCGGGGCGTCCGGGTTGTCGGAGGCGGCCTGGATGCGGCGGCGGGCGCGGCTGGCCAGCTGACGGGCCGCCGCCGGACTGCGGCCGACCATGACGGCGATCTCGTCGAACGACACCGCGAACAGGTCGTGCAGGACGAACGCCAGCCGCTCGGTCGGGGCGAGCGTGTCGAGCACGACGAGCAGGGCCAGGCCGACCGAGTCGGCCAGCATCGCCTGCTGCTCGGGGTCGGCGCCGGCAGCCGGCGGCTCGGCGTCGAGGTCGAGCGGCTCCTCGCGGCGCTGGGTGCGGGAGCGCAGCATGTCGAGGCAGACCCGGCCGACGACCGTGGTCAGCCAGGCGGCCAGGTTGCCGATCTCCCGGTCGTCGGTGCGCTGCAGCCGCAGCCAGGCCTCCTGCACGGCGTCCTCGGCCTCGGTGATCGAGCCGAGCATGCGGTACGCCACCGCGCGCAGGCGGGGCCGCACGCGCTCGAAGCGCTCGGCCAGCAGGTCGTCGTTCGCCATGATGTCCTCCATTGTGGCCTACGCCACATATGTCACATGAGCCCGGTCGGGTCCGTCATCTGAGCGACGAACCAAACCGTTCCGATGTGACACAAGGAGACGATCATGCAGGCACGACTCACGAACCCGGCCTCGCCCGACGTCGTCAAGGCGATCAACCTGCTGTACAAGGCCGTCCACTCGTCCGGCGTCCCGGCGGCGACGCTGGAGCTGGTCCACCTGCGGGCGAGCCAGATCAACGGCTGCGGCCCGTGCGTGGACGCCGGCGCCCGCGGGGCCAAGCAGCGCGGCGAGACCGACGAGCGGCTGTTCGCCGTGGCGGCCTGGCGGGAGACTCCGTACTTCACCGACGCCGAGCGGGCGGCCCTGGACCTCGCCGAGTCGGCGACCCGCCTGGCCGACCGCGGCGACGCGGTCCCGGACCCGATCTGGGACGCGGCGGCGAAGCACTTCACGGAGCCCGAACTGGGGGCGATCGTGCTGTGGATCGCCACCACGAACTTCTTCAACCGCATCAACGTCACGACCCGCCAGCAGGCCCCACAGAACTGGGGTTAGCCATACCCAGGATCCGGGGGAGCGCCGGGCTGATTCGGGGGCCGCGGATTGGGACCGTAAGGCGGTCCTCAATGCGTCGGAGATGGAGACCTCACGATGAGCCCGCGCTGGCATCGTCCGTTGTTGTGGTTCGCGGCCGTGATGGGGCTGCTGACCGTCGTCGCGCTCGTCGGGTTGTTCACCGACGACCGGCAGATCGTCGGCAGCCCCGCCTGGCTGAAGCCGTTCAAGTTCGCCGTGTCGTTCGGGCTGTACGCGTTGACCCTGGCGTGGCTGCTCAAGAAGGCGCAGCGGTTCCGGCGGACCGGATGGTGGGCCGGCACCGTCGTCACCGTCGCCTCGCTCGCCGAGATGGTGCTCATCGTGCTCCAGGCGGTCCGCGGGCGGCCGAGCCACTTCAACAACTCCACGCCGTTCGACGAGACCGTGTGGAGCCTCATGGGCAACCTGGTCGTGGTGCTGTGGACGGCCAGCCTGGTGGTCGCCGTGGTCATCGCCGTGCAGCGCGACGGCGACCCCGTCGTCCGCTCGGCCGCGCGCTCCGGGTTCGCGCTGTCGCTCGCCGGTATGGCCGTGGCGTTCCTGATGACGATGCCGACCGATGCCCAGCGGGCCGCCGTCGACGCCGGTACCTCGACCGGCTTCGTCGGCGCGCACAGCGTCGGCGTCGCCGACGGCGGGCCCAGCATGCCCGTCACCGGCTGGTCGACGACCGGCGGCGACCTGCGCATCGCCCACTTCGTCGGGATCCACGCCCTGCAGGCCCTGCCGCTGCTGGCCCTGCTGCTGGCCGGGTTCGTCGCCGACCAGCGCGTGCGGCTCCGGCTCGTGCGGGTGGCGGCCGCCGGCTATGCCGGGCTGATCGCGCTGCTCACCTGGCAGGCGCTGCGGGGGCAGCCGCTGCTGGAGCCCGACCGGACCACCCTGCTTGCGGCGGGGGTTTTGACGGTACTGCTGGTGGCCGCGGCCGCCGGGACAACGGTCCGGCGGCGGGAGCTGCAGATCACCTGACGTTCCGCTTGACCCTGCCCCTGGGGCAGGGTTCGAGCATGGGGGCATGAACGTCACCGACACCCCCGCGGTGCTCGCCGAGGGGCTCCGCAAGTCCTACCGCGACCAGGTCGTCCTCGACGGCGTCGACCTGCGCGCCGGCGCCGGCGAGGTCCTCGCGCTGCTCGGGCCGAACGGCGCCGGGAAGACCACCACCGTGCGCATCCTGTCCACGCTCGTGCACGCCGACGCCGGCGCCGCCGCGATTCTCGGCCACGACCTGCGGCGCGAGGCCGCCGCCGTGCGCGCCCTCATCGGCGTCACCGGGCAGTTCTCGGCCGTCGACGACCTGCTCACCGGCGAGGAGAACCTGCTGCTCATGGGTCGGCTGCTGCACCAGCGGCCGGCCGAGCGGCGGGCCCGCGCGGCCGAGTTGCTGGAGCGGTTCGACCTCGGCGACGCGGCCCGGCGCACGCCCGCCACCTACTCCGGCGGCATGCGGCGGCGGCTCGACATCGCCATGACGCTCATGGGCCGGCCGCGGCTCATCTTCCTCGACGAGCCGACCACCGGCCTCGACCCGCGCAGCCGGCACATCATGTGGCAGCTGGTCCGCGACCTCGTCGCCGAGGGCGTGACGATCCTGCTGACGACGCAGTACCTCGAGGAGGCCGACCAGCTCGCCGACCGCATCGCCGTGCTCGACCACGGCCGGATCGTCGCCGAAGGCACCCCCGAGCAGCTCAAGCGCCGCATCCCCGGCGCCCACCTGCGCCTGCGCTTCCCCGACGGTGCCGCCCTGGAGGCCGCGGTGAGCCGCCTGCCCGAGGCCGTCGCCGACGAGGACCTCGCACTGCGCGTCCCAGGCGACGGCGTCAAGGCCGTCCGGGACGTGCTCGCCCGCCTCGGCGACGACGTGCCCGTCGAGGACCTGTCCATCCACACGCCCGACCTGGACGACGTGTTTTTTGCCCTTACCAAAGCAGCAACGAAGGAGCAGCGGTCATGACCGACGCCACCACGATGCTCGGCCGCGAGCTGACACACACCATCCGGTACCCCCTGATGCTCATCTCCTCCATCCTCACCCCGGTCGTGCTGCTGCTCCTGTTCGTCTACATCCTCGGCGGCCCGATCGGCGCCGGCCTGGGCGACGGCGCCCCCGGAGCGTCCTATGTGGACTTCCTGGTGCCGGGCATCCTCATGATGACCGTGGCGTCCGGCTCCTCGACCACGGCGATCAACGTCTGCACCGACATGACCGGCGGCATCATCGACCGCTTCCGCACCATGGCGGTCAGCCGCGGCGCCGTGCTCTCCGGGCACGTCGGCGCGGGCGTCATCCGCACGCTGATCACGACCGCGGTGGTCGTCCCGGTGGCGGTGCTCGCCGGGTTCCGCCCGCACGCCTCGGTGCTCGACTGGCTCGCCGTCGCCGGGATCATCGCGGCGTTCGGGTTCGCGCTGTCCTGGGTGTCGGCGGCGCTCGGGCTCGGCGCGAAGACGGTCGCCGGCGCCAACGGGGCGACGCTGCCGATCCAGTTCCTGCTGCCGTTCCTGTCCAGCGCGTTCGTGCCGGCCGAGTCGATGCCGCCGGCGGTGCGCTGGTTCACCGCGTACCAGCCGTTCACCCCCGTCGCCGACGCGCTGCGGGCGCTGCTCACCGGCGCCCCGGTCGGCAGCAGCGCGCTGGTCGCCCTGGCCTGGTGCGCCGGGATCGCCCTGGCCGGCTACCTGTGGGCGGTCACCGCCTTCGGCCGGAAAGCCGGATGATGGAGACATGATCACCATCGGTCAGCTCGCGGACTACGCCGGCGTGACGGTCAAGGCCGTCCGGCACTATCACGAGCGCGGACTGCTGGAGGAGCCGCCGCGCGACTCCTCCGGCTACCGCCGCTACGGCGCGGCGCACGCGGTACAACTGGTGAAGATCAGAACCCTCGCGGAGGCCGGGGTGCCGCTGGCCCGGATCAAGGAGCTGCTGGCCGCGGATCCCGAGCGGTTCGCGGCGGCGGTCGAGGAGATCGACCGGGACCTGGTGGCCCGGGCCGAGGAGCTGCGGCGCACCCGCGAGCGCATCGCCCGGCTCGGCTCCGGCGAGCGACTGTTCGTCTCCGACGAGGTCGCCGGCTACCTCGAACGTATCGAGGCCCTCGGCGTCAGCCGCCGAACCGTGCAGATGGAGCGCGACATCTGGATCCTGCTGCAGTCGGTGTCCCCGGGCGACGCCGCGGCCTGGATCGCCGACAAGCGCGACGCGATCACCGATCCCCGGTTCCAGGAGTTGTACCTCGAGTACGACGCCGCGTTCGCATGGTCACCGGACGACCCGCGGCTGGCGGCGCTGGCCGAGCGGACCGAGCGCTGGATGCTCGACCGTCACAGCGACCCCGAGTCGGCCCGGCTGCCCATGCTCGACCCGGCCCTGGCCCGGCTGGTGACGAAGACCGCGCCGTCGTCGCCGGCCTGGGACCGCCTCGCCCGGATCGCCGAGCAGCGGCACAGGCCATAGGCTGGCCCCGTGGAGATCACCAGCCTCGACCCGCAGGCCCGCTCCTACGCCCAGGGCACGCTGCTCACCGGCGCCACCCGGATCGCGGTGGCGGCCGCATGAGGCCCCGGCTGCCGGACTTCCGGCTGGAGACGTACTTCTCGCGGTGGGAGTTCGTCGCGCGGTACAACCTGGCCGGCTCCGACGCGGAGACCCTGACCGTCGGGGAGTTGCTGGAGCTCGGCGACGGCGTCCTCGACCTGAACGAACTGCGGCTCGGGTACGTCGAGACCTGGGGCACGCCGGCGCTGCGGGAGGCGATCGCCGCGACGTACGAGCGGTGCACGCCCGACGACGTCCTCGTCTTCGCCGGCGCGGAGGAGGCGATCTACTGGTCCGTGCAACTGCTCGCCGGGCCGGGCGACCACGCCGTCGTGGTGGTGCCGGGTTACCAGTCGACGGAGACGGTGCTGCTTGCGGGCGGGGCCGACGTCACCGCCGTCGCGCTGGACCCGGCCGACGGCTGGCGGCTCGACCTCGACGCGGTCCGGGCCGCGCTGCGCCCCACGACCACGCTCGTCGCGGTGAACTTCCCGAACAACCCGACCGGCGCGCTGCCCGACCGGGCGACCTGGCAGGGCCTCGTCGAGCTGTGCGCCGAGGCGGGCGCGCGGCTGCTCTCCGACGAGGTGTACCGCGGCCTGGAGTTCGACGCGCCGCTGCCGCAGGCCGCCGACCTGTCCGACACGGCGCTGTCGGTCGGCGTGATGTCCAAGGCGTACGGGCTGCCGGGCCTGCGGGTCGGCTGGATCGCCTGCCGCGACCACGCGGTCCTGGAGATGCTCGAACGGCACAAGCACTACACGTCGATCTGCAACGCCGGCCCGAGCGAGCACCTGGCCACCGTGGCCCTGCACGCCCGCGAGAAGATCCTGGCCCGCAACCGCGGCATCGTCTCGGCCAACCTGCTGCTGATGGACGCGTTCTTCGCCAAGCACGGCGAGCTGTTCGACTGGCGCCGCCCCGACGGCGGGTGCGTGGCCTTCCCCCGCTACCGCGGCGCCGACGGCGTCGAGGCCTGGTGCCGCCGGGCGGTCGAGGAGGCGGGCGTCATCCTGCTGCCGGCCGGCCTGTACGAGTCGCGGGTCGGTCCGGTGCCGGCCGACCGCTTCCGCATCGGCCTGGGCCGCCGGAACCCGTCGTCGGCGCTGGAGGCCCTCGACGCGCTGCTATCGGTGTAGGTTTCGGATCGTCGGCACGGCGGCCTTCGCGGCGCCGGGCGGCAGCGGGTCGGGGTTCGGCGGCTTCACCGACCCGGTCAGCCAGGCGGTGAAGAACCCGTCGAGCTGCCGCCCCGACACCCGCTCGGCGAGCGCGACGAAGTCCTCGGTCCCGGCGTTGCCGTCGCGGTGCTCGACGACCCACCGCCGCATGATCCGCCAGAACGCGTCGTCGCCGACCGTCAGGCGCAGCGCGTGCAGGGTCATCGGCCCGCGCGAGTACACCGAGATCCGGAACGGTTCGGTCGCGCCGGTCGGGTCGTAGGGCGGCGGGGTCCAGAGCGCGTCGTCGAGCGGGCTGTCGTACATCAGGTTGAACCACTCCCGCACTGTGATGAACCCGTTGTGCTCGCTCCACAGCCACTCGGCGTAGGCGGCGAAGCCCTCGTTGAGCCACAGGTCCCGCCAGTACCGCACCGAGACGCTGTCGCCGAACCACTGGTGGGCCAGCTCGTGCGCGACCAGGTTGTCGTCGAACGGGTTCGGCCCGTCGCCGAAGAAGCTCGCGGGGTACACCGGCCGGGTCTGCGTCTCCAGCGCGAACAGCAGCGGGTCGTGCCGGTCGACGATCGCGCCGTTCGCCTCGAACGGGTACGGCCCGAACAGCCCCTCCAGGAAATCGGTGATCTCGTCGGTCCTCGCCACGGCGTCGTCCGCGAGCGTCGGCGGCAGCGTCTCGTCCACGGCGATGATCGTCTGCCGCCCGTCGTGCCAGTGCCGGTCGACCCGCCACCGCCCGATCGCGAGCGTGCTGAGGTAGCTCGCCATCGGCGTCGTCGCGGCCCACCGCCACGTCGTCCAGCCGTCGCGGGCCGTCGTGGCGAGGGGCACCCCGTTGGAGATCGCGGTCAGCCCGTCGGGGACCGTGACGCTGACGGTGTACGTGGCCTTGTCCTGCGGATGGTCGTTGACCGGGTACCAGGTGGCGGCCGATTCTGGCTCACCCGCGACGAGCGCCCCGTCGTCGGTGTGTATGAACCGCGACTCCAGCGGGATCTCCGGCACGCGGAACGTCTCCGGGATCCCGTGGTACCGCACGGCGACGACGAACGGCAGCCCCTTGAGCAGCCCCCGCGCCGGGGTGACGACGAGCTCGTCCCCGTCCCGCCGCACGCCGGCGGCCCGCCCGTTGACCGTGACCTCGTCGACGGTGAGCCCGATGAAGTCGAGGTTGAAGCGGGACAGGTGCTGGGTGGCGGTGGCCGTGATCGCCGCCCGCCCGTCGAGCCGGTCGGTGGCCGGCTCGTACCGCACGTCGAGGTCGTAGTGCCGCACGTCGTAGCCGCCGTTGCCGTCGAGCGGGTAGGCGGGGTCACCGATCCCGGGCGCTCCCGGCCGGAACCCGTCCGTCCCGCCGCCGACGGGCGCCGCCAGCGCCAGTACCGTGACCGCGACCAGCACACTCTTCATGGCAGGACCCCCGTCCGACTGCTGCCGTCCATGTCGGACGCTCCGCCGCCGGGATAACGACGAGATACAACGTCGGATATCGATCCGATGACGTGCAGGTTTACCCTTGCCCTGCCCGGCCGGCGCAACCGCGGGGCCGGTTCGTCAGTCCCCGCGCTCCAGGATCAGCAGGTCGGCGTCGGCCGTCACCGGGGTCGGGTCGGTCTCGGCCGCCGCGGCCGCGTCCAGGCGGGCGATGCCGGCCGCGGTCTCTGCGTCGTCGAGGTACTCGAACGTCGAGATGGCACGCAGCCGGATGCGCCCGGCGTACTCGCGCAGGCCGGCGGCGATCGGCTCGCGCAGCCGCTCGAACCCGGCCTGCCGCAGGCCCGCGGCCGCGCACACGGCCAGGACGTCGGCCAGGGCCGGGAACATGCGCTGCTCGACCGCGCGGGCGCTGGGGAAGTACCGGTGCCACAGCAGGTCCGGGATGCGGTCGCCGAACGCGCTGCGGAACAGGACCCGGCCGCCGGGCCGCAGGACCCGGGCCAGCTCGGCGGCGGCCCGCGCCCGGTCGGGGAAGTGGTGGAAGCTCAGGAACAGCAGGGCCAGGTCGCACGAGGCGGCCGGCAGCGGGATGTGGTCGGCGGAGCCCGCGCGGTACACCACCCGCTCATGCGGCGCCGTCTCGCTCGCCACCTGCCGCATCCGCGCCGACGGCTCGACGGCGTGGACCGTCCCGCCGAACAGGCCGGCGAGCAGCGGGCTGAACCGGCCGGTGCCGGAGCCGAGGTCGAGCACGTCGAGCGGCCGGTGCGGCGGCGCCCACCGGGCGAACGTCTCGGCCCACAGCCGGGCGGCGTCCGGATGCAGCGCCCGGCCCTTGGCGTAGACGGCGTACTGCCGATCGTCGTAATCAACCATGTCACCGCACTCTATGCTGTGCGCATGGCCGCACCGTTCGACACCGGGCGCCCGCACCCGGCGCGCGTGTACGACTACCTGCTCGGTGGCAAGGACCACTTCGCCGCCGACCGGGAGGCCGCCGTCGAGGCGCTCAAGGTCAACCCGAACGCGGCGACCGCGCCGCTGCAGAACCGGGCCTTCCTGCGCCGGGCCGTGCACCACCTGGCCGCCGAGGCCGGCGTGCGGCAGTTCCTCGACATCGGCACCGGGCTGCCGACCTCGCCGAACGTCCACGACGTGGCCCAGGCGGCCGCGCCGGCGTCGAAGATCGTCTACGTCGACAACGACCCGATCGTGCTGTCGCACGCCCGGGCGCTGCTGACCAGCACCCCCGAGGGCCGCACCGCATACGTGGACGGCGACCTGCTCGACATCGACGGCATCCTGGCCGCGCCCGAGCTGCGCTCCACGCTGGACCTGACCCGGCCGGTGGGCCTGCTGCTCTTCGCGATCCTGCACTTCGTCGAGGACGACACGGCGGCGTACCGCATCGTCGAGCGCCTGATGGCCGCCCTCCCGAGCGGCAGCTACCTGGTCCTGTCGCACATCACGGCCGACTTCGAGCCGGAGTCGTGGGGCCGGTTCGTGCAGATCATGCGGGCCCGCGGCATCCCGAGCCGGCTGCGCGACCAGCAGGAGGTCAGCCGCTTCTTCACCGGCCTCGACCTCGTGGAGCCCGGGGTCGTGCCGATCCTGCGCTGGCGGCCCGACGACTCCGGGCGTGACGTGCCGCTGACCGACGCCCAGGCGGCGCTGTACGGCGGCGTGGCACGCAAGCCCTGAAGCCCGGGCGCCACCTCACGGAATTGACGCTGCCGCCTCCAGCGTGACGGCCTCGATCTCGCGGGCGAGCGCCTCGATCGACTTCGGGGACAGGCGGTGGGTGTCGGCGCGGACGGTCACCTCCACCGCGTCGTCCGTGCTGTCGAAGCTGATGTTCAGGCCGGCGTCCAGCGCGTCGGCCTTCTCGCCCCAGTGCGTCTCGGTCGGCCCCGGGGTGGCGGAGACCTCCGCCGGGAAGCGGCTGCGGTCGTTGACGATCACGGCGATGTCGACCTCGCCGCGGTCGGCCGCCACCCGCGCCAGCAGGTCGTTGTGGGCGAGCGGGGCGTAGTAGCCGTGCATGAACGCGTTCGTGGCGGCGTTGAACCCGCGCACGACGACCTCGTCGAGGTCGCCGGCCGGGTCCGGCACCTCGATCACGCAGAGGCCGAGCTGGGCGCTCTGGCTCACCGCGTCGGCGAAGCCCGGGCGGAACCGGTTGTTCACGACCAGCTGGGCGACGCTCGCCGGCGAGCCGGTGAGCCGGGCCAGGGCGACCGCGTAGGCGGCCAGGAGCACGTAGCCGGAGCCGACCCCCGTGCGGTCGGCCACCGCCCGCACGGCGTTGTGCAGCGCGGGGGAGCGCAGCACGAACTCCCAGTAGCGCGGCTCCTGCGGGTCGCCCAGCCCGCCGAAGCGATCGACCGGGATCGACCGCAGGAGGCGCTCCCAGTACCGCAGCGACTTCTGGCTCTGCCGCAGGTCGGACGGCGCCTGCTGGCGCTGCGCCATCTCCAGCGGGGTCAGCCCGGGCCGCGGGGCGGTGGGCTCGCCGGTCGCGGGGTCCATGTTCGGCATGTCGCGCACGAGCGCGTCGATGCCGAAGCCGTCGACGGCGAGGTGGCAGTACACGATGACGACGTGCGTCACCGCCCCGTCGCGGCACACCACGCCCATCCGGATCGGCCACTCGTGCTCGTAGTCGAAGGCGGTCGACTCATAGCGGTGCAGCAGCGTTTCGGGCGATTCGTCGTCGACGATGTCGAGCGGCACCTCACCGCCGGCCGACACGACCTGCTCGGGCAGAGCGCCGGGGCGGAACCGCAGGCGGGTGCGCAGCGCGGGATGGCGGCTGACGAGGTACCGCAGCAGCCGCACCATCTCGTCCGGCGTCGTGTCCGGCGGCATGGCCACCACGCCGCCGATGTTCATGGGGAGCCCGGTCCGGACCATGGTCTGCCAGATCCCCAGCTGCGCCCAGGTCAGCTCGCCGCTCCCGGCACCGCCCCCGTCGAACCGCACCAGCATTCGACTCGTCACAGCGACCAATCGTCGCCGGACATGGGCACAAGTCAATCGGCTGGATGCCGGGTTGACGACACCCGTCGATCACTACTCGCCCGCGTAGCGGTGGCGGAGGCGCCGGTACGGGCCGGAGCGCAGGGCCAGGGCCGTGGCGATGATGCCGATGATGCCCGTCAGCACGAACACCAGCGCGAGGCCGCGGTCGGCGCCCCTGCCGAACCAGTCGCCGATCGCGCGGGCGCCGAAGCCGTCCGTCATGAACGGGATGAAGACGTACTGCGCGATCGGCGAGATCAGGAACGCGGTCAGCGGCGACGCGGACTGCTCGACGCTCTGGGCGAAGCCGAAGACCCGGCCCTGCCGCTCGTACGGCACGACCTTCTGCAGGATCGTCTGCTCCGACGCCTCGGCGTAGGGGACCAGCGCCATGTAGACGAACATGCCGATGGTGAGCAGCACGATCGACGAGCGCAGCGGGAAGAGCAGGGTCACCGTCCACAGCACCAGGTTGATCGCCAGCAGCAGGCCGACCGGGTTGCGGCCCAGACCGGTGCGGGCGACGAGCAGGCCGCCGACGATGAACGCGGTGCTGATCGCGGCCCACAGCAGGCCCCACGACTGCACCGACACGAGCGACAGCCCGTACGCGTCCATCAAGGCCATGAAGACGCCGCCGAGCAGGTTGTTGAACGCGGAGAACACGATGAGGGCGGTCAGGCCGGGCACCTCGGACACCACGCGTACCGTGCCGCGCAGGTCGACCCGACGCTTGGCCGGCGTGGCCGGGTCGGTGACGGCGGCGACCGCGGCGGGCGCCGGGGCGACGACCGCGGCCGCTTCGGCCGCGACGGTCTCGCGGACCGGGACCAGCGCCAGGTGGGCCACCGCCAGCGCGAGCACGACGAGGGCCATCACCAGCACCCACAGCATCCCGCCGAGCGCGACCAGGATGCCGCTGATCGCGGAGGTGACGAGGAACGAGACGCCGGACGTGGTACCGACGAGGCCGTTCGCCTTGTCCCGGCGGTCCTCGGGAACGAGCACCGTGACCAGCGTCGGCAGCGCGATGCCGCGGATGTTGCCGGCGATGACCCCGACCATGAGCAGCAGGATCATCCCCCACAGCCACGGGCTCGCCGGGTCCTTGAACGTCCCGTCCGGCGCGGCCCGGTACACGGCCAGGGCCGCCGCGTAGAGCACCAGCGAGGTGACCGTCGACACCTGCATCATCGTCTTCTTGCCGTGGTGGTCGACCAGGCTGCCGAACCAGATGCCGGTCAGCGCGGTGAACACCAGGAAGATGCCGGACACCACGCCGGTTGCGAACACGGAGCGCGTCTCGAGGTACGTGTAGAACGTGATGGCGAACCACACCGTAAAGTTCGTCACCGAGACCAGCAGCGTGCTGACGAGCAGGTGGTAGAAGGCCTTCCGGTCCCCGTGAATACTCATGTTGCGACGGTATGACCTGCACAAGGGTTGATGTCCAGCGGGTTTAGGATCACGACGTGATCACGGTCGCGGAGCGCGTCGTCGTCGAGTTCGAGGGTCCGGGGTCCGGGGAGGCCGAGTTCTCCTGGGGCCAGCGGGACATCTGGCTGGCCATGGTGCGCCAGCGGTCCTGGCTGCCGAACGGGGCCTGGGGGCCGCTGCCCGCCGGCACGAGCGTCGAGGACGTGGCCGGGCAGCTGCGGTACCTCATGAGCCGCTTCCCGACCGCCCGCACCAGGCTGACGTTCGACGACGCCGGCCACCCGCGGCAGGTCGTGGCGGCCGCCGGCGCGGTCACGCTGGAGATCGTCGAGGCCGGCGACACCGACCCGGCCGCGGTCGCCGAGGCGGTCCGGCTGCGGTACCAGGACGACCCCTACGACTTCGCCGCCGACTGGCCGATCCGCATGGCCGCGATCCGCAGCGGCGGCGCGCTGACCCACTCGGTCGTCGTCATGTGCCACCTGGTCACCGACGGCTTCGGCGCGGGCGTGCTCCTCGACGAGCTGGCCCGCCGGGTCGACGGCCCGCTGCCCGAGCTGCAGCCGGTCGAGCAGGCCCGCTGGCAGGCCTCCCCCTCCGGGCAGCGGCAGCACGGCCTGGCCATGCGGCATTGGGAGGGCATCCTGCGGTCGATGCCCCTGCGCCGGTACCGCCCGTCGGCCGACCCGCGCCAGCCCCGCCACTGGCGCGGCGAGTTCACGTCGTACGCGCTGGCCCCGGCCCTGCGCGCGGTGACGGCCCGGACCGGCGTGGGCTCGGCCCCGGCGCTGCTGGCGATGTTCGCCGTGGCCCTGTCCCGGGTCACCGCCGCGACCCCGGCCGTGCTGCGCCCGATGGTGAACAACCGCTTCCGCCCGGGCCTGGACCGCGTGGTGTGCATGCTCGCGCAGTACGGCATCTGCTCCCTGGACGTCGCGGACGCGACGCTGTCCGAGGCCCTGGACCGCGCCCGGCGCTCCGCCCTGACGACGTACAAGCACGCGTACTACGACCCGGCGGAGCTGGACGCGCTGATCGCACGCGTGGTGGCCGACCGCGGCCCGTCGCTGGAGCTCCCGTGCTACTTCAACGACCGCCGCGGCGAGCCGGCCGACCTGCCGGTGCCGCCGGACCTGCCCGCGCTGGCGGCCCGGGGCGAGTTCCGCTGGACGACCCAGCAGGACGTCCCGTTCGAGCCGCTCATCGTCCACGTCGACGACCTCCCCGACGACGGCGTCGGCCTGATCGTCTTCATGGACACCCACGTGATCTCCCCGGCCGACACCGAGGCGCTGCTGCGCGGCGTCGAATCGGCGGCCATCGAGGCGGCCCTGGACCCGTCGGCCCCGACCGGCGTCTACTCGTCGAGTGAGCGGCCCTCGGTGTCCTCGTCGTAGCCGAGCTCGAGGTCGTTCAGGCCGGCGTGGAGCTCGTCGGCGAGCTCCAGGTAGAACAGGTAGCAGCTCGGCAGCATGGGTCCCTTTCTAGCCGAGCACGTCGACGTCGAGGACGGCGACCTCCCGCTCGCCGACGATGACGACCGTCGCGTTGTACTCCTCGTCCGGCTCGTCGGTGACGGGGAAGTAGCCGGCGTACGCGAGCTGCTCCACGGCCCCGACGCGGCTCAGGAGGAGATCGACCAGGTCCTCGCACAGGTGCCCGGCGAGGTGGCCGGGCGGCAGCGCGGGCGGCCACTCGCCGCCCTCGTCGCCGTCCTCGTCCTCGTCGTCGTAGTCGGCGACCAGGGAGCCGCGGACCACCTGATCCATCCCGGTGCGGAACTCCTCCTCGGTCAGCGGACGGAACTGCGGCACGTCATCGGGGGGATCCTCCCGCGTGCGGACCCACCACTGCGCGGCGTCCTCGTCGGTTCGCGGGCCGATCCACGCCCGGAACGACACGGGGTTGTTGTTGTCGACCCACAGGAACCGCCCGAGCAGCGTCATCACGCACGCCAGCCGCGTGCGCAGGTCCGTCGCCCCCGGCGAGCCCGGGGCGACCGTCACCCGCAGGACCCGGCCGCTGTGCTCGCGGCGCAGCAGGTGGAGCCCGTCGTCGCCGGCGTCGACGTGCAGCAGATCCGGATACGGTACCGCCAGGCGCCCGGCCAGGAAGTCCAGCAGGCGCGCGGTCCGCTCGTCGGCGGCGGGGATGCGGTCCGCGAGGAGCGCGGCGACCTCGGCCCGCACGTCCTCCCGCGGCCGGGTCGGCTCAAAGGGCCGGCCGGGCGCGTCCTGCACCTGCGCGGTGAGCACCCGGGCACCCGTCGCCGCGAACCCGCCCGCCGCGGACAGGTCGGCGAGCGCCGGCACCTCGCCCCACGGCTCGGCCGAGCGGTCGGCGGCGGTCCCGATGAACGCCTCGGACCGCCAGCCGGGCTCGTCGCTCCAGGCCGCCAGCAACCACAGCGCCGCGATGACCGACCACTGGCTGTCGTCGGGCAGGCGGCCGGTGCCGTCGAAGGGACTGGGCTGGCGGTGCCAGTTCTCGGCGTAGCTCGTCGTGCGGTCCACCCCTTCGAGCCTACGCCGCTGAGGCCCTGTCCTGCCGGTCATGCTGGCCTGCGACGGGCCCAGATTCCTCGCCAAGGCCGGCCCGGCGCAGCTGCGCCCGGCCGGTCCGCCCATGGCGCTGACGCCACCCCGCGAAAGCCCGGTTACAACACCGGTAGCCGGACTTCCGCGGGGCGACGCCAGACGAAATCTGGACTCCGTCTCGGCTCGACATCACCGACAGGACAGGGCCTAGGCTGATTGATCGGCTGACCGTTCCGATCGAGGAGGCTGTGGTGGGTGGTCGTTCGTACATGGTGGCGACGCGGATGCCGATGACGCGGGCCGCGTTCGACGAGTGGCTGACCACCCCGTTACCCGGCCTCGACGCCATCGCCAACCCGGCCGAGATGTGGACCGGCTGGTTCCTCGACGGCGAGGTCCCCGACTGGGAGCCCGAGGCGCCCGCGTACCGCGCCGAGCGTGCCTCCACGCCGCAGCGCGTGCTGGCCCAGCGCGCGTCCGGCGGCTACACCGTCGCCCGCCACCGCGACGGGATGCTCGAGTGCTACCTCTACGAGTACCACCGCGACGTCTGGCAGACCCAGACCGAGCTGCTGATGTTCGCCGGGGCGGGCCGGTTCGCCGACGCCGAGGCCCCGGTCATGCACTGGGGCGGCGAGGTGTACCCCGACCTGCCCCTCGGCAGCGACGTCCCGCTCTCGGTGCTGCTGGCCGGGCCGTCGGGCGCGCGGTTCGTCGCCTCCTACCCGCTCGACGAACTGCTCGCAACGCTCCGGCCGGTGGAGGCGGCCTTCCTCGGGGCCACCGACGAGGAGGGCGCCTGGTACCCGGACGGCACGATCGACCCGGCCGTCGGCTGAGCGCGCCGGGGTTGACTTCGAGCGCGCTCGAAGCGCCAGGCTGGAGGGCATGAAGACACGACGACTGGGCCGCGGCGGCCCCGAGGTGTCCGCGATCGGCCTCGGCTGCATGGGGATGAGCTGGGCCTACGGCTCGGCCGACGACGAGGAGTCGGCGCGCACCCTGCACCGGGCGCTCGACCTCGGCGTGACGCTCCTCGACACCGCCGACGTGTACGGCGCCGGCCGCAACGAGGAGCTCATCGGCCGGGTCCTCGCCGGGCGGCGCGACGAGTACGTCCTCGCGACCAAGTTCGGTTTGCGCAGCCGGGGCGGCGAGGCCCGCTCCGACCGGCCCGACACCTACGTGGACACCTCGCCGGCGTGGGTCCGCGAGGCGGCGGACGCGTCGCTGCGCAGGCTCGGGACCGACACGATCGACCTGTACTACGCCCACCGCCGCAACCCCGAGGTGCCGATCGAGGACACCGTCGGCGCGATGGCCGAGCTCGTGCAGGCCGGCAAGGTACGCCACCTCGGCCTCTCCGAGGTGAGCGCGGCGACGCTGCGCGCGGCGCACGCGGTCCACCCGATCGCCGCCCTCCAGGTGGAGTACTCCCTGTTCAGCCGCGAGCCGGAGGACGCACTGCTGGACACCTGCCGCGAGCTCGGCGTGGCCCTGGTGGCGTACTCCCCGGTCGGCCGCGGCCTGCTCACCGGCGCCGCGGAGGCCTTCGCCGCGGCCTCCTTCGCCGCGGACGACTACCGCCCGCTGGCGCTACCGCGGTTCAGCGACGACAACCTGCCCGCGAACCTGCGCCTGGCCGACGCCGTGAAGGCGGTGGCCGCGCAGATCGGCGCGACACCGGCCCAGGCCGCGCTGGCCTGGCTGCTGGCCCAGGACGACCTGGTCGTGCCGATCCCGGGCACCAAGCGCGTGCGCTACCTGGAGGAGAACGCGGCCGCCGCCGACCTGACCCTGACCCCGGCCCAGCTGGACGCCCTGCGGGCGGCGGTCCCGCAGGAGGCGGTGGCCGGCACCCGCTACTCGGAGACCGGCATGCGCCTGCTCGACCGGTAACCCGGCACCGCTTCAGTACTTGAAGTTGGCCACCAGCGTGTTCAGGTCGCTGGACATGCGGGCGAGCTCGTTGGTGGCCTGCTGGGTGTCGGCCACGCCCTGGCTGGTCCGCTCGGCGCCCTGGGCCACCATGGTGATGTTCTGGGCGATCTCGTTCGTGCCGACCGCAGCCTCGCTGACGCTGCGGCTCATCTCGGCCGTCGTCGCGGTCTGCTGCTCGACGGCGCTCGCGATCGTCGTCTGGTAGTCGCTGATCCGCTCGATGACCTGCGAGATCCGCTCGATCGCGGCGACCGCCCCGGCGGTGTCGCCCTGGATCGCCTCGATCCGGCGGGAGATGTCCTCGGTCGCCCGAGCCGTCTCCTGGGCCAGGTCCTTGACCTCGGACGCGACCACGGCGAACCCCTTGCCGGCGTCGCCCGCCCGGGCCGCCTCGATCGTGGCGTTGAGCGCGAGCAGGTTCGTCTGCTCGGCGATCGCGGTGATCACCTTGACCACGTTGCCGATCTCGGCCGACGACTCGCCGAGCTTGCTCATCGTCTCGGACGTCTCGGTGGTGATGCTGACCGCCTCGGCGGCGACCCGCGCCGCCTCGGCCGCGTTCTGCGAGATCTCCCGGATCGACGCGCCCATCTGTTCGCTGCCGGCCGACACCGTGTCGACGCTGCGCGAGACCTGCTCGGCGGCGGCCGACACGGCCTGCGCCTGCGTCGAGGACTCGTTCGCCGAGTCGGCGATCTGCACCGCCGTCGTGCTCATCTGCTCCGCGGCGCTGGCCAGCGACGTCGCCGAGCCGTCGATCGTGCGGATCGTCCCGCGCAGTTTGCCGACCGCCGTGTCGAGCGCCTGCGCCATCCGCCCCGGCTCGTCGCGCGAGGTGATGCCGCTGGTCGTGGTCAGGTCGCCGGCCGCGAGCGCCTCGCACACGCCGGTCACCTTGCGCAGCGACCGCACGATCCGCTGCGCGACCAGGATGCCCAGCGCGAGCGCCAGCACCGCCCCGACGACCATCACGATGATCATCGCCTGCCGGCCGTGCTCGTACCCGCTCGTGGCCGCCTGTGCGTTGGTCACCCCGTCAGCGGTCTCGGCCGCGTCGAGCTCGCCGAGCTGCTCGTCGATCAGCGCCAGGATCGGCAGGGTCCGCTCGTCACGGATCTTGGCCCAGGTGGCGGAGTCGTTGCGGCTACCCGCCGGGATCATCTCGTTCACGGCGATGGTCTTGTACTCGTCCCACTCGGCCTGCAGCTTGTCGATCAGCGCGCCGTCCCCGGCCGGCCCGCTCGCACGGTACGCCGACATCGCCACGTCGAACTCCTTGACGTGCGTGTTGAACTGCTGGGTGTAGTTCGCGATGTCCTGGGGGGTCTGCGACACCGCCTGGTTGGCCGCCGCGAGCCGGGCCTGGTACACCGCGGTCTTGATGTCGCCGACGGCCTTGACGCTCGCCACCGTACCGCCGGAGATGCGCGCCGCCGCCTCGCTGCTGTCGCGCAGCTTGAGCAGCCCGACGATGCCGACCACGATGGCTACCACGACCGCGGCGAAGACCGCGATCACGATCTTCATGTTGACGCTGAGGTCCGCGAAGGACGCCCGGCGCGCCGGCGCCGGTGCGCCACCCGATGCGATGTCCACGCCCGTACTATCGCGCCGCTCGGGTGCCCGATGGGGTGAAATCGGCAAAAGAGCGTGGAAACCGGGTATTGGCCTAGAATTTTGGTTGATGCGGACAGCGGGCGGCGCCGCACGCAGCCCCTCGGGACTCTTCGCGCTCGCCGGCGCGCTCGCCGTCGCGGGCGCGGCGGCGCCGGGAGCCCGCGAACGGGACCTGCTGGTCGTCGCCGCCGCGGACTTCGCCATCGCCGTCGCCGCCCGCTGGGTCCCGCACCGCCGGACCATCGCGCTCGCCGTCGCCGGCCTCGCCGTGCTGGCCTTCTCCACCTGGGCCTTCGGCGGCGTCGCCACCGGCACCGGCCCGTTCTTCGTGCTCCTGTTCGCCTGGGTCGGCCTGCACCATCCACCGTGGACGGCGGTCGCGCTGGCCCCGCTCACCGCCGCCGCGTATGTCGCCCCGCTCGTCGCCACCCACCAGCCCTCCGACGTCATCGCGTCGTCTTCGTGCCGGTGACAACGGCGGTGGCCGAGGTGATCGCCCGCCGCGTGCGCCAGCTGCACAGCGCGCGGGCCCGCGCCCACGGCGGCGACGCCCGCTACGAACCGGCCGCCCCGGACGCCCGCTTCGTCATCACCC
>NZ_JAHYSG010000044.1 GCF_022095675.1 Dactylosporangium sp. AC04546 | reverse complement strand
GCGGTGTACGGCGGCGCCGGGCAGGGCGGTTTCGGCGGGGCAGCCGGTCACCGTGAGGCGGGTGGTGCCCGGCATCGTGGCGGCGCCGAGCAGCGCCGAGCGGCCCGAGCCCGGGGGACCGGTCAGCGCCACAGCGCCGCCGTGGCCGTCGGCGGCGGCCCTGAGCAGCGCGCGGACCAGGGCGAGCTCGCGGTCGCGGCCGCGAAGCGAATGTTTCAGCACTCTCGATGCAGAAACCATGCCCCAGTGTTACGCGCAAGTAACGCGAAAGGGAAGTGCCAGTTCAGGACGAGCCCGACAGGATGCGCCCGATGTTGGCCGGCGAGAGGTACTCCGGCACCGGCGTGCTGCCCTGCATCATGCCGAGGAACCGCGTCGTCTCGGCCGGTGACGCGGCCACCGCGGCCAGCAGCGCGGCCATCTCGGGCGGCGGCGGCTCCATCGACGCGAGCTGGCAGGTCAGCGCCAGCGCCGGCCGGAACCGCTCGTCGCGCGCCTTGACGTATCCGGCGACCGCCGCGTCGAGGTCACCGGACGCGAAGCCGTGATCCACGGCCGAGGCCAGCATCGACGCGCACGTGAAGGCATCCGTGATGCCCGATGCCGTGCACGGGTCCTTGTGGTACCCCGCGTCGCCGACCAGCGCCCATCCGGGGCCGGCCGACTCGCGGAAGAAGTTCGGCACGTCGGCCGTGCCGCGGATGCGCTCGGTCCGCTCGCCGGCCTCGACCCGGGCGGCCAGCTCCGGCACCCGGCCGATCGCCGAGCGGTAGTTGCCCTCCACGTCGAGGCGGAAGTCGTGGAACTGCGCGATCGGGCAGGCGACGAAGACGCACGCGAGGTCGTCGTTGGTGGGGAACACGACCACGGCCCGGTCGCCGAGCTGGTAGATCTCCGCGCCCGGGCCGGACACGCCCCGGTAGTACGCGTAGTAGCCCGCGGTCAGCGCCGGCGTCGCGTCGTAGGTGCCGGCGCCGACCTCGCGGGCCACCGTCGAGTGCAGCCCGTCGGCGCCGATCACGATCCGCGCGCCGAGCTCCTCGCCCGCCACCCGCACACCGGTGACCCGCCCGTCCGCGTCGTGGAGCAGCCCGTCGACGGTGCTGTGCTCACGCACCTCGGCTCCCGCGTCGCGCGCGGCGTCCACGAGGATCTTGTCCAGAAGAACGCGGCGGATGCAGTACGGCTGGGAAGCCCCGTCGACCGCCGGCGGCGGGCCGTCGATGACGAAGGCGCCGAAGTCCATCGTGAACCGCTCGTGCGGCGGTGCGCCGGTCGCCACCACCGCGTCGTGCAGGCCCCATTGCCGCAGGTACGCCATCCCGGGCACGTGGATCAGGTGCGTCGACAGCGCGTCGCTGGGAAAGCCGGCGCGGTCGAGCAGGAGCACGCGGTGGCCCTGGCGGGCGAGCAGCATGGCCGTGGGCGAACCGGCGCAGCGCGCACCGACGACGATGGCATCGAACGTCACCTTTGTACCCTAACGCCACCAATGCACGGCGTCGACCAACATCGTCTGCGGGAACACCGTCGCCGGCGGCGGGTTGCCCGGCCAGCGACCGCCGACAGCCACGTTGAGCAACAGGAACGCCGGCGCCTCGAACACCCATCGCTCCTTGGCGCTGAGGTCCTCCGGCCGCAGCACGCCCTGGACCACCCCGTCGACGCTCCATTGGAGCACACCCGGCCACCATTCCAGCCCGTACCGATGGAAACCCTTGGCCGGCCCGCCGGACGGCCGCGCGATCCACGTGCGTTCCCAGCCGCGGACCGAGCCGTCCGGCCCGTGGACCGCGCCGTGCACGATGCCCGGCTCGGCGTCGCCCAGCGACTCCATGATGTCGATCTCGCCCGCCTGCGGCCAGCCGGCGCGGTCCACGTCGGCGCCGAGCATCCAGAACGCGGGCAGCAGCCCGGCCCCGGACGGCACGCGCAGCTCGGCCTCGATCCGCCCGTACCGCGCCTCGAAGACGCTGCGCATGCGGGCCGAGGTGTAGCCGGTGCCGTCCTGCCGGGCGACGATCGCGAGGTGCCCGTCGCCGGTGCGGCCGCCGTTGTCCGGCCGGTCGGTGTAGTTCTGCAGCTCGCCGTTGCCCCAGCCGGTGGCGCCGGTCTGGAACCGCCACCGCTTCGGGTCGGGGCGCCCCGCGGCGCCCTCGAAGTCGTCGGAGAACTCCTCGTGGAGCAGCTCGGTGGAGGTACGGGCGAAGATCGCACTGATCGCGGAGACGCCCCCGACGCCTGCGGCCGCCTCGACCGCCACGGCGACCGTGGAGCCCTCGGTGCGGGCGAGCACGACCGCGTGGCGGGCCCGGGCGTCGGTGGTGCCCGCGAGCCGCAGCCGGGGCGCGGTGCCGTCCGCGAGCCGGACGGTGACCTCGGCGTCGGGCGACCCCTTGGCGGCGGTCGCGGCGAACGAGAGGACCACGGCGTAGGTGCCGGGCGACGGTACCGGCAGCGTCCAGGTGGGCGTCCCGGTGCGCGTCCACCGGTAGGGCACGGCGACCCGGCCCCCGGCGACGCCCGATCGCACGCTCCCGCCCGCGGCGACGGCCGCGTCGGGCTCCCACACCCGGCCGCCCGCGTCCACGAACCGCTTCGGCCCGGCGGTCCACCGCGCCGTCCACCCGAGCCCCTCGGCGGAGGTGGCGACGGCGGCGGGCCCGATCGCGGTGATCAGCCGCCCGGCACTCGCGGGCGTCTCGGGCAGCTGCGCGGCCGCGACGGCTGCCACGGCGACGAGGGTCGCGAGCGCGGCACCGGCGGCGACCACGATCCGGGGAATGTGCGGAAGCCGCCGCCGAGCGCCGCCGGCCCCGGGCCCGTCCCCGCGCGCGGCCCATCGTCCGGCGTGCGCTGCCTCTCGCGTGGCCCACTGCCTCGCCTGTGCGGCCCGTGGCCCGGCCTGGCGTGCGGCGCGGCGGCCGGCGTCCGCGGCCCATCGTCCGGCTTGCGCTGTCTCCTGCGCGGCCCACCGTCCGGCTCGCGCGGCTCGGGGCGCGCCTTCCTCCACGGCCCACTGCCTGGCCTGTGCCGCACGGGGCCGGGCCCAGCGCGCGACCCGGCGCCCGGTCTCGACGACCCAGCGGCCGGCCTCCACCGCCCAGCGGCCGGCGGTGTGCGCGGCTCGGCGCGCCACCGGGAGGAACCGCGCGAGCGACGTCACCGCACCAACCTACGGTGCGGCCGCCGGTGATCGAACAAGTGTCGCGTTCTGGACGGCCGCTCGCTGTCCCGGCACGGGGGTCTCCGCTGTGACTACCTCAGCGTCCAGGTGTCGGCCGCCAGCGCGGGCAGGACGAGCACGGTGCTGAGGAAGACTCCGCTGGCCGGCACCACCCGGCGGGGGAGTAGCGAACATGATTTCAAACATAATGAACATACTTCGTGTTCTGGATGTTGTTTTAGCGAGCGCCTTGGTGTTCAATCGCTGGCATGACGATCAGTGATCGCCACCGGCGGATCCTCGACGCCGTCCAGCAGGCCGGTCAGCTCGGCGTGACCCGGCTGGCCGAGCTGACCGGAACGTCCGAGATGACCGTGCGCCGGGACCTGGAGCAGCTCGCCGAGCAGGGGATGCTCGAGCGCTACCGCGGCGGCGCGCGCAGCCTTGTCCTGCGCGGCGAGGAGCCCCCGTTCGCTGTGCGCACCCACGAGGGTCAGGACGCCAAACGCCGCATCGCCGAGGCGGTCGCCGGCCTGATCGTCGACGGTGAGGCCGTCGTGCTCGACAGTGGCACCACCTGCCTGGAGGTCGCCCGCCTGCTCGCCCCGCGCCGGCTCACGATCATGCCGCTGTCCATGCACGCGGCCAACGCCCTGGTCGGCGGCCCGCAGCTGCGGCTGCTGCTCCCCGGCGGCGAACCGCGCCCCGACGAGCTCGCGCTCACCGGCCCCCTCGCGGAGGCGTCCCTGGCGGCGCTGCGCTTCGACACCGCGGTCCTCGGCTGCTGCGGGCTGACCGCGGATGGGATGACCGCCTACGACCTCGCCGACGCCGCGATCAAACGCGCGATCATCGCCGCCGCCCACCGCGTGATCGCGGCCGCCGAACCGGCCAAGTTCTCCCGCACCGCCCTGGCCTACGTGGCGCCCGTCTCCGCCCTCAGCATGGTCGTCACCACCGACGACGCTGCCGGCGACGACACCGACGCACTCACCGCCGCCGGCACCATCGTCCACAAGGTATGATCAACATGCCCGACGTCATCCTGTTCGACCTGTTCGGCGTCATCGCCCGCAACCAGTCCCAGGCGGCCAAGCGCAC
The DNA here is from genome assembly GCF_022095675.1 of Dactylosporangium sp. AC04546. GTDB lineage: Bacteria > Actinomycetota > Actinomycetes > Mycobacteriales > Micromonosporaceae > Dactylosporangium. Next base: position 87,276 of record NZ_JAHYSG010000044.1, on the reverse strand, counting down.
GCTCGCCGAGACGGCGGACGCCCCGGTCACCGCGTTCTGGGACGCCTACTGGCGGCTGCGCGCCCCCTACGACCTGGGCCAGATCACCGGCGCCGAGTACTGGCGATGGGTCGCCACCGCCCTGGGCACCACCTTCGACGGCGACCGCGTCACCGCCCTCATCGCCGCCGACGTCGCCAGCTGGAGCGCCGTCGACGACGCCATGGTCGCCCTGATCGAACGAGTCAATGCGGCGGGCACGCACCTGGCGCTCCTGTCGAACGTCCCCGAAGAGCTCGCCAGCCACTACGAACAGCACCACGCCCGCTGGCTGCGCCACTTCGACCTCATCGCCTTCTCCTGCCGCATCGGCCGGGCCAAGCCCGACGCCGACGCCTTCCTCTGGTGCTGCCGCGCGCTCGGCCTCGCCCCCGACCGCCTGCTGTTCATCGACGACCGCGCCGAGAACATCAACGCCGCCGACCGCCTCGGACTGCACACCCACCTGTTCACGGACCCCGCCGCAGCCGCCCGGGCCATCGACGCCACCACGGCGGGACGACGTTCGTCGCGGCTCGCATCGCCAGTACCCCCGCTTCACCAGACAGACCGGAGGTTGTCGTCATGGCCCGTGTCGGAGTGATGCTGCCGCGGGACCTTCCCCCGCAGCAGGTGCTGACCTACGCCCGCACCGCCGAGCAACTCGGCTTCGACGAGCTGTGGGTCGTGGAGGATCTCGGCTTCCGCGGCGGCGTGGCCCAGGCCGGCGCCGTCCTCGCCGCCACCTCCCACATCGTCGTCGGCATCGGCATCCTGCCCGCCGGCGCCCGCAACGCCGCCTTCGCCGCGATGGAGCTCGCCACCCTCGCCCAGCTGTTCCCCGGGCGCCTCATCGCAGGCATCGGCCACGGCATGCCCGACTGGATGCGCCAGGTCGGCGCCCGCCCCGCCAGCCCCCTCACCCTCTTGCGCGAATACACGATCGCCCTCCGCACGCTGATCCGCGGCGAACCCGGACCCGCCGCCGGGCGGTACGTCAACGTCGAAGGCGTCATCATCGGCGAGACACCGCAGGTCGTACCACCGGTCGTGCTCGGCGTCCGCGGCCCGAAGTCCATCGCCGTCGCCGGCCAGGTCTCCGACGGACTCCTCCTGGCCGAGCCCGCCGCACCGCCCTACATCCGCGACTCGATCGAGCGCCTCGCAGCGGCCGCACCGGAAGTCATCACCTACGACGCCGCAGCCGTCGGCCCCGACGGCAACGCCGCCCGCGAACTCGTACGCCCCGGCCTGACCTGGATCGGCGAGCCGGACTGGGCACCACACCTCGCCCCACTATCCTTCGCCGCCGACCTTGCCCGGCACCGCCAGACGTCCACCGGCCCCGAAGCGTTCGCGGCAACCATGCCCGACACCTGGCTCCGGGAACTGTCACTCGCCGGCACACCCGACGAGGTCCACACCCAGATCGCGGCGCGACACGCCGCCGGCGCCACCAGCGTCGTCATGATCCCCGCCGAATCCGACCCCCTCGACGCGCTGCCCAGATTGGCACAGGTACTCCAGCAACGCTGACATGCAGCCGCCCCGGCCCCACCCAGGCACCACATCGGCCGACAACCCGGCTGGGCGGCTCAGGCGTGCGACCGGACCAACCCCGGCTGCGGCTCACGAACCTCGGTCGTCGCACCGGGCTTCCCGGACCGGGGCGCCGAACCGAGGAGGACGGCGGCGAGCACCGCCGCCGCACCGGCGAGCTGACCCGGCGACAGCGACTGCCCCAGCGCGAGCCACCCGAGGGCGGCGGCGACGACCGGGCTGAGCAGCCCCAGCAGGGTCACCTGGGCCGGCGGTAGGGCGGTGACGCCGCGGAACCAGAGGAAGTAGGCGCCCGCGGTGCCGAACAGGGACAGGTAGGCGAAGCCTCCAGCGTTCGCGAGCGAGAGGCTCACCGGCAGGCCCTCGATGAGCAGGGCCGCCGGCGCCAGGATGAGGCCGCCCACGGTGAGCTGCCAGCCGGTCAGCGCGAGCAGTGCCGTGCGGCGCTCGGCGAAGCCGTCCGGCACGCCCCACCGGCGGCCGAGCACCGTGCCGAACGACATCGACACCATGCCCGCCGCCGCCGCGGCCAGGCCGATCGGGTCAAGGGCGGTCGCCGAGCGGAGCACGAGCAGCGCCACGCCGGCCAGGCCGACGCCGGCGGCGGCCATGACCCGGATGCCGGGCCGCTGGCCGAGCAGCCCGAACGCGAGCGCGGCCACCACGAACGGCCCGAGCGCGCCGAGGACGGCGGCGACCCCGCCGGGCAGCCGGTACGCGGCGACGAACAGCAGCGCGAAGAACAGCCCGATGTTCAGCGTCCCGAGCACGGCGGCCCGCCACCACCACCGCCCGGTGGGCAGCGCCCGGACGAGCGCGACGAGGAGCAGGCCGGCGGGCAGGGCGCGCAGTGTGCCGGCGAGCAGGGGCCGGCCGGGCGGCAGCAGCTCGGTGGTGACGAGGTACGTGGTGCCCCACAGCGCGGGGGCGACGGCGGTGACCGCTCGCAGGTTCCTCATGACTAAGTAGCTTAGCACTAAGCTACTTACGAGCAAGTGGTACGCTGAAGACCGTGGAGGACGACGTCGACCGCATCCTGGGCCAGTGGGCCCGTGAGCGCCCCGACCTGCAGACCGAGGCCATGGGCGTGTTCGGCCGGATCTACCGGCTGGCCCGCGTGGTCGGGGACCGGCAGGAGAAGCTGTACGGCGCGCTCGGCATCAACCGGGGCGAGTTCGACGTCCTCGCGACGCTGCGCCGCGCGGGGGCGCCGTTCCAGCTCTCCCCGAAGGCGCTGAGCGCGTCGCTCATGCTCACCACCGGCGGCATGACGGGCCGGCTCGACCGCCTCGAGCGGGCCGGCCTGGTGACTCGCTCGCCCGACCCGGCCGACCGCCGCGGTCTGGTCGTCACGCTGACCGGCCGCGGCCGGGAGCTGATCGACGAGGCGGTCGGCATCGGGCTGGCGGCGCAGCGCGAGGTGCTGGAGCGCCTCCCCGAGGCCGACCGGCAGCGCCTGTCGTCCCTGCTCCGCGACCTACTCGCGGTTGTCGAGTAGCTGGCGTTGCAGCATCGGCCGGTAGCGGTCGAACGGCGGCACGTCGGCCTTCGGGTCCTTGGCGGCCTCGTCCCAGCGCCGCAGCCGGACGGCGTCGGCGGCGTGCGGCCCGGCGGCGAACGCCTCCGCCTCGGCCGCGGTCATCGGGCCGCCCTGGACCGAGAGCGTGTACTTCGACGCGTCCGACAGCCGGTCGTGGTAGCCGGGCTCGACCGCGCAGAGGTACCGCTTGGCGTCGACGTGCAGCCGCACCGGCTCGCAGACGGCGGCGCCGAACCAGCGCCCCAGCCAGTCGGCGCCGGTGTCGCCGTGCCGGTTGTCCGTGCCCCGCATCAGTTCGGCGCCGGTCACCAGCCCGTGGAAGTGCCCGATGTCGTGCAGCAGCGCGGCCGCGACGAGCGGCTCGGGCGCCCCGTCCCGCTCGGCGAGGGCGGCGGCCTGCAGCATGTGCGCGGCCTGGCTCACCGGCTCGCCGAAGTAGTCCCGGGTGCCCTCCTCGGCGAAGAGGCGGCCCAGCTCGTCGATCGGGTTCACGAGGACTCCTCCAGGAAGGTCTGCAGCGCGTCCAGGTCGGCGTAGCACCCCTGGAGGTGCCGCTCGCTCGCGGTCGTGAACGCCGTGCGCGAGTGCATCAGCCGGGTGTTGTCGAAGATGACGCAGTCACCCGGGTCGAGCCGGAACGTGACGGTGGCGCCGGCCCGGTTGAGCACATCGTCGAACGCCCGGTACGCGGCATAGAAGGCCTCGTTCGCCGGCGGCCGCAGCGACCGGTGGTTGTAGCGCACCTCCCGGATCCGCCCGGCGGGGTCGAGGCCGATGATCGGCTTCTCGGCCCGCAGCCGCGTGGTGCCGTCCGACCACGCGAACGTGACGGGCGTGGTGGTGAGGATCCGGAAGTACTCCGGGTGCGCCTCCCGCAGCAGCGCCGCCGCCCGGAACCCGTCGAGCAGCCCCGACTCGCCGCCGTCGGCGCTGTTGCGCAGGCAGTGCAGGAGCTGGATGGTGGGCACCGGGTCGCGGTACGGGTTGTCGGTGTGCGGCCCGATGGCCAGACCGGTGAACGCCAGGTTGTTGGGCCGCTCGGTGACCCGGACGTCGAACAGGTCCCCGTAGTTGGTGGTCCGCACGTGCCCGAACGACCGGGCGACCGCGAGCACGGCACCGGGCTGCACCGGCGTGCCCGACAGCAGGCAGAACCCGAGCTCCCACACGGCGCGCATCGCCGGCACGGGATCGTCGAGGTAGTCTCGCCACCACCACCGCGGCACGCCGACGCTGTCCCAGAGCGTCTTGGCGGCCTCGGTCCGCCCGTCCCCGTGAGCGGGCGGCTCCCCGAGCTGTCCACGATGCCCGTCACTGAACGTCACAGCTGACCCGTCACGACTGACGACGGCAAGATCGGCGGGAATATCGGCAAGGGCGATGAGCCGCTGCCCGCTGTGCGGATCGCGGCACTGCGGACACACACAGTTGTCCCGCAGCCAGACGGCAGGTTCCATAGCGCGCCGATGCTGCCCGACGGTCATGAACACGACCTGAACGGCGGTGGGGGAGTAGTGGCTCAGGTGCCGAAGAAGATTCGCAGCTGCTTCGCTGCCTGGGCCTGGGCCAGGCGGGCCGCGTCCAGCGTCCCCGCCATCGTGAAGAAGCCGTGGGCCATTCCCTCGTACCGGGTCACGGCCACCGGCACCCCCGACTCGGCCAGCCGGCGGGCGTAGCGTTCGCCCTGGTCGCGCAGCGGGTCGTACTCGGCCGTGATCACCAACGCCGGCGGCAGGCCGCGCAGGGTCTCCGCGCGCAGCGGGGACACGAGCGGGTTGAACGCGTCGTCCGGGTCGGTCAGATAGTGCGAACGGTACCAAGCCACCGAATGATGGTTGAACATGTACCGGTCGTCGTTCTCCCGCATCGAGTCGTCCTCGGCGGCCTGGTCGGTGTTCGGGTAGATCAGCAGCTGGCCGGCCAGGACCAGGTCGCCCGACTCCTGCGCCATCAGCGTCAGCGCGGCCGCCAGGTTGCCGCCCGCGCTGTCGCCGCCCACCGCGATCCGCACCGGGTCGGCGCCCAGCGCCGCCGCGTTGTCGTGCACCCACTGGGTCGCCGCCCAGCAGTCCTCGATCGCGGCCGGGAACGGGTGCTCCGGCGCCAGACGGTAGCCGGGCACGGCCACGATGCAGCCGGCGGCGTTGGCCAGGTGGCGGGCCACCCCGTCGGCCGTGTCGATCGCGCCGAGCACCCAGCCGCCGCCGTAGAAGTACATCAGCACCGGGAGCGGGCCCGGCGCTGCCGGGCGGTACACGCGCAGCACCAGCTCGCCGGCCGGGCCGGGAAGGGTGTGCTCCGAGACGGAGTGGACCGGCTCCGGGGTGCCGCCCGAGGCCTGGATCGACGCCAGGTCCGCGGCCCGCGCCTCGGCCAGCGACATCGTGTACAGCGGCGCGACCCCGTCGCGCTCCTTCTGGTCGCGAATCGCCTGCAGCTGCGGGTCGAGTGGCATGCGTCCTCCTTCAGACGTCGGACCGGGTCCAGAGCCGACGGGCCCGACGAGCTGCGGCTAGATGGCGCGGGCCAGGCGGCGGACCACCTCCGCCGCCGCGATCGCGTGGCTGCGGCCGTTGCCGTGCAGACCGTCGGATCCGGTCAGATGGTCATCGTCGCCGATCGCCGGATGGTTGGCCAGATCCACGTGGATCGTGCCAAGCTCCAGCGCCAGTGCCGCGAGCCGCCGGCCGAGCAGCGCCATGCGGCGGGAGAAGGCGGGACCCAGCCACGACGGCAGCGACGGATAGGCCGGCATCACGAACAGCGAGACGGTGACGACCTCCGTGCCCGTCCGCTGCAACGGGCGGACGATCGCGGTCAGGCCGGCGTCGACCGCGTCGGCGCGCGCCTCGTAGCCGGGGCGCATCGCGTCGTTCGCGCCGCAGATCACCATCGCCAGGTCCGGCGCGAACGCGAGCGCGGCTGAAAGTTGCGTGGCGTGCACCTCGGCCACCCGCAGGTTGCGCCGCCCGAGGTTCAGGTAGGCCAGCTCGGGCCGCACGGCCGCCAGCTCGGCCCGGACCCGGTCGGGGAACGCCAGCGGGTGATACCCGTCCACCGGCTCGGTCAGGCCCTCGGCCACGCTGTCGCCGAGGACCGCGAAACGCCGCCAGCGGTGGCGGGCGAGCAGCCGCGCGGCCTCGCCGTCGCGAAGGCAGTGCGGGTCGAGGGACTCCAGCGTCTGCGCATATTCCGGTGCCATGTAAGCCTTTCGGCTCATGTGTTCGTCGGGGGGTACCGATAGGCTAACGCCTATGGAGCGGCTGCGGTGACACAAACTCGGACCGGACAGCCGTTCACCGGGACGGATTATCAGCAGCTCGCCCGTGACCTCGTCGATCCCGACGTGTGGGACTTCATCGAGGGTGGCGCCGAGGCCGAGCGCACCGTCGCGGCCAACGTCGAGGCGTTCGACCGGGTGCGGCTGCGGCCGCGGGTGTTGGCCGGGGTGTCCGAGGTGGACACCTCCGTGGAGCTGTTCGGCAGGCGTTACGCCACGCCGATCGGGATCGCGCCGACGGCCTACCACCGCCTGGTCGACGTCGAGGGCGAGGTGGCGACGGCGCGGGGCGCGGGAGCCGTCGGCGCGCTGTTCGTGGTCGGCATGTTCGCCAGCCGGACGCTGGAGGAGATCGCCGAGGCGTCCTCTTCGGAGCTGTGGATCCAGTTGTACTGGCTGAGGCGGCGCGACGTCATGGAGGCGCTGATCGGCCGGGCTGAGCGGTGCGGCTACGGCGCCGTGATGCTCACCGTGGACGTCCCGCGGATGGGGCGGCGGTGGCGCGACATGCGCAACGGGTTCGCCATCGGCGGCGACGTCGCGGCGGTCAACATCGACCCCGGCCTGATGGCCTCGGCACACGAGCGCGACGCCGGCAGCTCGGCCCTCGTCCGGCACACCGCCCAGCAGTTCGACGCGGGCGTCACCTGGGCGGACCTCGCCTGGCTGCGCGGGCGGACCCGGCTGCCGCTGGTGCTCAAGGGCATCCTCACCGCCGAGGACGCGCGGCTCGCGGTGCACCACGGCGCCGACGCGATCGTGGTCTCCAACCACGGCGGCCGCCAGCTCGACGGCGCCGTGGCCAGCCTCGACGTGCTCGCCGAGGTGGTGGACGCGGCCGGCGGCCGCCCGGTGCTGTTCGACGGCGGGATCCGGCGGGGCGTCGACGCCCTCGCCGCGCTGGCCCTCGGCGCCCGGATGGTGCTGCTCGGCCGCCCGCCGCTGTGGGGGCTCGCGGCCGGCGGCGCCGACGGCGTGGCCGGGCTGCTGCGCACGACCACCGAGGAGCTGGCGCATGCGATGGCGCTCGCCGGCAGCCCGACGCTGGGCCACCTCGACCGCTCCGTCGTGCGGATGTCGACGATCGCAGGAGGCGCCTGATGGTGGAGCTGGCCCGGGATTCGCTGCACGTGTCGGTCGTCGACCCGGTGTCGGCGTCGATGAACTTCCTCAACGAGGTCGCCGGCCGGTTCCCCGACGCGATCTCCCTGGCGGCGGGCCGGCCGTTCGACGAGTTCCACGCGGTCTCCGACATCGACAAGCATCTCCAGGCGTATCTCACGCACCTGCGCGAGCGGGGTCTCGGCCCGGCCCGCAGCCGGCAGCTGCTGACGCAGTACGGGCGGACCAACGGTCACGTCGGCGACCTCATCGCCCGGATGCTCGACGTCGACGAGAACATCCAGGTGCCGGCGGCCGCCGTGATGGTCACCGCCGGCTGCCAGGAGGCGATGGTCGTCGCGCTGCGCGGGCTGTGCGCGCGCCCCGGCGACGTGGTGCTCGCCGCCGAGCCCTGCTACGTCGGGCTCACCGGCGCGGCGCGCATCCTCGGCGTCGAGGTCGTGCCGGTGCCCGAGTCGGCTGAGGGGCTGCGCCCGGAGACGGTCCGCGAGGTCGCCGCGGCGACCCGGGCGAGCGGCCGCGAGCCCAAGGCGCTGTATCTGGTGCCCAACTTCGCCAACCCGTCCGGCGTCTCGCTGCCGGTGGCGACCCGCCGGGCGCTGCTCGACGTCGCCGCCGAGGCCGGCCTGCTGATCCTGGAGGACGACCCCTACGGCCTGTTCGGCCTCGACGACGAGGCGCGCCCCACGCTCAAGTCGCTCGACGCCGACCAGCGCGTCATCTACCTGGGCTCCTTCGCCAAGTCGTACTTCCCGGGCGCCCGCGTCGGCTTCCTGGTCGCCGACCAGCCCGTGGTCGACGCCGCCGGCCGGCGGACGCTGCTCGCCGAGGAGCTGTCGACGGTCAAGAGCATGCTCACCGTCAACACCTCGGCCCTCTCGCAGGCCGTGGTCGGCGGCATGCTCATCGACAGCGGCTTCAGCCTCCGCGCCGCCAACCAGGCGAAGATCGCCTTCTACCGGCAGAACCTGCGCACCCTCCTCACCGCGTTGGAGGGGCAGTTCGCCGGCGGCCCGATCCGCTGGAACAGCCCCAGCGGCGGCTTCTTCGTCGTCGTCGACGTGCCGGTCGACGCGTCCGAGGACCTGCTGGAGGTCTCCGCCCGCGAGTACGGCGTGCTGTGGACCCCGATGCGCTTCTTCTACGTCGACGGCGGCGGCACCCACGCGATCCGGCTGTCGTGCAGCGCCCTGGAGCCGGCCCAGATCGAGGAGGGCGTCCGCCGCCTGGCCGCCCTGCTGCGCGCGTGACGACGGTCGAGCTCCACCTGGTCGACGCGGGCTCCGCGCAGCCCGACCTGGAGCTGCTGGACGAGGCGGAGCGCGAGCGGCACGCCGCGATGGGGCACCCGCTGGATCGGCATCGCTTCGCGGTCGCCCACGCCGCCGCGCGAAGGATCGTCGCCGACCGGCTCGCCATTGCCCCGGCGGGGGTGCGCTGGATCCGTGGCGTCAACGGCAAGCCTGAGCTGGACGGAGGTTCGCTGCGGGTCAACCTGTCGCATTCCGGTGATCTCATCCTCGTCGCGCTGACCGCCGCCCGAGCGGTCGGGGTCGACCTGCAGCAGGTGCTGCCGACCCTCGACGTAGCCGCGATGGCCGCGCGGTTCTTCCCCGCCGGTGAGGCCGCCCTGGTCGCTGCGGATGGTCCCGAGCGGTTCGCCGAACTGTGGGCCCGCAAGGAGGCGGTCGTGAAGGCGGCGGGGGACCGGCTGACCCGCGGCCTATGCCTGCCGGTCGCGGGTGACCCGCCGCCGGTCGTCGAGCATGACGGCCGCCGATACGCCCTCGCCGACGTCGCAGCGCCGGTCGGCTTCCGCGCGGCCGTCGCCCTCGACGGCGACGCGCCGTTTCATGTCTACGCCCCGAAGACGCTCACGCACAGGTAGCGCAGGAGCGGGTCGTAGTCGGCGACCACGATCCGGCCCGCGTCCGGCGACCACACGTCAGCCAGCACCGACCAGACTCCGGTCATCGGCTGATCCGGGTCGGCGTGGAGGACCTTCTCCGCCCGGACATCCACATCGGACAGTCCGCCGCCGAGGATCACCGTCGCCGGGGCGAACCGGTCGAGCTCGGCCACCACGTCACCGGCGGCCGCAGCGGGCCGCACGACCGACTCCACGCCATCCACAGTGGACTCTCCGAGCGCGAGCGCGACCCCGGCGTGCGCCGCCGGCCGGAGCATCGGCACGCCCGGGTCGTACGGCAGCTCGGACTGCTCCACGACCAGGAGCACGCCCCGGCCCCGACCGCGGAGCAGCCGCAGGCCGGTGTGGGCGCCCGCGCGGCCCTGGTCGGAGACGGCGAACGCCATCGGGTCGCCCGGGCAGACGTGGCTCAGGTAGGTCGCGGTGGCCCGGCCCGGCTCGACGTCCGGGATGTCGTACGCGAGCACCAGCGTGTCGGCGAGCGCGTCGTCCCCGAGGTCGTCGAGCAGCGCGACCGCCATCTCCCCGTACGACTGGCCGGCGACGGTGGCGGTGCCGAGGGCCAGGCCGTACGGGGTGAGCAGGTCGGTCAGGTAGGTCGCCAGGCGGCCGGCGTGCGCCGGGTCCGCGGCCACCGCGGCCGGCGCCGGGAACCGGCGCGCGACCGCCCGGCGCAGGCCCCAGGTCACTCCTCCTCCGGCAGCAGGTTGCCGGCGACGTAGTCGGCGAGCGTGCCCACCGTCTCGAAGTTGTCGCGGCCCAGGTCCTCGACGCTGATCTCGCGCTCGAGCCGGTCCTCCAGCTCCAGGACCAGCTCCAGGCCGGTGGTGGAGCTCATGCCGAGGTCGTCCATGAGCGTGGTGGTCTCCGACGCGCCGGCCACCTCGCGCTTGAGCACGCGGGGGAGCAGGTCGCAGATCGTCTCCACGACCTGCTCACGCAGGACGGGGTCGATGGTGGCGGTGTCGGACATGCGAAAGGCCCCTTCCAGGACTCAGTGTTCGAAGACCATGGCGGCGAACGTGGCGCCCCGGCCGGCCCCGGCGGCGGCGACCACGTACCGGTCGCCGGGCCGCAGCAGCCCCCGGGCGACGGCGGTGCGGTGGTTGACGAACGCGTCGGCGCAGAACACGTGGCCGTAGTCGGCGACGTGCTCCAGCAGCACCCGGTCGAGCGGGTAGCCGATCCGCTTGCAGGTGCGCTGCCACGCCACCACGTTGACGTTGTGCGGCAGGATCACCGCGATGTCGGCCAGTTCGAGGCCGACCTTCGCGACGGCGGCGGTGACGGCCTCGCCGAGCGCGTCGTGGTAGATGCGCTGGAACTCGCCGGCGACCTCCTCCAGGTCGCCGTCGAACTCGCCGCGCAGCCGCGCCACGTAGGACAGCAGCCGGTCGCGCTCGCCGGACGCCGACACCAGGCAGGCGGCCGCGCCCTCGCCGAACATCGACGTCTCCGGCACGAACTGTGCCTCGCCGGTGAACGCCTTCTCCCCGGTGAGGACCACCGCCAGCGAGGACGGGTCGTCGGCGAGCAGCCGGCCGGCCAGGTCGATCGCGAGCAGCCCGGACGCGCAGGCCTGCTGGCCGACCGCGAACGCCTGCGCGTGGCCGAGGCCGGCGTCGCGGCACACGTCGTGCAGCGGGTTGTGCGGGTACGGCACCACGACCGGGAACGTGCGGGCGTAGAGCACGTACCGCACCCGCGCCGCCTGCTCGCCGGTCAGCGCCAGGTCGGCCAGCGCGGCCCGCAGCAGGTCGGTCAGCGACGACTCGGGCGCGTGGGCGGCCTGGCCGATCTTGTGGTACCGCCGGAACACCCGCACCTGCATCGGGGTCAGCTCGAACCGCTCCGCGAGCGCCTCGACCGGCACCCGCCCCTCCGGCACGTGGGTTCCCACGGCCACCAACGACGTCACGACACTGCCTCCCGCACCGCGATCCGTTCCGCCGCCCGCACCAGTTCCTCGGCGCCGTCCGTGCCGAGCCGGGCCGTGTCGGTGAAGACCGTCAGCAGCCAGGCGCCGCCCGGCGCGTCGTCGACGTCGACGCTGAGCGGGTCGAACGGGTCGTCCTGGGCCACGGTCCAGCGGAAGTCGCCGCCGGGAGCCGCCCGCAGCGCGTCCGCGGCCGGCAGCCCGCCGGAGAAGCCCTGCCGCGTGGCGACCCGCCGGTCGTTGAACCACAGCCCGGCCTCGTCGTCGACCGCCAGCTCGGCCGCGCGGGCGGTCACGCCGTCGGGGTCGAGGTAGGCGTACTTGTACGCGCCGACGGCCGCCGACCCGACCCGGCGCAGCGCCTCGGCGAACGGCACGCCCCCCAGGTCGGCGGCGCAGATGCCGCGCTGCGCGACCATCGCGACGACCGTCTCGAAGCCGCGCCGGAACCGGTTGCTCACCATCGGCCGCAGGACGACGGGGTCGCCGCCGAGCGAGCCCAGCGCGAGCGCCAGGAACGTCATGAGCACCTGCGACGAGTCGGCGCCGGTCCGCTCCGACACGACGTGCGTGGCGAGCGGCAGCGCCGTGGAGCGGAACTCGCCCCGCCGGTACCGCGGCCCGTCCACAGTGGACGCGGTCCGGGGCGGCGGGAGCCGGCGCAGCACCCGCTCCCAGTGCCGCAGCGCGGCGGCCTGCTGCCGCTGCCCGGCCGGTGACGCCTGCCAGTGGGCCTGCTCGAGCGGCTGGGTGCCGGTCAGCGGCGACGCCGAGGCGGGGTCGGCGACCTCGCGCAGGAACAGCCGCCCGCCCAGCCCGTCGGTGACCAGGTGGCACATCACTGTCGACAGGTGGGTCGGCACGCCGCGGTGGCGGACCACGCCCATCCGCACCGGCCACTCCTCGACCACGTCGTAGGGCCGCGACCGGTCCTGCGCGTCGATCGCGACCACGAACGCCGCCGGGTCGGTGCCGTCCGGGCAGTCGTAGACGTCCAGCCCGATCGTGCCGCGGTCGGCGACCGCCTGCAACGGCCGCCCGTCGTGCGCGTACCGCAGCCGCGTGCGCATCGGCTGGTACCGCCGCATCGCCCACCGCAGCTCGGCCGCCACGTCGTCGAGGGTCGTGCCCGGGGCGAGCCGCGACCAGCCGCCGATGGGCAGCCAGGAGCGCTGGCGCACCATGGTCCGCCAGATCTCGCGCTGCCCCCAGGACAGCTCCGCGGTCCCCGCGCCGTCGCCCGAGAACCGCACCGGGATCCGCGCACTCGGCCGGATCCCGGTGTCCGCGAACGACGGCGTCGCCGTGTCAGGCATTCGCCAGCTCGGCGAGGTGACGCTGCCGCATGAGGAACTTGCGCACCTTGCCGGTCGGGCCGACGACGATGTCCGAGTCGGGGAACACCACGACCTTGCGCAGGGTCGCGGCGACCGCCGGGCTCAGCGCGCCGCGGACCGCCTCGGTGTGGTCGCGGGACGGGTCGGCGCCGGCGTGCAGCGACAGCAGGACGTCGGCGACGACCGTGCCCTCCGGCGTCGTCACCGCCACGACCGTGCAGTCGCGCACGGCCGGGATCGCGCGCAGGATCTGCTCCTCCGACATGGCCGTGTAGAGCCAGTTGCCGTCGCCGAGGTCGACCGAGTCGACGGCCCGGTCGACGTGGTAGTAGTAGCCGTCGGCGTCGCGGAACATGAGGTCGCCGGTGAGGTAGTAGCCGCCGAGCCGGTTGCGGTAGGTGTTCACGTGGTCGTTCCAGTAGCCGGGGGCCAGGGTCGGCGACTTCAGGCCGAAGTGGCCGACCGCGCCGACCGGCACCTCCTTGCCGGTGGCGGTGTCGAGGAGCGCGACCTCGGCGAACACGTGCGGGACGCCGACGCAGCGGCCGTACCGCTCGGTGTCGGGCCGGTGGGTGATGTGGAACGCGGAGTGGCCCATCTCGGTCGAGCCGAGCCCGTCGACGAAGTGCGAGCCCTTGACCCGCTTGACGCCCTCGCGGGTGACCACGTTGCGGGAGCCGGCGTTCACCAGGTGCCGGATGTGCGGCTCGTGGGCGCAGTCGCCGGTGTTGAACCACAACGACACCGACGCCAGCTCGTGCTGGTCGAGGTCGAAGCGGGCCAGCTCGGCCCAGGTGACCGCGAACCCGAACACACCGGTCGGCTTCCACCGCTCGATCGCCTCCAGCACCGCCGCGCCGTCGTCCTGCCGGGACAGGAACAGCAGGTCGGAGCGGTTGCTCAGGGCGTGGTTGATCGTCATGATGCCGGCCGCGTGGGGCGCCGGCAGCGCGCTGAGGATGCGCTCGGTGCCCTGCGCCCGGGGACCGTTGAGCCGGATCCGGCGGGTTGCGTGGAACAGGCTCGCGTGCGAGTGCACGACCGCGGTCGGCATCCGGGTGGTACCTGACGAGTGGGTGATCGCGATCGGGTCGTCGGCGTGGTGGCGGAACGGGGCGGGCGCGGTGGCCGGGTCGCCGGTGCCGGTCTCGGCCACGTCGTGGACGGCGATGCCGAGGTCGTGCCCGGCCAGCCGCTCCATGTGGGCGGCGTCGGTGAGCAGCGCGACGCCGCGCAGCTTGCGGATGTACTCGGCGGCGATGTCGCCCGGGATGTTCGGGTTCATCAGCGCCGGGATCGCGCCGAGCCAGGTCAGGCCCATCCAGTTGAGGAAGCAGTCGGCCGCCGTCGTCACGTAGATCGCGACCGGGTCGCGGCGGCGGATGCCGGCCGCGTGCAGCCAGGCGGCCCGGGCCGCGGCCCGGTGGTACAGCTCGCCCAGGGTCAGCCCCTGCCAGGCCGGGAAGCCGTCGACCGGCGTGTCGAACGCCATGCCCGGCCCGTCGAGCGGGGCGCCGTGCTCGATGAGCTTGTGCAGGACGTTGCCCGCGCCGACGCCGGGATCGGCGGCGAGCGCCGCCCGGATGCTCGTGGACGCCATGGATGTACTCCCTCTGTGTCGGTCAGGACTTCGCGACGGCCTCGACGGCCGCGCGGATCTGCTCACGGGTCGGCTGCAGGGCCAGGTCCAGGTCCCGCGCGAACGGCAGCACCGCGCCGTCCGGGCGGGTCACCCGCTTCGGTGGGGCGACGAGCCGCAGCTGCTCGGCGGCGGTCGCCAGGATCTCGCCGCCGATGCCGCAGGAGCGGTTCGAGTCGTCGACGACCACGAGCCGGCCGGTGCGCTCCAGCGACGCGCCGAGCCCGGCCCAGTCGAACGGGTGCAGGGTGCGCGGGTCGAACACCTCGACCGACACGGTGCCGGCCAGCTCCTCGGCGACGGCGAGCGCGTCGTGCACCAGGTGGCCGACCGCGACCAGGGTCACGTCGTCGCCGGTCCGGTGCACCCGGCCCACGCCGAGCGGCACGGCGTCGAGCGCGGCCAGGTCGACGTCGGCCCGCACGCCCACGGCACCGGCCGGGGCGAAGACCACGACCGGGTCGTCGTCGCGGATCGCGGACAGGAGCAGCCCGTAGGCGTCCTCCGGGGTCGCGGGCACCGCGGTTTTGACGCCGACGTGGGCGAAGATGCTGTACGGGTGGTCGGAGTGCTGCCCGGCCCAGCCGCCGCGCGACCCGGAGCTCGGCAGCAGGTAGGTGACCGGCACCCGCACCTGCCCGCCGGTCATGAGCGAGAACTTGTGCGCCTGGTTGGCGATCTGCTCGAAGGCCAGGAACAGCAGGGCCGGGATCTGGAACTCGACGACCGGCCGCTGACCGGCCAGGGCCGCCCCGGTCGCGAAGCTGGTGAACGCCTGTTCGGAGATCGGCGTGTCCACGACCCGTTCGGGGCCGAACTTCTTGAGCAGGCCGGTGGTCACGTTGCTCACCCCGACCCGCACGTCCTCGCCGAACACGCAGACCGCCGGGTCGCGGGCCATCTCGGCGCCGAGCGCCCGGTTGAGCGCCTTGAGGTAGGACAGGTTCGGCATCAGGCCACCCCCGCCCGGGCCCGCAGGCCGTCGGCGTACAGGTGGTCGAGCGCGCCGGCCACGTCGGGGAACGGGCTCTCGCGCGCGAACCGCACGGCCTCGTCGAGCACAGCCTCGACGTCCGCGTCGACTTCAGCTCTGACTGAGGCCGCCAGGCGCGCGCCCTGGATCTCGACCGGGTCGCGGCGCATGCCCTCGGCCACCTCGTCGTCCGTCCGGTAGCGCGGACGGGCCGCGTGCTCCCAGGTGTGGTGGGCGTCGAAGCGGTAGACCACACACTCCAGCAGCGTCGGACCCTCGCCGGCGCGGGCCCGCGCGACCGCCTCCGAGGCCGCCGCGAGCACTGCCTCCGGGTCGGCACCGTCCACCGTGGACGCCGGGATGCCGAACGCCGCCGCGCGGCCGGTCACCGTGCCGGCGACCGCGTCCTCGAAGCGGGTCGTCGTGGCGAACCCGTTGTTCTCGCAGACGAACACGACCGGGACCCGCCACAGCGCGGCCAGGTTGAACGTCTCGAGCACGACGCCCTGGCTGACCGCGCCGTCACCGAAGTAGGTGACGGCGACCCGGTCCAGCCCGGCGCGCCGCGCGGCCCACGCGGCACCGGCCGCGATCGGCAGCGCGGCGCCCACGATCGCGTTCGCGCCGAGGATGCCGAGGGAGACGTCGGCGGCGTGCATCGAGCCGCCGCGACCCCGGTTCAGGCCGGTCGCCCGGCCGGTCAGCTCGGCCATCATGCGGGCCGGGTCGGCGCCCTTGGCCAGGACGTGGCCGTGCCCGCGGTGCGTGCTGGTGATGACGTCGTCGGGCCGCAGCGCGGCACAGGTGCCGGCCGCGATCGCCTCCTGCCCGAGGTACGGGTGGATGCCGCCGAGGATGGTGCCGTCGTGCACGAGCTCGACGGCACGCTCCTCGAAGCGGCGGATCAGGCGGACCGTCCGGTACAGCCCGGCGGCGTCGGTCACGTCAGACTCCCTGTACGGCCGGTACGGCAGCGTCGATCTCGGCCAGGATGCCGCTCCACAGCTTCGCGCGGGCGGCCAGTGCGAGGTTGATCGTCTCGGCGCAGTCGTTCCACTTGGCCTCGTCGTCGCCGCACAGGTCGGTGACCATCTGCATGGCCATCGGCGTGTGCTCCTCGCCGTCGACCTCGATGTGGCGGGCCAGGTAGTCGACGAACGTGCTGAGGTTGCCGACCTGCTCGTTGACCTTGATGACCTGCTGGAACATGTCCGGGATCAGGTCCTCGCGGCCGAACGCGAACGCGGCGGCCTGGCAGTGGATCGGCGCGCTCTCGATGAGGTGCCAGGTGAGCCGGACGAACTCGGCGGCCGCCGCCGGCACCCCGGCCTCGGCCATCGCCGCCGGGACCGGGTTGCGGTCGCGCAGCAGCCCGATGAACGCGTCGACGACGGTGCGGTCGGCGCCCGCCTCGGTCATGCCCTCGAGGTACAACTCGAAATGGCTGATGAAGCCGCCACGCAGCTCGTCGCTCTCCTCGACCAGCACGATGTCGTTGATGAGCCGGCGGCTGCCCGTCGGGCCGGTCGGGATCCACGGGACCTCGACGCAGGTGAGGTTGCGCTGCAAGGACTTGAGCAGTGACATGAAGTCCCACACGGCGAAGACGTGGTGCTCCAGGAACGTGCGGATCGCCGGCAGGCTGTCGAGACGGGCGTAGATCGGGTGGCCGACGACCTCGGTGCGGGCATCGGCGATCAGCTCCTCCAGCCGGTCGATGCCCGGGTGGCGCTGACCCCAGTCGTAGCGGGACACGGTACCTCCTTCAGGTTTGCTAGTTCCGCCACAGGACGGGGCAGAACTCGGGATCGGCGTAGTCCGGCCGGCCGTCGGCGGTCCGGCGGACCAGGACGTCGTGGTTGTAGGCGACGACGTCCCCGGTGGACAGCCGGAACGAGCGGTGCTCGTTGTCGCCCGGCTGCAGGTGGAAGGAGATGGCCCGGCGCGGGTCGGGGCTCACGTTCGCGCCGCTGCCGTGGTAGGTCCGGCAGTGGTGGAAGCTCATGTGCCCCTTCGGGATGACCATCGGGATCTTGCGTACCTCGGCGTGGTTGTGCGCCGCGTTGTCGGCGAGCATCCGGTCGAGGTCGGTGTTGTCGCGCTCGGCGAAGTGGCGCGTCGTGGTGTCGTCGGCGCCGATCTCCTCCCAGCGGTGGCTGCCGTCGACCATCGTGATCGTGCCCATCTCGACGCCGCAGTCGTGGAACGGGATGAACGCGGTGAGCATCTCCTCCGACGTGCAGGCCTGCCAGTAGTGGCGGTCGAAGTGCCACGGCACCACGTTCGACGGCTCGCCGGAGATCGGTGGCTTGTAGATGAGCGTCGACTGCCAGATCCGGATCTCGTCCGCCTTGGCCAGGCGGGCGGCGACCGCGCCGATGAGCGGCTTGCGCAGGATCCGCGCGATGGCGTCGTGCTCGTAGTGGATGTAGTCGTTGTGCCGCTGGACGGCGCCCTTCTCCGGCTCCCAGTAGGCCAGCCGCGGCGGGCGGGCCGGCAGCGTGCGGGAGCGCTCGCCGGCGTAGAACCGCTCGCTCGCCGCGGTCAGCTCGTCGACCTCCGCGTCGGTGAACAGCTTGCGGGTGAGGTACCAGCCCTGCCGCGCGTACGCCTCGACCTCGTCGTCGGTCGGCAGGAGCGCCTGCTCCTGCTCCGACAGCGCGAATGCGTTGGTCACCGAGGTGGTCACGATGCCGTCCCTTCAGACATGGTGGTCTCGCGGATCGCCGCGAGTTCGCGTTCCTTCGCCGCGTAGAGCGCCGGGATGTTGCTGGTGCCGAACGTGCGGGCCCCGTGGCGGTCGATGAGCTCGTTGAAGTACGTGCGCCGGATGTGGGTCGACTTCGCGAAGATCTGGTACATCTGGCCCCAGTGGTCGCGGTCGACCAGGATGCCCAGCGGGCGCAGCCGGTCCACCGGTACGTCGACGGCGCCGAGCCGGGCGTCGAGCATGTCGTAGTAGCTGCCGGGGGTCTGGGCGAACTCGACGCCCCGGTCGCCGAGCGTGCGCACGGCCCGCACGATGTCGTCGGTGCTGAACGCGATGTGCTGCACGCCGGCGCCCTCGTGCCAGGCGAGGAAGTCGTCGATCTGCCCGGCGCGGCGGCTGATGTCCGGCTGGATCAGCGTGAACGTGACGCCGCCCGACGGGCTCTGCACCACCTTGGACTGCATGCCCTGCTCGCCGACCTCGATGTACTCCTGGAAGATCATGCCGAAGCCGAACACGTGCTCGTAGTAGCGCACCGTCGCGTCGAGCTCGCCGGCCGGCAGGCAGATCGCGGCGTGGTCGATGGTGTGCAGCAGGTCCTCCGCGTCCGGCTCCGCCATCGCCACCTCGTCGAGCGCGCCCGGCAGGAAGGCGTCGCCGGAGCGCTGGACCAGCCGGTGGGTCACGTCGCCGAAGCCCGACACCTCCGCGGTGACGACCGTCTCGCCGTCCCGCTCGTACCGCCGCGGCTCCTGGACCGCCGTCGCACCGCGGGCGACCGCCTCCTCGAACGCCGCCCCGGCGTCGGCGCACCCGAACGCGACGATCGCCACGCCCTCGCCGTGCTGGGCGACGTACCGGCTCGCCCGGTGGCCGCTGCTCAGCCCGGAGGTGAGCAGGATCCGGATGTCACGCTGGCCCAGCAGCACGCTGCGCTGCCCGGCCAGGCCGGTCTCCGGGCCACCCTGCCCGATGACGTGGAAGCCGTAGGTCGCGCACAGCTGGCCGGCGGCCTGCCATGCGTCGCCGACGTACAACTCGATGTGGTCGGTGCCGAGGATCTCCATTGCCTGCTTCCCTTTCGCGGCCTATCCGGCCTTGGTCACGTCTTCGTCAGAGCGGACGTGGGTGGGCCGAAGACGAGGCTGACGTTGTGCCCGCCGAATCCGAACGAGTTGGACAGGACGTGGCGCACCTTCGCCGGACGGGGTTCGGTCAGGTGGTCGACGTCGCAGGCCGGGTCGGGCTCGTCGAGGTTGTGCGTCGGCGGCAGCAGCCCGCGGCGCAGCGCGTGCACCGCGACCGCCGCCTCGACCACCCCGGACGCGCCGAGCATGTGCCCGGTGACGCCCTTGGTCGAGCTGACCGGCGGGGTGGCGGTACCGAACACCGTGCGGATCGCGGTGGCCTCGGCCACGTCGCCGAGCTTGGTGCTGGTGCCGTGCGCGTTCACGTAGCCGATGTCGCCCGGCTCCAGGCCGGCGTCGGCGACGGCGCGGACCATGCAGGCCGCGGCCGCCGAGCCGTCGGGGCGGGGCGTCGTCGGGTGGTGGGCGTCGTTGGTGGCGCCCCAGCCGAGCAGGTCGGCGTAGCGGGCGGCCCGGCGCGCCTCGGCGTGCTCGGCGCGCTCCAGCACGAACACGCCCGCGCCCTCGCCGAGGACGAGGCCGTTGCGGCGGCGGTCGAACGGGCGGCTCGCCTCGGTCGGGTCGGCCCAGCCGCGGGCGAGCGCGCGGGCGTTGCCGAACGTCTCGGCGAGCGTCGGGAACAGCGGCGCCTCGCTGCAGCCGCAGACGACGACGTCGGCCTCGCCGGCGCGCAGCAGCCGCAGGCCCTCGCCGATCGACTGGGCGCCGGCCGCGCAGGCGGTCCCGATCGAGCTGCTGTACCCCTGGAAGCCGTACTTCATGGCCACCCGGGCCGCGCCCATGTTCGGCAGCATGCCCGGCAGCAGGTACGGGCTGACCCCGAGCCGGCCCTTCTCCGCGCGCAGCACCGCCTGCGCGTCGAGGGTCGCCAGGCCGCCGGTCCCGGACAGGATGACCGCGACGCGGTACGGGTCGACGTCCCGGCCCGCCACGATCCCCGCGTCGGCGAGCGCCAGCTCGGCCGCGCGGAGGGCCATCACGATGTACCGGTCGACGACGCGCGTCTCCGGCGCCGGCAGGACGCTGGCCGGGTCGATCGGCGGGGCGAGCGCGGCGACGTCCGCCGACCCGGCCAGGGGGTGCCCCTCCGGCGGCCGGACCAGGCCGGAGCGGCCCTCGCACATCGCGTCGAAGACCGCGGCGGCGGTCTCGCCGACGGACGTCACCAGCCCGATGCCGGTGACCGCGGCGCTGCGGTTCGTCATGCGGAGATTCCTTCCTCGGTGAGGACGACGGCGGTCGCGGTCTCCCGCCCGGCCGTGTCCTGGCGCAGCTCCACGAGCAGCGCCTCGTCGGCGTCGCCGTCGGCGAGCAGCAGCCGTGCGACATCCAGCCCGGCGGCGGTGTCGCCGACGCAGACCACCGGCCCGGTCAGCGACCAGCGCGCGGCGACGTGGCCGGCGACCGCGTTCGGCACGGACTGGAAGAAGAACAGCGGCCCGACCCGGCCGCCGTGGTCGACGGCGTCGGCGACGTGCGCGGCGCTGGCCGCGTCGCCGACGGCGCTCACCAGGACGACCGCGGTCGTCGCGGTCGGTGTGGGAGCGCTCTCTCGGTGGCGCTCGATGCAGCGGCCGGAGACCGCCGCGACGAGCGGGTTGAACGCCGAGTGGACGAACCCGGCCAGGGCGGGCGGCGCTCCGTCGCCCGGCTCGGGCCAGGCGGCGGAGGCGGCGACGGCGAGGCCGGCGCGCTGGGCTCCCTCGACCAGGCGGCGGTTCATGAGCCCTCCGCTCCGCTGCGGGCACATGAACTCCACGCTGCGCTCATGCCGCACCCACCAGGAGCGCGGTGTTGGCGCCGCCGAACGCGGCGTTGAGGGTCAGCGCGTAACCCGGGGCGCCGGTCCGCGGTGCGAGCACGAGGTTCAGCCGGCAGCCGTCGTCGGGGCCGGTGTAGCCGGCGTTCACCGGCAGCCGGCCGGTGGTGAGCGCGTGCACGGTCACCGCGAGCTCCAGCACGCCCGAAGCCTCCAGGGCCTGGCCGTGCAGCGCCTTCGTCGACGACACCGGCACCTCGGCGGCGTGGCCGCCGAGCACCGCGTAGAGCGCGGCCGCCTCGGCGGTGTCACTCTGCGGGGTGCCCGAGCCGTGGGCGTTGACGTAGCCGACCGCCTCGGGCGCGACGCCGGCCCGCTCCAGGGCGGCGGCGATCGCGCGGGCCATCCCGCGGCCCTCGGGGTGCGGCTGGCACGGGTGGTACGCGTCGCCGGCCCGGCCCCAGCCGGCCAGCCGGGCGAGCACCGGCGCGCCCCGTTCGCGGGCGGCCGCCGCCGACTCGACGACGAACGCGCCGCCGCCGTCGCCGAGCAGCAGCCCCCGCCGGCCGGCGGAGAACGGCCGCACCTGCCCGTCGACCGCGAGCGCGCGGCCGGCGTCGAACAGCGCGAACTGGTCGGGCTCGACGAGGTAGGCGCCGGCGACGACGATCCGGTCCGCCTCGCCGTGGGCGACGAGCGCGGCCGCGTCGGCGATCGCGGTGCTCGCCGCGACGCAGGCGGTGGTGTAGGCGCGGACGGTGCCGCCGAGCCCGGCCGCGACCGCGAGGGCCACGGCGAACGCGGTGCTGCCGTGCCGCAGGCGGTCGGCCACCGGCACGCGGGCCAGCTCCGGGTCGCCGTGGGTGGCGAGGAACAGCGGGGCGGCGGCGCGCTGGGCGGTGCTCAGCTTCGCCTCGTCGCACGCCTCGTCGAGCAGGTCGGCGAGCTCCGCGGCGAGGGCGGGCGCGCCGGCCGCGGCCGCGGCCACCCCGACCCGCCGGCCGCTCACGTCGAAGCGCTCGACCGGCGCGAACGCGGGCGTCCCGGCGTCGAGCCCGGCCGCGAGGGCGGTCATGCCCCGGCCGAACGCGCTCAGCGCCGCGACGCCGGTGAGTACGACGTCCTCGGTTCCCCGCCGCGCGGTCATCGCGGGCTCGTCCCGGCCCTCAGGCCCGCCAGGACCTCGACGGCGCCGCTCACCGTGGTCATCCGGGCGAGCTCCTCGTCGGAGAGGTCCAGCGCCGCGCCGTAGTGCTGCTCGAGCTGGTGGACGAGCCAGGCCAGCTCGAGCGAGTCGATCCCCTCCGCGACGTCCTCGACGCGCCGGTCGCCGTAGGTGGCGAGCATGGCGAGGATCTCGTCGCGGCCCGGTGCGTCGGGTGCCACGGCCACGCTCAGCTGCCCGCCGTGGCGGCGGCGGCCAGGCGCTCGGCGACGGAGGCGATGAACTCGCCGACGGTCATGCCGGCCAGCTTCTCGGCCTCGTCGTCGTCGAACCGGACGCCGAAGCGGTCCTCGACCCGCACCGCCAGCTCGGCGAGCGACAGCGACTCCAGGTCGGCGCCGGCCGGGCCGAGCGCGGTGTCGTCGTCGATGTCGTCGGTGCTGTAGTTCATCTCGGTCAGCGAGTCGAGCAGGAACTGCCGGATCTCCGCTGCGGTGGCGTCGTTCATCGCGTGGTGCTTCCTTCCTGGACGGATGCTGCCGGTACGGCAGCGCCTTGATGGCCGTCGGTCACGTCTGTTGCGGCCCGCTGAGCGGGCACGGTGGGCACGGCGGGCACGCTGTCCGCGGCGGCCGCGACCAGCAGCGTGCGGTCGCGCACGAGCTTGCCGGTGGCGGTGCGCGGCAGCTGCTCGACGACCTTGAGGACCCGGGGGCGCTTGAAGCCGGCCAGCCGCTCGGCGAGCTGCGCCTGCACGCCGGCCGCCGAGGCGCCCTCCTGCAGCGTCACGTAGGCCTCGATCGCCTTGTCGTAGGTGACGACCGCGGCGGCGACGCCGGGCAGCGCGGCGAGCGTGTGCTCGACCTCGGTGAGGTCCACCTTCAGGCCGCCGACGGAGACCTGGGAGTCGCGGCGGCCCTGCACCCGGAAGCGGCCCGTCGCCGGGTCGACGAATCCGGCGTCCTTGGTGCGCAGCCAGCCGCCGGACCACCGCGCGGGGTCGACCAGGCCGAGGTACGGCGAGGCGGCCAGCGACACCAGCAGCTCGCCGCCCTCCTCGCGCACACGCAGGCCCGGGGCCGGGGTGAGGAAGGGGCGGTGCTCGCCGAAGAGGTCGGTCGCGATGACCCCGACCTCGGTCATGCCGTACATGTTGCCGAGGCGCACGCCGTAGCGGTCGACGAAGCCGGCGTACACCTCGGGGCGCACCAGCTCGCCGCCGGTCGTCATGCCGGTCAGCTGGGGCAGGGGCGGCGGGGCCTGCACCGACGAGAGCAGCTCGATGTGGAAGGGGACGCCGAGCAGGGTGGTCGGCTCCGGCCCCGCGGCGACGGTGGCCAGGATGCCGTCGGCGGTCATCCGCGCCGGGATCACCACCTGGGCGCCGATGTGGAGTCCGTACAGCAGACCGCCGACGAGCCCGAGCACGTGCACCATGGACGCGAGCGAGACGATGCGCTCGCCGGCCCGGGGCACGCCGGCACCGATCGCCGTGTACCGCTCCAGCTCCTCCACGAGGTTCGCGGCGGTGCGGGCGATGACCTTTGACGGCCCGGTGGAGCCGGAGCTGAGCTGGATCAGCGCGTGCGGGGTGTCGGCCGGGCGGCCGGGGTAGGTGGCGACCCGCTCCTCGATCTCCTGGAACCCGCGCAGCGGCCCGCCGGAGGCGTGCCCGGCGGTGACGACCACCTGCGGCGCGAGGCGCTGCAGGGCGTTGTCGACCTCGAACGGGGTGAGCCGGTGGTCGAGCAGTGCCGCCCGCGCGCCGAGCCGCCAGCAGGCGAGCAGGTTGGCCACGAAGGCGAGCGACGGCGCGAGGCACAGCGCCACCGAGCCGCCGGGGCCGAGCCCGGCGCTGGACAGCACCGCCTGCTTCGCCGAGACCAGCCGGCGCAGCTCGGCCCGGGTGACCGGGGCCGCGAGGACCAGGGCTACCTGCTCGTCCGGGCCGGCCAGCAGGACCTCGTCGACCCACCGGGGGTCCAGCGCCTCGTCGGTCACCGCAAACCCCTTTCCATATCCGCGCAGGGTTGAGCGGCTGACCGCCGGCCCGCGTTGGCCGCCGATCAGCGTGCGCACAACCCCCGATGTACACGCTGCGAAGGTCGAGGGCGTCCAAAGGCTCACAAGCACAAAGAGCAGGAAATAGGCACCTCGACTAGCCATAGACCTTACGCATTCAAGTTGGTTTTACAAGGCTGTGCGACCCGACCATTGATCCGGATGTCCGAAGTGTCCCGCGAACTCCCGCATCCAATCGTTTGGATCGATACGACTGACGTTTTGCCAACGATCGAGTTCAGCGCCGGTTCGGGGGACATCCGAGCATTCCCAGGGATTCGGACATTCGCCGCAGGAGCGGGCCTATCGGGACAGGGGATTCTCAACGGTTTGCAAATGCGAATGCGAACGCCCGTCCAGGCCTCCCGGAGTGCATATACCGTTGCCGCACCTATGCCGGCGGGATGGCCGTGACCCGCGGAGACGTTCGCGCGCCCGCCGTGCGCCGCATTGACAACCGTCGGCGCAGCGCCCATACAATGGCCGGGCTCGCGCCACCCATTGTGGGCACGTTCCCAAGCCGGCGATCCCATTCGGAGATTTGCGCCTGTGAAAGCGAATAGCACTTCTGCATACCCGTCGGCGCCAGCCGGGCCGGGCCTGAACGCGGCCGTCGAGCGGTACTACGACACCACGCTCGACCTCTACGAGGACCTCTGGGGCGAGCACGTCCACCACGGCTTCTGGGACGCCGGCGAGCGCCCCGGCAGCGACGAGGACCGCCACGTCGCCACCGACCGGCTGGTCCGCGAGCTGGTGACGTTCGCCGGGATACCGCACGGCGGGCACGTGCTCGACGTCGGCTGCGGCATCGGCGGCCCCGCGCTGTACCTCGCCGGCCCCGTCGGCTGCTCGGTCGAGGGGGTCACGCTCAGCGCCGCCCAGGCCGCCCGGGCCAACGAGAAGGCGGCCGCCGCCGGGCTGGCCGGCCGGGCCCGCTTCCACCAGCGCGACTTCTTCGACAACGGCTACCCCGACGCGTCGTTCGACGCGCTGTGGGCGGTCGAGAGCCTCATGCACATCGCCGACCGCGTGGCCTTCTTCGCCGAGGCGATGCGGCTGCTGCGCCCGGGCGGGGTGCTCGCGATCGCGACCTGGTCGGTCCGCGACGGCGAGCTGACCGCCGAGGAGCACCGGGTCGTCGACCAGATCCTGCGCCACCAGGTGATGCCGAGCTTCTCGTCGCTGGAGGAGCACGAGCGGCTGGCCGCCGCGGCCGGCTTCGCCGCCGTCGCGTCCGCCGACTGGAGCGCCAACGTCGCCAACTCCTGGGAGCCGACGTTCGCGCAGGTCCGCGAGCTCGACAACGGCCGCTCGATGATGCGCGACCTGGCCCGCGACCGGGGCGTCGACGTCCTCGGGTTCTTCTACGCCGGCCCGCTCATGCTCAAGGGCTTCGAGACCGGCGCGATGACCTACGGCGCCGTGCGCGCCACCAAGCCGGCCCTCGAGGCGACCTTCGAAGCGACCGGAGACTGAT
Source organism: Dactylosporangium sp. AC04546 (assembly GCF_022095675.1). GTDB lineage: Bacteria > Actinomycetota > Actinomycetes > Mycobacteriales > Micromonosporaceae > Dactylosporangium. Next base: position 61,618 of record NZ_JAHYSG010000044.1, on the reverse strand, counting down.
CATGGAGACCGCGGCGCAGCGGGCGGTTGCCGAGCTGCTGCGCGAGGTCACCGGCGAGGACGCGGAGTGGCAGGCCGGCCTGGGCCCGGCCACCCGCCTCGACGGCGACCTGTTCCTGGACAGCGTCGAGCTGGTCGCGCTGAGCGCGGCCCTCGCCGCCCGCTTCGGCCCCGCGGTGGACCTGGCCGGCCACGTCGCCGGCCTGGACTTCGACGCCCTGCTCACCCTCACGGTGGCCGACGTCGCCGACTACGTCACGGCGCGGACATGACCAGGTTCCTGTTCGTCTCGCTGCCGCTCACCGGGCACGTCAACCCGATGGCGGCGGTCGCGCACGCGCTCACCGGCCGCGGCCACGACGTGCTGTGGGCCGGCTCCGAGTCGTTCCTGCGGCCGCTCGTCGGCGACGACGCGCAGATCCACGGCATCCCGCTGCGGGCCCACCGCGGCATCGCCGAGCGCGGCCTCGACGCCACCCGGTCCCGCTGGGACGGCTACATCCTGCCGCACGCCAAGAGCACCCGCAAAGGCATCGAGGCCGCCGCCGAGGCGTTCGTGCCGGACCTGGTGGTCGTCGACCAGCACGCGATCGCCGGCGCGATCGTCGCCACCGCCCGCGGGCTGCGCTGGGCGAGCGTCGCGCCGACGACGATGGAGCTCACGCGGCCGTTCCGGCGCTCGCTACCGGGCGTCGAGGCGTGGATCCAGGGCCGGATGGCCGCCGCGTGGACGGCCGCCGGCCGGCCCGGTGAACCGCCGCACGACCTGCGCTTCTCGCCGTACGGTGTGATCGCCTTCAGCGCGGGCGCACTCGCCGGCGACCCGTCCGACCGGCCCGGCAACGCCGTGCTCGTGGGGCCGGCGCTCGCCGCCCGCGCCCCCGACCCGGACTTCCCGCTCGACTGGTTCGATCCGGGCCGCCGCCACGTCCTGGTCACCGTCGGCACCCTCGGGCTGGACCTCGCCAAGGACTTCTACCAGCGGATGCTCGCCGCCCTGGAGCCGCTCGGCGACCGGCTCCAGGCGGTGGTCGTCGCGGCCGAGGGCACGATCACCGAGGCACCCGCGCACGTCCTCGTCCGCCGCCGGGTGCCGGTGCTCGACCTGCTGCCGCACCTCGACGCCGTCGTCTCCCACGGCGGGCTGAACACCGTCTCGGAGGCGCTGGTCCACGGCGTGCCGCTGCTCGTCGCGCCGATCAAGGGCGACCAGGCGCTGAACGCCGCGGCCGTCGCGACCGCTGGCGCCGGGCTGCGGGTCTCCTTCGACCACACCCCACCCGAACGGCTCCGCGCCGCCCTGCTCGACCTGCTCGCCACGCCGTCCTACGCGGACGCGGCCCGCGAGCTGGGCGCCGAGCTCACCGCCGGCGGCGGAGCGGAGGCGGCCGCCGGCCACCTCGAGCGCCTGGCCCACCCCCTCCTCGACAAGGACGATTGCGAGACACCGTGAAAGTACTGCGCGACACCTGGCTGATCTTCCAACGACACATGCTGCTGATGGTCCGCTCGCCGCTGTGGGTGTTCCTGGGCATCGCGCAGCCGGTCGTGTACCTGATCCTCTTCGCGCCGCTGCTCAAGCCGGCGCTCGCCTCGCTCGGCGCCGACTCGATGATCGACGCCTACCGGGTGTACGTCCCCGGCATGCTGGTCGCGCTGGCCATCGGCGGCGGCCTGTACGTCGGCTTCGGCCTGCTCGGCGACCTCGCCAACGGCGTCATCGAGCGGTCCCGGGTGACCACGGTGAGCCGGGTCGCGCTGCTGCTGGGCCGCTCGCTGCGCGACGTCGTCACGGTGATCGTGCAGTCGATCCTCATCACCGTGCTGTCGCTGCCGTTCGGCCTGATCACCAACATCGGCAACATCCTGCTCGGCTACGCGATCCTCGCCCTGATCAGCCTCGCCGCCGCGTCGATCTCGTACGGCATCGCGATCAAGGTGAACAACCCGAACGTCCTCGGGCAGGTCATCAACAACGTCGCCCAGCCGCTCATGCTGCTGTCCGGCACCCTGCTGCCGCTCGCCCTGGCCCCGCTCTGGCTGCGCACGATCGCCGACTGGAACCCGTTCAACTGGGCCGTCACCGGCATGCGCGCGCTCTACGCCGGCAACCCGGGCGACGCCAGCGTCTGGAAGAGCCTCGTCATCTGCGGCGGGCTCGTGGTGGTGGCGGTCGCCTGGTCGGCCCGCCTGTTCGCCCGCTCGGTCCGCTAGCCCGTCGTCGTCACCAGGAGTTCTCATGATCAAGACCAAGGGGCTGCAGAAGTCCTTCAAGACGCGGCACAAGCGGCAGACGGTCAGCGTCGACGCGGTCAAGGGCATCGACCTCGACGTCGCCGAGGGCGAGATCTTCGGCTTCCTCGGCCCGAACGGCGCCGGCAAGACCACGACCCTGCGCATGCTGGCGACGCTCATCCCGCCCGACGACGGCGAGGCCACCATCGCCGGCAACGACCTGCGCAACGACCAGGCCGCCGTCCGGCGCAGCATCGGCTTCGTCGCGCAGGGCGGCGGCACCTCCGACGACGTCACCGCCCGCGAGGAGCTGATCCTCCAGGCCCGCATGTACGGCCTGGGCAAGGCGGAGGCGACCCAGCGGGCCGAGGAGGCCCTCGCCGCGTTCGACCTGACCGAGTACGCCGACCGCAAGTGCAAGACGTACTCCGGCGGCCAGCGCCGGCGGGTCGACATCGCGCTCGGCGTCATCCACAAGCCGCAGGTGCTGTTCCTGGACGAGCCGACGACCGGCCTCGACCCGCAGAGCCGCGCGCACATGTGGGACGAGATCCGCCGCCTGCGCGCCGAGGGTATGACCGTCTTCATCACCACGCACTACCTCGACGAGGCCGACGCGCTCTGCGACCGCATCGCGATCATCGACCACGGCGAGATCGTCGCGGAGGGCACGCCCGACGCGCTGAAGCGGGAGATCTCGGGCGACGTGGTGACGGTGGGCGTGCCGGCGGAGCTGGCCGACAAGGCCGCCGAGACGCTGCGCGACCAGCCCTTCGCCCGCGGCCTGGAGCAGCGCGAGGACGGCGAGCTGTGGCTCACCGTCGACGCGGGCGACACCGCGATCCCCCAGATCATGCGCACCCTGGAGGGCGCGGGAATCACGCTGTCGACGATCGAACTGCACCGCCCGACACTGGACGACGTCTTCCTGACAAAGACAGGCCGCTCACTGCGCGAGTCCTGAGGGCGGCCGCCCTTTTCAAGCGCGCGATCTTGGAGTTGTGGTCCCCGACTTGTCGCCTTTATCGGACATTTCTGGGACCACAACTCCAAGATCGCGGGGGAGATCGGTGCGTCACAGGGGGTGGCCGCCGAACGACTCGGCCAGCGTCGACTGCATCCGGGCCAGGACCCGGTCCAGCGACTGTGCGGTCCAGCCCGGGCGGTGGACGCGCACGATGAGGTCCAGGCTGGTCAGGCCGCGGGCGATGACGTAGAAGCCCGGGCCGGTCGTGCGGGCCGGCTCGTAGTGCTCCAGCGACGGGGGCACCACGGTGTCCTCGGAGGGGAAGCCGGGCGGGGCGAGGATCGGGTTGTAGTAGTACCCGGGGTCGCCGCCTGCCTGCTCGTGCTCCGAGCGGATCGTCAGGATCGCGTCCGGGGAGCAGACGCCGTTCTTGAGGGCGTTGAAGCTCTTCCAGTGCACCTTCGTGAGCAGGTCGGCGAACGGCTCCTCCAGGTCCAGCAGCAGCGGCGTCCACTGGTTGAGGCTGGTGACGACCGCGGCGTGCTCGTCGTCGTAGCGGTTCGACGACATGGGGTACAGCAGCTGGGCCTGCTCGCCGGTGACCTCGCGCAGGGCCGTGTAGTAGGCCGCGAGGATCAGGCTGGCCGTGCTGACCTCGTGCTTCGCGGCGCCCTCGTGGGTGAGCGGCATCGGGATGCCGGTGTGCAGGGTCGCGCCGAGCGGCGGGCCCTGCGGCGTGCCCGGGGCCAGCTTCGGCGCGGCGTCGAGCGTGCGCCGCCAGTACCGCTCGGCCGTCCGCAGCCGCCCCGAACCCGCGCCCTGCTGGTCGAGGGCCATCTCCAGGGGGCCGCGCGCGGGCGGCAGGGTCTCGCCCCGCAGCAGCCGCTCGAAGTCGTCCCGCATGAGCAGCATCGCCGCGCCGTCGGCGGCCATGTGGTTGACCACGACGAGCACCTGCCGCGGCAGGCCCGCCTCGGTCAGGATCCAGGTCCGCCACGGCAGCTCGGCGGTGGCGTCGATGGCCCGCTGCAGTTCGGCGGTCTCCATCGCCGCGAGGTCGGCGATCGCGGCCGTGCCCTGGCGGACGGCGTCGCGCACCTCGGCGGCGGTGCCGGCGGCGAGGTGCTGGCGGGGCAGGCCGCCGGCGTCGAGCTCGTACGTCGTGCGCAGCGACCCGTGCCGCATCCCCAGCCGCCCCAGGGCGTCCCAGATCTCGTCCTCGGTCCACGCCCCGGCGGGCAGGTCCCAGACGAACACCAGGTTCGCCTCCCAGCGCCGCTCCGGCGGCATCTTCTCGATGTCGCGCCAGACCGACAGCTGGCCGACGGTCGCCGGATACGTCTCGTGCACGGCAGCCTCCACGGATCGCGGGCAGGACAGATCGCGGGCGGCCGGCGGTTGTCGCCCGGCCGGCCGCCCGCGTTCCCGCACCCGGACGCACGGGGAGGCGTCCGGGTGCGGGGATGACCCGCGCTGCGAGCCGAGGGAGATCACAGCGCGGAAGATGCGGCCGGAACGTGGCCGCGGTGCTACAGCGTGCGGCCGGCATCGGCCGCGGTGACTACCAGGTTCAGCCCGAGACGACGCGACGGCCCGAGACGACCCGCCCGGACACCACGCGCCCGGACACCACGCGGCCGGAGACGACGCGGCCGGAGACCACGCGCAGAGCAGCGTTCGACATGTTCACCTCCTCATATCAACCAATCCATCCGCGGTGCGTTATGAATGGCGCACCGCAGGCGGCACCAGGCCATTGGCAAACGACTTCGATCAATGGCCGCCAAAAGCATCACCCGCACCGTTCGGGCTGTCAACCGCTGAGCTAACTCGACGACAGCTTTCAATGCGTTTCCGTGCGTTCGCGAGAAATCGGGCAAACCGTCGCCAGAATGCCCGGAGAATCTACTGATTTGAAGTGATCAATGTGAAGACCTTTCGGCGGAGCGGTTCCTGTGGATAGGCTTCGCCGCGGAGTCCGAACGCCGCGACTGCACCCGCCGGATCGGGTAGGTCGCCGCGTGACGGGTGGAGGACACCACGGCCGTCAGTCTCCAAACGATTCAACGCCATGACAACGGTCGATCCACCCTTTCCTGGACCCTGCCGGTGACCCGACGCGAGGGAGGTGCGACATGAAGAACGCTGCTCTGCGGAACGCCGCTTTGCGCAACGCCCGGCTCTGAGCCGCATCACCGAACGGCGGCCGGCCGGGGGACACCTCCGCCGGCCGCCCCCGGAACCGACGCTTCCCGAACACGAGGCCGAACACGAGGTCACATGCTGGAAACTGCAACGGCGCAGCGCATACCGGTCCGGTTCGCGGGCGAGGGCGTGGGCGTCGAGGAACTGACCTGGGGCCAGCGGGCCGCCTGGGGATCCATGCGCATCAACGGCGAGGCCGACTGGGCCGGCGGCACCATGCCGCTGCGCGACGGGCAGACCGTGGACGAGCTCGCCGCGCTGCTCGGCGTCGTGATGAGCCGGCACCAGTCGCTGCGGACCCGCTTCGCCCTCGACGCCGACGGGGAGCCGCGCCAGTTCCTCACGGACGAGGGTGAGGTCTTCCTGGAGGTCGTCGAGGCCGGCGACCGCGACCCGGAAACCGTCGCCGAGGCGGTCCGCGAGCGCCTGGAGACCGCCCCTTTCGACCCCGCCGAGGACTGGTCGGTGCGCTGGGCGGTGATCTGCCGGGACGGGGTGGCGTCCTGGTTCGTCGCCCTCTACACGCACCTGGTCCTCGACGGCTACGGCATCGAGGCGCTGACCGCCGACCTGACCGATCCCCCCGACGAGGTGCCGGGCGTCCAGCCGTTCGAGCAGGCGCGCCGGCAGCGGGCGGCGACCGCCCGGCGGCAGCAGGCGGCCTCGCTGCGGCACTGGGAGCAGCACCTGCGCGCCATCCCGCCGGAGCGCTTCCCGCCGGTGGCCGCGCCCGCCGAGCCGCGGTGGTGGGACGTCAGCTACGACTCGCCGGCGACGTACCTCGCCCTGCACGAGGTGGCCGCCCGCACGAAGGTCCACAGTGGAACGGTGCTGCTCGCCGCGTACGCGGTCGCGCTCGCCCGGATCTCGGGCGATCCGCGCACCGTGCTGCGGACGCTGGTGAGCAACCGCTTCCGGCCCGGCTTCCGCGAGACCGTCGCCCCCGTCGCGCAGAGCGCGCTGTGCGTCATCGACGTCGGCGGGCAGACGTTCGACGAGGTCGTCGCCACCGCGTTCCAGAGCCAGCTGTCCGCCGGCCTGCACGCGTACTACGACCCCCGCGAGCTGTGGGCGATGATCGAGCGGGTCGGCACCGAGCGCGGCGCGGCGATCGACGTCAGCTCGTACTTCAGCGACCGCCGCCGGTCGTTCGCGACGTTCCCGGACGGCATGACGGTGACGGCCGGCGACGTCACCCGCGCGCTCGACCGCGGCCGGCTGCGCTGGGGCCGGCGCTCCGACACCCCCGACACGACCTGCTTCCTGCTCGTGAACCCGGTGCCGGACACGATCGACCTCACCATCCGCGCCGACACCCACCGCCTCTCACCCGACGACATGGCCGGCTGCCTGCGCGCGATGGAGGAGATCGTCGTCTCCGCGGCCTTTCCCGACACGACCAGGGACCGTGGGGAGGCGGCCGTCGTCGGCGAGGCCCTACGGTAGGCGGATCGACTGCGGGGTGTGGAAGACGTCCTGCGGGTCGTACGCCGCCTTCACCTGCTGGAGGCGCGGGTAGTTCGCGCCGTAGTACGCGGTCTCCCAGCCGGTCAGGTCGCGGTCGGCGTAGTTCTGGTAGACCTCGCCGGTCAGGTGGGGACGCAGGTCCTCGGCGAAGTCGTCGACCCAGCTGACGTTGAGGTCGGTCTCCTCGTCGCCCTGCCACTGCGCGATGATCGAGACGTAGTGCAGGCTGTCGCGGTGCGCGAACGCCGTCGCGTCGGCCGGCACCCGGGCGATCGCCCCGCCCGCCAGCAGGTCGAAGCGCACCATCGAGAAGCCCGACGGGCTGCGGCGGAAGTGGTCGACCAGCTTCGCGAACGCCGGCTCGTCGAAGCCGTCGGGCGCGAAGTACCCGCCGAGCCACTTCGACTGGAGGCCGTAGACGATCTCCTCGCCCATGCCCTGCATGAGGTCGAAGTACGACACCTCGCCGAACGACGTGAACATCGGCTCGCCGAGCCCTTGGATCGGGGCGAGTGCCTCCTCCGCCTCCTTCGGCGGCCCGACGTACATGCCGTAGACCGCGACCACCGGCTCGCCCTCCGGGTACGGCTCGGTGGTGAGCAGCAGGCACAGCGCGAGCCGGTCGTCCGCGCGGTCCTGGTAGAGGTCGCGGTAGGCGCGGAAGACGTCGAGCGCGCGGTCCAGCGGCCAGGCGGCGATCCCGCCCACGACGGTCTTCGGCAGCGGGTTGAGCCGGTACGTCAGCGAGGTCACGACGCCGAGCCCGGCCCCGCCGGCGCCGCGCAGCGCCCAGAACAGGTCGGGGTGCTCGGTCTCCGAGGCGCGCAGCAGCCGGCCGTCGGCGTCCACCACGGACACCTCGACCAGGTGGTCGCAGCCGAGGCCGTAGGTGCGCCCGAGCGGGCCGTAGCCGCCGCCCAGGCTGTAGCCGGCGTTGCTCACCGTCGGGCACTCGCCGCCCGGGCCGGCCAGCCCGTACTCCAGGCCGTCGGGGCCGGTGAAGGAGTGCTCGACATACGTCACCCGGTCGATGTCCCGCCAGCCCACGCCGGGGCCGACGGTGACCGTGCCCGCGGCCGGGTCGAAGTCGATCGAGCGCATCCCGCCGACGTCGACGACCACCCCGTTCTCCACAAGGGACAGTCCGCTCGCGTGGTGCCCGCCGCCGCGCACCGACAGCGGCAGCTCGTGCTCGCGGGCGAAGCGGATGGTGGCCGCCACGTCGTCCGCGTCCGCGCACTGGGCCAGCAGCGCCGGCCGGGTGCGCACGCGGGTGTTGAAGAGCACCCGGGCGCCCTCGTAACCGGGGTCGTAGGGGGTGATCAGCGAACCGCGGAAGGAGGCGAGTCCGGAGAGGTCGAGGCGCACCCGCGAATCTTGTCACCGCGGCTGGGGTACGGCAAGCTCCGTGAACTCGGCGACCAGCCGCCGGAGGCGGGCGACCACGGGCCGGTCGCCGAGCCGGGAGGCGAGCAGGCCGAGCACCTCGCGGTAGTTCCACAGCAGCTCGTCGGCCGTGCGGGCGCTGGTCGCGAACAGCGCCGGGCCGAAGCGGTGCAGGTCGTCCACAAGGGACTGGAGGCTGCACACCTTGTCGGCCGCGATCACGAGCAGTGACTGGTCGGACACCCCGCCCATCCGCCCCAGGTGCGCCCGCTTGCGCTCCCACCAGGTCAGCCGGGTCCGCTCGTCGGCGTCGGCGTCGGTGCAGTCGTGGACGATGCGGTACACGTCGTCGCCGAACGCGTCCCGCAGCTCGTCCCGGGAGGTCGGCTGGTCCTCCAGCACGTCGTGCAGGAGCGCGCCGATCGCCGTGGTCTCGTCGCCGCCCTCCTCGAGGACGATCGCGCAGGTCGCGAGGAGGTGGGAGACGTACGGCGTGTGCGTGTTGTGGCGGACCTGCCCGGTGTGCCGGCGGGCGGCGAAGGCGAGCGCCTGCTCGAACCGGGCGGACAGCATCAGCCCACCATGGCCGCCACGTCGGCGAGCTGCCGGAGCACCTCGCCCCGGTCGAGCCGCCGGCCGAACTGGAGCCCCCCGTGCGGCGGCGGCTCGCCGGGCCGGTAGTACACCTGGGAGCGCGGCTTCTCCCGCGGCCCCCGCAGCACGAGCGTCGCGCAGGGCTCGTCCCGCCCGGTCACGGCCTGGTGGACGATCGTGGAGGTGGTCGCGTAGGTGCCGGCGAGCGGCCGGCGCTCCACGGTCCGCACCGGGGTCAGCCGCGTGTCGCCGGTCCGGGCGACGAGCGCGACCCGGCCGCCGAGGTAGGGCCGGTAGGTGAACCGCGTCCAGGCCTCACCGCCGGCACCGCACTCCTCCAGCTCGACGAAGTGCTGCCGCCCGCCGAGGAGCACGGACGTGAACGGGAAGCGGTGGTCGTGTGGCCGGGACACGTCGGGCGCCTCGCCGGGGGCGGCCGGCCAGTAGTGCAGCGTCAGCCGGGACCCGTCGCCGTACTGCGCGGCGACGATCTTCGTGAACCCGTTGACGTGCCGGTACGGCGCACCGTGCGGCCAGTTGCCCCCGCGCACGGTCGCGAGCAGCCGGTCGACCACCCCGGCGAGGTCGTCGCGGGAGGTCGCGAGGAGGAGAGGGTCAGCCATGGGAGCCGCTCCGCATACCAGCAGCGTGTCACGCCCGTACCCCGTATACATAGCAGGTCGCGGGTGCGGAGGGTGTTACCGCCGGGTGAATCGTTCGGCGGCGTCGACGACGCGCTTGACGGCCTCGCCGGTCGCCTCGCGCAGCAGGCGGGCGGGGGAGCGGCCGGCTACCCCGGCCGCGCCGACCTCGCGCAGCCAGCCGGCGGCGGCGCCGAGGCGGTTGGCCCGGGCGAACGTCTCGGCCACGTCGGCGGCGCCCCGGAGGCGCTCATCGATCTCGCGGCGGTGCCGTCGGTCGGCCCGCCACCGCTGGAACTCGCCGACGCTCGTGGCGCCCGCGATGTACGCGGTCAGCTCCTCGCCCAGCAGCGTCAGGCAGCGGTCGACCCCACCGCCGGCCCGTAACGCCTGCACCGTCATGCCCATCACGCTACCCGCCGCTCGCCCGGTTGGCACCGGACGAAGGACCCGGGTCACGGTGCCGGTGGCGTGGGCGGCAGGTAGAAGGCCGAGACGTCCGCGGCCAGCAGGTCCAGCACCGGGGCGCCCTTGTCCAGGGCCGCCGCGAAGGCCACCCACGAGTCCAGGCGGTAGCCGCCGAGCTCCGGGAACGGCGAGCGGGTGAGGTAGCGCGGCAGCAGGAACGCGTTCTGGACCAGCCAGTGCACGTATCCGCCCTCCTCGCCCCAGCCGGGCAGCTCCCGGGTCGAGGCGAGGTACTCGCGCAGCTCCGCCGGCGTCGACCAGCGCACCATCCGGGACTCGTTGGTGAGGTGCCGGATGTACGGGTTGTACAGCAATGTGCCGCCCAGCCCGAAGTGCTCCCGGAACTGCTCCCACAGCAGTCGCTCGTCGCTGCCGGCGTACGCCATCACCTCGGCCGCCGGCTCCGTCTCCAGAAGGTGGTGGAGGTACGCCCACGTCGTCAGCGGGGTCAGCAGGCGGTTCGCGTCCTTGCTCAGCAGCGTCTGCACGATGGCTGCCGCGTTCTGCTCCAGGTCGTGCAGGGCCAGGTGCGGCACGACCTTGATCGCGGCCAGGACGCTGTACAGCGACGGGTTGCGCTCGCCGTAGAAGATCCGGGCCACCGACCAGGGGTCGGTCGGGCGGAGCAGGCTGGGTTCGCGGTGCGAGTCCTCGATGTAGTCGTGCAGCGAGACGACCGCCGGGCCGGCGGCCGGGTCGACGCGGCGCATCCAGCGGCGCAGGTCGGCCGCGAACGCGGCGCCGAGCTCGGCGCGGTCCGTGACACCGAAGTCGTCGAGGCAGACCACGACCCGCACGCCCCGCTCGCTGAGCGCGGCGGCGCCGAGGGCCTGGACGGCGTTGATGAGCGACGCGCGGCCCCGCAGCCGGACCGGCCAGAAGAGCAGGCGCGGCGGCTGCGGGTCGCCGGCCCAGTCGACGCCCCAGCCGTAGCGCCGCTCGAGCTGGCGCAGCAGCGGCAGCACGCCGTCGGGGACGACGTTGCCGGGCTGCGAGAACAGCTCGCGCTCCCAGTCGAGGTGCCGCACCCGGCGGCGCGGGTCGGGGCGCGGGACGGTCGCCGGCACCTGGAGCCGGTCGGCGAGGCGGGCGAACAGCTCGTCGGCGTCGATGCCGGGGAAGAACGTGACCAGGTCGCCGAGGCGCGCGGCCAGGTCCGGCGGGGGAGCGTCCTCCTGCAGCGCCCACAGCACCCGGACCGGCCGGACCGCCCGGACCGCGCGCAGCGCGCCCGTGACGACGTCGTCCCAGCCGCTGTAGCCGACCACGACGACCTGGTCGCCGGTGATCAGCTCGGCGATCGCGCGGGACGCCTCGGACGGCTCGGCCGACTCGACGGACGGTGCCGGGTCGTGCAGCATCGGCGAGCGGTCGGTCTCGTTCACCGGCCGCCAGAACCCGTGCAGATGGAAGACCTGGACCGTCCCGTCGCCCTCCGGACGGCGGTCGGGGCGGCCGGCCGCGTCGACCGGCACGCTGACCGCCTGGCGGCCGGTGAGCCGGACGGCGACCTCGACCAGCGGGTCGAAGTTGGTGGTGAGCACGACCCCGCTGCCGAACTCGTCGGGGCGCCAGGCCAGCAGCCGGCCCACCGCCCGCACGCCCGGCGGCAGCTCCCACCAGTCGAGGCTGTTCTCGACCCGCTCGCCGAGGCGCAGGTCGACCCGCTGCCAGATGCCGTGCGTGGCCAGCGGCGTGGTGGCCAGGTCCGGCGCCCGGTAGCCGGCCAGGACCGCCTGCTGGGCGACCACGTCGAACTCGCCGGGGGAGCGGCGGGCGGTGAAGACCCGCCGGTACGCGAGGTACACCTCGATCGGCGCGGCCTGCGGGCCCAGCTCCTGCCGGGCCTGGTGCAGCGCCTGGGTGAGCTCGCCGTCGTCGCCGAGCCCGGCCGCGTACCGGTCGGCGAGCTCGACGATCCCGGTGAGCCCGGGCACCGCCGGCTGGGTCAGCCCGGCGCCCAGGATCAGGGTGATCTGCGCACCGTGGCCGATCGCGCCGGCGATCTCGTCGAGCAGCGTCATCAGGCGTCCCCTCGTGCGCGTGCGTGCAGGGTGGTCCACAGCTCCCGGGGCCGGCTGGACAGCACCTCCCGCACGTCGGCGTCGCTGAGCAGCAGCAGCCCGCCGTCGATGTCGGCCTCGAGCTGCTCGGGACCCCAGCCGAGGTAGCCGGAGTACAGCCGCAGCCCGGCGATCACGGGGGTGAGCGGCTCCGGCTCGGCCGACAGCTCGACGACCCCGAGCCGTTCCCGGACCATCCGGTACCGCAGCGGCGGCTCCACGTCGGGCCGCAGCCGGGCGACCGCGATGAACCCCTCGGCGCGGCTGAGCGGCCCGGCGTCGAAGATCACCGCTGGCGGAGTGAGCAGCCGCCGCCAGCCGCTCGGGATCTCCGCCGGCAGCGGTGCGCTGGTCGGCGCGTTGATCCGCACGCCGACCGCGCCCCGGGCCCGCTCGTGGCGCAGGATGAGCACCACCGCCTGGCGCAGGTCGCGGTCGTCGACCGCCGCGGTCGCCACCACGATCCGGCCGACCAGGTCCCGGTGGTGGCGGGCCGCGTTGCGCACCAGCACCAGCTCGTCGCCGGCGTTGCCGGCCCGCAGCTCGGGCAGCTCGAACCCGCGCTCGCGCAGCCGCGCCGTCACCTCCCGCCACACCGTGCGCACGTCGAGCAGGGCCGAGCGGTCCGGCAGCCCGCCGCGCAGCACGCGCAGCAGCTCGCCGGTGAACGCCGTGTAGGGCTCGCCGGGCGGGGCCTGGGCGGTGCGGTTGCGCGGGGCGGAGACCAGCAGGCAGGTCTCGTCGGTGCCGGCCTGGTCGGCGACGACCTGGGTGCCGGACTCGCCGGCGGCCATGTGCCCGGCGGCCCGGCCCGCGTAGCAGCAGTCGAGGATCACCAGGCGCCGGCGGGCCCGGCTGCCGGCCACCGCCCGCCGCAGGTGTTCGAAGGGCAGGCCGGCCTCGTGCGGTACCGCCGGATCGGTGTCCCGCAGGGCGAGCACCAGGCTGCCGTCGACCGGGTCGACCAGGCCGTGCCCGGCGTAGTACACGACGAGCATGCCCTCCGGCTGGGCCTCGTCGGCCGCCCGGCGCAGCTCCCGGCTGACCAACCGCGGGTCGTCGTGGTCGGCGAGCACCGTGCAGTGCTCGGGCGCCAGGCCCCACAGGTCGGCGTCGGCGAGCACCCCGCTCAGCCCGGCGAGGTTGCGGGTCACGGCCGGCACCTCGGGCAGCGCCCCGTAGCGGGCGCTGCCGATCAGCACGGCCCGCGACGCGCGCGGATCGGCTAGTTCCGCCATGAATCCGTCATCAGCCGTCGAGCGCCCGGGCCGCGGCCGCGACCGCCTCGGGGTCGGACGACTCGATGCGCACCGAGACGCCGTCGGGGTCGGTGCGGGTGAGCACGACCGCCGGCGCCTTGGGGCGGGCACGGCGCCAGTTCGAGATCGCCAGCACCAGCTGCCCGACCGACAGGCCGGTCCCGAGCACCAGGCTGATGATCTCCACCGCGGCGCCGAGGTCGCCCGGCCGCCCCTCGCTCGTCAGCCCGATCTCGGACTGGACGAGCCCCGGCTCGCCGACCAGCCACTGCTGCAACGAGAGGAGTGTGTCGATGTCCGGCGCGGCGTGGCCGTCGGATGCTTCGAGGTGGAGCTGCAGTTGCACTGGGTCAACCCGGGGTCCGAAGGGGCGAGGAACTTCGAACAGTATCGAACCCGTGCACCAGTTGTCATGTGCGCGGCGGCTCGACCATCCGGGGCGTCCACATAGGATGATCGGGCGACCGCCGGCCGGTCGCCGAGTTGATCCCTCGCGTCGAGCCGGCGCCGGTCTAGTAGAGCTTGCGCGCCGCCTTCGCCGCCCGGCGGCGGACCCTCGGCAGGTCGTTCAGGACGAGCAGGCCGTGCTCGTGCTGGCGGGCGTGCAGCAGCCCGAACGTGAACGCGTTCTCGCCGGCCGCGTAGGCCTGCACCGCCAGCTGGCGCAGCAGCTCGCCGGTCACGATCGAGTCCTGGTGGGCGCCGAGCACGTCCTGGAGGTCGGTGAGCCGGTCGGCGAGCTTCGTGGCCTTGGCGCCGGCGATGGGCGCGACGAGCTCGGCCGCGTACCGCGCCCGCTTGTACGCCTTGCGCGCCTCGTGCAGCCGCTCGTCGCGGGTCTCGTGGCCCGGCAGCGCCGGCGGGTCCTGCGGGGTGTGCCCGGCGGCGGCCAGCCGGCGGTCGGCGCGCCGCAGCGCCCGGTGGGCCCGGCGCATGAGCTGCTTGCGGGTGACCCGCTGCCCCGCGGCGGCGTCGACGAAGGCGTCCAGCTGCACGAGCAGGCTGGTGTACCGCGGACTGTCGAGCCCCGCGATGAGCTGCTCGCGGGCCGCCGCGCCGCGCCCGGCCATGAACTGCTGGATGCGCGCCGCGACCGGCCCGAGGACCAGCTCCGGCGGCTCCGCGGCGACCTCGGCGGTCAGCCGCTCGCCCATCACGTCGCCGTCGCGGACCTCGCCGAGGATGCCGGTCAGCCACTTGATCTCGTCGTGCAGCTCGTCGAGGTCGGTGCCGGCCGGCAGCAGCGGGGCGAACGAGCGGATGGTCGAGCGCAGCCGCCGGGTCGCGACGCGCATCTTGTGCACCGACTCGACCTCGCCGTCGCGTGCCCCGGGGTCGTGCTCGACGATCGCGTCGCGCTGGTCGCGCAGGTACACCGCGAGGGGTGAGGGCTTCGCCGGGCTCGGCGGGGCGGCCGGGTAGTCGTCGCCGAGCGCCTGGGCCAGCTTCGACGGGCTGGCCGCCGGCCGGGCGCCCGCGGCGCGCAGCGCGGCGTCGAGGTCGTCGAGGGCCGACCGGGACCCGTCGACGAGCTCGATCTCCAGCTCCCGCCACTGCCGCTCGGGCCGGCTGCCGTGCAGCGACTCGGTGTTCACGCTGTCCTCGGCGACCAGCGCGACGGTGCTGCCGTCGGCGGCCCGCAGCGCCCGCTCGATGCGGTGCGTGCGGATCCGGGCGACGGGCTGCAGCGCCTCGCCGCGCGACAGCGCGCGGACCTGGGCGGTGACGGCCGCCGGGGGTTTGGTCTGCCGGCTGCTGGAGGCGGGCACCTGCAGCTCGCTGCGGTCGCCGCCGGACGGGCGTTTGAGGTGCCAGCCGGCGTCGTGGCCGCCGGTGCGCCGGCGCAGCGTCACCCGCCCGCGGGCCAGCCGCAGCGTCGCGGTGTCGTAGTAGGTGGCGTCGAGGCGCAGGTCGTCGGCGTCGCCGACCGACGCGACCCCGCCGATCCCCGCGAGCGGCGGCAACGCGAAGTCGGCAGGTACCTCGTACTTGCGCTCCACTTCCAGTTTTCCGGCCATGAGGTCCAGTTTTGCAGTGAACGAGGCCAGGCGAAACCGTGAACGGAAGATAAACAAATCGCTACCGTGAGTGGGGGAAGGAGGCACCCATGGCGAAGAAGTCGAAGAAGGGCAAGAAGAAGAACAAGAAGAAGTAGGTCGATGTGTCCGCCCTCGCGCGCACCGCGCGGGGGCGGCCTCCCATCCCCGTGCCCAGCCCGGAGGCCGCACCATGCACCACGACATCATCCTCCTGCTCGACACCCACCTCGCGGAGCTGAAGACCCTCCGCATGCGGCTCGCCGCGTCCCGGCCGGTCCGGCCCGGGGAGCGCTGGACGGCCGCGGTCGAGACCGTCCGCTCGGCGGAGCAGTACGCCGAGGCGGTCAACGACCTGCTGGGGCTGGCCGCCGCGCCGCTGCCCCCGCCCGCTCCCGCCGAGCTCAGCCCCGTCTGATCACCCTGTCCGTGCGGCTCGGGTCACCCTCGCGGTGATCAGGGCATCCGGCCAGGTAGACGTAATCTTGGGCGGTGCGCCCCAAGGTGAGCCCCAAGCTGATGCGCGCCCTGGCGGCCTCCGTCGTGGCCCGGCGCGTCCGCTTCGGGGCTCACCTGCTGCGTGACTGGCGGCTCACCGTCGCCTGGGGCAAGTCCCTGCTGCGCAGCGGCCTCACCAGTTTCGCCGTCCTCGCCGTCACCTTCTGGCTGCTGCCCGGCGTGACGGCCAGCGGCGGCCCGGCGGCACTCGTCGAGCTCACCGTGGTGCTCGCCGTCATCGGCACCCTCATGCGGCTGGTGCTGCTCGGGGTGGCGGTGGTCGTCGGCGGGCTGGGGGTGCTGCTGCTCGGCGTCGTCGTCCAGGCCGTCGTCATGTTCACCGCCCTCCAGGTCACCGAGGGGGTGAGCGTCGGCAGCTTCGTCGACGCCTGGGTCGCCAGCTGGGTCGCCGCGATCCTCACCGCGCTGGTCAACTGGCTCGCCGACGCGGGGAGCGAGGACGTCTTCCTCGGCCAGGCGCTGCGCCAGATGGCCCGCCGGCACGACGACCGGCCGCCGACCGAGCCCGGCGTGCTCTTCGTGCAGGTCGACGGGCTGTCGGCGCCGCTGCTGAGCTGGGCGGTCAAGGCCGGCAACCTGCCCAACCTCGGCAAGTGGCTGCGCACCGGCACGCACTCGCTGGTGCAATGGCACACCGGGATGCCCGCGACCACCCCCGCCAGCCAGGCCGGCATCCTGCACGGGTCGGAGGGCCAGATCCCGGCCTTCCGGTGGTTCGAGAAGGAGCAGGCCCGCCTCGTCGTCACCAACCGCCCGAAGGACGCCGCCGACGTCGAGGCCCGCATCTCGACCGGCCGGGGTCTGCTCGCCGACGGCGGGGCCAGCATCAGCAACGTGTTCAGCGGGGACGCGCCCACGAGCCTGCTCACGTTCAGCAACGCCGCGCTGCCCGGCCGGTCTGCGCGCGGCTACCTGGCCTTCGTCGCGAGCCCCTACGGCTTCGCCCGCGCGACCGTGCTGTCCGTCGGCGAGATGCTCAAGGAGATCCAGCAGGCCCGCCGCCAGCGGTTTCGCAACGTGTACCCCAGGGTGCCGCGCACGGCGGCGTACGTCGCCCTGCGGGCGGTCACGAACGTGCTGTTGCGCGACCTCAACGTCTCGCTGATCGCCGAGCAGATGAGCAAGGGCACGCCGGTGATCTTCTGCGACTTCGTCGACTACGACGAGGTCGCGCACCACGCCGGGCCGCTGCGGCCGGAGGCGATGCAGACGCTCGAAGGACTCGACCGGGTGCTCGGCACCCTGCACCGGCTGGCGAAGGTGGCCGGGCGGCGGTACGAGATCGTCGTGCTCTCCGACCACGGGCAGAGCCAGGGGGCGACGTTCTCCCAGCGGTACGGCGTGACCTTGGAACGGCTCGTCGACGACCTCGCCGGCGGGGTCACCGCCACGGTCGAGGGCGGCACCAACGACGAGAACTGGGGGCGGGCCAACGCGCTGCTCGCCGGCGTGTCGAACCAGACCCGCTCATGCGGCCCGGTGACCGCCGGCCCGCGCGGCGAGGTGGTGACCGTCGTGTCGGGGAACCTCGCGATGCTGTACCTCACCGGCGTCCCCGGCCGCGCCGACCTCGAACAGGTCGAGGAGCGGCGGCCCGGGCTGGTGGACGGCCTGGCCAAGCACCCCGGCATCGGACTGGTCGTCGGGCACTCCGCCACCGACGGCCCGGTCGCGATCGGCGCCGCCGGCCGGCACCGCCTGCGCGACGGCACGGTCGACGGGATCGACCCGCTGCTGCCGTACGGGCCGCACGCCGCCGCCGACCTGCTCGCCCACCAGCGCACCGCGCACGTCGGCGACCTGGTGCTGGTCAGCCGGGTCGACGGCGGCACCGAGGAGGTGGCCGCCTTCGAGGAGCTCGTCGGCTCGCACGGCGGGATCGGCGGCTGGCAGACCGAGGCGGTGCTCGTCCACCCCGCCGACTGGCCGGTCGACGACCGTGCGCCGGTCGGCCCGGCCGCGGTCCACCGCCAACTTCTGCGCTGGTTGGACGACCTCGGGCTGCGCCGACCGTCCCTTGTGGATCACCATTCGACGTGGTTGGATACTTTTTCCACGTCGCGAAGGGATGGACCGCCATGATCGCCGATCGCCCCTGGAACTGGGAGGATCCGCAGGAGCTCGCGGCCACCGTCGACCTCTTCACCGACGACCTCGCGAAGGTGGAGAAGATCTCCGCCGTGCTGTCCGTCCCCCGCCTGACCGCGGAGCACCTCGCCGAGCTGGGGGTCACCGGCATCGAGTTCGCCGCCTTCAAGACCGCCCACCCGCGGGCCCTCGGCACCGACCTCGTGTCGCTGACCGACGCGAGCGGCACCCGCACCGAGCCCGGCCACGTCTACCGGGTCGACGACGCCGCGTACTTCGCCGAGATGGACATCGCCGGCCCGCTGCCGGTCGACGACGCCGCCGTCGACTGGGTGTTCGCCGAGCACCTGGTCGAGCACGTGTCGCTCGCGGTCGGCATCGCCTGGCTGACCGAGGTGCGGCGGATCCTCCGGCCGGGCGGCCTGCTCCGCCTGACGACGCCGGATCTCAAGGTGTACTGCGAGAGCTACGTCAACGGCGACGGGTTCTTCGGCAAGCACCGGCGCCGGATGAACCGCGCGCTCACCGGCGTCGCTCCCGCGATGCCGGCCCGCGGCGCGTTCATGTTCAACCAGCTGTTCTACGTCTACGGCCACCGCTGGCTCTACGACGAGGCGGAGCTGCGCCACGCCCTGACCTCGGCGGGCTTCGCCGACGAGGCGATCACCGTGCGCGCCTACCGCGAGGGCGCCCGCCAGGACGTGGCCGACCTCGACCAGGTCCTGCGCAACGACGAGTCGATCTACGTGGAGGCCGTCGCCTGATCTTCGGCCTCAGGTCGCGTCGCTCGGCAGGTGCGCCTCCCGGCGGCCGCGGATCCAGCCCGCCACCTGCGTGACGGCCAGCACGATGACGATCGCGGCGACCACGCCCTGCCACGGCTGCGGGAAGACGCTGCGGCCGAGCAGCCCGATCGCCGCGTACGTCGCCGACCACAGGGCACACGCGGCGACGTTCGAGACGATGAAGGCCCGCCACGACAGCCCGACGATCGCCGCCGTGAGCAGCACCGGGATCCGCCCGCCGGGCACCAGCCGCGACACGAGCAGCGCCGTCACGGGCCGGCGGTGCAGTCGCTCGCGGATCGACTCGGTGAGCCGTATCGGCTGGCGCAGCATCCGCAGCCGCCGGGTCAGCGCCTCCCCGCCGGCCCGGCAGATGGCGAACGTGACGGCGTCCCCGCAGTAGGCCCCGAGGGCCCCGACGGCGACCACGGCGAGCAGCGCGAGCGGGCTGCGGTGCGCGGCCACGACGGCGGTGGCGCTGACCGCGGCCCCGGTCGGCAGCACGGGCACGGTGGACCCGGCGGCCACGATCCCGAACAGCACGGCAAGCCCCGCGACCAGTTGCTCGAACGTGGTCACGCGCCGGGCCCCGACGGCTGGTCCGCGGCCGGCTTGTCCACGTCCGGTTTGTCCATGTCCGGTTTGTCCATGTCCGGTTTGTCCATGTCCGGGTTGTCCGCGGCCGGGTTGTTCACGGCGGGCGTCTCGGCGAGGGACAGCCGCTCACCCGGCGCGAGCACGTCGACGGCGGTCCGCGGCGCGGCCGTCGCCGTGAGCGCGGCGAACTCCTCACCGGGGCGCAGGAACCGGTCGGGCCGCACCCGCGCGCACCCGATCGGCCACAGCGTGCCCCAGTGGATCGGCACCGCCCGGGCCGGCCCGACCCGCCGCATCGCCTCGGCGGCCCCGGTGGGGTCCAGATGCCCCGGCCCGAGCGTCCACCCCCACCCCCACACGGGCACGAGCGCCAGGTCGACCGGCCCGATGTCCCGCATCTCGTCGAACAGCCCGGTGTCCCCGCCGAACCAGGCCGTCCGGCTGCCCCGCACCACGTACCCCACGGCGATCGCCCGGATCCGCGACTTCGGCGTCCGCCCGCCGTCGTGGTTGGCCGGCACCGCCTGGACGGTGAGCGAGCCGACGGTGGTCGAGTCGCCGGGTGCGAGCTCGACGACCGGCCGCCCACCCCCGGTCCGTCCGGAGACGAACGCCCCGGCCCCCTTCGGCACGATCAGCGTGGTGGTCACCGGCAGCGTCCGCAGCGAGGGAAGATCACAGTGGTCCCCGTGCAGGTGCGAGATCATGACGGCGTCCGGCGCGGCGCCGAGCACGGGCCGCGCCCCCCGCCGCCGGTACAGGTGCGCGAGCCGGTTCCGCAGCACCGGATCGGTGAGGACGGTGGTCCCCCGATCGCGGATGGCGCAGGTAGCGTGCCCCCACCACGTGACGTCCATGCAAGCCATCTTGCCCGCTCCCGATCACCCGCCACACGCGACTTGTTATTAGGGCCACATGGCCTATAGGCTAACGACATGACTTCGCTACCGTCTTGCATCCCACTCCGGTACCATTTCGGTATGACGACGCAGATCGCCGTCCGCCTGCCGGACGAGCTCATCGAGTACGTAGACGGCCTGGTCGCGTCGGGTGCGTCGCCCAGCCGGGCCGCGGTGGTCCTGCGGGCGATCGAGGACCACCGCCGCAACCACTTCGCCGAACAGGACGCGCGCATCTACGCCTCGCTCATCGGCAAAGAAGATCCGGACGACCTCGACGGCCTGGCCGCCTGGGGGACGACACACCCCATGGGCATCGACTGATGCCACGGCCGATCCACCTGGCAAGGCTTGACAAGGTTCGACCGGTGCTCGTGCTGACTCGTCCCGCGGTTCGGTCATACCTGGCGTCGATCACGATCGCACCGATCACCACGAACGTTCGCGGCGTGGTGACCGAGGTCGAAGTCGGGCCGGCGAACGGCCTGGACCACCCATCCGTTGTCTCCTGCGACAACGTGAGGACCATCGACCGTGCAGCGCTTGGCCCCCTGATCGGATACCTCGCCGCGGACCAGGAGCAGATTCTGGCCCGCGCCATCGTCGCCGCGTACGACCTGCGGCCGTGACTCAGCCGGCCGGTGCCGTCGCGGCGGTGCCGGCCACCTCCCGGGCGGCCGCGACGGTGAAGGTCTCCATCTCGCCCAGCAGGGCGTGCAGGTCCTCGATCGGCAGCGACCAGGTGTCGATCTCCGTGGTGATCTGGGTCGTGTCCGGGACGTCGTCGACGTTGAGCATCAGCTCCTCGTTGAAGAACGGGAGCACCTGCTCGTCGATCACCCGGGACGCCTCCGGGAGCTCGTCGGGAGCGGCCGCGCGGGGCACGTTGCCGCGGCGGTCGTTCCACAGGACGCCCAGCGCGATCGGCTCGCCGCGCTCGCGGGACACCCGCTCGATGAGCGCGGCGCGCGGGCCCGGGGCGTAGTACGCGTACTTCGAGGCGCTCATCGACGCCTGCCGGGCCCGCTCGACCGCCTCGGCGGCGGTGGCGCCCGCGACGTCGATCACCACCAGGCCGTTCTGGGCCAGGGGGCTCACCAGGTCGGCCAGGCCCGGGCGGAAGCGGTTGCCGACGATCACCTGGGTCACGAACGGGCTGCCGCCCGTCACCCGGCCGAACGCCACCGCGAAGGCGGCCAGCAGGACCGAGCCCGGGTCGGTGCCGAGGGCGGCGGCCACGCGGTCGGCGGCCAGGTGCAGCGCGCGCGACTGCCAGACGACCCGCCGGAAGCGCGGCTCACCCCGGGAGGCGTGGGACGTGAAGCGGCGGGGCGGCATGGTGCGCAGCTGGCCCTCCCAGTACCGCAGCGCGTTGTCCGACTGCCGCTGCGCCGCCCGCGACGCCTGGGTGGCGGCCAGGTCCAGCGGCTGCATCCCGGCGTGGGGCGCGGCGGGCCGGCCGGTCGCCGGGTCGCGCTCGCCCAGCTCGCGGATCATCGTCGCCAGGCCGGCGCCGTCCGTCGCGATGTGGCAGACGAGGACGACCACGTGCGTCACCGCGCCGGCGGCGCGTACCACCGCCATCCGGATCGGCCACTCGTTGGCGTAGTCGAAGAGGCGGGCCCGCCAGGCGGCCAGCAGGTCGGCGGCGACCGCGGCCGGGTCCTCGGACGGCGCGGCGTCGTGGACCTCCAGCGTGGCCTCGCCGCTGCCGAACACCTCCTGGGTGACCTCCCCGGAACCGGCGGGGCCGAAGCGCAGCAGCGCGCGCATCCCGCCGTACCGGCTCATGAAGAATCGCAGCTCCTCGGCGAAGTCCCGCTCCGTCCGGCCGTCCAGGACCGGCACGACGCCGCCCATCGCCATCGACGAGCCGAGCTCCTTCATCGCCTGCCAGACCTGCTGCTGGCCCCACGCGAGCTCGCCGGTGCCGGCGCCGTCCCCCTCGAACCGGACGCGTATCCGCTCCACCAACCCGGCCTCCCGACCCTCGCGGCGTGCCCCGTGCACGCTCATCGACGAGGATCGTATCGATGATCACTCGACGTGTGCGGTGGCCGGGCGGAGGATGGCGGCTAGGTCGTCCGGATGACCGTCTCCCCACCGCCTCCTGCCGCTGGACGGTAGTGATCTCGTCGACGGCGGGCGGCGGGCTGGATTGGGTCCGATAGCGTGGCCGCGTGGTGCACGTACTGGTCGTGGACGACGACGAGCCGATCGCCGCCTCGGTCGGCCGGGCGCTGCGATACGAGGGGTACCGCGTGACGCTCGCCCACGACGGCCCGGCCGCCTTGGACGCCGTGGCCGCCGGCCCGGTCGACCTGGTCGTCCTCGACCGCATGCTGCCGGGCCTGGACGGCCTGGCCGTCTGCCGCCGCCTGCGCGCGTCGGGCGCCGGCCCGCTGGTGCTCATGCTCACCGCCCGCGACGCCCCGGCCGACCGCGTCGCCGGCCTGGACACCGGCGCCGACGACTACCTCGTCAAGCCGTTCGACTACGACGAGCTGCTCGCCCGGGTCCGCGCCCTGCTGCGCCGCGTGCCCCCGTCCGACGTGCTGTCGTTCGCCGACCTGGTCCTGGACCGCACCGCCCACGAGTGCCGCCGGGGCCCGCGCCCGGTCGAGCTGACCGCGCAGGAGTTCGCGCTGCTGGAGCACTTCCTGCGCCACCCGCGGCAGGTCCTGCGCCGCGCCGCCCTGCTGGCCGCGGTCTGGGGCCTGCCGGCGGCGACCGCGAGCAACGTGGTCGACGTCTACGTCGGCTACCTGCGGGCCAAGCTGGAGTCGGGCGGCGAGCCCCGGCTGCTGCACACGGTCCGCGGCGTGGGATACGTGCTGCGGTGACCATCCGCCTGCGGGTCACGCTGTTCGGCCTGGTGGTCGTGAGCCTGGTGCTGGGCGCGTTCTGCACGGCCGTGTTCCTGCTGCTGGCGGCGGGCGCGACCGCCACGCAGGACACCGCGCTGGCGGCGCGGGCGGAGGCGGCAGTGCCCAGCCTTTCCGACATCGCGGGCCTGTCCGGCAAGCCGGCCCCGGCCGCCCTCGACCTGCGCACCGCGGGTGACATCGTGATCGCGGTCTACGACGACTCCGGGCGCCCGCTGTACAGCACGGGCCACATCGACGGCAGCATCCCGCGCGTCGCCCGG
This sequence comes from Dactylosporangium sp. AC04546, assembly GCF_022095675.1. Classification (GTDB taxonomy): domain Bacteria; phylum Actinomycetota; class Actinomycetes; order Mycobacteriales; family Micromonosporaceae; genus Dactylosporangium. Next base: position 38,262 of record NZ_JAHYSG010000044.1, on the reverse strand, counting down.
TCGGCCGACCGCAGCACCGTCGCCGTCGCGCCCGGGGTGCCGGTGCGGGTCGCCGTCCGGCCGGTGGACGGCGGGTACGTCGCCGCCATGCAGACCACGCAGCGGGTCCGCGACGACCGGCGGGGGCTGTTCGTGCTCGTGTGCGTGTACGCCGTGCTCGCCTTCCTCGCCGCCGCCGGCGCGACCTGGCTCGTCACCGGCCGCGCACTGCGCCCGCTGCGGCAGCTCACGACGCTCGTCGGCGAAGTCGGCGCCGAGCCCTCCCGCCGGCTGCCCCCGGCCCCGGCCGGCGACGAGGTCGGCCGCCTCACCACAGCCTTCAACGCGATGATGGACCGGCTCCAGGGCAGCCTCGCCGCGCAGCGCCGGTTCGTCGCGGACGCGTCGCACGAGCTGCGCACCCCGCTCACCACCGTGCGCAACAACGCCGGCTTCCTGCTGCGCCATCCCGACGCGGCCGAGGCCGACCGGGACGCGGCGCTGCGCGACATCGAGGGCGAGAGCGCCCGCATGAGCCGCCTCGTCGAGCAGCTGCTGACCCTGGCCCGCGCCGATGCCGGGCAGCTCCCCGCGATGGCCGCCGTCGATCTCGGCGAGATCGTCGACGACGTCTGCCGGCAGGCGCGCACGCTGCACCCGGCGCGGGAGATCCACTGCGCGCTCACCCCCGCCCCGCCGGTGCGCGGTGCCGCCGACGCCCTCGCGCAGCTGGTCTGGATCCTGGTCGACAACGCCGTGAAGTACTCGCCGGACGGCGGCAACGTCTGGGTCACCGTCACCCAGCGCGGGCCGTCGACCCAGCTCAACGTCGCCGACGACGGCCCCGGCATCCCGCCCGGCGCCGAGCGCCACATCTTCGAGCGTTTCCACCGCGCCGACGAGTCCCGCAGCGGCGCCGGCGCCGGCCTGGGCCTCGCCATCGCCCTGTCGATCGTGCGGGCGCACGGCGGCGCGATCCTGGCCGCGAACAACGCCCGCGGCGGCGCCTCGTTCGTCGTCGACCTGCCCGCCGCCGGGCTCTCATCGACCTCTTAGGAACGGCTCACGGCGGTCTCATCGACGGCGCCCACGCTGGTCGTCATGGCAGCCGTCGTGCGGTCGCTGCTGGTGCTGCAGGCCGCGTTCGCCCTGACCGCGACGCTGGGCCTGGTGGCGCTGATGGCCTTCAACCCGGCGTACGCCGTCGTCCCCGCCCTCTACGCCACCGCCCTGTTCACCCTGGCCGCGCTGCTGCCCCGCCGCTGGGCCCTGTGGACCGTCCTCGCCGTCGAGGGCCTGGCGCTGTGCGGCTTCTGGCTCCAGCAGGTGGCCGCCCTCCTGCCGCAGCTGGGTTCGACGGTGAACCTCACCGCCGTGCTGACGACGATCGTCCTTCCGGCGGCGGTCCTCGCCCTGACACTGCGCCTGCTGGCCGCGCCGGTTCCGGTGGCGCGGTGAACGACTTCTGGCCCGGCATCGCCCCTGAGCACCGCGCCGCGCTGGCCGCGCTGCTGGTGGCGCCGCTGCTGGCCTGGCAGGCCCGGCGCATCGTCGCCGGCCACGCCGGCCTGGGCCAGGCGTGGGCGCTGCGGCTGCGGGACGGCTGGCGCGCGGCCGACCCGCTGACCCGCACGGCGGCCGCCCTGCTCGGCGCGGTCGCCGCGCTCCACCTGACGATGTCGCCGCTCCTCGCGGCCGCCGCCCTGGTGGAGGCGTGGCTGGCGCTGCGGGCGGTCCGCGGGCGGGCCTGGAGGCGAGGCCTGGCGATCACGACGCCGATGGTCCTCATCGTGTACTGCGGGTGGGCCGCCCGCGGCCCCGTCGGCCCCGACCAGGTCGGCATGGCCGCCGCGATCCTGCAGCTGACCGTGCTCTCGCTGGCGGCCCGCCGGTTCGCCGCCCGGGCCGCGACGGTCCTCGTCGTCATGCTGTTCGGCACCGCGATGTGGCTGGTCGGCTTTACCCGCCACGACCACCAGGCCCCCGACCGGCTCCAGGCCGGCGTCGTCCAGCGGGCGGCCGGCCCGCCGCCGACGGCGGCCCAGCTGGCGGCGGCCCGCGACCTGGCCGAGCAGACGCGGGCCGCGACGGCGCCGTACCGGGAGCTCGCCGCGGCCCTCGCCGCCGGCTACCGCCCGGCCGGCCCGGCGGAGGGCCCGCAGGTCCACTTCGACCACAAGGGCCACCAGGCCGATGGGCGCACACTGGACCCGCAGGCCCCGGAGCAGCTGGTCTACGCCGTGCGCGGCGACCGTGCCCTGCTGCTGGGCGTGGTGTACCAGGTCCCGGTCGCGGGCGCGCCCGGCCCGGCGATCGGCGGCACGAGCACCCGCTGGCACGCGCACGACGTCTGCGTCGGCCTGCTGCCGCCTGGCTTCGGCGTGGTCTCGCCGTACGGCGGCTGCCCGCCCCTGACCATCTCCGTCACCGCCGCCGAGATGATGCACGTCTGGGTCGTCGACCCACCCGGGGGCCCGTACGCCGAGCACCTCGACGACGCCTGGGTCGAGGCGAAACTCGCTGGCGAGCGATAGTTCGGAATCGTATAGTTCGAAACCGTGATACTTGAGCTGCAACGCGCCACCCACGCGACCCTGCAGTCGCTCACCGCCGAGCTGGTCGACCTGGACCTGACCCCGTCCGACCTGAACGCGCTGGCCAACCTGGCCGACGGCACACCCCGGACCGTCTCCCGGCTGGGCGCCGACGTCGGCACGCGCCCGGCCACGCTGACCGGCATCCTGGACCGCCTGGAGCGGCGCGGCCTGATCACCCGGGCGATGCACCCGGGGGACCGCCGCTCGGTGCGGATCGAGCTGACCGAGGCCGGTGCCGAGACCGCCGCCCAGGTGCGGGCCGCGATGGACGAGCTGGAGCGGCGGGCCCTCGCCGGCCTGCCGCCGGAGACCCTGGCCGCGGCGCTCGCGGTCCTGGCCGCCCTGACCGAGGCGGACCGGTGACGGCCACCGAGTTCGGCGCGCTGCTGGACGAGGTGATGGCGGGCGCCGAGCGGTTCGGGCACCGCGAGCACGTGCACGTGACCTGGCTCGCGGTCCGGCGGGCCGGCATGCCGGCGGCGATCGGCGTGGTGAGCGAGGGCATCCGGCGCACGGCCCGCTACGCGGGCGTCCCGCAGAAGTACCACGTCACGATCAGCCGGGCCTGGGTCGAGCTGGTCGCCGTGCACGCCGAGCCCGCCTCGGATGTTGCCGAGGACTTCGCCGGGTTCCTGGCGCGGAACCCGGCGCTGCTGGACAAACGGCTCCTCGGCCGCTTCTACCGCTCCTCCACCCTCGCCTCCCCGGAGGCTCGGACCGGCTGGGTGGAGCCCGACCTGCTCCCGCTCCCACCCGGCCGCCGCCGGCCCTAGTGCGCCGCGGCCGGTTCCTGCGCGGTCTCGCCGGTCGGCCGCCCGCCCGCCGGGGCCGCGTGGGGCGCCGGGGCCGGGCGGCGCAGGAACAGCAGGACCAGGGCCGCCGCCGCCAGCGCGGTCAGGCCGCCGACCGTCACCGTCATGTTCACCGCGTCGGCGGCGGCCGCTCGCGGGTCGGCCGCGCCCGCCAGGCGGTCGCTGAAGACGGCGCCGAAGACCGCCACGCCGAGCGCGAACCCGAGCTGGCGGAAGGTGTTCACCGCGCCGCCCGCCATGCCGCTGCGCTCGTGCGGCACGGCCGACAGGGCCGCCGAGGCCAGCGTCGGCAGGACCGCCGAGACGCCCAGGCCGACGAGGATCAGGCCGGGGATGAGGGCCGTGCCGTCGCTCGCCGCGTCGAGGCGCGCCTGGAGCAGGTCGCCGGCCGCGACGAGCAGCAGGCCGGCGCCGATCGTCCAGCGCGGGGCGACGCGCTGCAGGAAGCGGCCGGCGGACGCGCCCGCCACGAAGGCCGCGGCACTCATGGGCAGCGCACCGAGCAGGCCCGCGTCCACCGGCCCGTTGCCGAGGAACTGCTGCAGCCACACCGTCGTGAAGGGCAGGTACGCGAACGCCGCGGCCTGCGCCAGTACCGCCGCCACCATCAGGATCGCGAACGAGCGCTGGGTGAAGAGGCGCAGGTCCAGCATCGGGTGGTCGCTCGCGCGCTCGACGGCGACGAAGACCACGAGGGCCACCGCGCTCACCGCGAACGCCGACAGGGTCAGCGGCGCGGTCCAGCCGGCCTCGCCGCCGCGGATCAGGCCGAACGTGACCGCGCCCGCGGCCAGGGTGAACGTCAGCGTGCCCGGCAGGTCGAAGCGGGCGCCGGCGCGGCCGCGCGACTCGGTGACGCCGCGGACCGTGAACCAGATTGCCAGCAGGCTGACGGGGAGGTTGACGAGGAAGATCCAGTGCCAGCTCAGGTGCTCGGTGAGCAGGCCGCCGGCGATCGGGCCGGCCGCCGCGGCGGCGCCGTTGACCGCGCCCCACACGCCGAACGCGACGCCGCGGTCGCGGCCGTGGTACGCGACGCTGAGGATCGCGACCGTCGTCGCGAACATCGCCGCGCCGCCGACGCCCTGCACGAACCGCGCCGCGACCAGCAGCCCGGCGTTCGGCGCCAGCGCGCACGCCAGCGACGCCACGGCGAACAGGGCGGTCCCGGCGAGGTACAGCCGCTTGCGGCCGTGCCGGTCGGCGAGCGCCCCGGCGCCGAGCACCAGCGCGGCCAGTGCGAGGGCGTAGCCGTCGAGCACCCACTGCAGGCCCTCGGGCGTGGCGCCGAGATCGCCGGCGAGCGCCGGCAGGGCGACGACCACGATCGTGACGTCGACGAGCAGCATGAACGTACCGATCGACACCGCGATCAGGGGAAACCATTTGCGCATGCCGTCGAAGGTGCCTGGTCTGGCGGTCACGCCATAGCTGCGCCGCTGGCCCTGCCGGATTCCGACACGAGCTACGTTGTGATGGTGGAACTCGACACGCTCGACCACCGCATCACCGACGCCCTGCGCATCGACGGCCGCGTCCCGTTCAGCACGCTCGCCGCCGTCCTCGGGGTCTCCGACCAGACGGTGGCGCGCCGCTACCGCCGGCTGCGCACCGACGCCGGCCTGCGCGTGGCCGGCCTGCCGGACGGCGTGCGCCTCGGCTACGACATGTGGATGATCCGCCTCCAGGCGACCCCGGACAGCGCGGCGGCCATCGCCGACGCGCTCGCCCGCCGCCCCGACACGTCGTGGGTCACCCTCGCATCCGGCGGTACCGAGGTCACGTGCCACATCCAGAACCCCGACCCGGCCGACCGTGAGCAGCTGCTCCTGCAGAAGCTCCCGCGCACCCCGCGCGTGGTCGCCGTGCGCGCCCACTGCCTGATCCACCACTTCGCCGGCGGCCCGGTCGGCGGCGAGGCCCGCGACTCGTCCCTCACCGCGGACGAGATCGCCGAACTGCGCGCCGGGGTCCCGTTGCAGGACGGCGCCGAGCTCCTCCCGTCCGACCGCCCGCTGCTCGTGGCCCTGAACCGCGACGGCCGCCTCGGCTACCCGGAGCTGGCCCGGGCCACGGGCTGGTCGGAGTCCACGGTCCGCCGCCGCCTGGAGCAGCTGCGCCGCACGGGCGCCCTGTTCTTCGACGTGGAGATGGACCCGTCCCTGTTCGGCTACCCGGTGCGCGTCATGCTGTGGCTCACGGTCGCCCCCGCCCACCTGGCGACGGTCGGCCAGGCCCTGGCCGGCCATCGCGAGGTGGTGTTCGCGGTGGCGACCACGGGCGAGACGAACCTGTTCGCGACGGTGATCTGCCCCGACATGCACGCCCTGTACGAGTACCTGACCCGGCGGGTCGGCCCCCTCCAGGGCGTCGAGCGCGTGGAGACGGCCCCGACCCTCCGCCACGTGAAGCAGGTCGGCGCCCTCTCCCCGTAGCCTCGCTACTTGTTCGGGCGGAAGACCTCGACCGTGCTCGTGCCGTGGAGGTTCTTGGCGCCGTTGTAGCCGCCGATCGCGTACACCGCGCCGGCGGACGTGGCCAGGGCGATGCCCGAGCGGGGCATCTCCAGCTGCGGCAGCAGCGGGGTCTTCGACGCGTCCTGGCACCACCAGTCGAAGTACTCGTCGTTGCCCTTGTTGCCGCCCAGCACGCACAGGCCGATGCCCTGGATGTTGACGCCCGCCGGGCCCTCGCGCGGGTGGTCGAGCTTGAGGTCGGTGCCCTTCGGCTTGCGGTTGGCGAGGGCCTCGACGTCGTCGTAGACGAGCTCCTGGCTCTTGTACGTGCCGCCGATGAGCAGCACGTTGCCCGCGCCGTCGCTCACCGCGGCCAGCTTCTCCCGCGGGTGCTGGAGGTTGCCGACGTGGTCCCAGCCGTCGCCGGTCTTGTTCAGGCCGTAGATCGTGTCGGTGGCGTTGCCGTCCTTGTCCGTGCCGCCGGCGAAGATGATGCCCAGGCCGTCGTACACCGCCGCGCCCGACAGCCGCGGCTCCGGCAGCGGCGCCTTCTGGTCCCACGCCCTGCCGTCGGTGCTGAGCTGGATCACCTGGTCGGTGGCGCCGTCGGAGGCCCAGCCGCCGAGCACCCACAGCGTGTCGTTGCGGTCGACCACGACGGCCATGTGGCTCAGCGGCTTCGGCAGGTCCGGCCCCTCGGTCCATTTGCCCGTGTCGCCCTGGCTCAGGTCGTACACCCAGACCGAGTTGATCTGCTGGCGCGGGTCCTGCGCGGTGAAGCCGCCGATCACGTACAGCTTGTTCTTCACCACCGCCGCGCCGGCGCCCTCGATGCCGGTCTTGTTGCCGTTGAGCGCGGTCGGCACGTCGGGCAGCTTCGTCCAGGCGCCGATCGGGTCCGGGGTCTCCTCGCCGCCGTCGGTGCTCTTGTCGCGCAGCGCCGTCCACGCCCAGGCGCCGCCGCCGATGAGCACCACCAGCGCGACCAGGGCGGCGATGAGCGCGCCGCGGCGCTTGCCGCCGCCGCCCGGGTCGACCACGGGCGGCTTCGGCGGTGCGACGACCGGGTCGTCGGGGGAGGCCGGTGGCCTCGGCGTGGCGATGGGCGACGCCGCGTAGCCGGCGACCGCGGCGCCCGGCGACACCGGTGCCGCGGCCGGCGAGACCGGTGAGACCGGAGCGCCGGTCACGGGATAGGCGGGACCCGCCGGCCCGCTGACCGGCACGCCGGAGACCGGCGCGTCGATGGCCGGCATCGACGAGACGGGCGCGGCGCCCCCGTACACGACGCCGGACCGCCCGCCCATCGGCGGCGCGGAGGACGGGATGCCCGACACCGGCGGGGCGGAGAAGGGCACGCCGGAGACCGGCGGGGCCGAGGTGGGCGCGGCCGAGGCGGCCGCGCCGTAGCCGGTCTGGGCGGGGATGCCGCCCGACGGCGTCGGCTGGGTCGGCACGTGGAACTGCTGCACGGACTCGGTGCCCGGGGGCGGCGACACGTAGCCCGACGGTGCCCCGCCGCCGGTGGGGTCGGTGATCGGCTGCTCGACGTGGGCGGGCCGATACTCCCGGTCGCCCCACAGCGGCTGCCCGGTGGGCAGGTCCTCGGCCGAGGCCGGCTGGGCCGGCACCCCGTACGCGGTCTGGCCGGTCTGGCCGGTCTGCCCGCCGTAGCCCGGTGCGGTCTGGCCCGGCCCGGTCTGGCCGGGCGGCGGCCCGTAGCCGCCGGGCGATCCCTGACCGGGCGGCGGCCCGTAGGCCGGCGAGGCCTGCCCCGCCGGCACGCCGTAGCCCGGCGCGGTCTGCCCCGGCGGAGTCTGCCCGGACCCGGTCTGGCCCGGCGGCCCGTAGCCGGGCGCGGTCTGCCCCGGTGCGGTGTGCCCAGGCCCGGTCTGGCCCGGCTGCGGCCCGTAGCCGGGTGATGCCTGCCCGGCCGGCACGCCGTAGCCGGGCGCGGTCTGCCCGGTCGGCGGCCCGTAGCCGGCCGCGGGAGCGTAGCCGGAGGGTGAGCCCTGGCCGGTCGCAGGGCCGTAGCCGGCCGGCGACGCCTGCCCGGGCGGGCCGTAGCCCTGGGACGGCGGGCCATAGCCGGTGCCGGGCGGCGGCGCCCCGAACGCGGCCGCCGTGCCGCCGACCGACGCCGAGCCGGTCGCGACGCCGAAGCGGCCGTCGGTGGTCAGCTCGGCCGGGTGCACGACGGCGCCCTCGGCGACCGGCAGCTCCGGCTGCTCGAGGACGGTCGGCGCGAGCTGGAGCTCGCGGTGCAGCATGCGGGCCACGAGCGGCACCCGGGAGGAGCCGCCGACGAGCATGATGCCGGCGAGCTGGTCGGGCTGCAGGTGGCACTGCTGGACGACCCGGGCCGTCTCGGCGACCGTGCGCCGGATCATCGGGCCGATCTTGCGCTCGAGCTCCTCGCGGGTGAGGTGGAGCGCGGCCTCGACGCCGGGGACGGAGACCGGGGCGACCGTCTGGCGCGACAGCATCTCCTTGGCGCCGCGGATGTCCTCCCAGAACAGGCGCCGGTCGCGGCGGTCCTGCGAGGTGAGTGGCTGCTCCAGGCGGCGCCACACGTCGGGCTCGGAGGTGCGCAGCACCTCGCCGAGCAGCTCGACCAGGGCGGCGTCGATGTCGAGGCCGCCGACGTCCTCCAGGCCGCCGGAGCCGATCACGGTGAAGCCCTGGTCGTCGTTGCGGACCACGGCGATGTCGATCGTGCCGCCGCCGAAGTCGTAGACGACCATGGCCGAGCCGCGGGGGAGCGGGTGGTTGAGGGCGCTGATGAAGTATCGCGCGGCGGCCACCGGCTCGGGCACCAGCGTGACCTGCGGGAAGCCGGCCGCCACGGCGGCGTCGTGCAGCAGCGAGCGGCGCATCTGGCCCCACGACGCCGGGTAGGTCAGCACGGCGGGCGGAGGGAACCGAGTGATCTCGCTGATGCCGTTGCCGACCGAGCGCAGGACGGCGGCGAGCACCTGCACGGTCGGGATCTCCACCGAGCCGAGCAGCACCGACGCCTCGTCGATGCGCCGCTTCGGGTTGGGCTCGTAGCGCCCCGGGTCGAGCTGGGCAAGCCGCTGCGCGTCGCGGCCCACCGCGAGCTGCCCGTTGTCCTGCAGAAACACGGACGAGGGCATCAGCGGGGCGCCGTCGAACAGCACGGGACGGCGGCGGCCGTCGGGGGACCGGATGACGGCCACGGTGTTGGACGTGCCCAGGTCGATGCCGACGACGAACCCGCCGGGCGTCATGTTCACCACGACGGCCTACCCAACATCGAGATCTCCTAGGACGATTGACCGGTGCGCGCCATGCTAGCGGCGGGGTACGACAACAAGCACTATCTGGATCGGGAGGCCGACGGAGTCGGCGAGGCCGATCGCGAGGCCGACGGCGACGCCGAGGCCGCGACGGCGGGCAGCGTCCGGCGGGGCACAGTGTCGGGCGACCACGTCACCGAGAAGTACGGCTGCGCGACGCCCTGGGCGAAGGCCGCCGACGCCGTCTTCGAGACCGAGATCCGCCAGTCGGTCTCCTTGACCGACTCGTACCACATGAAGCCGATGATCTCCGGGTGCTTCGGCAGGGTCTTGAGCAGGTCGGTGATCCACTCCGCCTTGCGCCCGGCGGCGTCGGTGGCGGCGACCTCGGTGACCACGATGGGCCGCTTCGACACCTGCTTGAGCTCGCTGAGCGTGTTCCGGTAGATCTGCTCGAACGTCTGGTAGGTCTCCATGCCGACCGTGCCGTAGTAGCCCGACAGGCCGACCCAGTCGACGTAGTCGTCCCCGGGGTACAGCTGGGACAGCGGCGTCGAGTTCTCGTAGACGACGTTGGGGCTCCACACCCAGATGACGTTGCGGGCCCCGGCCGCGTCGAACAGGTCGTGGACGTGCTTCCACGCTGCCACGTAGTCGCCGCGCTTGTTGCCGTTGGCGGACTCGCACCAGGGGTACCAGTAACCGTTCATCTCATGCGCGAACCGGAGCGCCACCGGGTAGCCGAGCGCCTTGATCCCCTCGGCGTAGGACTTGATGTAGGCGTCGTACGCCCCGCCGGTGATCTTCGCGAGCCGGTACTCGGGCTGCGTGCCGCGCTCGGTGTCCACCTTGGACTCCACGCGGTAGTTCCACGGCTCCCAGCCGAGCATCGGCAGCATGCCGCGGTTGACGATGCGGTCGAACGGCTGGCGGTCGAACTTCTTGTGGGTGGCCCAGCCCTGGGCGAACATCATCACCTGCGGCCCGCGGCCGGCGGCCTGCACGAACCCGTTGTAGTCGGTGAGGTCGCCCGGGCCGCGATCGGTGAAGATGCCGAAGAACGCCTTGCCGACCGGCGGGAACTGCTCGGGGTCCTTGGCCTTCGGCGACGGCGTGAACGTCGGCGTCGGCTCCGCGACCTGCGACTGCCACGTCGCGACCGGCGAGGACTCGACGCGCGGCGCGACGACGAACACGTAGCCGCCGATGACCAGCAGCGCCAGGAACATGATCCGGGGCAGTGTGATCATGTCGTCTCCCCGGCCGGAACCCGGGGCGCGGGCACGCCGGCGTGCGGTACCACCGGGATGCCGGCCACGGTGGGCAGGTCCGACACGTCGAGGGACGCGTGCGCGGAGGCCGTCGCCTTGATCGTCATGATGAGCGTCGGGGGCAGCTGCTCCTCCTCGGGCTCCTCGAGCCGCCGCTCGCGCAGCCAGGTGCCGAACGCGATGAGCGGCGGGAACAGCCCGACGGCGACGGACAGGCCGGCCCAGAAGCGCAGGGCGATCGAGTCGTACCCGAAGTAGAAGCTCGACCCGATCAGCGCGGCGCCCACGGACGCCCACACGAAGTGGGTCCGGAAGGTCTTCGGGCCGTCGACGCTGCGCAGCCGCCCCTTGGCGGTGACCGCGTAGGCGAGCGGGCGGCGCAGCAGCGCGGCCGTGCCCGCGGCCACGTAGATCGGCACCGCGAACAGCGCCAGGAACATGCCGTGGAAGCCGATCTCCTTGCGCTCGTGGCGGGCCAGGTTGAACCGGCGCAACCACAGCCACAGCAGCGCCCAGGTGCCCATGCTGGCGCCCCAGAGGGCGAGCCAGGGCTGCCACTCGATCTTCGCCGCGTTGACGCCCAGGCCCAGGTAGGCCCCGGTGGCGGCGACGCCCGAGACGGCGGACAGCGCCACGCTCGGGTAGTAGGACTGCACGAGGCCGTAGCAGAGCCGCTGGGCCGCGCTGAGCCGGCGCAGGTGCGGGCGGCTGCGGCGCAGCAGGATCTCCCAGACGCCGTAGGCCCAGCGCTTCTGCTGGTTGAAGTAGTCGGTCCAGCTGGTCGGGCCCTCGCCGATCGCGAGCACGTCGGGCGTGTACACGCCCTTCCAGCGGCGGTCGGTGAGCGGGTTCTTCGCGCCCATCACGACCATGCTGGTGAGGTGGTCCTCGATGATCGAGTCCTGGTAGCCGTCGATGAGGGCCCAGGCGAGCGGCCGGTAGAGGTGGTTGGTGCCGATGAGCAGGGGCGCGTCGAGGCCGTTGCCGCCGCGCTCGATGAGGCCGCTGAAGAGGTACTGCTGGACCGACGCCCCGTGCACGACCCACCCGTTGTACATGTTGCCGTACACCTGCGGGGCGACGACGAAGGCCACGTCGGGGTCGCGGAAGTAGCCGACGGTCCGCTCCAGGAAGCTCGGCAGCGGCACGTGGTCGGGGTCCATCTGCGCCACCACGTCGTAGACGTGCTCGTGGGTGGCCCGCCAGGCGTTGTGGTTGCCCGACTTGGTCTTCGCGCGGAACGCGCCGTGCTCCTGGTTGAACTCCGGGCGGCCCTTGCGGCTGAAGTGGTGCACGCCCAGCCGCTTGGCCATCGCCTTGACCCGCGGGTCGTCGCCCTCGTCCAGGATCCAGACGTCGACCTGCCCGGGGTACCGAACCTTCTGCATCGCCATCAGCGAGCGCTCGACGACGTCGATGGGCTCCTTCGACGGCACGATCGTGGTGAGCATCGCGATGCGCAGGCCGCGCTCGGGCACCATCGGCACCGGGTCGCGCGCCTTCCACGCGAACACCCACACCGCGATGTTCTGCAGCAGCCGCACGCCCTCGACGAGCACGACGAAGCAGAACGCGACCCGCGCGACGATCACGTGCCAGTCGCCCGCGTGGACGTGCAGCACGCGCGGGCCGGGGATGTGCTGCGGCAGCACCAGCCAGCCCAGGAAGACCAGGCCGGTGAGAAAGTTGGCCGCGATGAGCAGGGTCAGCATGACGCGCTGCCACGGGCGGGCGGTGCGCCGGAAGACGACCGGCTGGTGCGGCGCGGCGGGCGTGGTGAGCGGCCCGGCGAGCTCGTTGCAGGCCTCGTAGGAGCGGTGCGTCTCGGCGAGCTTGCGCTGGCGGCGCTCGGCCCGCCGCTGGGCCCGCGTGAGTCGCTGCCGAGGTGTTTTCGACCGCTTCGCGGGGGGCGTTTCCGGTGTCGCCGATCGGGGCGCGGCAGTGTCCAGCAACGACCCGGCCTCCGATCTTTTTCCCGGTAACCACTCACCCCCTCGGGCAAGGCTGATCGTATGCGCAACCGGCCATCGCGCAGAGTCGGTAAAACGGGGGGCACCGGGCCGCGGCGGCGATTCGTGATCACTGTCCTGAGCTGCCGTTTTCTGCCTTGGGAGCGATTCCACAGGCGGTGCCGAAGGCCCGATTCCGGTGGAATGTAGGAGATCCGACAGGACATATCTGTGCATCTTGTTGGAACCGTTCCAAGAAGCCTGGCTCACGTTGGAAGGAGTGGGCATCCCAGGGTCGTGATCCTGTCAATTTCCCGACTGTTTTCTACAGTGCAGTGATGGCCCTGTTGCGCTGCGACTTCTTCTCCGACGTCCTCGGCTTCGGCACCTCGATGACGGTCCTCCTGCCCGACGCGGGGACCGACTTCCCGACCCTGTACCTGCTGCACGGACTCACCGACGACGACACCGCCTGGACCCGCAACACGTCCGTCGAGCGCTACGCCGCCGACCTCGGGATCGCGGTGGTGATGCCGCAGGCGCACCGCAGCTTCTACACCGACGAGGTGTGGGGCCGGCCGTACTGGACGTTCGTCAGCGAGGAGCTGCCCCGCACGGCCCGCCGCCTCTTCCGGCTGTCCGACCGCCGCGCCGACAACTTCGTCGCCGGGCTGTCCATGGGCGGCTACGGCGCCATGAAGCTCGCACTGCGCCACCCGGAGCGGTTCGCCGCAGTGGCGAGCCTCTCCGGCGCGCTCGACCTCGTCGGCCGGATGTCCGACGGGTGCCCGCCGGGCGACCCGCGCATGTGGGAGCGGATCTTCGGCGACCCGGCGGGCGTGGCCGGCACCGGCGACGATCTGCTCCACCTCGTGCGGACGGTCGGCGATCCGCCGGCGATGTACGTCGCCTGCGGGACCGAGGATCCGCTGTACCCCGGCAACCTCGCCTTTCGCGACGCATGCGGGGCGCCGCTGACCACCGACTTCGGGCCGGGTGCGCACGACTGGGTCTACTGGGACGCGCGAATCCGGGATGTCCTGGCTTGGCTGCCATTGCCCAGCCGCTGAGCGGACATCTGTCCGCCAGGCGTTGACACTGGTGGTCGACGGGATGAGAATTCCGTCACCTGACCAGCCTGACCGCCTGGCGGACTTGCGTCCGAGATTGGAGACTGCGATGAGCGCGGTGCTCTTCCGCAACGGCCTGGTCCTCACGATGGACGACACCCACACGGTTCACCCCGCCGCCGACGTCCTGGTCGTCGACGACCGCATCGCCGAGATCGGGCCCGGCCTCACCGCCCCGGAGGGCGCCACCGAGATCGACGCCTCCGGCGGCATCGTCATGCCGGGCATGATCGACACCCACCGGCACATGTGGCAGACCGCGATGCGCGGCTACGGCGCCGACTGGACGCTCACGCAGTACTTCGTCTGGTACTACCTGGAGTCCGGCAAGCACTTCCGTCCCGAGGACATCCACGCCGGCAACGTGCTCGCCGCGCTCGAGGCGCTCGACGCCGGCGTCACCACCACCGTCGACTGGTCGCACGGGCTGCAGACCACGCAGCACGCCGACGCGGCCGTCGACGCCCTGCAGTCCGTCCCCGGCCGCTTCGTCCTGGCCTACGGCAACATCCAGCAGGGGCCGTGGCAGTGGTCGGCCAGCCCCGAGTTCCGCGACTTCGTCAACCGGCGCATCCGGCCCGGCGACGACATGCTCGGCTTCCAGATGGCCTTCGACGTCACCGGCGACCCGGCGTTCCCGGAGAAGGCGGCGTTCGAGGTGGCCCGCGAGCTCGGCGTGCCCGTGACCACCCACGCCGGGGTGTGGGGCGCGACCAACGACGACGGGATCCGGCTCATGCACGAGCACGGGTTCATGACCCCGTCGACGATCTACGTGCACGCCGCGACGCTGACGCATGACTCGTACCACCGCATCGCCGCCACCGGCGGCTCCGTCTCGGTCTCGACCGAGAGCGAGCAGAGCGCGGGGCAGGGGTACCCGCCAACCTGGCAGCTGCGCGACCACGACATCCCCGTCTCGCTGTCGATGGACACCAGCGTCTGGTGGAGCGGTGACCTGTTCTCCGCCATGCGCTCGACCCTCGGCGCTGACCGCTCCCGCGAGCACATGGAGGCCCACGGCCGCGCCGATACGGTCACCCACGTGCACCTGCGCGCCGAGCAGGTGGTCGACTGGGCGACCCGGGGTGGCGCGAAGGCCCTCGGCCTCGACGGCAAGATCGGCAGCCTCGAAGTGGGCAAGAAGGCCGACGTGGTCCTGCTCAAGAACGACCACTCGCCGGTGATGTTCCCGATCCTCAACGCCTACGGCCACGTCGCCTTCCAGGCCCAGCGCGCCGACGTCCACACGGTGCTCGTCAACGGCCGGGTCGTGAAGCGCGACGGCCGGCTCGTGGACGTGGACCTGGCCGGGGCCCGCGCGGCCGTGGAGCGCACGGTCGAGCACCTCGTCGGGGTCATGGGCGAGGAGGCGTGGCAGCGGGGCATGAACCCCGACGTCCCGGAGACCAAGGTGCTGGACAATCCCTACACGTACACCGAGTGGGACGCCGGCTCCGCGCAGTGGAAGCATGGCGGGAACGACTGAAGGAGCAGCCGATGGCACGCGACGCGGGACCGGACTTCATCGAGGCTCTCGCCCGCGGGCTCGACGTGCTGCGCTGCTTCAAGCCGGGCCGCCCGGTCATGACGCTCAGCGAGGTCGCGAGCGAGACCGGGCTGGCCCGGCCCACCGTCCGGCGCATCCTGCTCACCCTGGAGGAGCTCGGCTACGTCCGCGCCGACCGCGGGTTCACCCTCACGCCGCGCGTCCTGGAGCTCGGGATGGCGTACGTCAACGCGCTCAGCGTCTGGGACGTCGCCCGCCCGCACATGCAGCGGCTCGTCGCGCAGACCGGCGAGTCGACCTCGATGGCCCAGCTCGACGGCTCCGACATCGTCTACGTCGCGCGGGTGGCCGTGCCGAAGCTCGTCACCCTGGCGGTGCAGATCGGCACGCGCTTCCCCGCGCCGGCGACCTCGATGGGCAAGGTACTGCTGGCCGCCCTGTCCCCGGACGAGCTCACCGCCGTGCTCGACGAGCCCAGCCGGGCCGGCCTCGACGCGCGCTGGCAGCCGGACCGCGCGGCCCTCGACGCGGCCCTGCGCGAGGTCCGCGCGAAGGGCTGGGCCCTGGCCGACCAGGACCTGGCGCCGGGCATCCGCTCGGTGGCCACGGCCGTGCGCAACGGCGACGGCCGCGTGGTGGCCGCCATCAACGTGACGGTCCACGCCGCCGAGACCTCGGTCGAGCACCTGACCGAGCACCACCTGCCGAAGCTGCTGCGGGCGGCGGCCGACATCAGCCACGACTGGGCGCTGCTGGACGCCGTTCCGGCTACGGTCGCCTGACCTCGACCCCGTGCTCCCGGAGGGCGGCCGCGAACGCGTCCGTCCCGCCCGCGTAGAGCGCGGGCCAGACCGGGTAACCGCGGCGTCCCGCGCGCACCCGCTCCCGCGGCAGCCGGCCCTTCGCCTCCTGCAGCGCGACCGGGGCGTCGTGCCGCAGGACGACCTCGACGGTCGTGAAGATCCAGCGGCCGCGCTGCACCGCCGTCTCGACGTCGGGCCACGCGATCAGCAGCGAGCGGGGGTTGCCCAGCTCCACCCCGGCCGCCGAGACCCTGGCCCACACCCGCATCGCGCCGCCGAGCCAGATGCCCAGGGCGGAACCCACGATGGCCGGGGCGATCACCGTCGCCGAGAACGCGAACTCGACGCCGCGCCAGAACCCGCCGGTGGCGATGGACATGATCATGATGGTGGTGGCCGCGCCGCACCAGGCGGCGAGCGCGGTGACGGCGATGTAGCCCGCCGTCCGCCAGGGTGTGGTGCGGAACATCACGGCGTCGGGCGCTGGGGCCGGCGGCAGCATGGCTCCATTGTGCGACGGTCAGTCCACTCGCGGTGACCCGTTGCGGGCGCGCTTCAGTTCCGCGAAGCCGGGCGTCGCCGCCACCGCCACGACGCCGTCGAACAGGCGGCCGGCGGCCTCTCCCCGGGGTACCGGAGAAACCACCGGCCCGAAGAAGGCGGTGTCCCCGACGTGGATCGCGGGTGTGCCGAGGTCCTCGCCGACCGGGTCCAGGCCGGCGTGGTGGCTGCGCCGCAGTGCCGCGTCGAAGGCGTCCGACTCCGCCGCCTCGGCCAGCCGCGGATCGAGGCCCAGCGCGGTCAGGGCGCCCGTGTGGAGACCGGGGCCGATCGGCTCGCGGTTGTGGTGGATGCGGTCGCCGAGCGCCGTGTACAGCTCGCGCAGCACCGGCTCGCCGTAGCGCTCGGCGGCCGCGACGAGCACCCGCACCGGCCCGAGCGTGTCGCGCAGCCACTCGGCGTACCAGGCCTCGAGCCCCTCGCGGTCCCGGTTGAGCAGCCAGAGGCTCATGACGTGGAACCGGGCCGTCACCGGCCGCACGCGCTCGACCTCCAGCAGCCAGCGCGAGGTGTTCCAGGCCCACGGGCACTTCGGGTCGAACCACATGTCAACGTAGGTCACCACCCGATCCAACGCCGCCGGCTTGGTCCGCAGAAGTGCCAATCCCCGGCGCGGTTCATTGGGCCAAGTTCAGCCCGGGGTGCGGACCGCCCGGAACGTCGTGTGGCGGCGCAGCCGGAAGCCGAGCGCCTCGTACAGCCGGATCGCGTTGATGTTCGACGCCGAGGCGTGCAGGAACGGCTGCTCGCCGCGCTCGCGGATGCCGGCCGCGACCGCCTTGACGAGGCGGGTGGCGAGACCTCGGCCGCGGTACCCCGGGTCGGTGCACACCGCGCTGATCTCGGTCCAGCCGGGCGGGTGCATGCGCTCACCCGCCATCGCGATGAGCCTGCCGTTGTGGCGCAGGCCGAGGTACGTGCCGAGCTCGATGGTCCGCGCCCGGAACGGTCCCGGCTGGGTCCGCTCGACCAGGTCGAGCATCTCGGGCACGTCGGCCGCCGTTAGCCGTACGGCCTCCGGGTCGTGCGCGGCCTCGAGGGCGACGTCGACGAGCTGGACGCCCGGGATCTCCAGCACGACCTCCCAGGCCGCGGGTGGCGGGGGAGCTTCACCGACGACGGTGACCACCTCGGCGGGGCCGGCGAGCTTCGCCACGTCGTCCCAGGCGTCGTCGCCGGCGTCGGGTGCTACGGCTCCGAACAGCGCGACCTCTGGGTGGTACCGCACGGCCCGGCCGCTCACCTCGGCGAACCGCCGGTGCGGGCCGGCCAGCGCCGCCCACGCCGGGATGTCCAGCACGTCGTGACTCATGATCCCAACGCTAGATCCATGCGGCCGCACTGTCGATATCCCATCCGCATAGTAGGATTTACGCCACCGCCGCCCGCTATCGGCCACCCCCGGCTCGGCGGAATGGAGGCGTCGTTCGATGCTCGTGATGGTCCCTCCTGGGCCAGGGTGGATTGATCAGCACCTCCATGAGGGGTGCGGCCGTGCGGCGGGCGTCGGCGACGGCGGAGTCGATCGACCGGGGCGGGGCACGCCGCGCGACCAGGCGGAGCTGACCCAGCCGGCCGCGGTGTACGCCTCGGTTGCCTGACGCTCGGGCCTCAACGGCCCGTCTTCATGATCGATGGCGCGTTCCGGCTGCCATGGCAACCAGAACGCTCCATGGATCATGGCCGTGCCCGGGCTCGCCATGATCAAGGGAAACTTCTGGTCGCCATGGCAGCCGGATGTTTCCCACGATCATGACGCGGGGCCGCGCAGGCCATCATCAATCGCGGGTCGGAGCCGCAGCCGGCGACGCCGGCCGACGGTCAGGGGCGCCCGCTCGAGGCCGGCGAGAGGGTGGGCAGGGCGGCCAGCAGCGAGCGGGTGTAGTCGTGCGCCGGGGCCGTGAAGACCGACGTTACCGGGCCCTCCTCCACCACCCGGCCGTCGTGCATCACCAGGACACGGTCCGCCAAGTGGTGCACCACGCCCAGGTCATGGGAGATGAACAGCAGCGCCGTGCCGTCCGCCGCCTGCAGCTCCGCCAGCAGATCGAGAACCTGAGCCTGGATCGACACGTCCAGCGCCGACACCGGCTCGTCGCACACCAGCACGTCCGGGCGCGGGCCCACCGCCCGGGCGATCGCCACCCGCTGCCGCTGCCCGCCCGACATCCGCCGCGGGTAGCGGCGCAGGTCGCCGGCACCGAGCCCGACGCGCTCCAGCAGCTCGACCACGCGGTCCCGGCGCGCCTGGCCGCGCAGGCCCAGCGGCTCGCCGACCAGCTGCTCCACCGTGTACCGCGGATCGAACGAGCTCAACGGGTCCTGCGACACCACCTGCAGCCGCCGGCGGTGTGGGCGGCGGCGACGCTCGGGGACGCCGGTCCACGGCACGTCGCCGAGGCGCACGGTACCGGCCGTCGGCTCGACCAGGCCGAGCGCGATCCGGGCCAGGGTCGTCTTGCCCGAGCCGGACTCGCCGACCACGCCGAGCGTCTCGCCGCGGGCCAGCGTGAACGAGACGTCGTTCACCGCGTGGCGGGCGCCGTAGTGCTTATGGACGCCGGTGGCCGACAGGACGATCCGGTCAGGGGAGACCGCGCGGGGCGGCAGCGGGGTGCGCTCGACCACGCTGAGCCGCTGCCCGCGTGAGGCCGCGGTGGGCACGGCGGCCAGGAGCAGCCGCGTATAGGGGTGCGACGGCGCCGACAACAGCGTCGCGGCCGGGCCCTGCTCGACGATCTCGCCCGCGCGCATCACCAGGACCCGGTCGGCGATCCCCGCCACCACGGCGAGGTCGTGGCTCACCAGCAGCAGCGCCGAGCCGGCCGCGCGCCGCTCGGCCAGCAGCCGCAGCAGCTGCGCCTGCACGGTGACGTCGAGGGCCGTGGTCGGCTCGTCGGCGATGAGCAGCGGCGGGTCGGCCGCGATCGCCGAGGCGATGAGGGCCCGCTGGCGCAGGCCGCCGGAGAGCTGGTGCGGGTACTGGCGCGCGCGGAGCGCCGGCTCGGGCACGTGGACCGACGACAGCAGTGCGGTCACCCGGGCCGAGCGGTCGGACGCGGTGCCGATGCGGTGGGTGCGCAGCACCTCGCCGATCTCCTGGCCGACCGTGTTGAGCGGGTCGAGCGACACGAGCGCGTCCTGCAGCACGAGGCCGGTGGCGCGCCCGCGCAGCCGGCGCCAGTCCCGGTCGGTGAAGCCGCTCGTGTCGCGCCCGTCGACGACGAGCCGATCCGCCCGTACCACCGCCGAGTCACCGGCCAGGCCGACCAGGGTCCGGGCGGTCACGCTCTTGCCCGAGCCGCTCTCGCCGACGATCGCCACGCACTCGCCGCGCTCGATCTCGAAGCTGATCCCGCGCACGGCCTCGATCGGGCCGCGGAACGTCACGCGCAGGTTGTCGACGGACACCAGCGGCGCCATCAGTGCCTCCCCTCGAACCGCGCCTGCAGCCGGCGGCCGACCGCGGTGAGCGCGATGACGGTCAGGGTGAGCGTGGCGCCCGGCAGGATCGCCGCCCACCAGGCCACCCGCAGGTAGTTGCGGCTCTCCGAGAGCATCGCGCCCCACTCGGGCGACGGCGGCTGGGGTCCCATGCCGAGGAACGACAGCGCGGCCGCGTTGACGACAGCGGCGCCGAGACCGATCGTGGCCAGGATCGGCAGCGGGCCGAGCACGTTGGGCAGCACGTGCCGCCAGACGAGCCGCACGCGCGACAGCCCGAACGTCACCGCCTGCTCGACGTAGCCGGACCGCCGCACGAGCAGCGTCTGGGCCCGGACCATCCGGCCGTACCGGGGCGCGAACGACAGGGCGATCGCCATGATCAGGCTGGGCGTGCCGGGCTCGGTGAACGCGATGAACAGCAGCGCCAGCAGTACCTCGGGAAACGCCGACAGCACGTCGAGCGCCCGGCTGAGCACCTCGTCGACGGTGCGCGGCGCGAGACCGGCGACCAGCCCCAGGAGCCCGCCGGCGACGACCGACAGCAGCGTGGACGCGACGCCGATGCTCAGCGAGTAGCGCGCGCCGTGGACGACCCGGGTGAACACGTCACGGCCCAGCTGGTCCGTGCCGAACCAGTGCGCGGCGCTCGGCGCCTCCAGCGCGCGCATCGGGTCGGCGGCGAGCGGGTCGGTCCCGGCCAGCAGCCCGGGTGCGGCGACGGCGACGGCGATCAACGCCAGGAAGACCACTGCGGCGACGACGCCGGGGGTGGGCCGCGGCCGGGCCGGGGGAGGAGCCGCGACATCGACGACAATGGGTGCTTCGAGCGTGGCGGTCATCGATCCTCAGCCCTTCCGCAGTCGCGGGTCGATCAGTAGGTACGCGAGGTCGGCCAGCAGGCTCAGCGCGACGTAGATCGCGGCGGCCAGCATCACCACGGCCAGCACGACCGGGATGTCCTTGCTGCCGACCGCCTCGGTGGCGACCTCGCCGAGGCCGGGCCGGCCGAACACCCGCTCGACGACGACGGCGGCGCTCAGCATGAAGCCGATGAGCGTGCCGGCGAGGGTCACCGCGGGCAGCAGCGCGTGGCGCAGGGCGTGCCGCCAGACCAGGGCCAGCCGGGTCAGCCCGCGGGACCGGGCGGTCACCGCGAACGGCTCGTCCAGCGCCCGCTCCAGCCCCTCCCGGATGACCTGGCTGAGGATCCCGCCGATCGGCAGCGCCAGCGCGAGCGCCGGCAGGACCAGCGCCGACGCGTCGCGGTCGCCGGAGACCGGGAACCAGCCGAGCCGGAACGAGAAGACGCTCAGCAGCAGGATGCCGATGAGGAAGCCGGGCGCCGACACCACGGTCAGCTCGACGCCGGACACGAGCCCGCGCAGCCAGCGGGCCCGGCCGGCGGTGAGCACCGCCAGGCCGACCGCGATGACCACGCTGAACGCCGAGGCCACCAGGGTCAGCTTCACGGTCGGCCAGATCTGGCTGCCGATGATGTCGATCACCGGCCGCTGCAGCACGTAGGAGCGGCCGAAGTCGCCGTGCAGCAGCCGCCAGAGGTAGTCGGCGTACTGCACGACGGCCGGCCGGTCCAGGCCGAGGTCCTTGGCGATCTGGGCGCGGATGACCGGCGTGTCGGGACCGTCGCCGACAAGCGTGTCGATGGTGTCGCCGGGGGCGAGCCGCAGCGCGAGGTACGCCGCGGAGGCGGCGGCCCAGAGGACCACCGCCCCGCTGCCCAGCCGTTTCAGGATCGCGGCCAGCATGGTGCTACTTGCCGATCCAGACGTTGTACGCGCTGCCCGGCACGCCGGCGGTCGGCTCGAACCGCAGGCCGCCGACCTTCTTCTGCGCGGCGATCTGGTCCTGCGGCGCGTACAGCGGCAGCAGCGTCGCGTTGTCGGCGACCACCGTCTGCTGGAGCTTGAGGTACAACTCCCTGCGTTTGGCCGTGTCCTGCGTGGCCTGGGCCTGGGCGACCTGGTCGTCGATCTCCGGCGAGGTGAACCCGTGCCGGTTGATCGGCGCGCCCTTGGGCAGGATCAGGGTGAGCGCGGCGCCGGCGTCGGTGTCGGCGCGGGAGTTGTCGAAGACCTCGAAGTCGCCCTTGTTCAGCGCGTCGGTGGCGGTGCCCTGGTCGACGACCTTGACCTGGAGGTCGATGCCGGCGGACTGCTTCACCGCGGCCTGCACGGCCTGGGCGAGGATGTCGCGCTTGTCCCGCACGAACGGCGCCGACAGGAAGATCCGCGCCGTGAGCCGCTTGCCGTCCTTGGTGCGGAAGCCCTCGGCGTCCTTCGTCGCCCAGCCGGCCTCGTCGAGCAGCTTGTTGGCGTTCGCCGGGTTGTTGCCGTAGCTCTTCTCCAGGGTGGCGTCGTAGAACTGGCTCGACGGGCTGACGATGCTCCACGCCCTGGTCGCCGTGCCGCGGTACACACCCTGGAGGACGGCGTCGACGTCGACCGCGTCGCGGAAGGCCTTGCGCACCCGGATGTCGTCGAACGGCGCGCGGGCCTGGTTGAAGTAGTAGTTGTAGGCGGTACCGCTGTTGAGCTGCTTGCTGAAGGTGAGGTTCGGGTCGCCCTTGACCAGCTCCTGCTCCGTGGCCGGCACGCCCTCGACCACGTCGACCTGGCCGGAGGTCAGCGCGCCGATGCGCACCGACGACTCCTTGAGGAACCGGTAGGTGACCTCGTCGAGGTAGGCCGGGCCCTGGTGGCCGGCGTTCTCCGGGGCCCACTGGTAGGCCGGGTTCTTCTTGTAGTGGACCTCCTGACCCTTCGTGTAGCGGTCGAGGATGAACGGCCCGGTGCCGACCACGTCGGGGCCGCCGGCCTTGAGGTCGGGGCTCTTGAGCGACTTCGGCGAGACCTGCGCGCCCTGCGGCGAGGCGAAGAAGTCCAGGATCAGCACGTCGGGCTTCTTCAGGTGTACCTCGATGGTGCCCGCGTCCACGACCTTGGCGTCCTGGTAGTTCTTGAGCTGGGTCGAGGCCACCCCGGGGGCGTAGCCGGACACCAGCAGCTGGTCGAGGTTGGCCTTCACCGCGGCGGCGTCGAACCGCTCGCCGTCGTGGAAGGTCACGCCCTCGCGCAGCTTGAAGGTGTAGGTCAGGCCGTCGGCCGAGACGTCCCAGGACTTGGCGAGCCAGGGCAGGTAGCCGCCCTTGTCGTCGTGGGTGAGCAGCGCCTCGAAGCTGTTCCAGACCAGCAGGCGCGCCTTGGCCTGCGCGTACTGGTGCGGGTTGAAGGTGATCGGCTCGGTCTCGACGGCCCAGGTGAGCGAGCCGCCCTGGACCGGGGCGCCGGCGTCGGCGTCCGGTTCGGCGGCGGCGCCGGCGCACCCGGCCAGCAGCGACCCCGACAGGAGTAAGCCGACGGCGGTGAGCGTCGCAAGGTATTTACGCATAGAAGATCCTCAATGTACGGGGCGAAAGTTCGGACGCGGGGCGGTGGTGCGGGTGAGGAGTGCGTCAGGCCGGACAGGAGCCGGCGCGGCAGCGCGGCGTCGACGGCGTCATGTCCGCCAGTGCAGCAGTGCGCATCGGCGCAAGTCAACGAACCGAGGTCCGCGTCACGAACCCCTGGCCAAATCCATATCATCCACGTAGGATTAGTCGGCTATACCGATCCGGAGGTGCACCATGTCGAGACTGCCGCGCTCCAGCCGCCTTGCCAGCCCGGTCGACACGACCACGCACGGGGAGTACCGGGTCGTCCGCGACCCCGGCGATCCCCGGCCGCTCTACCGGTTCGCCGGCCGGATCACCGAGGCCGAGGCGGGCCGCTACCACGTCTACGCGGGCTGGTTCTGCCCGTGGGCCCAGCGGATCACCATCACGATCGAGCTGGCCGGCCTGCGTGACGTCGTCGGCGTCTCGTACGTCGACAACGCCCGCGACGGCCGCGGCTGGGCCTTCCGCGAGCGGTACGGGCCCGACCCGGTCAACGGCTTCACCCTGCTGCGGCAGGCCTACGAGGCGACCGAGCCCGGGTTCGACGGCCACGTCTCGGTGCCGACGCTGTGGGACCGGGCGACGGGCCGGGTGCTCAGCAACGAGTACAAGACGCTGGGCATCGACCTCGCCACGAGGTTCCGGTCGATCGCCGAGCCGGTGATCGACACCTATCCCGAGGCGCTGCGCGAGGAGATCGAGGCGCTCGACGAGTGGCTCGGCCCAGCGGTGAACCGCGGCGGCGACGTCGACGCCGCCTTCGCGGCGCTCGACGAGCGGCTGTCGACGCGGCGGTACCTCACCGGCCCGTCGATCACCCAGGCCGACGTGCGGCTGTGGGTGACCCTCGCGCGGTACGGCGCGGGGCTCGCCGACCACCCGCACCTGTGGGCCTACGCCCGCGATCTCTACACCGTGCCGGCCTTCCGCGACACCACCGACTTCAGCACGTTCCAAACGCCCAACGTTCTTGACTGGACCGCGCCGGCCGAGCGCCCGGAAGGAGTCACCGCATGACCCAGGAGCTGCACCTCGCCGCCGCCCTCGACGGCGCCGGCTGGCACCCGGCCGCCTGGCGCGCCGCCGGCGCCCGCCCGGCCGAGCTGTTCGCGCCCGCGTACTGGCTCTCCCTGGTCCGGGAGGCGGAGCGCGGCACGCTCGACTTCGTCACCATCGAGGACTCCCTCGGCCTGCAGTCCGGCGAGTTCATGGAGCTCGACGGCCGCGCCGACCGGGTCAAGGGCCGCCTCGACGCGCTGCTCATCGCCGCGCGGATCGCCCCGGTCACCCGGCACATCGGCCTGGTACCGACCGTCACCACGACCTACACCGAGCCGTTCCACGTCTCGACCCAGCTCGCCACCCTCGACTACCTCAGCCGCGGCCGGGCCGGCTGGCGGGTCCAGGTCTCCGGCCGCCCGAACGAGGCCCGCCACTTCTCCGGCGACCGCACGACCGGCATGGAGGCGATCGACGAGCTCTTCGCCGAGGCCGCCGACCACGTCGAGGCCGTGCGGCGGCTGTGGGACAGCTGGGAGGACGACGCCGAGATCCGCGACGTCGCCACCGGCCGGTTCGTCGACCGCGCCAAGCTGCACTACGTCGACTTCAGCGGGCCGCACTTCAGCGTCAAGGGCCCGTCCATCACGCCGCGCCCGCCGCAGGGTCAGCCGGTCGTCACCGCCCTCGCGCACCAGCGGGTGCCGTACGAGTTCGCCGCGGCCGCCGCCGACATCGTGTACGTGACCCCGGCCGACGCCGCGAACGCCGCCGCCATCGCGGCCGAGGTGCGCTCGCTCACCGAGCGGCCGATCCAGGTCTGGGCCGACGTCGTGGTCTTCCTCGACCCGGGGGCGAAGGCGAGCCTCGACGAGCTCGACACGCTCACGAGTGACGCCCACGTCTTCACCGGTACCCCGCGACAGCTGGCCGACCTGCTGCTCGAGTGGCAGGCGGCCGGGCTCGACGGCTTCCGCCTGCGGCCCGGCGTGCTCCCGGCCGACCTCACCGCGATCGTCGACGGGCTGGTGCCCGAGCTGCGCACGCGTGGCGCGTTCCGCGCCGCCTACACGTCGAACACCCTGCGCGGGCACCTGGGCCTGCCCGCCGCGCCGAACCGCTACGCCGCCGGAGTGACCGCATGACGAAGCAGGTGATCCTGGCCGCCCACTTCCCGGGCGTCAACAACACCACGGTGTGGAGCGACCCCGCCGCCGGCAGCCAGATCGCGTTCGAGTCGTTCGAGCGCTTCGCCCGTACCGCGGAGCGCGGCAGGTTCGACTTCTTCTTCCTCGCCGAGGGCCTGCGCCTGCGCGAGCAGCGCGGCCGCATCCACGACCTCGACGTCGTCGGCCGCCCCGACGCCCTCACGGTGCTGGCCGGCCTGGCCGCGGTGACCACCCGGCTCGGGCTCACCGGCACGGTCAACGCCACCTTCAACGAGCCCTACGAGCTGGCCCGCAAGCTGGCGAGCCTCGACCACCTGTCCGGTGGGCGGGCCGGTTGGAACATCGTCACCTCGTCCGACGCGTTCACCGGCGAGAACTTCCGCCGGGGCGGCTACCTCGACCGCGAGGACCGCTACACCCGCGCCGCCGAGGTGCTCCAGACCGCCCGCGAGCTGTGGGCGACCTGGGCGGCCGACGAGGTTGTGGCCGACCCGGGCGCCGGGGTGTTCGTGCGGCGCGGCGCGCCCGGTGCGTTCGTCCACAAGGGGCGGCACATCGACATCGAGGGGCACTTCACCGTGCCGCGCAGCCCGCAGGGCCGGCCGCTCATCATCCAGGCCGGCGACTCGGGCCCGGGCCGCGACTTCGCCGCCCGGGACGCCGACGCCATCTTCTCCAGGCACGGGACGTTCGAGGACGCCAAGGCGTTCTACGCCGACGTGAAGGGCCGCATGGCCGGGTTCGGCCGGCGGCCGGAGGAGCTGAAGATCCTGCCGGCGAGCACGTTCGTGCTCGGCGACACCGAGGAGGAGGCGCGCGAGCGGGCCCACCACGTGCGGCGCCAGCAGGTCAGCCCGCAGACCGCGATCCTGCTGCTGGAGCAGCTGTGGAACAAGGACCTCAGCGACTTCGACCCGGAGGGGCCGCTGCCCGCGTTCGACCCGGTCCTCGACGACGACTCGATCATCAAGGGCCGCGCGCGGATGTTCGACGACCGGGTCGCCACCGCCAACGAGTGGCGCGCCCTCGCCGAGTCCAAGAACCTCGGCATCCGCGACGTCGTCATCGAGGTCTTCGGCCGGCAGACGTTCATCGGTACGCCCGCCTCGGTGGCCGAGACGCTGAACCGCTACGTGCAGGAGGACGCGGCCGACGGGTTCATCCTGGTGCCGCACATCGTCCCCGGCGGGCTCGACGAGTTCGTCGACCAGGTCGTGCCACTGCTCCAGGAGCGCGGCGTGCTGCGGGCCGACTACACGACCACGACCCTGCGCGGCCATCTCGGGCTTGTCGATGAGTGATCCGGTGTACCACTGGTTCCTGCCGACGGGCGGCGACGACCACGCGGTCGGCGCCGGCACCCACGGCGGCATCATCGGCGCGCAGGACGCCGCGCCGCTGCCCCGCTCGGCGACCCACCGCGCGCCGAGCCTGGACTACCTCACCCAGATCGCCCGCGCGGCCGACCAGCTCGGCTACGCCGGCGTGCTGACCCCGACCGGCGTGCACTGCGAGGACGCGTGGCTCACCACGGCCGCGCTCATCGCCGCCACCCGCCGGCTCAAGTTCCTCGTCGCGTTCCGGCCGGGCCTCATCGCCCCGGCGCTGGCGGCCCAGATGGCCGCGACCTTCCAGCGGCTGTCCGAGGGCCGGCTGCTGCTCAACGTCGTCATCGGCAGCAGCGCCGCCGAGCAGCGCGGCTACGGCGACTTCTTCGACCACGACGCCCGCTACGAGCGCGCTGGGGAGTTCCTCGACGTGGTGCGCACGGCGTGGTCCGGCGAGCGGTTCGACCACGCGGGCGAGCACTACACGGTCGAGGGCGGCCTGCTGCGCGAGCCCCCCGCGGTCCGGCCGACCGTGTACCTCGGCGGCTCCTCACCGGCCGCGATCCGCCTCGCCGCCCGGCACGCCGACGTGTACCTCACCTGGGGCGAGCCGGTCGAGCAGGTCGCCGAGAAGGTGGCCAAGGTGCGGGCCGAGGCGGCGCGCCCGATCCGCTTCGGGATCCGGCTGCACGTCATCACCCGCCCCACGGCCGAGCAGGCCTGGGCCGACGCCGAGCGGCTCATCGCCGGCCTCGACGACGAGACGATCCGCCAGCGGCAGGAGAGCCTGCGCGGCCTCGACTCGGTCGGCCAGCGCCGCATGCTCGACCTGCACGGCGGCGACCGGGACCGGCTCGTCGTGGCGCCCAACCTGTGGGCCGGCATCGGCCTGGTCCGCGGCGGCGCCGGCACCGCACTCGTCGGCAGCCACGCCGAGGTCGCCGCCCGCATCGGCGAGTACCGCGCGGCCGGCATCGACGAGTTCATCCTCTCCGGCTACCCGCACCTGGAAGAGGCCTACGCGTTCGCGGAAGGTGTGTTTTGAAGTTCATCACCATCACCCTGATCGTCCACGACGGCAGGAAGTCGCCGCGGGACCGCCTGCGCGAGGTCGTCGACAACGCGGTCCTCGCCGAGGAGCTCGGCTTCGACGGCTTCGGCGTCGGCGAGCGGCACGAGCAGCCGTTCATCTCCTCGTCGCCGCCGGTCGTGCTGAGCCACATCGCCGCGCGGACCAGCACCATCCGGCTGTTCACCGCGGTCACCACGCTGAGCCTGCTCGACCCGGTGCGCGCCTTCGAGGACTACTCCACGCTGGACAACCTCTCCGACGGGCGGCTGGAGCTGATCGTCGGCAAGGGCAACGGCGCCGCGCAGGCCAAGCTGTTCCACGTCACCGCCGAGGACCAGTGGGACCGCAACCGCGAGGGCTACGAGCTCTTCACCAAGCTGTGGCGGGAGGAGCGGGTCACCTGGTCGGGCCGGTTCCGCCCGCCACTGTCCGACGCCGAGGCGCTGCCGCGGCCGCTGCAGCAGCCGATCCGCATCTGGCACGGCAGCGCGACGAGCAAGGCCTCGGTCGAGCTCGCCGCGCTGCACGGCGACCCGCTCTTCTCGGCCAACGTCACCAATCCGGTCGAGCCCTACGAGGAGCTCGTCAACCACTACCGGGAGCGCCTCGAGTTCCACGGCTGGCCGGCCGAGCGGGCCCTGGTCGGCGCCGGCACCGCGGGCTTCTACGCGGCGCGCACGTCGCAGGAGGCGATCGAGACGTACCGCCCGATCTACGCGGCCCGCCTGGAGGCCTTCCAGCGCTTCGGCGTCCAGCCGGTGTTCCCGACGCTGGAGGACGCGATCGAGCGCAGCTCCATCCTGGTCGGCAGCCCGCAGCAGATCATCGACAAGGTCCACCGCTACCACGCCCGCCTCGGCCACGAGGTGATGCATCTGCAGGCCGACGCGGACGGCCTGACCGACAAGCAGCACCGAGCCTCGCTGGAGCTCTTCCAGAGCGAGATCGCGCCCGTGCTGCGCAAGGAGATTCCGAGCCGCCCGTTCCCGGAGGTCCTGCGATGACCGTCCCCCTCTCCATCCTGGACCTCGCCCCGATCAGCTCCGGCAGCGACGCCGGCCAGGCGCTGCGCAACACGGTCGACCTCGCGCAGCGGGCCGAGCGGTTCGGCTACCACCGCTACTGGGTCGCCGAGCACCACTTCGCCGACGGCGTCGCGAGCGCCGCCCCGGCCGTGCTCATCGGCCTCATCCTGGCGGCCACCGACCGCATCCGGGTCGGCTCGGGCGCGGTCCAGGTCGGCCACCAGACGGCGCTGTCGGTGGTCGAGTCGTTCGGCCTGCTCGACGCCGTGCACCCGGGCCGCCTCGACCTCGGCCTCGGCCGCTCCGGCCAGCGCCGCGCCGAGGCGGTCGCCGCCCTCGGCGCGCCCCGCCCGGCACCGCGGACCGAGCCGCTGACCGTCGACGGCCTGCTGCTCCCGCCGCCGTTCGACTTCGCCAGGATCGTCGCCTCGCCCCGGTGGGCCGCCTACGCAGCCCTGCTCCAGCAGCCCGAGGCGGTGTCGCCGGACTTCGCCGACGTGGTCGACGACATCCGCGCCCTCATCGCCGGCACGTACGCCCGCGACGGCGTCGACGTCCACGCCACCCCCGGCGAGGGCGCGAAGGTCGAGCTGTGGATCCTGGGCAGCAGCGCCGGCCAGAGCGCCACGGTGGCGGGGGAGCGGGGCCTGCCGTTCGCCGCCAACTACCACGTGAGCCCCGCGACGGTGCTGGAGGCCGTCGAGGCGTACCGGGCCGCGTTCCGCCCGTCGGAGGTCCTCGACCGCCCGTACGTCCTCGTCTCGGCCGACGTCGTGGTCGCCCCGACGGCGCAGGAGGCCCGGCACCTGTCGTCGGGCTACGGCCTGTGGGTGCACAGCATCCGCACCGGCCGCGGCGCGATCCCGTTCCCGACCCCGGCGGAGGCCGCCGCGGCACCGTGGACGGCTGAGGACCAGGCGCTGGTCAAGGACCGCCTGGACACCCGGTTCGTGGGTACCCCGGCGGAGGTGGCCGACCGCCTGCGCACGCTGCAGCGCGTCACGGCGGCGGACGAGCTGCTGGTCACGACGATCACCCACGACCACACCGACCGCGTCCGCTCCTTCGCCCTGCTCGCCGACGAGTGGCGAGGCGACGTCCCGGTCGGGCCCGCCTAGGATCGGGTGCGTGGACTTCGAGCAGCTCGTCGCACCGTGGCGCGGCGAGCTGCTCGCCCACTGCTACCGGATGCTCGGGTCGCTGCACGACGCCGAGGACGCGCTCCAGGAGACGCTGGTGCGGGCCTGGCGGGCGATCGGCACGTTCGAGGACCGCGGGCCCGGGTCGGCGCGGCCGTGGCTGTACCGCATCGCCACCAACCGCTGCCTCACCGTGCTGGAGCAGCGGCAGCGCCCGCAGCCGCAGTGGCTGGAGCCGTTCCCCACCGGGCCCGAGGAGGCCGTGCTCGCCCGCGAGCACCTGGAGCTGGCGTTCGTCGCCGCCCTGCAGCGCCTCGCCCCGCTGCCCCGGGCCGTCCTGCTGCTCCGCGAGGTGCTCGGCTTCTCCGCGAAGGAGGTCGCGGGCCTGCTCGACTCCTCGGTGCCGGCGGTGAACAGCGCGATGCAGCGCGCCCGCAAGGCGGTCGGGCCGCCCGTCACCCCGGCCGACACGGACACCCGCGCGGCCGCCGCGGCCTGGGCGGACGCCTGGGAGGCCGGTGACGTCGACGCGATCGTGCGCCGGCTGGCGGACGACGCGCGCTACTCGATGCCGCCACTCGTCCAGTCGTATCTCGGGCGCCCGGCGATCCGCGGCTTCCTGCTCGACGGGCCGCTGCGCCACCGCTGGCGGTTCGTGCCGGCGCACGCCAACGGCCAGCCCGCCTTCGGCACCTACCGCTGGGACGGCACCCGCTTCGTGCCGGGCGGCCTCGACGTGCTCACGGTGCGGGGCGGGCGGGTCGCCGAGGTCGTGTCGTTCCTGGAGGCGGACCTGACGAGATTCGGCCTGCCGGCCGCGATGGATCCGGCGCCGCCCGCGGGTACTACCGGGTGACATCCCCGATCCTGGAGGTACACCCGGTGCTGCTCAACGGCAGGAACGCCATCATCTACGGCGGCGGCGGCGCGATCGGCGGCGCGATCGCCCGCGCCTTCGCCACCGCCGGCGCCACGGTCCACCTGGCCGGCCGCACGGCCGCGACGCTGGAGGCCACCGCGGCGGCGATCCGCGCGGCGGGCGGCACGGCCTTCGCCGCCGAGGTCGACGCGCTCGACGAGGCCGCCGTCGACGCCCACGCCGACCGGGTCGCCGCGACCGCGGGCTCGATCGACATCTCGGTGAACGTCATCGCCGACAACGACGTGCAGGGCACGCCGATGGTGGAGATGACCGCCGGCGACTACCTGAGCCCGGTGCTGACCAACGTCCGCTCGAAGTTCCTCACCACGCGGGCCGCGGCCCGGCACATGATCCGCCAGGGCTCCGGCGTGCTGCTGTTCTTCGGCGGCGCGGCCGACCGCAGCCCGCTGCGCGATTACAGCTTCGGCGGGCTGCTCACCGCCTTCGAGGCGGTCGAGCAGCTGCGCCGCCAGCTGGCGACCGAGCTGGCACCGCACGGCATCCGGGTGGTGACCCTGCGCACCGGCGGCGTGCCGGAGGCGATCCCGGCCTCCTCGCCGGCCCGCGCCGAGGTCGAGGCGATGCTCACGGCGAAAAGTCTGACCGGCCGCACCGCCACCCTGCAGGACGTGGGCCGCGTGGCCGTCTTCGCCGCGTCGGACTGGGCCCGCACCCTGACCGGCACGGCGATCAACATGAGCTGCGGCGCCATGCTGGACTGAAATTCCTACACCCGGCCCCGGCGGTGCCGATCCGGCCGTCATGAGACTCGGTGCGTCGTTCGACAACCTCTCGCTGCGGACGAAGATCACCGCCGCCGTGCTGGTCGCGGTGGCCGGTGGGCTGATCGTCGGGGTGATCGCCGTGCGGAACGTGCGCGTGCTGAACCGCGACGCGGCGGCGGCCCAGCGCACGAGCATCGCCTCGCTGACCGCCGCCGGATCCCTCGCGAAGAACATCGAGGGGTTCGGCGGCAACATCTCGGCGCTGCTGCTGTACCCGTCGCTGACCTCGCTGATCCAGCAGAACCTGGAGAGCAACCGGCGCGCCGTCGAGCAGGCCCTCGACGACCTGGGCGGCAGCCTGGCCGGCGCGCCCGGCGGGCCGGCGCTGGTCGCCAAGACCCGCAAGGACTGGGCCGCCTACACCGACTTCATCGCCGTCGACCGCTCGAAGTTCACGCCCGAGCAGCTGACGGGCGTGACCCAGGAGTACAACACCCTCTACGGCGCCCTCGGTGCCGACCAGACCGCCGTGCAGAACGCCGCCAGGGCGCAGGCCGACGCGAGCGTCAAGGCGGCCGGCGACCGGGCCTCCAGCGCCACCCGCAACGTCACGATCGTGCTCGTCGCGGGCGTCGTGCTCAGCATCCTGCTCGGCATGGTGGTCGTCCGGCGGGTGCGCCGCGCGATCGGCGGGGTCCTGCACGTCGCCGACGGGCTCGCCGACGGCGACCTGACCCGCTCGTCCGGCGTGACGGCGACGGACGAGGTGGGCCGGATGGCCGCGGCGCTCGACCGGGCCATCTCCCGGCTGCGCGCCGACGTGACCCAGCTGGCCGGCAACGCCGGCACCCTCCAGGACGCGGCCGGCCGGCTGACCTCGGTGTCGCAGGCCGTCGACACCACCGCCGGCGAGGCGTCGCGGCAGGCCGGCACGGTCGCGTCGGCGGCCGGCGAGGTCTCCGACGACCTCCAGGTCGTCTCGGCCGGCTCGGCCGAGATGGGCGCCTCGATCCGCGAGATCAGCCGCTCGACCTCGGAGGCGACGACGGTCGCCGCGCAGGCCGTCGAGGTGGCCAACGCGACGAGTGCCACCGTGGCCCGGCTCGGCGAGTCGTCGACCGAGATCGCCACCGTCGTCAAGGTGATCACCGCGATCGCCGAGCAGACCAACCTGCTGGCGCTGAACGCGACCATCGAGGCGGCCCGGGCCGGCGAGGCGGGCAAGGGCTTCGCTGTCGTCGCCAGCGAGGTCAAGGACCTGGCCCAGGAGACCGCGAAGGCGACCGAGGACATCGTGGCCCGCGTCGGCACCATCCAGTCCGACACCAACAGCGCCGTCGGCGCGATCGGCGAGATCTCGGCGATCATCGAGCGGATCAACAGCATCCAGCTGACGATCGCCTCGGCGGTCGAGGAGCAGTCGGCGACGACCGAGGAGATGAGCCGCACCCTGTCCCGTGCGGCGAGCGGGGCCGGCGGGATCGCTTCGACGATCTCCGGCGTGTCGGACGCGACGCGCCGCACCACGGACACCGTCTCGGACACCCGCCAGGCCGCGGACGAGCTGGCCGGTATGTCCGCGCAGCTCCAGACCCTGGTCTCGCGCTTCCGGTACTAAGTTTTTTCGTAAACAACCCTTCCCATTAATTAGTTCGAGACGCAGAATAAGCGGACGCATCGATCGCCGACCATCGATTCGGAGGTAACCCCCATGCGTCCCATCAGAAGGCTCGTCGCGGCCGCCGCCCTGGCCGTGACCCTTACCGGCACGCTCGCCGCCCTCGAGCACCCGGAGGCCGCCAACGCCGCCATCGGCGGCATCACCTGGCAGGACGAGTTCAACGCCCCGGCCGGTACGCCCGTCGACACGTCGAAGTGGGCCTTCGACATCGGCGGCAGCGGCTGGGGCAACAACGAGCAGCAGTACTACACCAGCAGCACGTCGAACATCGTGCAGAACGGCCAGGGTCAGCTCGTCATCACGGCGCGCAAGGAGAACCCGGCGAACTACCAGTGCCACTACGGCTACTGTCAGTACACGTCGGCGCGCATCCGGACCTCGGGCAAGTTCACCCAGCGGTACGGGCGCTTCGAGGCCCGCATCAAGATCCCCAAGGGGCAGGGCATCTGGCCCGCGTTCTGGATGCTCGGCGACGGTACCGCCGGCTGGCCCACCCAGGGCGAGATCGACATCATGGAGAACATCGGCCGGGAGCCGAACACGGTCCACGGCACGGTCCACGGGCCCGGCTACTCCGGCGCCGAGGGCATCGGCGGCGGCCGCACGATCGGCGCGCCGCTCGGTGACGGCTTCCACACCTACTCGGTCGACTGGTCGCCGAACCTCATCCAGTGGTTCCTCGACGGCTCGGAGTACTTCCGGATCACCCCGGCGAACCTCGGCGGCGACCGCTGGGTCTTCGACCACCCGTTCTACATGATCATGAATGTTGCCGTCGGCGGCTACTGGCCGGGCTACCCGGACGCCTCGACCGTCTTCCCGCAGCAGATGCTGGTCGACTACGTGCGCGTCTCGGCGTACACCGACGGCGGTGGCGGCGGGGGCACCAGCGCCCTGCGCTCGAACTTCAGCAACCGCTGCATCGACATCCCCGGGGCGAACCCGGTCGACGGGGCGCGGCTGCAGATGTACGACTGCAACGGCTCGGCCGCGCAGCAGTGGACCTTCAACGCCGACGGCACGCTGCGCGCGATGGGCAAGTGCATGGACCCGGCCGCCGCCGGGAGCGCCGACGGCACCCCCATCCAACTGGTGACCTGCAACGGCAACCCGGTGCAGCGCTTCACCCTGTCCGCCGCCGGTGACCTGGTCAACGTCTCGGCGAACAAGTGCGTCGACATCAAGGACTGGAACAGCGCCAACGGGGCGCAGTTGCAACTCTGGACGTGCGGCGGCGGATCCAACCAGAAGTGGAGTCGTGTCTGATCGTTCCCTTCCCTTACGCTGATCGACTGGTGGCGGTGGGGGAGTGAAAGGATCGTGCGCCGATGACGGGCTACGTGCCGGGGGACTGGCTGGCCTTCGCCGGGAAGAGCGTGTGGGCGCTGGCCAACGTGGCGCCCGGCGACCCGGAGACCGAGGAGTGCTGGAAGCTGGTCCAGGCGGGCGCCACGGCGGCCGAGATCGCCGGCGTGCTGTCCGGCGGCTCCTTCGGTACCGCGAGCTTCGTCGTCGTCCGCGCGGACATGTACGGTGCCCGGGCCCTGGTCCGGGGTGACGCCCACGCCGAGGTGCTCGACATCGACGGCTACACCGTCTCGGTCCGCGCCGCGGACGGGGCCGGCCGGGACGTGTTCCGGCCGGTCGCGACGATCCGCCTGGCCGGGCCGTACGAGCCGAAGCCGGCCCCGGCCGAGCTGCCCGTGGACCGCGGCGTCGTCCTCGCGTCGTCGCTGCTGGTCCGGTTGAACGAGGAGGCCGAGCCGTCGCCGGAGGACCCGGCGGCGGCTCCGGCCCCGGCGACGCCGGCCATTCCGCGCCAGCCGACCGCGGAGGCCCCGCTCGTGCCCGCGGGCGCATCCGACTCGTCTGGTCCGTCGGTCTTCCGGGCCGGGGTGGTGACCGCCTCCGGGGGCGCCAACGCCCCGCTCACGACCGACCTGCGCGGCGCGGCCGAGGCCGCTGACCCGCTGGTCGCGCCGCCCGTCCCGGCGGCCGCCCCCGCAAAGCGGAGGTCCCGCTCGACGATCTCCGCGGTGCGGTGCGTGGTCGGGCACCTCAACCCGCCCGGCTCGGTGCTCTGCCGGGTCTGCCGGGTGCCCGTGCCGCCGCAGAGCGCGGTCGAGGTGCCCCTGCCGCTGCCGGGCCACCTGCGCCTGCCCAGCGGCGACACGGTCCCGCTCGACCGCGCGATCATCCTCGGCCGGGCCCCCGGCCTGCCCGACCCGGACGAGCCCATCCTGCGCCGCCACGTCACCGTGACCAGCGCCAACAACGGCATCTCGCGCCGCCACGTGGAGATCCGCGTCGACGGCTGGGAGGTCGTCGCCGTGGACCTCGGCTCGCGCAACGGCACCGTGATCCAGCAGCCCGGCGAGCGCCCCGTGCCGTTGCCCGCCGGCGGCAGCCAGACCTTGCGGCCCGGCGCCGCCGTCGTGCTCACCGACGAGGTGTCGGTGCGGTACGAGGTGACCGGCTAACCGAGCGCGGCGGCGATGATCCGCTGCGAGCGCACCGGCTGCTCAGTGCCGCCCATGTGCAGCGTGTTCACCGAGAAGACCAGCCGCCGGCTCAGGTCCCGCGTCGCCCCCATGCCGTTGTTGTACCCCGGGCGGTCGCCGCTCTTGCCCCACACCGTCACGGTCGGGGTCACCGGGATGCGGGTGAGCCCGGCGCTGTACACCGCCGCGCCGCCGCCGTACATCGGCACGTCCGGGACGGTGAACATCTCCGACAGCTGCGGCTCCGGCACCAGCCGGCCGCTGAACAGGGCCACCATGAACCGGTCGAGGTCCGGCGCCGTGGAGATGACCGCCGCCGCCGACCACTGCAGCGAGGTGTCGGCCCGGGTCACGTCGACCCACCCGTCCGGGGTCGCCTCGTAACCGTGGGCGTGCGGGCCCGGCACGTCGAGCGACCGGCCGGGCGCGCTGGTGCCGCGCAGGCCGAGCGGCTCGACGATCCGCCGCTGGATCTGCGACTCCCAGGAGCGGCCGGTGACCTTCTCGACGAGCAGCCCGGCGACGATGTAGTCGGCGTTGCCGTACCGCTGCATCGTCCCCGGCGGGAACGCCAGGCCGGCGGCGGTGTCGATCTGGCTGCCCTTCGGCCAGTGGTCGTAGCGGTGGGCGAGGAACCAGGCCGGGTCCTTGTTCGTGACCACGACGTGCTGGATGCCGCTGGTGTACGTCAGGACCTGCCGCACGGTCACCGGCGCCGTGCCCTCCGGCAGCAGCCCCGGCAGGTAGTGCTGCACGGTCTGGTCGAGGTCGATGCGGTGCTCGGCGGCGAGCTGGAGCACGAGCACGGCGGTGAACGTCTTCGTCATGCTGCCGATGCGGAACCGGCCGTCGATCGGCACCGGCCTGGTGCCGCCGGCGACCGCGACCCCGGCCGTCGCGCGGACGCAGTCCTGTCCATTGTGGATGAGGGCGAGCGCGCCCGACGCCTCGTCGTCGGGCAGGCCGGCGACGGCCAGGGCGAGCGGCGAGCCGGGCACGGCCGCCGCGCAGCGGTGCGCCGGGGGCGGGCCGGCGTGCGCGGCCGGCGCGGTGGCGAGGAGCAGGCCGGCGGCGAGCGCGACGACCCCGAGTGAACGCACGGTGGACACCTCCGAAGATCGGGTGACTGGGTGTCCGGACAGCCTCGCCCCGCGGTGCCGCTCGGGACATCGGGGTTCTCCTATCGGGAGTCCCTGATCTGTGTCCCCTAAGGTGCGACCGCGTACGATCCGACGGATGTCTGGACGGTTCCGGTTCGCGGTGGACCTCGGCACGTCGAACACCGTCGCCGTGGTCGACCGGGGCGACGGGCGGCCCCGGCCGCTGCTGTTCGACGGCAACCCGCTGCTGCCCTCGGCCGTGTTCGCCGACGTGTCCGGCACGCTCTTCGTCGGCCGTGACGCCGAACGGCACATGATGACCGACGCGTCCCGGTTCGAGCCCAACCCGAAGGGCCGCGTCGACGACGGAGTGCTGCTGCTCGGTGACCGCGAGGTGCCGGTCACGGAGCTGTTCGCGGCGATCCTGCGCCGGGCGTCCGCCGAGGCGGCCCAGACGGGTGTACCGGTGGCCGGCGCGACGGTCCTGACCTGCCCGGTCGACTGGGGCACCGGCCGGCGCCGGCTGCTCCTCGAGGCGGCCGAGCGGGCCGGCCTCGGCACCGTGACGCTGCTCGACGAGCCGGTCTCCGCGGCCACGTACTGCGTGCGCGCCCTCGACGGCCGCCTCGCCCCCGGCCGGTGCGTCGTCGTGTTCGACTTCGGCGGCGGCACGCTCGACGTCACCGTGGTCGAGGCGGGCGCCCCTTCTGGTCAGTACGGCCTTCGTGTGCTGGCGACCGGCGGCCTCGACGACCTGGGCGGCACCGACATCGACGACGCCCTCGTCGGGCACCTCGGCCAGATGATCGCCGCCGCCGACCCGCAGCTGTGGCGGCGGCTCGCCCAGCCGGGCACGGTGGCCGAGTTCCGCGACCGGAGGATGTTCTGGTCGGAGGTCCGCGCCGCGAAGGAGATGCTGTCCCGCGCCTCCACCGCCCCGATCCACGTCCCCGGCCGCGACCAGGCGACCCACCTCACCCGCGAGGAGCTGGACCGCATCGCGGGCCCGCTGGTCGACCGCGCGGTCGACGAGACCCGCCGCGTGCTGCAACGCTCGGGCGCCGCGGACCGCCTCGACGCGATCGTCCTGGTCGGCGGCTCCAGCCGCCTGCCCCTGGTGGCGAGCCGCCTGCACGCGCGGTTCGGCCTGGCCCCGGTCGTGCCGGAGCAGCCCGAGCTCCCGGTGGCCTTCGGCGCCCTGCTCCTGGCCAACGGCGCCGCCGAACCCACGCCCGCCCCGCCTCAGGCCGCGGCCGCGTACGCCCAGTCACCGGCGGTCGCCGCCCCGCCCGCCGCCTTCGCCGCGCCGCCGGCCGGGTGTGCGCTGACGGGCGCGACCGGGTAGGCGGCGCCTATCCAGGCCAGCCGGGCG
>NZ_JAHYSG010000043.1 GCF_022095675.1 Dactylosporangium sp. AC04546 | reverse complement strand
GGTCTCGCGGGCGGTGGGGGCGACGGTGGCGCGGGCGGCGGCCTTGTTGGTGTCGGCGCAGCTGAGCCGGCCGGCGGGGTCGAAACCGGCCTCGTCGTCGTCGGTCGAGTTGATGTACAGCAGGAGCGCGCCCGCGGCCAGGCTGATGCCGAGGAGGCGGAGGATGGTGCGGCGCACCTACTCAGCGTGCTCTTTTCGCCACCAGTCGGCGCCGGTTTCGGGCAACGTGTCGATCGGGTCGTAGTACGGGTAGCTGCGGTCGAGGTCCATGCTGTCGTGCTCGATGGAGGTGCGGTAGTTCTTGGTCCAGTAGCTGATGCCGCGTTCGCGGTCGTACTCGGTGATCATGTGGACCCAGCGTTTGCCGACGAAGGGGACGTCGCAGACGATGCGTGGGGTGGCGTAGCCGGGCAGGTAGCCCATGATGTCGTGCTGGAGCTGCTGGGCCTGCCAGACGGCGACGCGCCAGTGTTCGGCGTTGGGGATCATGTCGCACATGTAGAAGTAGTACGGCAGGATGCCGGTCTCGCCTTGCAGGGCGAAGCAGAGGTCGAGCAGGTCGGCGGCGGTGGCGTTGACGCCGCGCATGAGGACGCCCTGGTTGCGCACGTCGCGGACGCCGACTTCGAGGGCGGTCTGGGCGGCTCTGGCGACGAGCGGGGTCAGCGACTGGACGTGGTTGACGTGGGTGTGGATGGCGAGGTTGACGCCGCGGCGGGCGGCGGTGCGGGCGACGCGTTCGAGGCCTTCGACGACGTCGGGCTGGAGCCAGTGTTGTGGGAGGCCCATGAGGGCTTTGGTGGCGAGGCGGATGTCGCGGACGGTTTCGATGTCGAGGAGGCGCATGAGGAAGGACTCGAGGTGCTTCCAGGGGACGTTGGCGACGTCGCCGCCGGAGACGACGACGTCGCGGACGCCGGGGTGGGCGCGCAGGTAGGCGATCATCGCGTCGTAGCGGTCGGTGGGTTTGAGGGTGAGGCGGAGTTTGTCGACGGTGGGGGTGGAGTTGCCGACGAGGTCCATGCGGGTGCAGTGGCCGCAGTACTGCGGGCAGGTGGAGAGGAGCTCGGCGAGGACCTTGGTGGGGTAGCGGTGGGTGAGGCCTTCGGCGACCCACATGTCGTGTTCGTGGAGTGAGTCGCGGGTGGCGTAGGGGTGGGAGGGCCAGTCGGTGAGGCGGTCGCTGGCGACGGGGAGCATGTAGCGGCGGATGGGGTCGGCGTAGAGGGCGTCGGTGGTGAGGTCGCCGGTGGGCACCATGGTGTTGATCATCTGGGGTGGGATGAGCATGGACATGGTGGCGTGGTGGGCCTGGTCGGCGGCGAGGTCGTCGTAGAAGGTCTGGGTGATGTGGTCACCCATGAGTGCCTTGAGCTGGGCGATGTTCTTGATGCAGTGGGCGCGTTGCCATTGGGCGGATTCCCACTGGTCGCGGGTGATGTCGTGCCAGCCGGGGAAGCGGCGCCAGTCGGGCTCGGTGAGGGTCCGGCGCTGGTAGACGTATGGCTGCATGTCCGGCCTCCACGACGAAATACTTTCGCAACAGTCGCACCATAGCGTGATTTCTTCTCTGTTTCGACCTCCGCAGCGGAATTTTTACTGTCTGTCGGGTGGGTGAGTGGAATCGGCGCCCGGCGGTTTTCGTCAGACCCGGCGCATAGGTTGGCCGCACCGATCCCGCTCCCGCACCGCACCTGAAGGTCTGATGAAGAACCGTTGGTCCGTCCGCGCCAAGATCACCGCGATGATGACGGTGCCCTCGCCCTGGCCGACCAGGCCGACCAGGGCGAGGGTGGAGGGCACGGCGGGGCTGCGGGCGGCGCCGGATCGGACGGGGGAGCGGCATGACCGTGGCGCAGGGCCACAGCGGCGGCCTGAACTGGCTGCTGGATGATCTGGTCGGGCGGGTGCCGGCGGTGCGGCAGTCGGTGGTGCTGTCGGTCGACGGGCTGATGATGGGTGCGTCGCGGGGGCTGACGCAGGAGGACGCGGAGCATCTGTCGGCGGTCGCGGCCGGGTTCCAGAGCCTGGCGCGGGGGCCGGGCGGCAGTTCGGTGGCGGGCCGGTGCGGCAGACGATCATCGAGATGGAGTCGGCGTTCCTGTTCGTGACGGCGGCGGGGCGGGGTGCCTGCCTGGCGGTGCTGGCGGAGGCGGACGCGGACATCGGCCTGATCGCGTATGAGATGGCGATGCTGGTGCGGCGGGTCGGGCAGCACCTGTCGGCGTCGGCGCGGCCGGCGGGTGCGTGATGACGGATGCGCCGGGCCGGCACGCGGCCGATCGTGGGTTCCCGCCGCTGCCGCCGGAGCCGGACCCGGGGTACGGGGACGGGTCTGGGGAGTACCGGTGGCCGGAGCGGCCGCGGGAGGACCTGCGGGCGGAGCCGTGGACGGAGTACGCGTGGGTCGACCAGGACGCGGGTCCGGTGGTGCGGCCGTATGCGATGACGGGTGTCCGGGTCGTGCCGTCGTCGGGTGGGTTCGACGTGGTGGCGATGGTGGTGGCGAGCCGGGCGGCGGACGGCGGTGGGTACGGGTTGCAGCCGGAGCACCGGGCGATCCTGGCCTGGGTG
The DNA here is from genome assembly GCF_022095675.1 of Dactylosporangium sp. AC04546. Classification (GTDB taxonomy): domain Bacteria; phylum Actinomycetota; class Actinomycetes; order Mycobacteriales; family Micromonosporaceae; genus Dactylosporangium. The sequence goes on along the minus strand of NZ_JAHYSG010000043.1, from coordinate 88,969 downwards.
CGGGAGCCGTTGGCGGTGGCGGAGCTGTCGGCGCATCTGGACCTGGCGCTGGGCGTGGTCCGGGTGTTGCTGGGTGACCTGCTGGGGCAGGGGTTGATCGAGATGTACCAGCCTCCGGTGTCGGCGGGGCTGCCGAGTGAGCATCTGCTGAGGGCGGTGATCGATGGACTCCGGGCGCTCTGACACCGAGGCAGGACCGGTTCTGGTTCCTGTGGGACGAGCTGGCGCTGGGTGCGCTGGGTGCGGTGGTCCTGGCGGATACGCGGCGGCTGGCGGACTGCTTCCCGTCGATCGACTACTTCGAGCGGCGGGGGACGCCGTTCGTGGTGGCGGTGAACTGTTTCGACGACTCGGTGGGGTACTCGGCGGCGCAGGTGCGGGAGGCTCTGGATCTGGACGGGCATGTGCCGTTGCTGTTGTGTGACGCCCGGGATCGGGAGTCGGGCAAGGCGGTGCCGATCGCGCTCGTGGAGCATGTGTTGGCGTTGTCGGCGAGCGCCACGAGGGCTTGAAAGATATTCTGCAATCACGCTACTGTGCCGGAAATTCTACGGTGATGTTTGGGTGGTGCGGGAAATGGGTTCGCCGATCGGGTTGCATCGGGTGGTCGAGCCGGCTGGTGTGCTGCCGCAGGCGGCGCACCGGCTCGACCCGTCGGCGGCGATCGGCGCCGACGAGGTGCGGGTGCGGGTCGAGCGGCTCAACCTCGACGCGGCGAGCTTCCGCCAGCTCGTCGGCGAGCACGCCGGCGACGGCGACAAGATCCGTGCGGCGGTCCTGGGGATCGTCGAGGAGCGCGGCAAGATGCACAACCCGGTCACCGGCTCCGGCGGCATGCTCATCGGCACCGTCGAGGAGGCCGGCCCGGCGTCGCCGCTCGGCCTGCGCCCGGGCGACCGGGTCGCGACCCTGGTGTCGCTGACCCTGACCCCGCTGCGGATCACTGACGACCTGGCCCGCTGGGACGGCCGTTCCGAACAGGTCCCCTGCGACGGCCACGCGATCCTGTTCGCCCGTTCGATCGCCGCGGTCCTGCCCGACGACCTGGACCCGGAGCTGTCCCTGGCCGTCCTGGACGTGTGCGGCTGCCCGGCCCTGGTGGCCAGGACCCTGCGCGGCATGCTCGCGCCCCCGGATCGTGTCGGTCCCGCAGTCGCGGTGCCGGGTTCGTCGCAGGACGTCCCGGTAAAGGAGGCATCACAACTGCGGGGCCGGCGCCCGGTGCGGGTCGCGGTGCTGGGCGCGGCCGGCAAGAGCGGCTCCCTGGCCCTGGCCGCCGCCCGCGACGTCACCACCGAACGGAACGCCGTGCGGACGGTCGGCGTGGTGCGGGACGACGCCGAGCGGGAGCGGCTCGAGGCCGCCGGGCTCGCCGATCATGTGGTCGTCGCCGACGCGCGCGACGCCGTCGGGCTGGCCGCGGCGCTCGACGCGGTCGGCGGGGCGGCCGACCTGACCGTTGTCTGCGTCGACGTGCCCGGGTGTGAGCACGCGGCGATCCTGGCCACCGCGGACGGCGGGACCGTCGTGTTCTTCTCCATGGCCACGTCGTTCCCGGCCGCGGCGCTCGGGGCGGAAGGGCTCGCCGCCGACGTGACAATGATCATCGGGAACGGTTACGTGCCTGGCCACGCCGAGTACGCGCTGCGGCTGCTGCGATCCGACACGGGCGTGCGAGCGCTGTTCGAGGCGCGGTTGGCAGACTGGGCGCCATGAGAACCCTCTACCGTGGTGGCCGGGTCCTGACCCCGGCCGACCCCTTCGCCACGGCGCTGCTCGTCGACGGTGACCGGATCGGCTGGCTCGGGCCCGACCAGGACGCGCCGGCCGGGGCCGACCGGGTCATCGACCTCGGCGGTGCGCTGGTGACCCCGGCGTTCGTCGACGCGCACGTGCACACCACCGCCACGGGGCTCACCCTGCAGGGGCTCAGCCTCGGCGGTACCACATCGGCCACCGACGTCCTCGACGCGGTCGCCGCGCACGCGCGGGGGCTCGCGCCGGACGCCGTGGTCATCGGGCACGGGTGGGACGAGTCCGGCTGGGCCGACCAGACGACCCCGACGGCGCAGGAGCTCGACCGGGCCGGCGGCGGCCGGGCCGTCTACCTGTCCCGGACCTGTGTCCACGCCGCGCTCGTCTCGTCGAAGCTGCTGACCGAGGAGGCCAGGCAGGCGGCGGGGTACGACGCGGGCGGGTGGCTGCGCCGCGACGCGCACCACGTCGTGCGGGAGGCCGCGTTCAGCAGCATCACCATGGACCAGGTCCGCGCCGCCCAGCGTGCCGCCCTGCGGCGGGCCGCGCAGCTGGGGATCGCGTCGGTGCACGAGTGCGGCGGTCCCGGCACGTCCGGCGAGGACGATTTTGTCGCCGCCATGTCGCACGGGCCGGCACTGCCGGAGGTGTACGGGCTGTGGGGCGAGGCCGGCGCCGCGGCGAAGGCGAAGGAGCTCGGCGCGCGGGGCGCGGCCGGTGACCTGTACGCGGACGGGGCGCTCGGCGCGCGGACCGCGCACCTGCGCCACCCCTACGAGGACGGCGAGCAGGGGCACGGCCACGGGTACCTGACCGCCGAGCAGGTCACCGAGCACCTCGTCGGCTGCGCCCGCCACGGCGTGCAGGGCGGCTTCCACGCCATCGGCGACCAGGCGATCGCCACGGTACTGCGGGGCTTCGCGGGCGCGGCGCAGCGCGTCGGCGTCGACCGGCTCCGGGCCGGGCGGCACCGGATCGAACACGTCGAGCTGCTGGACAAGCAGCTCATCGCGCAGCTCGTCGACTTCGGGGTGGTCGCCAGCGTGCAGCCCGCGTTCGACCGGCTGTGGGGCGGCGACCGCGGCATGTACGCGCAGCGGCTCGGCGTGGAGCGGTCCCTCGCGTCGAACCCGATCGGGTCGCTGGCCGGGGTGGGGGTGATGCTGGCGTTCGGTTCGGACTCGCCGGTCACCGACCTCGACCCGTGGGGGTCGTGCCGGGCGGCGCTGCGCCACCACAACCCGGTGCAGCGCATCGGGGCGCGGGCCGCGTTCGCGGCGCACACCCGCGGCGGGTGGCGGGCCGTCGGCATCGACGACGAAGGGGTGCTCAACCCGGGCTGGTCGGCGACGTTCGCGATCTGGGACACCAGCGGCGACCTGCCGGCCGTCCTGGCAGCTGATGACACGCCCGCGGCGCGGGCCACGGTCCTGCGCGGGCAGGAGATCCACACGCAGTGAGGAGAACGGTGCGGTGAGCGGGAAACTCGGGCTCGACAGCGCGGTCGTGGCCGAGGCGCGGCGGCTGGCGGCGGCGGCCGGGCAGCCGGTCGTGGACCTGGCGCGGCAGCACACGACGGTGTCGGTGGAGCGGGCCGTGCTGCGGCTGGCCGGGGTCGCCGGCGCCGATCCGGACGGCATCCCGTGGGTGAACCGGCTCGTCGACGCGGTGCGGGACCAGGTCGGCCTCGGCCACGGTGTGGCGGTGCCGGTCTTCGACGCGCTGCGCCGGGAGGGTCACGCCGATCTGACGCTGCTGGCGCAGAAGGCGGCGGCCGGGAGCGTGCGTTTCGAAGTACCAGCGAAAGCCGGAAATGTCCGAAAAGCGGCGGCGAGCGCCGTCAGAAAAGGCATCCAGCGCATCGACCAGCGGCGCAAGGAACGTGAGCGGCTCGTCAAACGCCACGGCGACCCGCCCCGCACCCCGTGGGTGTATCTCATCGTCGCCACCGGCGACATCTACGAGGACATCCCCCAGGCCCAGGCCGCCGCCCGGGCCGGCGCCGACGTCATCGCCGTCATCCGCTCCACCGGCCAGTCGCTGCTCGACTACGTGCCGGAGGGCGCCACCCGCGAAGGGTTCGCAGGCACCTACGCCACGCAGGAGAACTTCCGGCTCATGCGGGCCGCGCTCGACGACACGTCGCGGGAGGTCGGCCGGTACGTGCGGCTGACGAACTACGCGTCGGGGCTGTGCATGCCGGAGATCGCGACCCTCGCCGGTCTCGAACGGCTCGACATGATGCTCAACGACTCGATGTACGGGATCCTGTTCCGCGACATCAACCCCATCCGCACGTTCGTCGACCAGCGGTTCTCCCGGCAGATCCACGCCCGCGCCGGGATCATCATCAACACCGGCGAGGACAACTACCTCACCACCGCCGACGCTGTCGACGCCGCGCACACCGTCACCGTGTCGCAGCTGCTCAACGAGTACTTCGCCCACGAGGCCGGGCTCGACGACTGGCAGCTCGGCCTCGGCCACGCGTTCGAGATCAACCCCGACCTGCCCGAGTCGTTCCGGCTCGAGCTCGCCCACGCGCTGCTGGCCCGGGAGCTGTTCCCCGACGCGCCGCTGAAGTGGATGCCGCCGACGAAGCACATGACCGGCGACGTGTTCCGCGGCAACCTGCTCAACGGGTTCTTCAACCTCGCCGGGATGCTCACCGGCCAGGGCATCCTCCTCGTCGGGATGATGACCGAGGCCGTCGTGACGCCGTGGCTGTCGGACCGGGACATCGCGCTGCAGAACGTCCACTACGTGCGGCAGGCGGCCGGCAACCTGCACGAGGACTTCACCCCCGGGCGGTTCATCCGGACAAGGGCGGCAACGGTACTGGCGGAGGCCGTCGAGCTGCTCGGGAAGATCCGCGACGAGGGGCTGCTCGAAGCGATCGCCGACGGCACGTTCGGGATCATGCGCCGCCCCGCCGACCGCGGCAAGGGCCTCGACGGCGTCGCCCGCCGCGAACCCGGCTACTACAACCCCGCCCAGGACCTCTTGGAGGGCACCGCATGAGCACTGTCGTGCGACCCTACGGCGACACCACCGGCGACGGCATGGTGCAGCTGTCGTTCACCCTGCCCCTCCCGGCCGGCAAACGCGGCGAGGGCGCCGCCCTGCAGCTGGCCGGGAAGATGGGCGTCGACCCGGCCATGGTCGTGCACAGCCGCGCCATCGGTGAGCAGCACACCTTCTACGTCGTCTACGGCCGGGTCAACCACCTCGTCGAACCCGGCAAGGTCGTCGTCGCCGAACGCGACTACCCCCTGCTGTCCGCCAAGGAGATCAACGCCGCGATCCGGGCCCGGCTGCGCCGCAAGCTCGTCGTCGTCGGCGCCTGCATCGGCACCGACGCCCACACCGTCGGCATCGACGCCATCCTCAACGTCAAAGGCATCGCCGGGGAGAAAGGCCTCGAGTACTACCGGGAATGCCGCGTGGTGAACCTCGGCGCCCAGGTGTCCGTCCCCGACCTCGTCGAACACGCCCGCACCGAGAAGGCCGACGCCGTGCTCGTCTCCCAGGTCGTCACCCAGCGCGACGCGCACCTGCACAACACCCGCGAGATGTCGGCCGCGTTCCGGGAGGCGTTCCCCGCCGCCCGCCGGCCCCTGCTCGTCGTCGGCGGCCCCCGCTTCGACGAGCTCATGGCCCCCGAGCTCGGCGTCGACCGGATCTTCGGCCGGGGCACCACCCCCCGCGAGGTCGCCTCGTACCTCGTCCACGCCGTGCACGCGGTCGGTGCGCGATGAGTGACAAGCTCGGGACGCGGGTGGTGCACCGCCGGTACGTGCCGTACTCGCACGCCCACTACGCCGGGAACCTCGTCGACGGCGCCTACAGCCTCGCCCTGTTCGGCGACGTCGCCACCGAGGTGTGCATCCGCACCGACGGCGACGAAGGCCTCTTCGCCGGCTACTCGGCGGTCACGTTCCACGCGCCGGTGCGGGCCGGTGACGTCGTCGAGGTCACCGCCGTCGTGACCCGGGTCGGGAACCGGTCCCGGACGATCGAGTTCACCTGCCACGTCGTGTGCCGGGGCACCCCGTCCGTGTCGGCGTCGGCGGCCGAGGTGCTCGACCCGCCGATCCTGGCGACGTCGGCGACCGGCACCGTCGTCGTGCCCGCGCGGTGACGCTCGTCGCCTGCCTCGACGTCGGGTCGACCGACACGAAACTCGCCGTCGTCGACGTCGGCGACGGCACGCTCGTGGCGAGCGCCACCCACCCCACCACGGCCGCCACCGACGTCCTCGACGGCGTCGACGCCCTCCTGGCCGGGTGCGGGCCCGTGCAGCGGGTGTACTGCTGCTCGTCGGCCGGGGGCGGGCTGCGGCTCGCCGTCATCGGGCAGGAGGCGCTCGTCTCCGCCGACGCCGCGCACCGCGTCGCGCTGTCCGCCGGGGCCCGCGTCGTGCACGTCGCCGCCGGCCGGCAGACCCCCGACGGGCTGCGCACCGTCCGCGCCGCCCGGCCCGACGTGCTGCTGCTCGTCGGCGGCACCGACGGCGGTGACCCCGACACCCTCCTGCACAACGCCCGCCGCCTCGCCGCCGCCCGCTGGCGCGTCCCCGTCGTCGTCGCCGGCAACGCCGACGCCCGCGACGAGGTCACCGACCTGCTCACCGCCCGCGGGCTGCCCGTCGCCGCCACCGGCAATGTCCTGCCCCGCATCGGCGTCCTCGACCCCGTCCCGGCCCGCACCGCGATCCGGGACGTGTTCCTGCGCCACGTCATCGGCGGCAAACGCCTCTCCCGCGGCACCCGCTTCGCGCGGATGGTCTCCGCGGCCACCCCCGACGCCGTCCTCACCGGCGTCGGCCTGTACGCCGACCAGCTGTCCGGGGACCTCCTCGTCGTCGACGTCGGCGGCGCCACCACCGACGTGTACTCGGCCCTCGTCCCCGACGAGACCTCGGGTACCGCGGTGGCGGGGACGCTGTGGCGTTCCCGGACCGTGGAGGGCGACCTGGGGGTGCGGTGGAACGTCGACGGCATCCTCGCCGCGGCCACCACCGAGAAAATTTCAGGAGCGGAGCATCCGCTCGGGCTGGCCACCGTCGCGTGCACCGTCGCGGTGCGCCGTCACGCCCGCGCGGGACGCGACCTGCGAAACGTCGTGTCGGTCGTGGCGTCGGGCGGGGTCTTCCGTCATGCTGAACCGCGCGCCGCCGCCGCGGCGCTCACACCGACCCTCCACGACCACGCCGGCGGGTGGGCCCTGCCCCGCGCACCCCACGTCGCCGTCGACCGCGACTACGTCCTCGCACCGGCCGGGCTCCTCGCCGCCGACCACCCGGACGCCGCCGCCGCACTCCTGCGACGGCACCTGCACGGACCGTGACCGGCAGGGTGAAACGGCGCCGACACGCGGCACGACACGCCGCGCCCTAGGAATTCAACCCCGGGGGGCGGTTGACAGTCCCCCCGAGCGTGCGCGTACCGTCTTTGCGTCCTACTTCGGGAAGGATGACCGCGGTTCGCTTCTCCCCAACGTCAGTTGGCCGGACGTCCACACCAACCGGTGAGACGCCGCCAGGTCCAGCGGGCGGGGGTCGGCGGGGGCCGCGAACCGGTCATCCACCGGTGTCAGGGCAGGGGGGCTCACGCGACCAGTAGACAACGGCACGCCACGGGCAGCCAGCCCGGCGCCGAGCCGGAACGAAGGCCGCGCACGAACGTCACTGCCGCACCGGCCGGACAAAGGGCCTGGGAGCGCGGGGCGCGACTTCGGTCGCGCCCCGAATTCAGCTCCGCACCCAGCTGGCGTACCGCCGGCGTACCACGAACCCGGCGCCGACCACCCGGTGGTTCACGTCCGGGTGAATCCCGGCACTTCGCAGGTCACCGGCCCGATTGGTGACGGCCCGGCAGGTTGCGGTCCGGACACGAGGCGGCCACAGCCCGGCACCGGCACCCGCCGTCGCGACCTGTCGATTCCACTTCCGGGCGACACAGCCCGCATAATTGGCGCCGCACGGCGAATACCCGGGTGACCGCGGGTCGCCCGAAGGAATGATGTCCGATCGTGAGGATGGCGCAGGTGACGTTGGTCGAAGCGGAGCCCGTCCCGGAGCCTGTCCCGGAGCCAGAGCCCGTGACGCAGGCCGTGACGGGGGCGCCCGAGCCGGCCGCCGCCGCGCCCCGCCCGGGGCTGCTGCCGCGGTGGGCCGCGCTCGCCGCCGCCGCGGTCGCCGGCCTGGCGATGCTCGTCGCGTTCCCCACCTACGGGCTGTGGTGGGCCGCGCCGATCTCCGTCGCGCTGCTCGCCGTCGCCGTGCACGGCCGGCGGCTACGGGCCGCGTTCGGGCTCGGCGCGCTCGCCGGCGCCCTGTTCTTCACCCCGCTGCTGTCGTGGACCAACCTGCACACCGGCGCCGTGCCGTGGCTGCTGCTGTCGGGGCTCGAGACACTGTACTTCGGGCTCGTCGGCGCCGCGTCCGCCTGGACCTCGCCACTGCTGTACAGACACCGCTGGGCCCGGTGGGCGTGGGTGCCGCTGCTCGCCGCCGTCTGGACCGGGCAGGAGGCGCTGCGCGACCGCACCCCGTTCGGCGGGTTCCCGTGGGGGCGGCTCGCGTTCAGTCAGGACGAGTCGCCGCTGCTGCGCCTCGCCGCGCTCGGCGGGGCGCCCCTCGTCACGTTCGCCGTGGCCCTCGCGGGTGCCTTCCTCGCCTACGGCGTGATCCGCGGCCTGACCGGCGGGGTGAAGTGGCGGCCGAGCCCGTGGCTGCTGGCCGCGCCCGTCGCCGCCGCGGTCGTGGTCGTCGCCGGGTGGCTCGTGCCGCTGCACGCCCCGACCGGCCCCGCCGTGTACGTGGCGGTCGTGCAGGGCAACGTGCCCCGCCTCGGCCTGGACTTCAACGCCCAACGGCGGGCCGTGCTCGACAACCACGCCAACGCCACCATCGAGCTCGCCGAGAAGGTCAACGCCGGGCTCGCCCGCCGGCCCGACCTCGTCGTGTGGCCGGAGAACTCCAGCGACATCGACCCGCTGCGCAACCGTGACGCCGCCGCCGTCATCGACCGGGCCGCGCACGCCATCGGCGCGCCGATCCTCGTCGGGGCCGTGCTGTCCAGCGCCGAGAAGGGCGTCGAGAACGTCGGGCTCGTCTGGTCACCCGACCAGCCCGTCGGGGCGGAGATCCCGCAGTACACGAAGCGCCACCCGGTGCCGTTCGCGGAGCGGATGCCACTGCGCGGGATCGCCCGGATCGTGTCGAAGGAGGTCGACCGGGTCACCGACATGACCGCCGGCACCGAGCCGGGCGTGCTCACCGTCGGACCCGCCGTCGTGGGTGACGTCATCTGCTTCGAGGTCGCCTACGACGACATCGTCCGCGACACCGTCGACGGCGGCGCGCAGCTGCTCGCCGTGCAGACGAACAACGCGACATTCGACGAGTCCGAGGCACGTCAGCAGCTCGCGATGGTCCGGTTACGGGCCGTCGAGCACGGCCGGGACGCGCTCATGGCGTCCACGGTGGGTATCTCCGCGTTCGCCGACACCCGCGGCGGCACCCAGAGCGAGACGAGATTCAATGAGGCGGCGGTCATCCTCGCCGAGCTGCATCTCGGCACAGCCCGTACGCTTGCTACAAGACTCGGCGTGATTCCCGAGTTCGTGATCGTGGTGGCCGCCCTCGCCGGACTGGCCGCCTGCGCCGAAATGCGCCGCCGCGACCGGCGGGCACATCCGAACCCGACAGTGGGCAACAAGGAGGACGTGTGAGCACAACCGACCGAGGCGTGGATCAATACCCCGGAGTCGGCAGGGTCCTCGTCATCATCCCCACCTACAACGAGGCCGACAACATCCGCCTCATCGTGGACCGGGTCCGCACCGCTGTCCCCGCCGTCGACGTGCTCATCGCCGACGACAACAGCCCCGACGGCACCGGCGCCGTCGCCGACGAGCTCGCCGCCGCCGACCCGGCCGTGCACGTGCTGCACCGGCCCGGCAAGCAGGGCCTCGGCGCCGCCTACACCGCCGGGTTCGCGTGGGCCGCGGAACGGGACTACGACGCCGTCGTGGAGATGGACGCCGACGGGTCCCACGCCCCCGAGGAACTCGACCGGCTGCTCGACGAACTCGCCGAGCACGACGTCGTCCTCGGCTCCCGCTACGTGCCGGGCGGCAAGACCATCAACTGGCCCGCGCACCGCCAGGCGATCTCCCGCACCGGGAACCTGTATGTGCGGCTCGCCCTCGGCATGCCGCTGCGGGACGCGACCGGCGGCTACCGGGCGTACCGGACCCCGATCCTCGACAAGATCGAGATGGGGTCGGTGTCGTCGCAGGGGTACTGCTTCCAGGTCGACCTGGCGTGGCGGGCGTACAAGGACGGGTTCCGGGTCGCTGAGGTGCCGATCACGTTCACCGAACGCGCGCGCGGCAAGTCGAAGATGAGCTCGTCGATCGTCCGTGAGGCGTTGTGGCGGGTCACCGTGTGGGGGATGGCCGCCCGCTGGCAGGCGGTGAAGCGGGTCGTCGCCGGCAACGGACCGGCGAAAAATCGCCCGGGTAATTCGGCCGGATAGTATTCGTTCATGCGTCCGCTTGTCCTGGCCGCGATCGGCACCCTGCTGCTGGTGATCGCGGAGATCACCGCGTTCGTGCTGGTCGCCCAGGCCATCGGGTGGCCGTGGGCGGTGCTGCTCGGCATCGCCACCGGGTTCGTCGGTGCGCTGCTGCTGCGCCGTGAGGGGATGCGGGCGTGGCGGCGGTTCCGCGCCGCCGTCTCCGAGGGCCGCCCGCCCGGCGCGGAGGTCAGCGACGGGCTCACCGGCCTGCTCGGGGCGCTGCTGCTGCTCACCCCCGGGTTCATCACCGACGCCGCCGGGCTGCTGCTGCTCCTGCCGCCCGTGCGGGCCCTCGCCCGGCGCGGCGTGCGGGGTGCGACCGAGCGGCGGATCTCCGCCGCCGCGGCCGGTGACCTGTTCGGGCCCCGGTTCGTGAAGGCCCAGCGGGCCGACCCGGTCCAGCCCGCCCCCGACTTCCCGGGCGCCCGTGGCGGCCCTGGCGGCCCTGCCGGTCCGGCCGGGGCGCAGGCGGTCGAGGGTGAGGTCGTCGAGGGGGAGATCGTCGACCCGCACCCCCGGCGGCCGTGAAAGCCCACCCGATCAGCCTCGACGCGCTCATCGCCGACCTCGTCACCCGCATCGACCGGCTCGACCCGGCGCTCGCCGTCCGGCCGCGGGTCGCCGTCGACGGGCCGCCGACCGCCGGCGGCGCCGATCTCGCCGAGCGGCTCGTGACCGCGGTCCGCCAGCGCGGCGGGTGGGCGTTGCACGTGCCCGCCGACGGGTTCTGGCGGGCCAACTCGCTCAGGTTCGAGCGGGGCAAGACCAACCCCGACGCGTTCTACGAGGACTGGCTCGACCTGGCCGCCCTCACCCGCGAGGTTCTCGCCCCGGCGGGGCCCGGCGGCGCCGGGCGGGTCCTGCCGTCGCTGCGTGACCCGGCCACCGACCGGGCCACCCGCGCCGCCTACGTCGACGTCCCCGACGGCGGGGTCGTCGTCGTCACCGGCGCCCTGCTGCTCGGCGCCGGCCTCGACTTCGACGTCACCGTGCACCTCACCCAGTCCGACGCGGCCCTGGCCCGGCGTACCCCGCCCGAGGCGCAGTGGACGCTGCCGGCCTACACGCGCTACCGCGACGAGGTCATGCCGCAGTACCAGGCCGACCTGGTCGTGCGGGCCGACGACCCGCGGCACCCAGCCCTCGTGCTGGATGCCTGAGTTGCCCGAATTGCCGGAGTTGCCGGAGTTGCCGGAGTTTCTGCCCGGTCTCGAGCTGTGTGGCATCTTCTACGCGGAGGCGGTCCGGCCGCTGCTCGACGCCGCCTACCCGGGGCTGCCGCACGCCGCCGCCCGCATCGGCGCCGGCTCCGAGGTCCTCGGCTACGACTCGGCCCGCTCGACCGACCACGACTGGGGACCCCGCCTCACCCTGTTCGTCGACCCCGCCGACGCGCACCACGCCCCCGCGATCGGCGCGCTGCTGAGCGAGCGACTGCCGGCGGCGGTGCGGGGCTGGCCGACGAACTTCGCACCGCCCGGCGAACGGGTCCAGGTCATGACCCCCGTCGCCGGGCCGCCGATCCGCCACCGCGTCGACGTCACCACCGTCGCCGACTTCAGCGAGGCCCAGCTCGCGGTGCGCGGCGGCCCGCGTACCGCCGTCGAGTGGCTGGGCACGCCGGCGCAGCTGCTGCTGGAGACGACCGCCGGCGCGGTGTACCACGACGGCCCCGGCGAGCTGACCGCGCTGCGGGAGCGGCTTGCCTGGTATCCCGACGACGTGTGGCGGTACCTGCTCGCCGCCCAGTGGACCCTCATCGCGCAGGAGGAGGCGTTCGTCGGCCGCGCCGCCGAGGCCGGTGACCCGCTCGGGCGGCACGTCCTGACGGCCCGGCTCACCCGTGCGCTGATGCGGCTCGGGCTGCTGCTGCACCGCCGGTACCCGCCGTACAGCAAATGGCTCGGCACCGCCTGGGCCCGGCTCGGCCTCGGCTGGCCGGTCGGCGACCCGGACCGGCTGCCCGACGCCTACGAGGCCGCCGGACGCGCCCAGAACACGCTGCCGCTCGCGGCCGCGGTCGCGGCGACCCGGCGCGGGTTCCACGACCGGCCCTACGAGGTCATCGACGCCGGCCGGTTCGCTGCCGCCCTCACCGACCGCATCACCGACCCCGCCCTGACCGGGCTGCCGCTCATCGGCGGGGTCGACCAGTACACCGACAGCACCGACGTCCTCATGCGCCCCGCCCTCTGCCAGGCGATCATGGCGGCGGCGTATTCAGCCCTGCGCGGACCGGCCCCGGGCGGGCCGCCCGGCGGGATAGCTTAGGAGCGGTGAAGACGTTCTGGGTCGACCGCGACCACGACCGGTATCGGCAGCGCGTCACCACCGGCGTGGGCCTGTTCGCCGAGGCCCTCGGCGACATCGCACCCGTCTCGTTCGCGTGTGCCGCCTGGATCCTCGCCACCCCGCCCGTCCTCGACCCCGGCTACGCGCGCTGGCACCGGCGCGTCCTCACCGCCACCTGCAGCCGCAACCCGTTCGACGGCGGCCTCACCGCCCGCGTCGAGCTCGTCTCACCCCTGCCGGCCGAGCTCACCACCAACCGGTCCTGGTGGCGTGACCGCGGCTGGCGCGGCTGGCCCGAACTGTTCGGGCAGTTCGTCCAGCCCGCCGACCGGGACCTCAGCCGCCACCCGCACCTGCGGGCCACCCTGCTCATCGAGGCGCCGCTGCCCCTGGAGGGCCTGCCGGTCGCGCCGGAGCGGACCGACAGCGCCGAGGACATCGCCGCCGCCGCGGAACGGGCCGTCACCGTGCTCGTCCGGGACCTCAGTGACCTCGTCGGGCCGGTCCTGCAGCAGCTCGACACGGACCGAGCCATCACCTGACATTGATATCCGGTTGCGGCCCGGCGGGTCAGTTGGCAAGGTCCACCCGTGGACGTGCGACCGCTCAACGGTGACGACTGGCAGCTCAAACGGGACCTGCGCCTGGCCGCGCTCAAGGACAGCCCATCGGCGTTCGCGAGTACGTACGCGCGGGAGGAGCACCGCTCCGAGCACGAGTGGCGCGACTGGCCCCACCCCGGCGCGTACTTCTGCGCGTTCGGCGACGACGGGGACCCGCTCGGCATCGCCGGGTCCTGGGTCAGCACCGCCGAACCCGACGTCACCCACCTGATCAGCATGTGGGTGACACCCGGGGCGCGGGGCCGGCGGGTCGCCGCGGCGCTCGTCGACGCCGTCGCCGGGTGGGCCGGCGAGTACGGTTCGGCGGTCGTCGAGCTGGAGGTCGCCGCCGGGAACGACGCGGCGATGACGGCCTATCTGCGGTGCGGGTTCGAGGTCACGGACCGGGAGCCGTTCACCGTCGGCGGCACGGTCCTGGTCCGACGACTGCCCGGTTTGTAGGGGTATCGGGGGGTCTTTTGGTGCGCATCATCTGACTGAACGGTTGAGGTGTTTCGCGAACATTGTGGCGTTTCGCTACATACTGTAATCGCGTCATCACGACACGAGGGGGAGTCACCATGATGCGAAACACCCAACGGATCCTGGCCCTGGCGGGCATGACCCTGGCCGCGGGCGCGGTCCTCGGCATGAACGCCGCCGCGGCCTCGGCCGCGACCACCCAGGCCGAGCGGACCACGGTCGCGAAGCCCGGCCCGCACGACAACGGCCCGAACAACGGGCCCGGCAACAACGCCGGTCGCCACCGCGGGGGCGGCGACCGGCACTGGACGGTCGGGTACTTCCCGAACAAGAAGTCCTGCACCTGGGCCGGGAAGATCGGCGTGTGGCACGGCGACTTCGACGACTACGACTGCTACCGCATCAACCGCAAGGGCACCAACGTGCTGGTCGCCCACGACTACCGGCGCCACGGCGGGCACCGCTAGTCACACCGGCACCCGCGCCGAACCGGGCGGCCCCCCAACATGGGGGGCCGCCCGCTCCGATGTTGGTGCCTGGTTGAGTGGGTGTGTCGAGAACGCGGCACCGGCTCCGTCCCGGAGGCAGCCACGATCGAGAAAGACGACACGGAGGAACAGCCATGCAACCGGACGAGATCACCGAGGTCCTGAACCGGCCGCTCAGCCGGGAACTGTTGGCCCGCGACCTGACCCGGCTGGCCTACGTCGCCAAGGACGGCACACCCCGCAGCATCCCGATCGCGTTCACCTGGAACGGCGCGCAGATCGTGCTGTGCACGACGACGAACGCCCCGAAACTCCACGCCCTGCGCGCGAACCCCATGGTCGCCCTCACCATCGACACCGAGGTACACCCGCCCAAGATCCTGCTCCTGCGCGGCCGCGCGGAACTGGACGTGGTCGAGGGCATCCCGGAGGAGTACCTCGCGATGAACGGGACCTACCAGATGACGCCCGAGCAGCGGGTCGAGTGGGAGGCGGAGGTGCGCTCGCTGTACGACGGCATGGTCCGCATCGTGGTGACCCCGACGTGGGCGAAGCTGATCGACTTCGAGACGACGCTGCCGAGTGCGGTCGAGGAGCTGATCCGCCAGCGCGCCGAGCGGCGGGATGTCGAGATCCCACACGCGGCTGCGTCCCAGGGGTGAACACGGCCAGACCGGGCCGTACCGCATCGAGGAGAACCTGATGGCCAAGTACCTGCTGCTCAAGCACTACCGTGGCGCGCCGGCGGCGGTCAACGACGTGCCGATGGACCAGTGGACGCCGGAGGAGCTCTCGGCCCACCTGCAGTACATGGACGACTTCGCCGCGCGGCTCGAGGCCACCGGCGAGTTCGTCGACGCCCAGGCGCTGCTGCCGGAGGGCACGTTCGTCCGCTCCGACGGCCCGGGCCGGCCGCCGGTCACCGACGGCCCGTTCGTGGAGACGAAGGACCTGATCGCCGGGTGGATGGTGATCGACGTCGACAGCTACGCGCGGGCGCTGGAGCTGGCGGGCGAGCTGTCCGCGGCGCCGGGTGCGGGCGGCAAGCCGATCAACGAGTGGCTCGAGGTGCGACCGTTCATGACCGCACCCCCGACCATCACGGAGTGACCATGGTGGACGCGGCCCTGCTGCGGACCCTCACCCCCACAGTGATCGCCGTCCTCGTGCGCCGCGGAGCAGACTTCGCGGCGGCCGAGGACGCCGTGCAGGACGCCCTGATCGAAGCGGTCCGGGTGTGGCCGCAGGACCGGCCGCGCGACCCCCAGGGCTGGCTGATCACCGTGGCGTGGCGCAAGTTCCTCGACGCCGCCCGCGCCGAGGCCTCCCGGCGGCAGCGTGAGGAGCTTGCCCGCGCCGAGCTCGCACCCGGACCGGTCACGGCGGTGGACGACACGCTGCAGCTGTACTTCCTGTGCGCGCATCCGTCGCTGACCCCGGCCTCGGCGGTCGCGCTCACGCTGCGCGCGGTCGGCGGCCTGACCACGCGCCAGATCGCGCAGGCCTACCTGGTACCGGAGGCGACGATGGCGCAGCGGATCAGCCGGGCCAAGCGGACCGTCTCCGGCATCCGGTTCAACCAGCCCGGTGACCTCGCCACGGTGCTGCGAGTGCTCTACCTCGTCTTCAACGAGGGCTACTCCGGCGAGGTCGACCTCGCCGGCGAGGCGATCCGGCTCACCCGGCAGCTGGCGGTCATGACCAAGCACGAGGAGGCGGCGGGCCTGCTGGCGCTGATGCTGCTGCACCACGCGCGGCGCCCGGCGCGCACCCGCCCCGACGGCAGCCTCGTACCGCTCGCCGAGCAGGACCGCGGCCGGTGGGACACCCGCCTGATCACCGAGGGCGTCGACGTGCTGCAGGCCGCCCTCGCCCGCGACCGGCTGGGAGAGTTCCAGGCGCAGGCGGCCATCGCCGCGCTGCACGCGGATGCCCGCACGGCCGAGGAGACCGACTGGGTACAGATCGTCGAGTGGTACGACGAGCTGGTACGCCTGACCGACAGCCCCGTGGCCCGGCTCAACCGGGCCGTCGCGGTCGGTGAGGCCGACGGCCCGCGGGCCGGACTGGCGGCCCTGGCCGAGCTCGACCCCGCCCTGCCCCGCCACACCGCCGCCGCGGCGTACCTGCACGAGCGCGACGGCGACCCGGTGACCGCGGCCCGGCTGTACGCCGACGCCGCCCGGGCGGCGTCCAACCTCGCCGAACGCGACCATCTCACGCGTCAGGCCGCCCGGCTCAACGCGCGGCTGCGCGGGTGAACGACCGCCGCACCGCGCGGGTCAGGCCGGTGAGGCGGGCTGCGCCGGCGCGGGTTCGGCGACGGGCCTCGGCCGGGCCGCGAGCAGCACGACGCCGACCACGGCGGCCAGCAGCTGGCTGCCGGCCAGGACCGCCGCCACGACCGCGACCGGCGCGTCCGCGAACAGCGAGAACGACGCCGCACCCACCGCCGCACCGGTCAGCTTCAACCCGGCGCCCAGCGTGAACACCTGCGTGCGGGTGTGGGCCGGGGCCCGGGTCGCACGCACCTGCAGCACCGACGCCAGCAGGGGACCGTCGAAGAACCCGGCAACGGCGAACAGCCCGACCAGCACCGGCCACGACGAGGTGAACGGCACCGCCGCCAGGGCCGCGCCACACGCCGCCAGACACCCGAACACCACCCGATGCGCCGGCCACCGCGGCGGGTGCCGCGCCACCAGCAGCGACCCCGCGAGCGCACCGACCCCCAGCGCCGTCACCAGCAACCCGCCACCGGCCGCATGGCCCGACCGGGCACCCAGCAGCACCGCCACCGGCGTCAGGATGCCCAACCCGAACGCCTGAAACACGGTCGCCACGGTCACGGCCCGCAGCACCCGGTCCACGACAACGGCCCGGAACCCGTCCCGCAGGTCGTCGACGAACCGCGCGTCCCGCGTCCGGTGCGGCCTACCACCCACACTCAGCAGCAGTACCGCGGCCGCCAGCCCCGCCGCGACGGCCGGCCCGGCGATCTCCGCCACGTTGTACGTCGCTGCGTCCAGCCCCCGCGCCCGGGCCTGCCGCTCCTTGACCACCACGTCGTCGAGCCGGCTCGACAGCCCACCGAACACCATCGGCCCGCAGCACCCCGCGACCAGCGCCAGCGCGAGCACCAACGGCATCGGGGCGTGGCCGAGCAGCAACAGCACCCCACCGAGCGCGACACCGAACACCCCCGCGAACCCGGCATGCACCAGCCGCGGATTGCGGGCACGGTCGGTGATCAGCCCCACGAACGGCCCCGCGGCCAGCTGCGGCACCAGCAACGCGGCCATGGCCAGGGCGCCCCGGGCCGGCCCGCCGTACGCGTGCACCGACGCGAGGACCGCCACCACCGCCCCACCCGAGTCGGCCGTGCGGGCGAGGGTGGCGGCCGTCAACAGCCGGGCAAGGGGACCGAACACCGGCCTTACGGTAACGGACACACTGCCGTTGACTCCTTCCGATTTCCGCGCTTGCGGCCCTCTGGCGGCTTGTGGTCGCACGACGGACTTTCCGTCCCTGCGCGGGGCTCCGGGTGGGGCGAGCATGAGGGTATGGATGTGACCGTGACAAACCCCTCCAGCGACGTCGCGCTGGTCACCGTGCGAGGAGCGATCGACGTGGACACAGCCCCCCGGCTGCGCGGCGCCCTGGAAGACCTGCTCGACGCCGGCGCCAGCCGCATCGTCGTCGACCTCGGCGGCGTCGAGTTCTGCGACTCGATCGGCCTGGGCACGCTCGCGTACACCCACAGCACCTGCGTCGCGGCCGGCGGCTACCTACGCCTGGCCGCCCCGAGACCGTTCATGCAACGGCTGCTCACCACGGTCGGACTGACCCCACCGATCCCGGTCCACCGGACGGTGGAATCCGCCGTGACTCCCTGACCCGTCAACGGCGACGGGCAGTCCGCTTCCCTGGAGTGCGCCCGGGCGGCGCTGCCCCCGATGGTGCCCAGTGGGCGGGGCGGGTCAGGCGGGCCGGAATCGTCGTCGCGGCGTCGCCGCGGGACGCGTCGAGCTGGGACTGGATCAGGAACAGCGTGCCGTCGAGCCGTGCGCCCCGCACGTCCGCGCCGCGCAGGTCCGCGCCGATCACGTCCGCGGCCCGCAGGTCCGCTCGGCGCAGGTCCGCGCCGACCAGCAGCGCGCCCCGCAGGGCGGCGCCGCGCAGGTCCGCCCCGCGGAGGTTCGCGCCCATCAGGTCCGGCGGGAGGGGTGCGGCGCGGTAGCCGGCGCGGGCCACCTCGCTCGCCTCGCGCAGCAGCGGCACGCAGCGCTGCCGGTGTGCCTCGACGTCGACCGCCGCCAATGCGACGGCGTCGAGGGACGTCAGTGCGTCCGTGTCCGCCAGCGCGGCGTCCAGGGCGGCGGCCAGCGTCGCGGGGACGGGGAGGCTGCGGGCTTCCCCGAGGTACCAGAGCAGCTCATGCAGCTGCCGCATCACCGTGAAGGCGGCGAACATCGACGCGGCCGACGACGGTTCGGTGCGCCAGTCGCGGCCGCCGAACGTCACCTGCGCCACCTGCTGACCGGCGCCGAAACAGTCGTACACCGTGCAGCCCGCGAACCCCCGCTCCCGCAGGGAAACGTGGATGCCGCAGCCGAAGCCGTCGCCGAGGTTCGGGCACTCGCGCCCGGCCGGCTTGTCGATCGCGAAGTCACTGGACCGCGCGAACGCCGGCGCCACGCAGCACAGGCCGAAACAGCGACTGCAGTCGGCCTTGAGCCGTTCGGCCACAGCTTCCTCCGTGGTACTGCGGGCCCGCAAAAGGCCCCGGCGACCGGGTGGTGGTCGTCGGGGCCCTGCTCGCGTCGAGTTGACGGGTCTGGCGGTGAAGCCTAGGCCGAACGGCCGCGGCGGAGGCGAACCTCTTCCAGGCGCTCGTTGAGAATGTCCTCGAGCTCCGCGATCGAACGGCGCTCGAGCAGCATGTCCCAGTGGGTGCGCGGCGGCTTGGCCTTCTTCTGCTCCGGCTCGCTGCCGTCGACCAGCCGGGCCACGGAGCCGTCGAACTTGCACTCCCAGGTCATCGGGACCTCGGCGTCGACAGCGAACGGCACCTCGAACTGGTGTCCCTTGGCGCACAGGTATTCGCGGGTCTGACGCGGAGCCAGCTCGGTGTTGCGGTCGGACTCGTAGCTGACGGCTCCGAGACGGCTGCCGCGCAGCATGCGCTCGCCCATGGTTGGTCTTCCCCTTCGAATCGTGTTGCGCTTCGCTGTAACCAACGACGCCAAGTGGTCTGACGATTCCCACTGCGGGCGGGCAGATTACACGACTTCCCCGGGACAGCGGTAGGGGAGTCGCCGGGTCGGTACCCTGATTTTACGTTGGGTTTCCATGATCGACCAGTTTGCCGAAATCGTTGTGAGACTCACCCAACGTAGTTTCGGCAGGTCACCCGCACGGCTGACCCTTCTCACCCGTCCGGTCCGCGCCCGGTACCCGACACGCTGAGCCGGGTGACCGCCTCAGTGAGCCGAATCACCTGCCCGCGCAGATCATCCGCCCACCCGTTCACCCGATCCACCTCCGCCCGCAGCCGCGTCAGCTCCTCCCGCGCCGCGATGAGCCCGGCCTCGGCCGCCGCCGCCCGCGCCCCTTCGGCGTCGAGCCGCCGCTGCAGCCGGTTCTCGACCTCGGCGCGCTCCCGGGCGCCCTTCTCCACCGCGGCGAGCGCCGCGTCGCGCTCCCGCAGCGCCGCCCCGGCCGCGTCGCGGGCGGTGTCCCGTTCCCGGTACGCCTCCGCCCGCAGCGCCCCTTCGGTCGCCGCCTCCCGCCGTGCGGTGTCCCGCTCGACGATGGCGCCGGCGAGGGCCGCGTCGATCTGCCGCGCCGCCTCCTGCGCGGCCGCGACAGCGTGCCCGGCCCGCTCCTCGACGGCGCCGGCCCGAGCGGTTGCGTCCTGAGCTGCTGCCGTCGCCTGCCGTGCTGCTTCCTCCGCGCGTCGCACGTCGGCCGCCATGCTGTCGATCTCGCGGCGCGCCTCGGCGCGGGCCGCTTCCACGTCGGCGGCGGCCGCCGAACGGGCGGCGTCGATGTCGGCAGTGGCTTGCGTCCGGGCGGCCTCGGCTACTTCCGCGGCCGCCTTGCGAGCCGTCTCGACCGCGGCCGTCGCGGCTTCGATCTCGCGCGCCGCTCCAGTCTGTGCTGCCTCGACCTCGGCGGCTGCGGCCGCTTGTGCCGCTTCGATCTCGGCCGTCGCTTTGGCCTGTGCTGCTTCGACGTCGCGAGCCGCTCCAGTTCGAGCCGTCTCGACCGCGGCTGCCGCGGCGGCCTGTGCCGCTTCGACGTCGCGGGCTGCGTCGGCCGCCGCCTCGCCGGCCCGGCGCTCCGCGAACGTCTCCGCCGTCGCCGCCCGGGTCTGCGCCGCGGCGACGGCCTCGTCCGCGTCGGCGGTCGCCTGCGCCGCGGTGGCCTCCGCGTCCACGGCCCGGCGCCGCTCCGCCGTCAGGGCCGCCCGGGCCGCGGTCAACTGCTCCCGGGCGTCGTCGCGCTGGGCGTGGGCGGCCACGAGGTCGTTCGCCGCCTCCGCCCGGGCCTCCGCGATGCGCCGCTCCACCCCGGCCGGCGACAGCTCCTCGTGCAGCGACTCGACGAGCGTCTCCACGACCTGGTCGAGGCGCTCGGCGACCTCGAACGCCCGCGCGACCTGACCGGCCAGTCCGGGGGAGGACCGCTGCCGCATCCGCGCGTTGCGGGCGTTGCGCTGGCACTCGCCGTCGTTGTCGCGGCAGTACCGGAACGGCCGCCCGGCCGCGTTGCGCTGCGGGACGGGCCGGCCGCAGTACGCGCACGGCCGCTCTTCGGCGGGCTCGTCGCTGGGTATCCGCACATCGATCCGGGACGACGTCACGCCCGAGAGCGTAGGCGTCCGCGAGCATCTCCAGCCACGCGACACGCCGGAGTTGCTGAATTTTCATTACCGATAATTCGATAATGAGGTCGCAAGTTGATACACCATAATGACTGTTATGCGCGGCGCGGGCGCTACTGCGCCGCCCTCGCCCACAAGGCGCCCTCACGGGCGTCGTGACAGGCGTCGTGACAGGCATCGTTCCGGGCGAGCGACGAGCAGAGTCCGGCGCCAGCCACGGGCGCGATGCCGCGGGATCGTTCCGACACCGACACCGACACCGACACCGGCGACGTCGCCGTGGCGGTCAGTGGCGACGCTGAGCCGGACCGGGCGCGACACCATCCTCACGAAACAGTGGGACGGCAAGCGGTGGGTTGTCAGATCCACGCGCCTCCGGACGCGTCAGCCGATGAGTATCGAACCCAACCCAGGTTTGTTATCGTTTCTTCCTAACTACACATCGACCTTCCTTCAGGGAGGGCCCATGGCAGGACGATGGAAGCACCCGGGTCTGATCGGCGAGCTCGCGGCCGAGTTCGCCGGCACGATGACGCTCATCCTGTTCGGTCTCGGCGTGGTGGCCCAGGTGGCCGGCGGCGGCATCGGTGACCACGACAGCATCGCCTGGTGCTGGGGCCTGGGCGTGATGCTCGGCATCCACGTCGCCGGCCGGACCAGCGGCGCACATCTCAATCCCGCCGTCACCATCGCGCTCGCGGCCTTCAAGGGCTTCGAGTGGCGCAAGGTGGCTCCCTACGCGACCGCCCAGTTCCTCGGCGCGTTCGTCGCCGCGCTGCTGGTGCGCTGGAACTACACCGAGGTCCTGCACGCCGCGGACCCTGGTCTCACCATCAAGACCCAGGGCGTCTTCTCCACGCTGCCCGGCAACGGCACGCTGCCGGTCAGCGAGTGGGGCGCCCTGCGCGACCAGGTGATCGGCACGGCCATCCTGCTGTTCCTGATCCTCGCCGTCACCGACGCCGCGGGCACCCCACCGGCCGCCAACCTGGCGCCGTTCGTCATCGGCCTGCTCGTCGTCGCCATCGGCATGGCGTGGGGCACGAACGCCGGATACGCGACCAACCCGGCACGTGACTTCGGGCCGCGGCTCGCCAGCTTCTTCACCGGCTACGCAGGCGCGTTCCGTGATCAGACGGGATATCCGTACTTCTGGATCCCGATCGTCGGCCCCATCGTCGGCGGACTCGCCGGCGCCGGGCTCTACCAACTGCTGATCGGCCGCTTCCTGCCCGCTGCCGCCCCGCGGGAGCCGGGCGAGCTGCCGACCCCCGACCGCGCCGAAGCGACCCGCGGCTG
This sequence comes from Dactylosporangium sp. AC04546, assembly GCF_022095675.1. Lineage (GTDB taxonomy): Bacteria > Actinomycetota > Actinomycetes > Mycobacteriales > Micromonosporaceae > Dactylosporangium. The sequence goes on along the minus strand of NZ_JAHYSG010000043.1, from coordinate 66,573 downwards.
ATTCCGCCACCACCTCAGCAGATGAGCCACCTCAGCGCATGAGCCACCTCAGTCGAACCGGCCGGCGAGCCACCGCAGCGCGTCGGGCGCCGCCGTGAGCACCGAGATGTGCCCGTCGCCGGGCCGCTCCCACAGCTCCGCACCCGGGATGTGGCCGGCCAGCCAGGCGCTGTGCGACGCCGGAACCATCCGGTCGGCGGCGCCGTGGACGAGCAGCACCGGGCAGCGGATGGTGGCGGGATCGCAGCCCCACGGGTTCACGTACGCCACGTCGTCGTCCACCTGCCCGTCCGGCCCGCCCGCGAGGGCCGCCTCGACGATCCCGCCGAACCAGCCCCACGGCCCGTCGAACATGGCCAGGTCCGCGTCCGTGAACGCCGACGGGTCCCCCTCGTCGGTCTCCGCGAACGCCAGCCGGGCCTCCCGCCCCTCGACCGCGGCCGACAGTGCCGCGACCCCACCGGAAGCCATCCCCGCAAACCAGCCGGGCGCAATGGCCGGCCCGGGAAGGGAAGAACCGCCCGGAGCAGGAGAGGTGGAAGGAGGTGGGGTGAGGCCCGGCGCCGAGGAGCCCGGCGAGGGCGGCACGGCGGAGGAGGGAGGCGACGACGAGTCGGCACCGGCGGATGAAGCAGCGGGAGGCGAAGCAGAAGCGGCGGAGGACGGCGAACGCCCGGCCGGCCGCGACGGGGTGGCACCGGGCGGTGAGGAAGGGGCGGGCCGGCGAAACGGGTCGAACGGGGCGACCGGGGCGATCGCCGCGGCCGCGGTCACCCGGCCCGGGAGGAGCGCCGCGCAGGCCAGGGCATGGGAGCCACCACCCGAGTGGCCCAGCACCGCGAAGCGGCCCACGCCCCGGGCGTCGGCCACCGCCGCCGTGAACGCGGCCGCCGTCGCGATCGTGCGGCCCGGGAGCGGGGTCGACGGGCCGTACGACGGGCGGTCGAACGACAGCCAGCGGATGCCCAGGCGGGCCGCCGTCTCGAACAGGGGCGCGGGCGGCGCGCCGATGTTCGGTGTGCCGTGGTGCCACACGACCGGCAGGGCGCCCGTGCCGCTGTCGTAGCCGTGCAGGGTGCGCCCGTCCGGCAGGATCACGTCGAACTCCTCGATCACCCCCGTGAGCTTGCCAGAACCCGGCGCTCGTCGCGGGCCGGCGGCCGCTCGTACCGGTGGAACAGCGCCCAGCACCCCAGCAGCGCGACCGCGAAGACCGGCAGCCAGCCGACCCGCGCCGCCAGCCAGCCCAGACCGTCCGGCGGCGTGTGCAGCCCCGGCAGCGGGCGGCCGGCCAGGACGTGGGCCGCGCCCGTCGCCGCCAGCAGTGCCGTCTGGTGCCACAGGAACACCGTCATCGCCGACAGGTTCAGCAGCGCCACCCCCGCCCACAGCGCCGGGCGGCGCAGCACCCGCCGCAGCGGGCCGAGCAGCAGCATCGCCGCGCCGCACTGGGCCAGGCCGAACGTCACCGCGGCCAGGGTCGGCGGGTTCAGGTTCGACAGGCCCTCGCCGGGCACACCGACCATCGACGCCGGGTAGCCGCCCCAGTGCACCAGCCCGGCCGCGGCCAGCCCGCCGCCGGCGACGAGCAGCCAGCCGACCGGGCGGGAGCCGGTGCCGAAGCGGGCGCCCAGGCAGTACGGCACGAGCCAGCCCGCGGCCAGGTTGACCCAGCCGACCCAGCCCGGCAGGCCCAGCCCGAACCGGCCCGCGTCGACCAGGGCCACCACGAGCAGCGGCCACCCCGGATGCAGCCGCGCGACCAGCGGCGTCGCCGCCGTCAGCGCCGCGAACACCAGCAGGAACCACAGCGGCGACAGCACCAGCTTCACCACCGTGTGCACGGCGTGGTCGTCCAGGCCGAACGTCGGCAGCAGCGCGGCCACCAGGGACCACACCGCCAGCAGCGCCGCCACCGGCCGGAAGAGGCGCGACATGCGGGTGCGTAACCACGCACGGTACGACCGGATGGAGGAACGCCCGGCGAGCACACCGCCGACGAAGAAGAACACGGCCAGGGTCTGCAGCAGCCACGTCACCGGCACCAGCGCCGGCAGCCGCTGCAACGGGCTCGCCCCGGACACCGTGCCGCCGCCGGCGACGAGCGCCGTCACCAGCCAGTGGCCCAGGACCACACCCGCGATCGCCAGGCCGCGCAGGGCGTCGAGCGCCCGGTCCCGCTGCGGCGGTGTCCTGGACGAGATGGCGGATACCAACGACATGCGGTCACGCTACGAAGGCGCGGGCCGCAAATCGTCACGCCCGGGAGCCATGTTCACGTAGCTCTGCGGTACTACTCGAACCATGACCAGAGTGATGATCACCGGGGCGACGGGCCACCTCGGCAAGCACGTCGCCAGGCACGCGGCACTGCAGGGCTGGACCGTCGTCGGCACCTACCTGCGCGCGCCGAGCGAACACGCCACCGAGCGGCTCGACATCCGCGACCGCGAAGCCGCCAGCAGGACCGTCGCCGAGATCGATCCGGACATCGTCATCCACACCGCCGCGGGACGCGACCGCGACGACTGGACCGCCAACGCGGACGGCGCCGCCAACGTCGCCGTCGCCGCCCAGGGCCGCCGCCTCATCCACATCTCCAGCGACGCCCTGTTCAGCGGCCGCGACGGCGAGTACGACGAGGACGCCCTGCCGGACCCGATCCACCGGTACGGGGCGTCGAAGGCCGCCGCCGAGACCGCCGTGCGGGCCATCGCCCCGCAGGCCGCGATCGTGCGGACATCGCTGATCATCGGTCACGGCGAGGGCGGCCACGAACGGCTCACCCACGCCGGCGGCACGCTGTTCACCAACGAGATCCGCAAGCCGGTCCACGTCGACGACCTCGCCGGCGCCCTCGTCGAGCTGGCCGGCACCGGCTACGCGGGCGTGCTCAACCTGGCCGGCCACGACGCGATCAGCCGGTACCACCTGGGAATCCTCGTCGCCCGCAGGGACGGCCTCGACGAGGCCACGATCCTGGCCGCCGAGGCCGGACCGGGCCGGCCGACCGACGTGCGGCTCACCACCGACCGGGCGACGGCGCTGCTGCGCACCAGGCTGCGCGGCGCGCACGAGTTCATGGCCCCAGCAGCCTGAGCACGGCGGCGAGGGGCGGCCACCCGGAGCGGCCCCGGCGCGTCACCGCATAGACCTGCATCGTCACCTGCGGCGATTCCAGTGGCATCAGGTGTACCCCGGGCTGCAGCGGCAGCAGTGCCGGCAGCAGCCCGACGCCGAGCCCGGCGACGATCAGGTCCTGCACCAGCTCGAGGCTGTCGGCCCGGTGCGCGACGCGCGTCTCGAACCCGCCGAGCGCGGCGAGGGCCCGCACCACGGTCTCGTCGGCGGTGTTGCGGGAGTTCACGATCCAGTCGTGCGCGCCGAGCCCGCGGAAGTCGTCGGGCACGCCGACGCCCCACGCCGTCGTCCACAGCGGCACCACGTCGACGGACGCGTCGAACGTGACGGGCGCCAGATTGTAGGCGTAGGTGAGGGCCAGGTCGACGTCGTCGGCGGCGAGCAGCGCGTACGACTCGGCCGGCTCGTGCTCGTTGATGAGCAGCCGCACCCGCGGGTGGCGGCCGGACAGCTCCGCGAGCATCGGCAGCAGCGCCCGGCGGATCGCGGTCGCGAACCCGGCGACCCGCACGGTACCGGCCGGTTCGGCGCCGGGGGCCAGGTCGAGGCGCGCCGCGTCGACCGCGGCGAGGATCGTGACCGCGTGCTCGGCCAGGCGCCGGCCGGCCGGGGTGAGCCGCACCCGGCGGCCCTCGGGCTCCACGAGCGGGGCGCCGGCCTCCTTCGCGAGCAGGGCGAGCTGCTGCGACACGGTCGACGTGGTGACGTGCAACGCCTCGGCGACGAGGCGCATCGAGCCCCGGTTCGACAGCTCGACGAGATAGCGCAGGCGGCGGGTGTCCACCCCACCATTGTTCAGGATTTCTATATGGTACTTCCACAAAACCGACGTGGACATGAACAATCCCGGTGTGTCCTACTGACGGCATGAGCCCCACCCGCACCGGAGCCGCCCTCGCGCTCGCCGCCATCGTCTGCGTCCAGCTCGGCCTGGCCGCCTCGACCGGGCTGTTCGACGAGCTCGGCCCGTCGGGCGCCGCGTGGCTGCGGCTGGCCTGGGCCGGGGTCATCCTGCTCGCGGTCGCGCGGCCCCGCCCGTCGGCGTTCACCCGCCGCGCGCTGCTCGCGTGCGTGGCCCTCGGCGTGGTGTCGGCCGGCATGACCCTCACGTTCATGACGGCCGTGGCCAGGCTTCCCCTCGGTACCGCCGTGGCCATCGAGTTCCTCGGACCGCTCGGCGTCGCCGTGGCCCGGGGCCGCGCACGGCTGTGGCCGGTCCTCGCCGCCCTCGGGGTGGTGCTGCTCACCGAGCCGTGGCACGGCGGCACCGACCTCGTCGGGATCGGCTGCGCGCTGGCGGCGGCCGGCTGCTGGGCCGGGTACATCCTGCTCACCCAGCGCGTCGGCGACGAGGTCGGCGGTCTGCGCGGCCTGGCGGTGTCGATGCCCGTCGCTGCCCTGGTGTCGACGGCGGTCGTGCTCCCGACATCGGTGTTCGGCAATCTCACGTGGCCGATCGTCGGGGTCGGGTTCCTGCTCGCGGTGCTGCTGCCCGTGGTGCCGTACACGCTCGAGTTCCTCGCCCTGCGCCGGCTCACCACCGCCGCGTTCGGCACGCTCATGGCCCTCGAACCGGCCGCCGGCCTGCTCGTCGGCTGGATCTTCCTGCACCAGACGCCCGGCGCCGCCGGGATCGCCGGGGTCGCGTTCGTCGTCGCCGCCGGCGTCGGCGCCGAACGCACCGGGGCCCGGCACGCTTCGGCGCTGCCCGAACCGTCCCCGGCCTAGCGTTGGCCGCATGGTGATCGAGCCCCGCATCCTGTACTTCGGCACGCCCGTCGTCCTGCTCACCACCCGCAACGCGGACGGCACCGCCAACCTGGCCCCGATGTCGTCGGCGTGGGCGCTCGGCCGCACCGTCGTGCTCGGCGTCGGCGCCGACGGGCAGACCGCCCGCAACCTGGCCGAACGCCCCTCGCTCGTGATCAACCTGCCGCCGCCGTGGCTGTGGGAGGCGGTCGAGCGGCTCGCCCCGCTGACCGGCCGGGACCCGGTGCCACCGGCGAAGGCGGACCGGTTCCGGTTCGAGCCGGCGAAGTTCGCCGCCGCCGGCCTGCACCCGGTCCCGTCGGAGATCGTCGACGTGCCGCGGGTCGCCGAGTGCCCGCTGCAGCTGGAGGCCCGCGCGGTGGCGGTCCGGCCGGACGAGACGGGCGACTTCCGTATCGTCGAGGCCCACGTGGTGCGCGTCCACGCCGATCCGGCCCTGGTGGTGCCCGGCACGCAGCACGTCGACCCGGCCCGGTGGCAGCCCCTGGTGTACAACTTCCGGCACTACTACGGCCTCGGCCCCGAACTCGGCCACAGCTTCCGTTCGGAGACCGCCGCCGTGAGTGCGCAAGAATATGTGGCGTGAAGACCGAACCTCGCCTGCCCCTGACCCGTGAGCGGGTGCTGCACGCGGCGATCCAGGTCGCCGACGAGGGCGGCCTGGCCGCGCTGACGATGCGCCGGCTGGCCGAGGTCCTCGGCGCCGAGGCGATGTCGCTGTACTACCACGTCGCCAACAAGGACGAGGTCTTCGACGGCATCGTCGAGGTCGTCGCGACCGAGATCAACGACCTGGTGGACAAGATCGACCTGCCGGTCGAGGGCCCCGCCTGGAAGGCCGCCATGCGGGCCCGCATCCTGACCGCCCGCGAGGTGTTCCTGCGCCACCCCTGGCTCCCGAAGGTCTTCGAGTCCCGCACGGACGCCAACTTCGCCGTCCTGCGCTACAACGACGGCATCATCCGCATCCTCCGCGCGGGCGGCTTCACCAACGACCAGTGCCACCACGCGATGCACGCCCTGGGCAGCCGGGCGATGGGCTTCGTGCAGGAACTGTTCACGCCTGGCCCGGGCCCGGTCACCCCGGAGGCGCTGGACGGCATCCGGGCGATGGCCGGCACGCTGCCCCACCTCGCCGGCATGCTGCTGGAGGTGGCCCACGACGACCCCGACTCGACGGTGGGCTGGTGCGACGACCAGTCCGAGTTCGAGTTCGGCCTGGACCTCCTGCTGGACGGCCTGGACCGCCTCCGCCCCTGACCGGGCCGCGGCGGCGGCCCGCCGCCGTTCCGCTCCGCAGCGCGCTTCCGCCTTACGGCCGTCCTGGGAACCGTCCCCGCCCGGCTTCCGGCTCGCGTTCGACCGACCCGGCCCGCGCCGCCGCATCGCTTTTGATGTATCAACCTTGATGCATCAAAACTGATGCGCTTCCAGCGCCAGGCTCCCGTGAGCCGCGTCAGCGAGCCGCCAACCAGCAACCCTTGACGCCTCTTACGTCGTAAGGCTACCTTACGACGTAAGAGAACCTTACGTCGTAAGAGGGAGTGCTCCCATGAAGGCGTTCGTCCTGCGCTCGTACGGCCCGCCCGACGTCCTGGAGCTCCGCGACGTCGCCGACCCCGTGCCCGGCCCCGGCGAGGTCCTGGTCCGCGTCCGCGCCACCTCGGTCAACCCGTACGACTGGCACCTCATGCGCGGCGAGCCCCGAGTCGCCCGGCTCATGCCCGGCGGCCTCGGCCTGCGCCGCCCGGCGGTCGACATCCTCGGCTGCGACATGGCCGGCGAGGTCGAGGAGCTCGGCCCCGGCGTCACCGACTTCGCGGTGGGCGACAACGTGTACGGCCTGCTGGTCGGCGGTGGCTTCGGCGAACGCGTCGCGGTCCCGGTCGACCGGCTCGCCCCGCTGCCCGAAGGCCTGTCCCACGAGGAGGCCGCCGCCATCCCGATGGCCGGCGTGACCGCACTCGACGGCCTGCGCAACGCCGGCCGGCTCCAGCCCGGCCAGACGGTCCTCGTCAACGGCGCCACCGGCGGCGTCGGCACGTTCGCCGTGCAGCTGGCCAAGGCGGTGGGCGCACACGTCGTCGCCGTCTGCGGCACGCACAACGTCGACCTCGTGAAGTCCCTCGGCGCCGACGAGATCATCGACTACCGCCGCGACGAGTACCCCGGCCGCGTACGCCGCTACGACGTCGTCCTCGACAACGCCGGCGCCCGCTCGGTCTCCGCCCACCTGCGCGCCATGACCCCCAACGGCATCTTCGTCGCCGTCGGCGGCCCGCCCGGCCGCTGGCTCAGCCCCGCCGACCGCGTCGTCAAGGCCCAGCTCCGCACCCGGTTCGCGTCCCAGAGCGCGGCCCTCGCCGACGCCGTCAACTACAAGGACAAGCGCGCCGCCCTGCTCGACCTCAACGGGTACGTCGAGGCCGGCCGGCTGCGTCCCGCCATCCACCGCCGCTACACGTTCGACGACCTCCCGGCGGCGGTCACCTACCAGGAGACCGGCCGCGTCCCGGCGAAGGTCGTCGTCACCGTCCCCTGACCGCTCACCCGCCGTCGGGGTGCACGGCGACCAGCAGTACCGCGTCCAGCAACCGCAACCAGTCACCCTCGCCGAGCTCACGCCCGGTGAGTCCGGCCAGCCCGGCCAGCGCGTCGAGCACCCGCCCGGACAGCGCCACCGGATCCTCATCGAGTTGTACCGCCATGGCGCGCACGCTGCGCCGGAACCGCTCGCTCCGCCCGAGCCGCACCAGGGAACCCGGCAGGACCGCGCGGCCATCGTCGCCGGAATCGTCATCAGCGTCGAACCGGATCGTCGCGCGAGTACCGAGCGCCCCGGCGATCCGGCTCACCGCGTCCAGCGTCGGGTTGCCGCGCCCGTGCTCGAGATTCGCCACGTACGGCACCGACAGCCCGGCATCGGCCGCGACCGCCGCGACCGTCCGCCCCTGCGCCGCCCGTAACGCGCGCAGCCGCTGCCCGAGCCGATGCCGGTCCACCGCCACCTCCGATGTGTCTTGACAGAACACTATCGGACGGAGCTATCTTGCAGAAAGCGGGCCGGGGGAGGTGCGGGCGGTGTTCGAGGCGCTGCGGATCGCCGACTTCCGCCTGCTGTGGTTCGCCCGCTCGGTGAGCCTGCTCGGCTCGTGGCTGCTGGTCGTGGCCGTGCCGGCGCACGTGTTCACCTTGACGGGCTCGGTGGCCGCGACCGGCCTCACCTTGGCCGCCGAGTTCCTCCCGCCACTCCTGCTGGCTCCGTTGGCCGGCGTCCTGGCCGACCGGGTGGACCGCCGCAAACTCATGATCGGCGCCGACGTGGCCCGCGTCGGCGCGGTGCTGCTGCTCCTGCTGGTCCGCGACCCGGACGACGTCTGGCTCGTCTACGCGGCCCTGACCGCCGAGGCCACCGGCACCACGATGTTCCGCCCCGCGGCCCAGTCCAACACCCCGGCGGTCGTCGGCACCGGCCCGGCGCTGAGCAGCGCCAACGCCCTGAACGCAACCACCGACGGCATCGTGCGCCTGGTGGCCGCCCCGCTGGGCGGCGCTCTCTACGCCTGGATCGGCTTCACCCCGCTCGTCTCCCTCAATGCGGCCACGTACGCCGTCTCCGCCGCCGCCCTCCTCCTGACGACACCACTCACCCGGCAGCCCGGCCACCCGCAGACAGCGGTCGAGGCAGCTGGGGCCGGGGGAGTGCGCCACCTGCGCGCGGCACTGCGGCAGGCACCGACCGCCCGTACCCTCCTGCTCGTCAACACGGTCTTCCTCGGCGCGAATGCCAGCCTGAGCGCGCTCCTCGTCCCGTACGGCATCACAGTCCTCGGCGGCCCCGCCCAGATCGGCCTCGTGATGTCCGCCCTCGGCATAGGCTTCCTGCTCGGCGCGCCCCTCACCAGGGTGCTCGTCGACCGGGCACCACCCGCGTACCTCCTCGGCGCCGCGCTCGCGACCACCGCCGCCGGCTACCTCCTCCTGTTCTCCGCCACGACCATGGCCACCGCCCTGCCCGCCGCGGTCGTCATCGGCACCGCCGGCTCGACGGTGCTCAGCGCCACCCAGACCACCCTGCAGCGCGCCACCCCGAACGCCGTCCTCGGCCGAACCACCGCCCTGCTCCTCACGGGCGAGGCCGCCGCCACCCTCCTCGGCGCCCTCGCCGGCCCGGCCGCGGCCCACGCCATGTCCCCGACATGGGCTGCCGTCCTGGCCGCTACGACCACCGCCCTGACCGCGGCCGCCGCCACCCTCCGCCTGCCGAGAACCACAGCCGCCACCACACCGGCCACCGCTTCATGAACCCGGCCGTCGCCACATCGAGCACAGCGTCCTGACCGCGCGACGAGGGCCGACGCAGCCGGCCGGGCCGGAGCGGCGATCGCCACACCAGCCACCGCTTCCCGACCCGGCCCGATGGGCGCGACAAGGGCCAAGGGAATCGGCCGGAGGCCGGAGCAGGGATCCCCGCCCCCAGCCACCGCTTCCTGACCAGCCCGATGGTCTCAACGAAACCCGCCGGAGCGGGCCGGCGCGAGAGCGGGCTGAGGCCCGAGCGGGACGAAGCCCGAGCGAAGCGGGGCCAGGCGAGAGCGGGCCCGGGCCCACGCCGGACGGAGCCAGCACAGAGCGGGGATGGGTCGGCCGGGACCGACGGGACTCGGTCAGTGGGTGTGGCTGGCGGCCTGGCGTAAGTCGAGCTCGTGGATCAGCTTCCGCGCCGTGTCGTCGTCCAGGTCGCGGTTTCTGACCGCTTGATGCAGCGCGTCCCGCTGCGCGTCGAAGTCGGCGTCGGTCGGCGGGCCCGTGTGGGTGACCGAGGCCCGAGCGATCGCGGCGCCCTTCGTCAGCAGTGCGGCGGACTCGGCACGCTCGGCGGTCACGTCGAAGTCGAGCCGGCGGACCAGGAACGGGATCGTCATGCCCTGCAGCAGCAGGGTGCCGAGCGTGACGAACAGCGCGATCGCCTGGATCGCGTCGCGGCCCGGGAACGGTGTGCCGTCGTGCAGGTGCTCGGGCACCGCCGCGGCGGCGGCCAGGGTCAGGATGCCGCGCATGCCCGTCCAGCCGACGATCAGGCTCTCCCGGGGCGTGGGCTCGCCCAGCGGCATCGGGCGCTTCGGGCCGCGGCGGCGCAGGTGCAGGAGCCGGCGGCGCTCGGCGCGCTCGCGGACGACCGGGTTGGTCTCGATGAGGTGCTCCATGCGGCGCCGCTTCATGCCCCACCAGCCGAACACCCCGCACACCCAGGCGAGCCGCACGACGATCACCGTCACCAGCAGGACGCCGGCGCTGAGCAGCGTGGTGGCCAGGCCCGGGTCGTGCGCGTCGGCCAGGCTCTCCACGACGAAGCGCAGCTGGAGCCCGATGTACGCGAAGACGAACGTCTCCAGCAGGAAGTCCATGACCGGCCACACCGCGTCCTCCTGGAGGCGGGTGCGGTACGCGCCGGGATACTGATGGTTGGGGTCCAGCGCCACGTTGAGGGTCAGGAAGAACGCCGCGACGACCACCGCGAGGATCCCCGACGCGTGCACCTGCTCGGCGGTCAGGAACGCGGTGAACGGCAAGAGTAGCGACAGCGCCGTCTCCAGCACCGGGTTGTGCAGGCGGGGGCGCAGCAGCAGCGCGATCACCGCGAACACGGCGCCGATCAGGATGCCGACCATGGCGTTGTACCCGAACAGGGCGAACGGGTTGTCGAACAGCGTGTGCCCCGCCCCGGCCGCGGCCGCCGCCAGGGCGAACAGCGTCAGCGCGGTCGCGTCGTTGACCAGGCTCTCCCCGGTCAGGATCGCGGTCACCCGGCGAGGCAGGCCCAGCTCGTCGCCGTGGGACACCGTCGTGATCGTGTCGGGCGGGGCGAGCACCGCCCCGAGCAGCAGCGCCGCCGGCAGGCCGATCGCCGGCATCAGCCACGACGAGACCAGCCCGGCCACGCCGGTGGTCAGCACCACGAGGGTCACGCCCAGGGTCAGGATCGGCCGCAGGTTGGCCGAGAAGCCCGACGCCGACGCGCCGCGGGTCGCCGAATACAGCAGCGGCGGGATCACCACGGCCAGGATCAGCTCGCTGTCGAGCTCCAGGCGCGGCACGCCCGGGATGAACGACGCCGCCGCGGCCAGCACCACGACGACGAGCCCGGGCTGGCCGCCACGGCGGTGCACGACCGCCGTGATGGCGATCCCGCCGACGACGATGAGCAACAGCTGTACCCCGTTCACGACGATCACCCTAAACAACACCCCCGACAGAAATCGCAGAAACCCCGGTTGACGGAGTGAGTACTCACTCCGTAATGTCGGCGGCATGGCAAGAGCACCCGCGATGAGTCCCGAACAGCGCCGCGCGATGATCGTCGCCGCCGCGCTCCCGCTCGTGGTCGAGCACGGCGCCGCCGTCACGACCGCCCAGATCGCCCGCGCCGCCGGCATCGGCGAGGGCACCGTCTTCCGCGCCTTCGAGGACAAGGACGCCCTCCTCGCCGCCTGCATGGCGGAGGCGCTGCGCCTGGACGACACACTCGCCCACATCGAGGCCATCCCGCGCGACGAACCCCTCGCCGCGCGGCTCCTCGAGGCGATCGAGATCCTCCAGGGGTACCTCACCCGCATGGGCGCCGTCGCCGGCGCACTGATGCAGACCCAGCGCACCGCCCGCGGCGAACCGCGCCTCGGCGGCCGCGAGGAGGCCATGCAGCGCACCGCCGAGGCCCTCCAGGGGCTGTTCGAACCCGACCGTGACCGGCTCCGCAAGAGCCCCGAACAGCTCGCCCACGCCTTCCAGCACCTCGTCGCCGCCGCGCGCGGCATGCCCCCGGAGGAGCTCGTCGACCTGTTCCTGCACGGAGCGGTGCGGCCGTGAAGGTGGCGCTGCTCACCTGCGCGTTCCTCGGGCTGCTCGACGGCTCGATCCTCACCAAACAGCTCGGCGGCTCGGTCGGGCTCGCCGCGACCCAGGCGGCGAAACCGGTGGACACGGCCCCCGCCCGCTGAAACGGTCATCGGCATGGACTTCCTGCGGCAGCACGAGATCGCCGAGGCCGGGCACCGGATCCTCAACCCCTTCACCGACGACAAGCTCATGCTGCTCGGGTCGCTGTGCCGGCTGCGACCCGGCCAGCGGCAGCTCGACCTGGCCTGCGGCAAGGGCGAGATACTGAGCCGCTGGGCGGACGCCTTCGGCATCGAGGGTCACGGTGTCGACATCAGCGAGGTCTTCCTGGCCGCCGCCCATGCGCGCGCCGCCGAGCTGGGCGTCGCCGATAGGGTCGCCTTCGAGCTCGGCGACGCCGCCGAAGCCGCCGCCGGGCACGCGGGCGCCGGCTTCGACGTCGTCTCCTGCATCGGCGCGACCTGGATCGGCAACGGCCTGGCCGGCACGCTCGCGCTCATGCGGCCGGCGCTGCGCGACGGCGGGCTGCTGCTCGTGGGCGAGCCCTACTGGACCGAGCCGCCACCCGCCGACGCCTACGCGGCGCTCGGTGTCGGCCCGGACGACTTCGTCTCCCTGCACGGCACCCTGGAGCGGCTCGAGGCGGCCGGCGTCGACCTCGTCGAGATGGTGCTCGCCGACGGCGACAGCTGGGACCGCTACGTCGCGGAGCAGTGGTGGACCGTCGACGAATGGCTGCGCGCCAACCCCGGCTCACCCGACGCCCCGGCGATGCGCGAATACCTCCGCGTAGCCCGGCACACGCACCTGCGGTTCCAGCGGCGCTACCTCGGCTGGGGCGTCTTCGTGCTCAAGGTCGGCGCTCCAGTAACGTCTTGAGGTCGGACAGCAGCTCCGGCCATCCGCCGCTCCCGCCGAGTCGCCCGCTGATCGCCTCGTGCATGACACTGCCCGGCCCGAAGTCGTCGTGCACGAGCGTCAGCCGGACCCGCCCCGGCCCCGCGTCCTCGATCGTGAACGTCACCTTCGACCGGGGCTCCGAGGCGTGCCGGGCCAGTTCCTCGGGGGACCACCCGAAGACCTCGGCGTGCTCCGGCTGGAACTGATGCCAGGTGTACTGCAGCAGCCGCGGCGGCTCCGCCCGCAACACCCGGTCGCCGCGGTCGTGCAGCGGCCCGTCGGGGGAGTCCTGCCACCGGATCGCCGACCCGGCCCGCCAGTCGGAGTGCAGCGAGACCCCGCCCCAGTACTGCCGGGTGAACTCGGGCTGCGTCAACGCCGCCCACAGCCGCTCGGCGCTGGTCGCGATGTAGGTGGTGTAGGTGAAGACTGGCCCGTCCATCGGCTCCTCCAATGCGCGCTTGAGATCGGCGAGCACGCCCGCCCGCCCGCGGTGATACTGGTCGATCCAGCGCTCGGTGATCGCCCAGATCGGCGCGGCGTTGAGATAGTGCAGCTTCTCCCGGCCGCGCCAGGAGGTGGTGACGAGCTCGGCGGCCTCCAGCACGGCGAGGTGCTTGGAGACCGACTGCCGCGCCATGCCGAGCCCCGCGCAGAGCTCGGTGAGCGTCTGCCCGCCACGGGCATTCAACCGGTCGAGCAACTCCCGCCGGCTGGGATCGGCCAGCGCCTTGAACACGTCGTCCACTGGAGCCAAGATATGCAGCCGCGCGGCTGCATGTCAAATGCTCGGGGCCGCCCCCGTGATCGGTGACCATGGGGCCCGTCTGCCAGACTGGCGCGCATGTTGCAGCGGATCGGGGGCGGCCTCGCGGCCGTGGCGATGATGGTTGGTGTCGCGGCTGGGCCCGCGGCGGCGTACGCGCCGTCCGAAGGGCCGTCGGCTGAGCCTTCGACCGGCCCGTCCGTGGCCGGGACTCCGGTGTGCACGATCAGCGATCCGCAGGTGACCGAGATTTCCGGGCTGGCCGCGACGGCGAGCGGGTACATCGTCATCAATGACAGCAATGTGGACCGGTCCAAGACCAGGATCATGTTCCTGGATTCGAGCTGCAAGCTCGTGCGGTCCGTGGCGTATCCGACGAGCGCACTCGACCCGGAGGACCTCGCGGTGGCCAAGGACGGCACGGTGTGGGTCGCGGACGTCGGCGACAACACGACCGCGACCGGCGGGTCCGGCAACCGGCGCTCGACGATCGCCCTGTGGAGCCTCGCACCGCAGGCCACGGCGCCGGTTATCCACCGGCTCGTGTACCCCGACGGCAAGCCCCGCGACGCCGAGGCCCTGCTGATCTCCGGCGACGGCACGCCGATCATCGTCACCAAGGACCCGCCGGGCGAGGTGTTCGTGCCGGACGGGCCACTGCCGGCGAACAACGCGACCGGGTTCAAGCTCAAGCAGGTCGGCAAGTTCACGACGCAGACGACCGGGACCGCCAACCCGCTCGGCATCCTCGGCCAGGGCGTGGTGACCGGCGCGGCGGTGAGCCCCGACGGCAAGCGGGCCGTGGTGCGCACGATGTCCGACGCCTACGAGTTCGACGTCGCCGACGGTGATGTCGTGGCGGCGATCACGACCGGCACGCCGCGGATCACGCCGCTGCCGAACGAGCCGCAGGGCGAGGCGATCGCCTATACGCCCGACGGCCGCAACTTCCTCACGACGTCGGACCAGCCGAAGGCCGTCCCCATCCTGCAATACACCCCGTTCGTGCCGCCGAAGCCGACGCCGTCCGCCGCACCCGCGGCCGCACCGGCGCCGGCGAGCGACCAGTCGTTCCTGGACAGCCTCTCGCTGCGGGACGTCACCTGGATCGTGAGCGGCCTCGGGGTGTTCGGCGTACTGCTGATCGTGGTCGGCGTGCTGGGCGTGCGCCGCTCGCGGGCGGCGAGAAGAGCGCAGCTCAGCCAGTGACGAGACTCCTGTACGATCGTACTAGTACGGTTGTACAAGGAGTGGAGAACATGGCCTACGTCTTCCTGGCGTTCGCAATCGGCGTCGAGGTGGCCGCGACCAGCCTGATCAAGTCGACCGAGGGCTTCACCAAGCTGTGGCCGACGGTCGCCACGCTGGTCGGCTACATCCTGTCGTTCGTCTTCCTCGCCCAGGCGGTGAAGGAGGTCCCGGTCGGTGTCGCCTATGCGGTGTGGTCCGGCCTCGGTACGGCGGCGATCGTCGCGATCGGCGCCGTCTTCCTCGGCGAGCCGCTGAGCCTGACCAAGGTCATCGGCGTCGCCCTGGTCATCGGCGGCGTCGTGCTGCTCAACCTGGGCGGTGCGCACTGACCCCGGAAGGCCGGCGGCGCGACCCGGAGGGCCGCCGGCGCGCGCTCGCCGAGGCTGTCATCGAGCTGGTCGCCGAGGTCGGGGTCGGCCGCGTCACCCACCGCATGGTCGCGGCCCGGGCCGAGGTACCGCTCGGCGCCACGACCTACTACTACCCGACCCTCGGCGACCTCATCGCGGCCGGCCTGGAGCTGGCCGCCCAGCAGGTCGAGGCGGAGATGGCGGCGCTCGCCCCGCAGATCCGCCAGAAGGACGACGTTCCTGTCGCGCTCAGCCGGATGGCCGCCGACTACGTGACGGACGGGCCGAAGGCGCTGCTGGAGTACGAGTTGTACCTCGCCGCCGCCCGCACCCCGTCCCTGCGCCCCCTGGCGCGGCAGTGGCTCGACGGCCTGCACGCGATCGTCGCCCCGCACACCGGCCCGGCCGCGGCGACCGCGATCATCGCCCTGCTCGACGGCGCGATGCTCCAGGCGATCGTGACCGGCGACCCGATCGACCCCGAGGCCCTGGAGACGGCGATCTCAGCACAGGCGCGCGGCGCCTGACGGCGCGACGGCGCCCGGGTGCAGGATCGCGGCGATCGTCTCGACACCGTCGACGAGCCGCGGCCCGGGCCGCACCACGATCCCGTCCGCGTCGATCGCCCACACCTGCGCCGCGGGGAACCGCTCCCGCACCGCCCGCGCCTGCTCCGCGGCGCCGTCCAGGTGGAACCCGCACGGCGCGACCAGCACGACGTCGGGCGCCGCGGCCGTGAACTCGTCCCAGGTCGTCTGTACCGAGCGGGCGCCCGGCCGGGCCGCGACCGGCTCGCCTCCGGCCGCCGTCACCAGGTCGGGCACCCAGTGCCCGGCGGTGAACGGCGGCTCCACCCACTCGACCACCGCGACCCGCGGCCGAGGCCGGCCGGCGACGGCCGCCGCGACCGCGTCGAGCCGGTCCCGCAGCGCGGCGACCAGGGCCGCCGCCCGGTCCGGGACGCCCGCGGCCGCGCCGACCTGCTCGATCGTGCCGAGCACCTCGTCGAGCGTGTACGGGTCGAGCGACAGCACGTCGGCGCGGCAGCCGAGGTACCCGAGGGCGTCCTCGACGTGCCCGGACGGCAGCGCGCAGACCCGGCACAGGTCCTGGGTGAGGATCAGGTCCGGGGCGAGGCCGGCCAGCGCGTCGGCGTGCAGCGTGTACAGGTCGCCGCCCGCGGCGAGCGACGACTTGACGTACTCGTCGATCTCGCGGGGCGTCATCCCGCGGGTGTCCCGCCCGCCGACGACGACGGTCTTGTCGTGGCGGGCGGCCGGCGGCTCGTCGCACTCGAACGTGACGCCCACGAGCTCGTCACCGAGCCCGAGGGCGTACACGATCTCCGTCGCGGACGGCAGGAGCGAGACGAGGCGCATGCCTACCGGAACTGCTCGCCGCGGGCGGCCTTGTCGAGCAGCAGCTGCGGCGGTTCGAAGCGGGTCCCGTAGCGGGCGGCGAGCTCGCGGGCCCGGGCGACGAAGCCGTTCAGGCCGCCCTCATATTGGTTGATGTACTGCAGGACGCCGCCGGTCCAGCCGGGGAACCCGATGCCGAGGATCGACCCGACGTTGGCGTCGGCGACGGACGTGAGCACGCCCTCGTCGAGGCATTTGACCGACTCGAGCGCCTCGGCGAAGAGCATCCGCTCCTGCATGTCGGCGAACGGCACCTTGACGCCGTCCTTGGCGAAGTGCTCGCGCAGCCCCGGCCACAGCAGGCCACGCTTGCCGTCGGTGTAGTGGTAGAACCCGGCCCCGCCGGACCGGCCGGGCCGCCCGAACTCGTCGATCATCCGGTCGATGACGGCGTCGGCGGGCGTCTGCGTCCAGCTGTCGCCGTACTGCTGCCGGATCTTGCGCGGCAGGGTGAGGGTCAGCTCGTCCATCAGCTGCAGGACCGGCGCCGGGTAGCCGGCCTGGAGGCTGGCCTGCTCGATCGACGGCGCGGCCACGCCCTCGGCGAGCATGAGCAGACCTTCGCCGGTGAACGTGCCGATGACCCGGCTGGTGAAGAACCCGCGGCTGTCGTTGACGACGATCGGTGTCTTGCGCAGCTGCCGCACGACGCCGAGCGCCCGCTCCACCGACGCGTCCGAGGTCGCCTTGCCCCGGATGACCTCGACGAGCGGCATCTTGTCGACGGGTGAGAAGAAGTGCAGGCCGACGAAGTCCTCGCGCCGCTGCACGCCGTCGGCGAGCATCGAGATCGGCAACGTGGACGTGTTCGAGCACAGCAGCGCCCCGGGAGATACAACATTCTCGATCTCGGCGAACACCTTGTGCTTGAGGGCCGGGTCCTCGAACACCGCCTCGATCACGAGGTCGGCGCCGGCGAGGTCCGCCGGGTCAGCGGTCGGCGTGATCCGCTCCAGGAGGTCCGGCCCACCACGGCCCTTCTGCACGAGCCGCTCGGAGTAGGCCTTGCCCTGCTGCGCGGCCTCGACGGTGACGTCCTTGAGCAGCACCTGCATCCCGGCCCGCGCGCACACGTACGCGATCGCCGCGCCCATCATCCCGGCGCCGAGCACAGCGACCTTGGTGAACGGCGCCGCCTGCGAGCCACGGGCGTTGGCCGCCTGCAGGTCGAAGAAGAACGCCTGGATCATGTTCTTCGCGATCTGCCCCGTGGCGAGCTCGGTGAAGTAGCGCCCTTCGATGTCGAACGCGGTCGCCAGGTCCACCTGCGCACCCTCGACGGCGGCGGCGAGAATGTTGCGCGGCGCCGGGTACGGGGCGCCCTTCAGCTCCTTGCGCAGCGTCGCCGGGAACGCCGGCAGGTTCGCCGCGAACTTCGGGTTGCTCGGGGTCCCGCCGGGGATCTTGTACCCCTTCACGTCCCACGGCTGGACCGCGCTCGGGTTCGCGGCGATCCAGGCCCGCGCGCTGTCGAGCAACTGCTCGGCCGGCAGCACCTCGTGCACCAGGCCGACCTCCAGCGCCTTGGCGGGCTTGTGCCGCTGGCCCTTCAGCAGCACCTGGAGCAGCGCCTCGGTGATGCCGAGCAGCCGCACGGTCCGCACCACGCCACCGCCGCCCGGCAGCAGCCCGAGGGTGACCTCGGGGAAGCCGATCTCGATCCTGCGGTCGTCGGCGACGATCCGGTGGTGACAGGCGAGGGCCAGCTCGAGGCCGCCGCCGAGCGCCGAGCCGTTGATGGCGGCGACGACCGGCCGGCCGAGGGTCTCCAGGCGGCGCAGCTGGTCCTTGACCCGCTTGACGGCGGCGTACGTCTGAGCCGCGTCGTCGGGGCCGATGCTGCCGAGCGTGTCGAGGTCGCCGCCGGCGAACCAGGTCTTCTTCGCCGAGGTGATGACGACGCCGGTGATGTCGGCCTTCTCGGCTTCGAGGCGGTCGAGCACCGTGTCCATGGAGGCGACGAACGCCGGGTTCATGGTGTTGGCGCCGCGGCTGGGATCGTCGAGGGTCAGCACGACGATGCTGTCTTCGCCGCGGTCGTAGCGAATGGTGTCAGTCATGATCAGATCCGCTCCACGATCGTGGCGATGCCCATGCCACCGCCGATGCACAGGGTGACAAGGCCGTAGCGCAACTGCCGCCGCTCAAGCTCGTCGACGACGGTGCCGAGGAGCATCCCGCCGGTCGCCCCGAGCGGATGCCCCATCGCGATCGCCCCACCGTTGACGTTCACCTTGTCCAGACCGAAACCCATGTCCTTGGCGTAGCGCAGCACCACCGCCGCGAACGCCTCGTTCATCTCCACCAGGTCGATGTCGTCCGCGGTGAGGCCGGCCTTGGCGAGGGCCTTGCGGCTGGCGGGCGCGGGTCCGGTCAGCATGATCGTCGGGTCGGCGCCGCTGACGGCGGCGGCGACGATGCGGGCCCGCGGGGTCAGCCCGGCGGCCGTGCCCGCCTGCTCACTGCCGACGAGCACGAGCGACGCGCCGTCGACGATGCCGGACGAGTTGCCGGCGGTGTGCACGTGGTCGATGCTTTCGATCCAGTGGTACTTCTGCAGCGCCACAGCATCGAAGCCGCCCAGCTCGCCGATCATGCCGAACGATGCCGGCAGGGCGCCGAGGCCCTCCATCGTCGAGGCGCGGACGTGCTCGTCGCGGTCGAGGACGACGAGGCCGTTGCGGTCGCGGACAGGCACGATCGAGCGGGTGAAGTGGCCGCCGGCCCAGGCTTTGGCGGCGCGGGTCTGCGACTCCAGGGCGTAGGCGTCGACGTCCTCGCGGCTGAAGCCCTCCATGGTCGCGATCAGGTCCGCGCCGATGCCCTGCGGGACGAACTGGGTGGCGTAGCTCGTCTCCGGGTCCATCGCCCACGCGCCGCCGTCGGAGCCCATCGGCACCCGCGACATCGACTCGACCCCGCCGGCGAGCACGAGGTCCTCCCAGCCGGCCCGGACCTTCTGCGCCGCGATGTTCACGGCTTCGAGGCCGGAGGCGCAGAAGCGGTTCAGCTGCACGCCGGCGACGGTCTCCGGCAGCCCGGCCGCGACGGCGGCGGTCTTGGCGATGTCACCTCCTTGGTCACCCAGCGGCGACACCACGCCGAGCACGACGTCGTCGATCGCGGCGGGGTCCAGCCCCGGGTGGCGGCGGCGCAGCTCGTCGATCAGGCCGACGACGAGCGACACGGGTTTCACCCCGTGGAGGGAGCCGTTCTGCTTGCCCCGCCCGCGGGGTGTGCGGATGGCGTCGAATACGAAAGCCTCAGTGCTCACCTACCGAAGAGTAACCAGTTGTCCCGTGGTTGGGTAGCGACCGTTGGCGGGCTGCCAAAAGGATCGCGACCTTCCCCCGGCGGGGCCCGCGCTCGGCCGCCGCGTGTGCCTCGGCGGCCCGTTCCAGCGGGTACTCCGCCTGCACCGGCACCCGGAACCGCCCCTGCACGGCGAGCGCGGCCGCGGCGGCGAGCCCGTGCCGCCCGTCCGGCTCCCCGCCGAGCTCTCCGGTGGAAATCATCACACCGAGCGCGGGCCCACCGAAGTCGGCGAGGGTGAGTACCCGCTCCGCCGCCCCGGTGAGCGCGATCAGCTCCGGCAACGACCCTTTCCCGGCCACGTCGAGCGCGACGAGCCAGGGGCCGGTGTTTCGGATCCGGTCAGCCAATCCCGGCCCGTACGCCACAGGAGTCGCCCCCAGCCCCGCCACGAACGCGAAGCTCTCCGGCCGCGCGGTCCCGATCACGGTTGCGCCACGCGCGACAGCGAGCTGGACCGCGACGCTCCCGACCCCACCGGCCGCCCCGTCGACGACGAGGACCGCTCCGGGCCCGACCCCGAGCCGGTCAAGGGCCCGGGTGGCCGTCTCGACGCTGGTGGCCGCCGCCCCGGCCGCGGCCCACGGCAACCCCGCCGGCCGGTGCGCCCAGAACCGCAGCACGGCGTGCTCGGCCGTGGCCCCACCGAGCTTCGCGACGTCCACCGCGCCGAACACCTCGTCACCGACAGCCACCCCACCGACCCCGGCCCCGACCTCGTCGACGATCCCGGCCGCGTCCACCCCGGGAACGTGCGGCAGCGCGACGGTCGACCGCGACCGCCCCGAACGCAACGCCAGGTCGACGGGCGCGACTCCGGCCGCCATCACCCTGATCCGGATCTCCCCGGCCCCGGCGTGCGGCGCGGGCAACTCCCCGATCCGCAGCACATCCGGCGGCCCGAACCGTTCGAAGAACAGTGCAAACATGCGGGCTACGGTAGGGACGCCGGTGCCCGGGACGTCGAAAGTGAGAGCCGTGCGAGCACAATCGACTCGGAGGGACGCCGACGCGAACCGCCACCACATCGTCTCGGCGGCGGCCGCGGTGTTCGCCCGCAACGGCCTCGACGCACCGACCCGTGAGATCGCGCACCGCGCCGGCCTGGGCGTGGCCACGGTGTACCGCCACTTTCCGTCCCGCGCCGACCTCGTGACGGCCGTCGTGACCGACCGCGTGCACCGCTGCGCGGCCGACCTGCGCGCGGCGCTGGCGGATCCGGACCCGTGGTCGGCCCTGTCCGGCACGGTCCGGCACTTCGCCGCCCGCCAGGTGTCCGACCAGCGCCTGAACGAGGCCCTGACCGGCTTCGACGAGGAGCGCCGCACCCACGCCGCGGCGCTGGACGCGCTGGTGGCCCGCGCCCGAACGGCGGGGGCGGTCCGCGCCGACCTGTCCGCGAGCGACGTCCGGACGGCCCTGATGGCGATCGCGGCCGTCCGCACCCGCGGCCCGGCCACCGTCACCCGCCTGACGGACCTCCTCCTGGCCGGCATGGCCGCCTGAACGCACGACGCCGCAGTTCGCCCCGACCTTGCGCCCGGCCCGCCCGTCGCGGGGCCTAGCGGAAGACGCGGTCCAGTTGGGCCTCGACGAGGGCCAACGCCTCGTCCGGGGTGTACAGGCCGATCAGGATCGGGCCGACCAGGCCCTGGGTCAGGAAGTACAGCGCCGGGGCCTCGCGGTCCGGGTCGATGCCCTCGCGCAGCTCGCCGAGCTGGGCGGCCTCGCGGAAGTTGGCCACCGAGACCGTCAGGATCCGCTCGTACCCCGACCGTAGCTTGTCCGCGAACTCCGGCGTCACCGTCGCGGCCGAGAAGAACGCGATGTTCACGCACGCCTCCTCGCGGCCCGGGGCGTCGACCGGGAGCATCGCCGCCGTCGCGGCGCGGATCAGGTCGCGGCGGGTCGGGGCCGGCAGCGCCGCCAGCGCCGACTGGAGGCGGGCGACCACCCGCTGGCGCATGTGGTCCAGGGCGAACAGCAGCATGTCGTGCTTCGCCGGGAAGTAGTGCTGCACCGCCCCCATCGACACGCCCGCCTGCTCGGCCACGTCGCGCAGGCTCACCGCCTCGTAGCCGCGGGTGCCGATGACCGTGAAGACGGCCTCGGCCAGGAGGCGGCGGCGTTCGGCGTGGTCGACCTGCTTCGGCACGAACCCGACGGTACGCCATGCGCTCGCATTGCCAAAAACCGCGAACACTGTTTACCATGCGAGCGCATTGCAAAAAAGGGAGGCAGCCATGACCGTCAGGTACGCCGCCAACGGCGACGCCAGCATCGCCTACGAGACGTTCGGTGACGCGGGGAAGCCGCTGCTGCTCATCATGGGCCTCGACTTCCAGATGATCTGGTGGCCTGACGGCTTCTGCGAACGGCTCGCCGAGGCCGGCTACCACGTCGCCCGGTTCGACAACCGTGACACCGGGCTCTCGACGCACTACACCTCGCCGACCGACGACAGCCCCTGGCGCGCCCTGCTCGGCGGTACCAAACCCGTCTATTCCGCCAGAGACATGATCGCCGATGGCCTGGCCGTCATGGACGCCAATGGCTGGGACAGCGCCCACGTCATGGGGGGATCGATGGGCGCCGCGCTCGCCCAGGGTATGGCCCTGCTGCATCCGGCCCGGGTGCGCAGCCTCGTCTGCTGCATGGGCGCGCCGGCCGACGCCGGAGTGCTGCGCACCCTGCGGTACCTGCGATTCGGCATCTTCAAGGACTTCCGCAAGCTGCCGAAGGAGCCGGACGCGGCCGGCCTCCTCGCCGTCTACCGGGCGATCGCCTCGCCGGGGTACCCGTTCCCGGAGCGGTGGGCGCGCGAGACCGCCGAGCTCAGCCACGCCCGCAGCCCCCGCGACCCGAAGACGACCCAGCGCCACCTCGCCGCAGGGCGGGCCCTGAAGCTCCCGCCATTGTCGGACATCACTGTCCCGACGCTGGTTGTGCATGGTGCCGACGACCCGCTGATCCGCCCGCGCGCCGGGCGCGACCTGGCGGCCGCGATCCCGGGCGCGCAGTACGTCGAGTACCCCGGCATGGGGCACAGCCTGCCCGAGGAGCTCTGGGACGACGTCATCCGGCGAATGCCCTGATGCGCCCCTTCCACCCCCGGAGTTACATTCGGGACAACGACCTGGGGGGAGGGCGTCATGCGGGAGCGGCTCGGGCTGGTGGGGATCGCCGCGCTCACCGGAGGCTGGTTCACGGTGTCATGGCGTGTGATGGGCAAGCCGATCGTCGACGCGGTCGGTGAGACGGTCGGTGGTGTCTCCGTGGTACTGCTGGGAATCGCCGTCATCAGTGCCGCCCGCGCGTCGCGGTGAGCGCAGCAGCAGGGCCGCGCCGGCGATCGACACGACCAGCAGGACCGCGCCGACCGTGAATGCCAGGCGATAGCCGGCAGTCAATGCCGACGGCTCCGCCGTGCCGGCCGCGAGCAGCGTGCCCGTGCGGTGCGCGGCGAGCGTCGACAGGGCCGCGACGCCGATCGCCATGCCCAGCTGCTGCGTCGTGTTGAACAGCCCCGACGCGAGCCCGGCGTCGTCCGGGCGCGCGCCGGACATGCCCAGGCCGGTGATCGCCGGCAGGACCAGGCCGCCACCCGCGATGAGCACCATGACGGGCAGGAGGTCGCTGGTGTACCGCGCGTCGGCGGGCAACCGGGTCAGCCACGCCAGCGCCGCGGCGAGCATGGTCAGCCCGGCGATGAGGACGGCCTTCTCGCCGAGGCGGGCGATGAGCCGGGCCGACACGCCGAGCGACACGACGGCGATCGCGAGCGCCGCCGGCAGCATCGCCAGGCCCGTCTGGAGCGCGGTGTAGCCGAGTACCCGCTGCATGTACAGCGCGATCAGGATCTGGAACGAGAACATCGCGCCGATCAGCAGGACCTGCAGCCCGTTCGCCGCGGAGACCTGCCGCGACCGGAAGATCCGCAGCGGCACGAGCGGCGTGCGGGCGGTGGCCTGCCGCGCGACGAACCCGCCCAGCAGCACGGCCGCCGCGCCGGCGGTGAGCGGGCGGTACGAAGGCTCGACGACGGCGTAGATGGCGGCCATCAGGCCGGCGGTGACGAGCAGCCCGCCGAGCACGTCGGCGCCGGCGCGCAGGCCCAGCCCGCGGTCCGAGGGCAGGTACGGCACCGCGAGCGCGAGCGTGGCCAGCCCGATCGGCACGTTGATGAGGAAGATCCAGTGCCAGCTCAGCAGGTCGGTGAGCACGCCGCCGAGCACCTGGCCGATCGACGCGCCGGCCGCGCCGGTGAACGAGAAGACGCCGATCGCGGTCGCCCGTTCGCGCGGCGCGGGGAACAGGGTGATGAGGATGCCGAGGCTGACCGCGCTGAACATGGCGCCGCCGACGCCCTGCAGGAACCGCGCGGCGACCAGCATCCCGGCGTTGACCGACAGGCCGGCGAGCACCGACGCGGCGACGAACACGAGCGTGCCGGCGATCAGGACCCGCTTGCGGCCGAGCAGGTCGCCGAGGCGGCCGGCGAGCAGCAGCAGGCTGCCGAACGCGATGAGGTAGGCGTTGACGACCCAGGTCAGGCCCTCGGGCGTGAAGCCGAGGTCGCCCTGCATGACGGGCATCGCGACGGTGACGATGCTGCCGTCCAGGATCACCATGAGCGTCCCGGCGGCGATCACGGCGAGCGCGAGCCACTTGTTCTTCTGCATGGGTCCGACCGTAGCAGATCGTCTGCTACGGAACAATCTTGTAGAGGACTACTGGCGGGCCCTGCGCACGCCCTGCGCCTCGACCGGCGTGGCCAGGTGCCCCTGCGTCAGCCGGGTCAGCGCGCTGATCAGCACCGACCGCTCGTCGTCGGGCAGCGCGTCGAGGACCGCGGCGTGCACCGAGTCGGCGATCTGCTGGCTACGGGCGGCCATCTCGGCGCCCGCCGGGGTGACGGCGATGATCCGGGCCCGCCGGTCGGTGCTCGACGGGCGGCGCTCGGCCAGCCCCGCCTTCTCCAGGGCGTCGACGGTGACCACCATCGTGGTCTTGTCCATGCCGCCGATCTCGGCGAGCTGGATCTGGGTGCGCTCCTCGCCGAGCGCGTGGACGAGCACACAGTGCATGCGCGCGGTCAGCCCGATCTCGGCGAGCGCGGCGGCCATGCGGGTGCGCAGCACATGGCTGGTGTGGTCCAGGAGGTACGAGAGGTCGGGCGTGAGCGTGGCGGCCATCGTCCCAGCATAGATAATCCGCTGGCAGACCGTCTGCGGCAACGCGCTGACCTCGGCGTTCGGCGAATCGGCAAAAACTCCATACACTGTATAGCGTGATCGAAGCCAACGACCTCCGGAAGCGGTACGGCAGTAACGCCGCCCTCGACGGGCTTGACCTCACAGTGGGCGCCGGCAGCGTCCACGGGCTGCTCGGGCCCAACGGTGCCGGCAAGACCACCCTCGTGCGCATCCTCGCCACCCTCGCCAGGGCCGACCACGGCACGGCCACCGTCGCCGGGTTCGACGTCGCCCGGCAGCCCGACAAGGTTCGGCAGACCATCGGGCTCGTCGGGCAGCACGCCGCCGTCGACGAGGTGCTCAGCGCCACCCAGAACCTCGTCATGTTCGGCCGGCTCTGCCACCTGAGCAGCGCGGACGCGAGAGCCCGCGCCAAGGAGCTGCTCGAGCGGTTCGGCCTCGCCGACACCGGCGACAAGGCCGTCCAGCACTTCTCCGGCGGCATGCGCCGGCGGCTCGACCTCGCCGCCGGCATGCTCCTCGCACCGCGCGTGCTGTTCCTCGACGAGCCCTCGACCGGGCTCGACCCGCGCGGGCGGGCCGAGGTCTGGGCCGCCGTGCGCGTCCTCGCCGCACAGGGGACCACCGTGCTGCTGACCACGCAGTACCTCGACGAGGCCGACCAGCTCGCCGACCGCGTCAGCGTCGTGAACCACGGCCGGGTGGTCGCCGACGGCACCCCCGACGAGCTCAAGTCCCGCCTCGGCGACGACCGCCTGGAGATCCGCGGCGACCCCGACGTGCTCGCAGGAGCCATGGCCGCGTTCGGGCCGGTCACCGTCGACCGCGACGAACGCAAGGTGACCGTGAGCGTCCGCGACCGCATGGCCGCCCTCACCGCGGCGATGCGGCACGACGTCGAGGACGTCACGCTGCGCCGCCCCACCCTCGACGAGGTGTTCCTGACCCTGACCGAAGAGCGGACCGAAGGAGCCAACGCGTGAAATGGGCACTGCACGACGGCTGGGTCATGACGCACCGGGAGCTCGCCCATCTCGCCCGGCAGCCCGCCGCGCTCATCATCACCCTGCTGTTCCCGGTCCTGCTGGTGGTGATGTTCGCGTTCGTCCTCGGCGGCGGCATGACCGTGGAGGGCGGCGGTGACTACCGGGAGTACCTGCTGCCCGGCATGTTCGCGATGACCATGATGTTCGGCGTCGAGTCGACGTTCCAGGCCATCGCCACCGACCTCAACCGCGGGGTGACCGACCGGTTCCGGTCGCTGCCGATGTCCCCGGCCGGGCAGGTCCTCGGCCGCAACCTCGCCGACCTGATCACCTCGGCACTCGGTCTGCTGGTGATGGTCGGCTGCGGGCTCGCCGTCGGCTGGCGCTGGCACAACGGCCTGGCCGGCGCCCTGGCCGCGGTCGGCCTGCTGCTCCTGCTGCGCTTCGCGGTGCTGTGGATCGGGGTGTACCTCGGGCTGCTCAGCCGCAACCCCAACCTGCTCATGGCGGTGCAGATCCTGGTGTGGCCGATCGCGTTCCTCTCCAGCGCGCTCGCCTCACCCGCCGACATGCCGTCGTGGCTGGGGGCGCTCAGCGCCTGGAACCCGCTCTCGGCGACGGCCGACGCCACCCGGGCGCTGTTCGGCAACCCGGGGGAGGGGCAGATCTGGAAGGCTGTCGCGTGGCCCCTCGTCCTCGTGGCGGTGTTCTTCCCGCTGTCGATCCGGCAGTACCGGAGGCTGTCACGATGAGGTAGCGTAGAGCGTTCTGAACAAACGAAAAGGCGCCGTCAACGGCGCCTGAATGTTGAAGATGTTAGCCGACTGGA
Organism: Dactylosporangium sp. AC04546; assembly: GCF_022095675.1. Lineage (GTDB taxonomy): Bacteria > Actinomycetota > Actinomycetes > Mycobacteriales > Micromonosporaceae > Dactylosporangium. Next base: position 39,737 of record NZ_JAHYSG010000043.1, on the reverse strand, counting down.
GACGGATTGTCAAACTCATCCGACACAGCCGACATCGCCGAGGAGCAGGGGCATCTCACGACGCTCTACACGCACCTCGACGCGCTCCGGGAGGAGGCCTCCGCGCAGCTGCAGAAGGCGCTGCTGCAGACCGGAGGCACCCCGGCCGACCGGTCCCACCGCGACTCCGCGACCGCCCTGTACAGCGACCGCATCGCCCAGTACGGCGCGGTGGAGAACGGGCTGTGCTTCGGCCGGCTCGACTTCGGCGAGGGCGAGCGGCGCTACATCGGCCGCATCGGCATCTTCGACGAGGACAACGACTACGAGCCGCTGCTCATCGACTGGCGGGCGCCCGCCAGCCGGCCGTTCTACCTTGCGACCGCCGCCGCACCCGACGGGGTGCGGCGGCGCCGCCACATCCGCACCGAAGGCCGCGCCGTCACCGGCCTCGACGACGAGGTTCTCGACCTCAGCGAGGCGCACGGCACCGGCCGCGGCGTCCACGACGGCGTCACCGGCGAGGCAGCGCTGCTGTCCGCGCTCAACGCCAGCCGTACCGGCCGGATGCGGGACATCGTCGAGACCATTCAGGCCGAGCAGGATCACGTCATCCGCGCCGACCTGGGCGGGGCCCTCGTCGTGCAGGGCGGCCCGGGCACCGGCAAGACCGCGGTGGCGCTGCACCGTGCGGCGTACCTGCTGTACACCCACCGCCAGATGCTCTCCTCGCGGGTCGTGCTGATCGTCGGGCCCAACACGACGTTCCTGCGGTACATCTCCCAGGTCCTGCCCTCCCTCGCGGAGACCGGCGTGCTGCTGGGCACCATGGGTGACCTCTTCCCCGGCGTTGTCGCCCACCGCGACGAGCCGGCCGAGATCGCCGCGATCAAGGGCCGGGCCGAGATGGTCGAGGTGCTCGCCGCCGCCGTCCGCGACCGGCAGCGGGTCCCCGACGAGCCGCTCACCCTGCACCTGGACATGCTCGACGGCGCCGCGGTGCTGCTCGAGCCGGCGGTGATCGAGGACGCCGGCGAGCGGGCCCGCCGCTCCGGCAAGCTGCACAATCTGGCCCGCCCGACCTTCGACACCGAGATCATCCACGCGTTGTCGCTGGTCGTCGCCGACTCCATCGGCATCGACCCGTACGCCGACGACCCGCTCGGCGGCGACGACGCGCCCGGCGACCCGCAGCTGCTCGACGAGGCCGACCTGGCCGAGATCCGCCGGGAGCTGCGCGGCGAGGCCGAGGTCCTCGGCGCCCTCGACTGGCTGTGGCCGATCCTCACCCCGCAGCAGCTCGTCGCCGGCCTGTTCGCCTCCGACCAGCGCCTGGCCGCGGCGGGCGCCTCGCCGCTGCTCAAGCGCAGCGCGAGAGAGACCAAGGAGGGCTGGACCCCGGCCGACGTGCCGCTGCTGGACGAGGCCGCCGAGCTGCTCGGCGAGGACGAGACGGTCCGCGAGATCCTCGCCGAGCGCCGCCGCAAGCAGCAGATCGCCTACGCCGAGGGCGCCCTGGAGATCGCGTTCGGGTCCCGGTCCATCGACGTCGAGGACGAGGACGACCCGGAGCTGCTGTCCGTCACCGACCTGCTGGAGGCCGACCGGCTCGCCGAGCGGCACGACGAGGAGGAGAAGCTCACGCCGGCCGAGCGGGCCGCCGCCGACCGCAAGTGGGCGTTCGGCCACGTGATCGTCGACGAGGCGCAGGAGCTGTCGGCGATGGCGTGGCGGCTGCTCATGCGCCGCTGCCCGAGCCGCTCGATGACCGTCGTCGGCGACGTCGCCCAGACGGGCGACCTCGGCGGGGCCGCGTCGTGGGACGACGCCCTGAAGCCGTACGTCGGCGACCGCTGGCGGCTGCGGGAGCTCACCGTCAACTACCGCACCCCGGCCGAGATCATGGCGGTCGCCGCGGGAGTGCTCGCCGGCATCGACCCGGCGCTGGAGCCGCCCCGGTCGGTGCGCGAGTCCGGCATCGACCCGTGGGTGCGCGGCGTGCCGCCGGCCCGGCTGGCCGAGGCACTGACCGAGGCCGTCGAGGTCGAGGCGGAGGCGGCCGGGGAGGGCCGGCTGGGCGTGATCCTGCCCACCGGGCTGTTCTCCGAGCTGGCGCCGGCCGTGCTGAAGGCGGTGCCGGACGCGGCCGTCGGCGACGAGCCGGAGCTGTCGTCGCGGGTCGTGGTGCTCACCGTCAAGCAGGCCAAGGGCCTGGAGTTCGACGGCGTGATCGTCGTGGACCCGCAGCGGCTCGTCGACGAGTCACCGCGCGGCGCGAACGACCTCTACGTCGCGCTCACCCGGGCCACCCAGCGGCTCGGCATCCTGCACCCGGGCACCCTGCCCGACTCGCTGTATGCCGTGGTGGGCATATAGCGTTGGTGGCGTGCCTCCGTTCGACGTGCTCGCCGAGCCCACCCGCCGCCGCATCCTCGACGCGCTGCTGGACGGGCCGCAGCCCGTCGGCACGCTCACCGAGCGGCTCGGCCTGACCCAGCCCGGCACCTCGAAGCACCTGCGGGTGCTGCGGGAGGCCGGGCTGGTCGCCGTGCGGCAGGACGCGCAGCGCCGCTACTACGAACTGCGCCCGGAGCCGCTCGCGGAGATCGACGCGTGGCTCGCCCCATACCGCCGCCTGTGGGCACGCCACCTGGACCGGCTCGAGACCGTCCTCGAAGACCTGGAGGACGGGACAGGGAGTTGATGGTGGGAGCGTGATGGGTCGGACTCCAGCACGCTCACCGAACCGACCTGAGCCTAGAACACCCCTCCCGGCGCCCGTGCCGCGGGGGTCACTGGTCCAGGTACCGCCGGAACCGCGCGACGAGATAACCCGCCTCCTGCCGGATGAGCAGATTCGCGACGATGACTCCCGGGACGGCGACGCTCTTGCCCGCCGCCGCCGGCGCCACGTACGGCCGCCCGGTGACGAGGTCGTCCGCCCGCGGCACCCCGGGCGTGAACGCCCACCGCCCGCCGCCGTTGCGGATCATGGCCTCCCCGACGTACCACGCGGCGGCCTGCACCACCGGGTTGCCGTCGTCGGCGGCCCGCACGCTGCCGGCCGGCAGCTGGCCCAGCAGGATCCGCTCCAGCGTCTCGACGGACCGCGGCGAACGGTCCCACACCCGCGCCCCGCCACCCAGCCCGGCCACCCACTCCTGGAACGCCACCTCCTGCCGCCGCAGCCACCACGCGAGGTCGTCGGCGATGTCCTCCGCGAGGTCCCCGGCGGCGTCCGCTGCGCCGATCTCGTCCGCGGGGGTGGCCAGGCGGGTCGGCTCCCAGCCGCGGTTGAAGGCCCGGAGCCGCTCGACCACGGCGGCGATCTCGCTGATGGTCTCTTCGAAGACGGCCCCGTCCCGGCGCCGCACGGCCAGTTCGACGAGGTCGCCGGGCGCGACGGGGTCGAGCCGCAGCGCCGGGTCGAACTCGACGACGGGCCGCATGTCGTACCCCCACCACCCGCCCCCGACGCGCAGCAGGACCTCCCCGGCGTATCCGATCACGCCGTCGCGGAACTCCCGCTCACGACCGCCGCCGAGCTTGCGCACGACGAGCGGCTCGAGGAGCACGAGCGACTCCGGCGTGAGGTCGAGGCTGAGCCCGGCCGGCAGGGCGGCCCGCAGCGCGGCCAGCCGCCGCGCCTGCCCGTCGAGCCACCGCCGCCCCTCGCCGGACAGTCCGGCCGGCACCCCCTGCTCGATCCGGACCATGCATCGACCTTAGCCTGCTTCGTCATCACCGCTCCGCGGCCGGCAGCGGCGTCCGGACCGGTGACGTGAGGCCGAGCAGCACAGCCCAGAGCGGGAAGAGGAACCACAGGATCGTGCCCACGGCCCCGCCCGCCACCCAGGCCCAGTCGACGCCCGCCGCGACCGTGACGACCGTGCCGGCGAGGAACGCCAGCATCGCCACCGGCACGCCGGCCAGCAGGATCCGGCCCAGGCGCCGCACCGGCGCGGAGTTCGCCGGGCTGTCGCTGATCGCCCCGGCCCACAGCATCGACGCCACGCTCCCGGCCGAGACCAGGCCGACCTGGACGTCGAACGGGAGCACGCCGGTGACCAGCAGTACCTGGAGCACCACCACGGCCACGCAGGCGCCCGCCCCGATCGCGGTCCACACCCGGACCCGGCGGGCCGGCGGCAGCAGCCGGCCCAGGCCGACGGCGACCGGCAGCAACGCGGCGAACTGGAAGATCACCAGGTAGTCGTTGGCAGTGCCGAGCGACGTCTCGTGCGGTGCGTCCGTCCAGGGCTGCGCCACCGCGTAGAACGCCACCAGGAGCAGGTCGGCGGCCAGGCCGATCACACCGCTGGCGAGGGCCCACCATCGCATCGGGCTCACCTCTCACTCCGGGCTGTTGCCGGTCGCCGCGCCGAGGAGGAACGGCGTCGTGTATCCCGCGTACATCAGGTGCGCGACCAGCCCGTCGGCCGCGTGCTTGAGGTTGTGGCAGTGATCCGCCCAGATCCCCGGGTTGTCCGCCACGAACGCGATCTCGTAGCGCTCCCCGTCGCCGACGTTGAGCGAGTCGAACCACCACGGGCTGCCGGTCGCGCGTACGCCGTCGCGGCTGAGCACCACCGCGTGGTGGCCGTGCAGGTGCATCGGGTGCACCTCGCCGCTGGAGTTGACGATCGTCATGCGCACCACGTCGCCCTCGGCGACCGTGTACATCGGAACGTCCGGGTACAGGTGGCCGTTGATCGTCCAGAACATGCCGGGGCGGCCGGCGACGAAGCCCGGCCGACGGCCGATCTCGTACCGGAAGGTGCGCCCGGCCGCGCCCGGGTCGAACCCCAGCGGTGCCGGGGCGCCGTAGCCGAGCAGGTCCAGCGCCTTGGCCGGCTGCGCGACGCGGGGCGGTTCGCCGGAGCCCAGGATCACCGACAGTCCGCCGCCGACCTGCACGCGCACCGGCGAGCCATTGTCCGGCATGGTGATCTCCAGGTCGGCCCGGCCGCCCGCCGTGACGAGCAACGACGTGTCGGAGACCGGGGTGGGCCCGTGCACGTCGGTACCGTCGACGGCGACCACCCGGTACGGCGTGCCCGCCACCCAGGCCGACATCGGGCCGTTGTCGCTGTTGATCAGGCGCACCCTGGCGACCGTCCCCGGCCCGGCGGCCACGCGTAGGTCGCGGCTGTCGCCGTTGATCGTGCGCACCCCGTCGTAGACGTGGGTGAGCGCGACGACGTCGACCGTGGGCGGGTCCGCCGGGAGCACCACCAGGGCCCCGAACAGGCCGCGGGCCACCTGCTCGTGCGAGACCTGGTGGGAGTGGTACCAGAAGGTTCCCGGCGCCGGCGCGACGAACCGGTAGACGTGCTCGGCCCCCGGGCGCACGGCGTCCTGGGTCACCCCGGCCACGCCGTCCTCGGCATTGGGCACGTCGACGCCGTGCCAGTGCAGCGTGATGCCGGCGGGGACGTTGTCGTTGACCAGCCGTACCTGCACCAGCTGCCCGGCCCGGGCGGTGATCGTCGGGCCGGGCGAGGCGCCGTTGAGCGTGTAGCCGTCCACCGTGCGGCCCGACGCGAGCTTGAACCGCTCCTGCCGCGCGGTCAGCGTCACCGCGACGTCCGCGGGCCGCCCGCGGTCCGCGACGAGCGTGGTGATGTCCCGTCCGCCGTGCCCGTCGTGGCCGGCGTGCTGGCCCTGCGCGCCGCCGCCGTGGTCCGCGTGCCCCATCGACATGATCGAGTACTGCCGAGGTAGCCGGCTGTCCTGCCACAGCCAGGCGAGCGGGCCGACGATGACCAGCGTCGCGGCGACGGCGATGGCGAGGCGGATCCGGCGGGTGCGCGGCATCGCCGGTCAGACCCCGCTCGCGACCTGCTCGCCGGCCGGCTCGGTCGCCTTCGCGGACGCCCGGCCGACCCGGCGCGCGGTGTAGAGGGCGGTGGCGAACAGCAGCAGCGCGTTGCCGCCGTGCAGCAGGCCCGCGACCGGCAGGCCGTGGCCGGCGTAGCCGAGCGTCGTCTGGACGGCCACCAGCACCAGGACGAGCGCGCCGAACTTGATCCCGCCGGGCACCTTCGCGAAGAACGACGAGATGAGCAGCAGCAGGGCGAGGATCGGGATGAGCAGCCCGCCGTTGATCCCGTGGACGATGATCCCGGCGACCTCGGTGAACGGCACCTGCTCGCTCTCCATCACCGACTTGTCGAAGACGCCGCCGCCGTCGACCCAGACGCCGAGGCCGGCCACCGCCCACGCGATCATCATCGCCTGGACGACGACCTCGGCCGCGACGGCGTACGCCAGGACCTTGTAGACCGTTCTCATGACCGTTCTTCCCCTCGCCTCGGCTGTGTGGTGCCGTCAGCGTCCGGGGAGGGGTGTCCCGGTGTCACGGGACGATGTCCCGTCCCGGCCGGGCGGTTCAGCGCGGCTCGGACCCGCCCATCCCGCCCAGCCCGGCCTCGCGGGCGCGCAGGATGGCGCCGGACCGGTCGGCCACGTGCAGCTTCATGATCACGTTCGAGACGTGGTTGCGCACCGTCTTGCCGCTGATGCCGAGCCGCCGGGCGATGGCCGTGTTGTCCATGCCGCGCGCGAGCAGCCCGAGCACCTCGTGCTCCCGCTCGGTCAGCTGGGGAAACGGCGACGCCGACGCCGCGCGGGCGAAGTGGCCGAGCAGCTTCGCGGCGACCCCGGCGCCGAAGACGGCCTCGCCGCGGGCGACCGCGCGCACCGCCGCCAGGATCTCCTGCGGGCCGGAGCCCTTGAGCGCGTACCCGTAGGCACCGGCGCGCAACGCGGCGAGCACGTTCTCGTCGTCGTCGAACATCGTGAGGATCAGCGCCCGGGTTGGCAGCCCGGCCGCCCGCAGCCCCGCCGCGACCGTCAGCCCGTCGCCGCCGGGCATGTTCACGTCCAGCACCGCGACGTCCGGTGCCTGCTCGGTCGCGGCGCGCAGCGCATCCGCGCCGGTCGCGGCGACCGCGACGACGCTCATGTCCTCCTCGGCGTCGAGCAGCGCCGTCAGCCCGGACACGAACATCGGGTGGTCGTCGGCGATCAGCAGCCGGATCATCTTGTCCTCCCGCCCGGGGGCAGCGGCAGATGCGCGTGCACGAGGGTGCCGCCCCCGGCCGTGGAGCCTATCGACCATTCGCCGCCGACCTCGGCGGCGCGCTCACGGATCGACCGCAGGCCGACCCCGTCCGGCCGCGCGGGATCCAGCCCGCGGCCGTCGTCGGCCACGGTCACCTCGACCGAGTCCGGACGCCGCGCGATGAGCACCGTGCAGGAGGTCGCGCCGCTGTGCCGTACCACGTTGGTCATCGCCTCCACGGCGATGCGGTAGGCCGCCGTCTCCACCGCCGCCGGTAGCGACGCCGACGCGGAACCGTCGTCCTCGCCGCGGACCTCGATGGCGACCGCGCCGGCGAGCGCGGCCGCCCGGGACCGCACCGCCCCGACCAGGCCGAGCTCGTCGAGGGCGGGCGGCCGCAGCGCCTCCACCAGGCGCCGCACGTCGGTCACCGAGGCGGTCGCCTCGGCCGAGATCTCGGCGAGCAGCGCGTGCGCCGCCGACCCGGCGGGCACGTCACGGGCGGCCAGCTCGGCCTTCAGCCCGATCGCGGCCAGCGTCGGGCCGAGCCCGTCGTGCAGGTCCCGGCGCAGCCGCCGCCGCTCGTCCTCCCGTGAGGCGACCACGTCGGCCCGGGACCGCACCAGGTCGTCGTGCAGCCGCACGGCCTGCACCGCCAGCCCGGCCTGCCGCGCGAGCGAGCCGAGCAGCGCCACGTCCGCCGCGTCGAGCGGATCGTCGCGCCCGCGCGCCGACACCCGCAGCCGGCCGACCGACTGCCGCTGATAGTGCAGCGGCTCCACGTGCACCGGCTCGGTCGGCGCGCCGTACTCGGCGGCGAGCTGGAAACCGCCCGCGCCGTCCGCGAGGTCGATCGCCGCGTACGGCACGCGCAGCGAGCTGGCCACGGTCTGCACCACCGCGGGCAGCACGTCGGCCGGCAGCATCGCCGAGCCGAGGCGGGCCCCGAGCCGGTCCAGCGCTCCGGCCGGGTCGTGGCGGTCGCCGTACATCAGCCGGTCGACGGCCCGCTGCGCGGCCGTGCGCAGCGGGGCCAGCGTGACCGCCGCCGCCGCGGCGGCCAGGGCGGCCGCGACCGTGTCCGACAGGTGCAGGCCGCTGACCAGCAGCGCCACCACGATCGCGTACCCGGCCACCAGGACGGCGACCGTCGCGGCGTACGCAAGGGACCGGTTCGCCAGCCGTTCGATGTCGAACAGGTACTGCCGGCGCAGCGCCACCCCGATCGCGGCGACGAACGGCAACCCGGCCAGGCCCAGGTCGCCCCACGGCAGCAGCTGGTCCCCGGTCACCAGCTGCGGCAGGTGCCAGCCGAGGATGCTGACCAGGGCGGCGGCAGCGCCGCCACCGCCGAGCCAGCGCAACCGGCTGCGCATCAGCGGATCCGTCACCGCCCGGTAGGCGACGACGCCGGACACCACGCTGACCAGCAGCGCCGCGGCGGCGACCGCGGTCTGCCCGCTGTGCACCAGGGCCAGCCAGCGCAGCTGGTTCGGCGCGAGGAGCCCGGCGATCGCCGTCCACGCCAGCATGACGGCCAGCGGCCCGGCGTACGCGATCCGCACGGCCCGGCGACCGCCCCAGGGATGCCCGCCGATGAACGTCAGCGAGAACGCGAGCAGGCCGCCCCAGGCGACCGAGTAGACCCCGATGGTGTTGAGCTGGAACAGCCAGAACACCGGCCCGCCGGTGGCCAGGGCGAGCGCGGGGAGCCCGGCGACCACGACGGCGGTGCTGCCGAGCAGGCCGGCCCCGAGTACCAGCAGCGGTCCGGTCGACGGTTCCTCGGGGCGGCGGACGTAGAGCGCGGCGGCGAGGACGGCCAGCGCGAGCACGAAGGCGAGGTTGCCCCACGCCTGGTCGGCCAGCGGCCGGATCGCGGGTCGTTCGACCCGGACGACCGGCGCCGGCGCCGACCCGTCCCGGGTGACGTCGTAGGGGATCGCGGCACCGGGCTCGGGCCGCTGCAGTGTGCCGAGGCCGTCGGCGAGGCGGTGCCCGCCGATCGAGGTGACCAGATCACCGGTGCGCAGGGTGGTCCCGCCGGGGTCGGGGACCACGACGACGACGGCATCGGGGCGCAGCGCCGACCAGCCCAGCGGCAGGATCGTGCCGTCGTCGGCGGCGTCCAGCCGGACGGCGACGCCGACGACGCCCAGCACGACGATGACGATCGCCACCACCGCCGGGCTGCGGCGCGACCGCCGTACGGCAGGGAGCTCACCGGGCCCCGCGGACACGTCGTCATCATCGCCGATGACGCGCCGTGGAGTCAGCCGTGCGGTCGGTCAGATGCGCCCGACGGCCGGCCATGTCATGTCGGGCCCTGTCAGGTGCCGGCGAGGCGCTTCTCCAGCGGCGTGCGGAACCGGGGTGTCACCCGCACACCGTCCAGCCAGCCCGACAGCTCCCCGGCGGCCGTCGCCACCGCCGCGCGGACCGACGCCGGCACGTCCTGCAGCAGCTCGACGGCCGAGCCGCCGGACGGCGGGCAGCCCCAGCCGCCGATCACGCGCCCGTCGGCCCACACCGTCGGGCCGGCGTTTCCGGTGCGGTCGAACAGCTGCGGCGCGTGCGGGCCGAGGTACCACTCCCGCGACACCCAGCCCATCATGGTCGGGTCGAGGCCGGGCAGCAGCGCCACCCACGGCGGCGGCGGTTCGACCGGGTCGACGTCGTCGGGCAGGACCCAGCCGGTGTCGCCGCCGTCGAGCGTCACCTCGACCGCCTCCAGCGCCTTCAGGGCCGCCCGGGTCTGGGTCACGGTCCAGCCGGTCCACCACTTCAGGTCGGCCAGGGTGCCCGGCCCGTACCGCGCCAGCCAGGCCCGCACCAGCTCGGCCCGCGCCTGCACGGGGTCGAGCTCCGGCAGGTCGGCGCCGAGCCATGCGGCGGTCGGCGACCACGCGTACTGGCTGCTCAGCCACGACCCGACCGGCCGGCCCCGCACGATGCGGCCGTCGGCGGACAGCAGGAACAGCACCCGGCTGGTGGCGTACTGGCTGCCCTGCGGGAACGTCAGCTCGGTCCGCAGCCGCGGCTCGTCGGCGGCCAGCTGCGCGGCGGTCGCGCTGCCCCGGGCGAGCAGCGCCGCATATGTCGACGCCTCCACGTCGGCCAGCCAGCCGGCGTCGCCGACCCCGCACTCCCGCAGGTGCTTGACCAGCAGCTGCCGCTGGGCGGCGGCGATCGCGCGGGTCGCGGCGGCCTGCACGACCGGCGCGAACCCGACCGGCACGACGAACATCGTGCGCCGCATGCCGAGCATCCGCACGAGCGTGCGGTCGCGGTACAGCGCCTGCTCTACGCCCTCGACCAGCGGGGTGTGCAGGCGGGCGGCGATGGACAGGTGGACGGTGGCGGCGTCGGTGGCGTGCAGCGCGACCAGCCCGGCGGCGACGTCGGGCGGCCCGTGCCCGGCGGTGACGGGCCCGGCCAGCCCGTGCCGCCAGGCGAGCCGGGCCTGCCGCTGGGCGGTGTCGATGTGCGGTTTCACGGCCTCATTAGTACCGCACCCGCCGCGCCGCCCGATCTCCCCGCGGCCGTCTCCCGGGAGCATGGTGTGCACTGAGCGATATTCCTGCCCCGAATAAATATTCCCAACAGGAATATCACGCAACAGACATAGGGTGCCGGTCCTGGGCCTAGTAGCGCAGCCGCCAGCCGCTGCCGTTGCCGTCGGTCATGCTGCCGTCCGCCAGCGCGGGGCCGGCGAGGGCGGGCCATCGCGGGTCGGGCGGGTCCCGCAGCAGCCTTCCGGCGGTCTCGTGGAGGTTGCCGAGCAGCAGCCCGGCCACGGCGAGGAACTCGGCGAGCGCGGCGGTCCCGGCAGCGGCCGCGGCGGGGACCGCGAGGGGGACGGCGCAGCCGGCGACCGCCGCGGCCAGCCGCGCCGCGAGCGCCGACACCGCCACGCCGAGCGCCGCCCAGAAGGTGCCCAGGGCGACGGCGAGGTCCCGCAGCGCCGTCGCGACCGCCGAAGCGGCCCCGGCCGCGTCGGCGAACGCGGCCCGCTGGGTGGGCAGCCCCTGGAGGTAGGCGTCGGCGGCCGGCCCGCTCCACCGATTGTCGGCCCGCAGCGTGTCCGCCCCGAGCAGATCGCCCCGCCGCCCCACCGTGGCCGCGACGGAAGACCACCGGTCGGCGGCATGCCAGAGTGCCACCGGGTCGCCCGGCTCGTGCACCATCACCGCGAGCCGTTCCCGCACGTCGTGGACGAGCCTGCGCAGTTCCCGGTCGTCGCACAGGTCGGCGAGCCGCTGGGCCAGCCGCAGGACCTCCTCGACCCCGAGGGGGCTCACCACGTCTGTCGCAAGCGGTGCACGGCCGCCGCCTCGTCCCGCTCATACCCCGCCGCGGCCGTCTGCAGGGCGTTCGCGGTCGCGGCGCAGGCGAGCGAGCCGGAGGCGAGCAGCGCGGTGGCACCGTCCATGAATACGGAGCAATGCCCCGCGACGGCCGACAACTCAGCGACCGTGAGCGGCGGCAACCGGACGAGGGACAGGTCGATGGCAGCGGTCAGCCACGCGGCGGCGTCGTCGCGCAGCGCCGCGACCGCGGCGGTGATGGTCTCCGGCGTCGGTGGTGGCATGCCCACCATCCTCGGCGGCCCCCGGGAGCGGCCGGAAGACCGGATCGCCGCCTGTGGATAACTAGGCGTCGTCCTTGCGCCGCCACGAGTCCACGTACAGGGCGATCAGGATCAGCACGGCCACCGCGAGGCCGAGGATGATCCAGACGAATACGGCATTGCCCCCCATGTATCGACGGTACCGAGGACGGTCCACGCGCGGCGTCGCACGCAGGAGTGACTTGGTAGCGTCGACGGCGATGTCCAACGATTCCGCTGTTTTCGTCACCGCGAACACCCGCCTCGCGAAGGTCCCGCTCGTCCCGGAGGTGCTGCTGCACCAGGCCGACGAGGCGATCGAGCTGTGGCAGCGCACCGAGGCCGACCACGGCGGGGCGCAGCTGCCGCCGCCGTTCTGGGCGTTCGCGTGGGCCGGCGGGCAGGCCCTGGCCCGGCACGTGCTGGACGAGCCGGGGCTGGTCGCCGGGCGGCGGGTCCTCGACCTGGCCGCCGGTTCGGGGCTGGTGGCGATCGCGGCGATGCTGGCCGGCGCGGCCGAGGTGACCGCGGTCGAGATCGACCCCCTGGCGGTGGCGGCGATCGAGGTCAACGCGGCCGCGAACGCGGTGCGGGTCACCCCGCTGCTGGCCGACGTGCTCGACCAGCGGGTGGACGCGGATGTGGTACTGGCGGGGGACGTCTTCTACAGCCGCGACATGACGGCCCGGATGCTGGGCTTCCTGCGCGCGGCGGCGGCGACCGGCGCGACGGTGCTGGCCGGCGACCCCGGCCGGGCCTACCTGCCGCGGGAGCAGTTGACGCTGGTGGCCGCCTACGACGTGCCGGTCCCGCAGACGTTGGAAGACACGCCGATCAAGCGCACCACGGTCTGGCGGGTGAATCCCTAAGATCTGCGGGGATGTCCACCCTCTCGCCGCTGCCGCCGCCCTCCGGTGGGCTGGCCGACTTCACCGAGGGCTGGCTCGCCAACCGGCGGCTGTCCGCGCACACCCGCGCCGCGTACCGCCGCGACGTCCACCAGTTCCTCGCCTGGTGCGCCGAGCGCGGCATCGACCCGGTCCGCGCGTCGTTCCTGCACGTCAACGCCTACGGCCGGGATCTGGAGTCCACGGTGGACGGCCGGACCGGCAAGCCCCTCGCCCCGGCGAGCGTGGCCCGGAAGCTCTCGGCGCTGTCGAGCTGGTACCAGTTCCTGCTGCGGCTGGAGATCGTGTCGAGCAACCCGGTCGGGGGCGCGGACCGGCCCCGCGTGGCGCGGGACGTGTCCTCGACGGTCGGGCTGTCCGCGGCGGAGGTCGACGCGATGCTCGCCGCCGCGGCCCGGCTGACCGGCCCGACCGCGGACCGGGACCGGGCCGTCCTGGCGCTGCTGGCCGACCTGGGGCTGCGGGTCGGTGAGGTGGTCGCTCTCGACGTCGCCGACGTCGGCGTGGAGCGGGGGCACCGCACGGTCCGGTTCACCGGCAAGGGCGGCCTGTCGCGGCGGCGGGCGCTGTCCCCGGCGGCGGCGCACGCGATCGACACGTTCGTGGCCCGCCGCGGCGACACGCCCGGGCCGCTGTTCGTCACCGCGACCGGCGGGCGGGTCGACCGGCACGCCGTGTTCCGGCTGGTGCGGCGGCTGGCCCGCGACGCCGGGGTGCCGGCGTGGGAGCGGTTGTCGCCGCACTCGCTGCGGCACGCGTTCGCGACCTCCGCCCGCGACGAGGGCGTGCCCCTCGAGGACGTCCAGGACGCCATGGGGCACGCCGACCCGCGCACGACCCGCCGCTACGACCGGGACCGGCACAACCTGGACCGCGACCCGGCGTACGTGCTGGCCGCGGCCCGGGCCCGCCGCGGCTACAGCAGCTCGTCGTAGTGTTCGTGCAGCTCCGCCGAGACGTCGGCCCGGCCGAGCTGCCGCAGCGTCCACAGCGACGCGAGCAGCGTCGGCCGTTCGTCGCCGCGGTCGAGGGCCCAGGCGGCGTGTTCGAGCAGCAGGGCGGCGGTGAGGGCGTGGCCGAGCCGCAGCGCCAGTTCCCGCGCCCCGGCCTGGACCCGCGGCGAGCGGGGGTCGACGGCGGCGGTCTCGACGTCGGTGGCGAGGCGGCGGGCGGCGGCGACGACGGCCTCGGCGACGCCGGGCAGCCCGTGCACGGCGGCGTCGGCGGCGGCCTCGAACCGGCGCAGCAGCGGCCGGACGCCGTCGCCGGACGTGAGGGCCCGCAGGACGTCGACGGACAGCACGTTCGTGGTGCCCTCCCAGATCGGCAGGACCTGCGCGTCGCGCAGCAGCCGCGGGATGCCGGTGTCCTCGACGTAGCCGGCGCCGCCGAACGCCTCCAGGTACTCGCTGGCGGCGGCGGGCGCGAGCCGCCCGGTGGTCAGCTTCGCGAGGGGTGCGACGAGCCGCAGTTCCGCGGCGGCGGCGGCGTCGCCGTGCTCGGCCCGGCCGAGCAGCGCGAACGCGTGGGCGGCGAGCGCGAACGCGCCGGCGGTGTCGACGGCGAGCCCGCCGAGGGTGGCCCGGTGCAGCGGGTTGGCCGCGAGGAGCCCGCCGGCGACGGTGCGCTCGCCGGCGTAGCCGATCGCGTACTCGAGGCCGCGGCGCATCCCGCCCGCCGCGGCGGCGGCGTTGTGCAGGCGGGTGACGACGACGAGCGTCATCATCGCGTGCAGGCCGGGCTGTGCGGGGTCGCCGACCGGGAACGCGGGCACGTCGTCGAGGCGGACCTCGCCGGTCGGCACGGCCCGGGTGCCGAGCTTGTCCTTGAGGCGCAGCACCTGCAGCCCGGCGGCGGGGCTCACCCCGTCGGCGTCGTAGCGCGGCACGAGGAACGGCACCAGGTTGCGGCTGCCGGGGCCGGCGCCCTCGGGCCGGGCCAGGGCGATCGCCATCGCGGAGTCGATCGCGGAGCAGAACCACTTGTCGCCGGTGAGCCGCCACCCGTGCGGGGTGTGCCGGGCGGTGGTGGTGGACCGGGCGATGTCGGACCCGCCCTGGGACTCGGTCATCCACTGCCCGCTGGTCACCGCCACCGCCGGGTCGGTGCTTGTCAGCTTCTCCAGCCATTCCCGGTGTACCGGATGTGCCGCCCCTGGCAGCGACAGCAGCGCGGCCGCGCCGTCGGCCATGGCGACGGGGCAGCTGAACGTCGCCGACTCCGGGCCCCACAGGTGCAGCAGGGCGTGCTGCACGACGCGGGCGCCGGAGCCCCACGTGGTGCGGCTGTCCGGGAGGTACGGCAGGGCGACGACGCCGTGGCGGGCGGCCGCGTCGCGCTGGGCCCGCCAGCCGGCGGCGGTGTCGACCCGCTCGATCCGGTTGCCCCACGCGTCGAAGCGGGTCAGCACCGGCGGGTGGGTCTCGGCGTCGTGGTGCGCGGCCCGCAGCGGCCCGAGGACCTCGGCCGACAGTTCGGCGAGGCGGCCCTTGGCGGCGGCGTGCCCGGCGTCGCCGAGGAGCCGGTCGAGCCAGCCGCGCAGCTGCGGGTCGGTGCTGTACGGGTCGCGGAGCGTCGGCGGCTGCTGCGTGAAGCGCGTCATACCCCGTAGGTTACCGCCCGGTAATCCGGGTCACACCAGCCGCAGCTGCCCGCCGGTGCGGGCGAGTGGCCCGAGGTCCCCGCCGCGGTGGTGACGCCGGCACAGGACCTGGTAGTGCACGTCGGCCGGGGCCTCGTCGTTCTCGCCGGCACCCTCCGCCGTGTCGCCGATCACCACCTGATCACCCTCCCGGGCGATGGACCCGTCGACGACCCGGGCGTTGAGCAGGCCGGGCCGCCCGCACCAGCACAGCACCTCGACCTGCACCCGGGTGACCTCGTCGGCGAGCTCGAACAGCCGCTGCGCGGCCGGGAACAGGCTGGTGCGGAAGTCGGTGGCCAGCCCGAACGCGTACACGTCGACGTCGGAGGTGTCGACGAGGTCGGCGAGCTGCTCGATCTGCGCGACGGTGTAGAAGCTGGCCTCGTCGCAGATGAGGTAGTCGACCCGGATCCCGCGTGCCCACCGGTCCCGCACGAGCCGCCGCAGGTCCAGCCCGGCGTCGACCTCGACCGCCTCCTTGCCCAGCCCGATGCGGGTGCTGAGCCGCCCGGGCCCGGCCCGGTCGATCGTGGTCAGCACCATCCCGTGCCGGCCCTGCCGGGCGTGGTTGTAGTCCATCTGCAGCGCAAGGGTCGACTTGCCGCAGTCCATGGGCCCGTAGAAGAACTTGAGCGAGCCACCGCGCCGCAGCCGGCTGTCGCCGGCAGCCACGCAGGAGTCGGGGTCGGGGTCGGTTGGGGTCACGACGGCGAAGCCTACTTCAGCGGGCCTCCACCGGCGCTTCGGCGGGCTCGGGCGCGGCGAGCGGGCGGGTGGCGCCGGCGATGAGGACCGCGACGGCCTGCAGCGCGGCGACGACCAGCAGGGCCCGCAGGAACCCGCAGGCGGCGAACACCACGTAGGTCGCCCGGACGGCTGCGGCCGTCACGAGCTGCGCTGCACGAGGGAGACCGGGAACCGTTCGCGGTAGCCGACCGGGAGGGTGCCGTCCAGCAGGAGCCGGGTCGCCGTGGCCGCCATCTCCTCCACCGGTACCCGCATCGTGGTCAGCGGCGGGTTCGAGCAGGCGGCGGCGAGGCTGTCGTCGAACCCGACGACCCTGACGTCCTCGGGGACGCGCCGCCCGGCGGCGGTGAGCGCCTGGACGGCGCCGGCGGCCATCACGTCGCAGGCCACGAACACCGCGTCGACGTCGGGATACCGGTCGAGGAGGCGGCCGGCGGCGTCGTGACCGTCCTCGCGGAGGAACTCGCCGCCGGGGACGCCGAGGTCGGGAAGGCCGAGCGCGCGGACGGCCCGCTCGTAGCCGGCCCGGCGGTCGGCGGCGCAGGTGGTGGTCGCCGGGCCGTGGATCGCGGCGATGCGGCGGCGGCCCAGGCGGTGCAGGTGCTCGACGGCGGCCTGGGCGCCGCCGACGTTGTCGGCCTCGACCGCCGGGACCGCGGCGGCGGTCGCGACCAGCGACACGGCCCGCCGGCAGCGGCGGTGGAACCGGGCGGCGTGGTCGGGCGGGAGGTTGGTGAGCACCGCGCCGACGGTGGCGTCGGCGGCGATCGCGTCGATCGCCTCACCCGACCCGACGGCGTGCATCCGCAGGTGCACGTCCTGGCCCTCCAGCACCGCCAGGACGCCGGCGAGGACGCGGCTGTAGTAGGGGTCGGTGCCGAGCCAGCCGCTCTCGGCGGTGACCTTGACGGCGACGAGGTCGATGGCGCGGGGCCGGCCGGAGGCGAGGGCCCGGGCTGTCTGGTTGGGCAGGTAGCCCAGCGCCGAGACGGCCTCGTGCACCCGGGCCCGCAGCGGCTCGGAAGCGCCCGGCACGTTGTTGATCACCCGGGACACGGTCGCGCGGGACACGCCGGCGACCCGGGCGACGTCCTCGATGGTCGGCTTTGACCTGTTCACGCTCGGGAACGATACGCGCGAGAGCGCTCTCACGAGAAGCGGCGGGTACCTTTTCGACCATGACGGTCGTGTGGTGGGTGGTGGCGGTCCTGGTCGCGGCGTTCACGCTCGTCCGGTTGTTCGGGCTCGAGCGGGGCACGCCGCTGGTCCAGCTGATGGCGTTCACCCCCTACGTGGCCGGTGGCGCCCTGGTCGCCGCCGCGGCGGCCGCGTTCACCAGCATCACGGCGGCGCTCGTGACGGCCGCGGCCGGGCTGGCGCTGGCCGCGGTGGTGATCCCCCGGGCGATACCGAAGCGGCCCGGAGCCCGGGGCGGGCAGCGGCTGCGGGTGATGACCGCGAACGTGCTGTGGGAGCGCGGCGACATGACCGCCCTGCTCCAGCTGGCCAAGACCGACGACGTCGACGTCCTCGCCCTGCAGGAGGCGAACACCTCCGACCTGGAGACGTTCGACCGGGCCGGCGCCGACGGGCTGCTGCCGTTCCGGGCCCTGCACCCGGCACCCCGCGGCCGCGGGACCGCGGTGTTCAGCCGCCACCCGCTCGACGGCGAGCCGGTGGTGCGGGTCTGCCCGAGCGGCATCCAGCAGGTCCGCGCGACGGTCCTGGTGCCGGGCGCCGGCCCCCTCGTCGTCGAGTCGGCCCACCCGTGCGCCCCGCACCCCGGCGGGAAGACCTCCTGCTGGGCCCGCGACCTCGCCGAACAGCCACTCGTGGGTGACGGCCCGCCGCGGGTGCTGCTCGGCGACTTCAACGCCACCCTCGACCACGCGCCGCTGCGGCGGCTGCTGCGCCGCGGCGGCTACCGCGACGCCGCCGCCGAACGCGGCCGGGGCCTGGTCCCGACCTGGCCGTACGCGGTCGCGCCGGGCCCGCTGCGGCTGTTCGCGGTCACGCTCGACCACGTCCTCGTCGACCGGCGCATCGGGGTGCGGGAGGTCGCCGTGCGGCCCGTGCCGGGCAGCGACCACCGCGCCGTCGTCGCCGAGCTGCGGATCCCTACAGCTTGACGGGTGGGGTGTTGCCGGCCTGCTCGATCGCCTTGCGGATCGGCACCGCCAGCAGCAGGACGAACCCGACGACGAAGAACACCAGCAGCGAGATGATCGCGACCCGGTAGCTGCGGGTGGTGTCGTAGGCCAGCCCGAACAGCAGCGGCCCGAGCCAGCTGGTGCCCTTGTCGGAGATCTCGTACAGCCCGAAGTACTCGCCCTCCTTGCCCTTCGGGATGAGCTGTGAGAACAGCGACCGGGACAGGGCCTGGCTGCCGCCGAGGACCAGGCCGATGCCGCCGCCGAGCGCGACGAACGGCACCGCCTGCCCGACGGGCAGGAAGTACGCGATGAGGATGATCACGGTCCACAGCACGAGGCTGGTCAGCAGCGTCTTCCACGCGCCGATCCGCTTGGCCATCCAGCCCAGCAGCAGCGCCCCCGCGAACGCCAGGAACTGCACCATGAGGATCGTCGGGACCAGCACGTCGTCGGACAGCCCGAGCTCCTTGGTGCCGTACTGGCTGGCCAGGGCGATCACGGTCTGGATGCCGTCGTTGTAGACGAGGTACGCGACGAGGAAGAACAGCGTCAGCGGGAACGCCTTGAGGCTCTTCAGGGTGTGCCACAGCTGCCGGAACCCGTCGGTGAGCACCGACCCGGTGCCGGCGCCGATCGTGGGGTCGACGACGACCGGCCGGTTGCGCAGCCGCAGCAGCGGGATGGTCGTGAACCCGGCCCACCACAGGCCGGCCGAGACGATGCTGTACCGCGCGACGTCGCCGGTCGTCAGCCCCAGCGAGTCCTTCATGAGCACGGCGACGACGTTGACGAGCAGCAGCAGGCCGCCGCCGAGGTACCCGAACGCCCACCCGAAGCTGGACACCCGGTCGCGGTCCTCCTCGTCGGCCAGCTGCGGCAGGAACGAGTTGTACACCACGACGGACGCGCCGAACGCGATGTTGGCCACCAGGAACAGCCCGGCGCCGAGCAGGTACCGGTCGCCGGTCAGGAACAGCATCGCCGCCGTCGCGCCCGCCCCGATGTAGGCGAACAGCGCCAGCAGCTCCTTCTTGCGGGGTGAGCGGTCGGCGATCGCCCCGACGACGGGCAGCACGAACACGGTGAGAAACACCGACAGCGACACCACGTACGGGAACAGGGCGCCGGGGGCGATCGCGATGCCGAGCGGCCGGATGACGGCGTCGTCGCAGGCGTCACCCTCGCAGCCGGCGGCCTTCTCGGCGATCGACGTCAGGTACGGGCCGAGGAACACGGTCACGACCGTGGTCGAGAACGCCGAGTTCGCCCAGTCGTAGAAGTACCAGCCGACCCTCTCCCGACGGGTGCTGAGCTGCGTTTCCTCCACAGTGGACACGGCGGCCTCTTCCAGGAACGGCGGGGTCAGTTCCAGATGCCGCGCCGCACGTACACGTCGCGCAACACCTCGATGTGATCGGTCATGATGCCATCAACACCGAGGTCGAGGAAGTGCTCCATCTGTGCGGCGTCGTCGATCGTCCACAGGTGCACGTGCAGCCCGAGCCGATGGGCGTAGCCGACGAACTTCGGGGTGGCCAGCGCGAGCCTGCCGTACCGCGGCGGGATCTGGATCGCCGCGACACTGTCCGGCAGCCGCAGCGCCCGCCCGGCCTTCGCCGCCAGCCAGAGCTTCGCGACCTCGCTCATCCCCAGCGACGTCGCCACCCGCGGACCGGCGGCCCGCCGCATCCGGGCCAGCCGGGCGGAGGAGAACGACGCGAGCAGCACCCGGTCCTCGGCGCCGGCGCGGCGCACCACCTCGATGGTGGGCTCGGCGGCGGCGTCGGTCTTGGCGTCGATGTTGAACCGGACCTGCGGCCAGGCCTCCAGGACCTCCTCCAGCCGCGGTACCACGGCGGCCCCGCCGACCCGTTCGCTCGCCAGGTCCGCCCACCGTAAGTCGATCATCCGACCCGGACGCCCCAGGAGCCGCTCGAGCGTGTCATCGTGGAACACGACCGCGACCCCGTCGGCGGTGGCGTGCGTGTCTGTCTCGATGTATCGGTAGCCGAGTTCGACCGCACGGGCGAACGCCGCTGTCGTGTTCTCGTCACCGGCCGCCGCACCGCCACGGTGGGCGAAGCCCAGCGGTCCTGCCTGGTCGAGGTAGGGGACATCGTGCCTCACGTCGGCCAGTATGCAGTGATCTTCCGGCAAGTTGGGGCAACAGCGGGTTACGGCAGGCTTGACGGCCGACGCAAAGCGTGGAACGGCAAAGGTAGGGTGACGCACATGCGCGTGCTCGGCATCGACTTCGGCACGTCGAACACGGTCGCGATGATCCGCCAGGACGCGCGGATGCGGCCGTTGTTGTTCGACGGTTCTCCTTTGCTGCCCTCTTCCTTGTATTTCAACGCCGACGGGAAGGTCCTCGTCGGCCGGGACGCCGAGCGCAACGCTCGGCTCGACCCGGCCCGCTTCGAGCCGAACCCGAAACGGCGCATCGACGACGGCGAAGTGTTCATCGGTGAGCTTTCGATGCCCGTGCCGCGCCTGTTCGCGCACGTGTTGTCGCAGGTGAACACCGAGGCCCGGCGGCAGCTCGGCGGGGCGCCGCAGGAGGTGCGCATCACCCACCCGGCCCGCTGGGGTGAGCGGCGCCGGTCGCTGCTCAGCGAGGCGTCGCGCATCTCCGGCCTGGGCACGCCCCGGCTGATCGCGGAGCCGGTCGGCGCCGCGTCGTACTTCACGGCCGTGCTGGGCTCCGCCGTTCCGGTGGGCCGCAGCCTGGCCATCTACGACCTGGGCGGCGGCACGTTCGACGCGACCGTGGTCCGCCGGACCCAGTCGGGGTTCGAGGTCCTCGCCGAGGACGGCCTGCCCGACGTCGGCGGTCTGGACTTCGACCACGCGATCGTGGAGCACCTCGGCAAGACGTACTCGACGAGCCACCAGGAGAAGTGGGCGGCGCTGTCGAACCCGACCGACGCCTCCGACCGGCGGCTGCGCCGCATGCTCTACGAGGACGTCCGCGGTGCCAAGGAGATGCTGTCGCGGACCGCGTCGACCGACATCCACCTGCCGTCGATGGAGATCGACGCGCACCTGACCCGGGAGGAGCTGGAGACCCTCGTCCGGCCCCACCTGGAGCGCACCGTGCAGTGCCTGTCCCGGGCGATCGAGTCGGCGCGGCTGTCGCCGAAGGACCTCGTCGGGATCTTCCTGGTCGGCGGCTCGTCCCGCATCCCCCTCGCCGCGCACCTGATCCACACCGAGCTGGGGGTGGCGCCCACGACGCTGGAGCAGCCGGAGACGGTCGTCGTCGAGGGTGCCCTGTGCATCGGTGTCGCGGGCGCCCCGGTCCGTACGTCGGGCACGCCGCAGCAGGTCGCGCCGCGGCCCCAGGTCATGCAGCAGGTCGCGCCGCAGCGCCCGCCGGTGCAGCCGCCGGTGTCGGCGGTGCCGATGTCGGGCATGCCGGTGTCGCCGGCCGTGCAGCGCCCGCCCGTCCAGCCGGTCCAGGCCCCGCCGCCCGTCCAGCGCCCGGTCATGCCGCCGCCGGTGGCCCGCCCGCCCGTCCAGCCGGTCCAGGCCCCGCCGCAGGTGCAGCGCCCGGTGGTGCCGCCGCAGCCGGTGTACCGCCCGCAGCCCGCGCCGGTGCCGCAGCCGGTTGTCCAGCAGCGTCCGGGGCCGTTCCCGCCGCAGGCGGCCCGGCAGGCGCCGGTCGTCCAGTCGGAGGACGCGGCGGAGCGCAACTGGATCGCGGTGATCGTGGTCGTGCTGGTCCTGGTCGCGATCCTGTTCGTGGTCCTGCTCCTGACGGCCTTCTAGACCGCCTGCTCATACGAAAGGCCGCCTCCCACGGGAGGCGGCCTTTCTCGTATGAGCGCGGTCAGGCCTGGGGGGCCCAGAACGTGGCGAGGCTGCTGGTGGCCGGGTCGTCGGAGCCGAGCAGCAGGCTCCACGGGTCGGCGCCGTCGGGCACGCCGGCACCGTCGTAGTCGGCCAGCCCGGCCGGGTCCGCGGCCTGCGCCGGGTCGGCGACGGCCGGGTCGAACTGCGCTTCCTGGGTTTCGTGGCCGCCGCCGATGACGTCGACGTCGGTCCACGGGAACCCGTCGACGGGCTCGGGCGGGTCCTCCAGGTGCAGTTCGGCCGGGAACGGCACGTCGTGCCACGCGGGGTCGTCGGCGCCGGTGTCGACGTCGGGGTCGACCCCGAACGTCACCGGCTCCTCGACGGTGTCGCCGACGGTGTCGCCGGCCGTGTCATCGACGGTGTCTGGGACCGCGGGCTCCGGGACGTCGTCGGCGCCGTAGCCGGTCTCGACGGCGTGGTCGTAGTCCGCGGTGGCGTGCTCGGTGCCGAGCGGCTCCTCCAGGTCGTCCCCGCCGTGCCCGGCGTCGTGCCCGAGGTCGTGCCCCAGGTCGTGGTGCTCGCCGCCGAGGTCGCCGCCCAGGTCGTGCCCGAGGTCGGTGTGTTCGAAGCCGTAGTCGCCGCCGAAGTCGGCGGGTCCGCCGCCGTCACCGCCCAGGTCGGCGGTGTCGGCGGCGTCGTCGCCTTCGGACCATTCCCAGTGCCCGTCCATGTCGAGTCAACCCCCTACGCTTCGGCCGGGTCGGAGGCCGTGTCGGTCGGCGCGTTCGGCGTGAGCGCCCGGATCCGCACGAGGACCTCGTCGACCTGCTTGATCCGGGAGCGCAGCCCCTCCCGTTCGGTGTTGAGCGCGGCCTTGCGCTTGGCCCGTTCGGCCTTGTCCTCGGCCAGGGACTTGTCGATCGCGGCGATGTGGGCGTCGAGCTGCTTGAGGCGCCGTTCGATGGCCTCGTCGAGGGCGAGGGTCAGCGCGTACTGCAGGTCGGTGAACCGGTGCATGATCTCGTCGGACAGGGCGGCGCGGGCCTCGCCGAGGACCTCCCGCAGCCAGGTGCGGGTCTGCACCTTGTCCGTCATGCTCTTCCGCTTGAAGATCATGTACGCGCCGGCGGCGAGGCCGAGACCGATGCCGATGACGGGGATGACGAGACCGGCGCCGGCGATCCCGGCGAGGCCCATCGCGCCGGCGCCGGCCATCGCGCCGCGGCCGGCCATCATCGCCATACCGGCCGAGGACATGACGACCATGGCCCCGTCGCCGTTGCCGCCGTCGCGGCGGGGTTTGGTCCCGAGGGCGTGGCGCAGCTTCGCGTTGAGCTGCCGCAGCACGTGCTGCAGCTCGTTGGGGTGGAACACCTGCGCGAGGACCCGCTCGCCGACCTTGCGGAACCGGAACTCCAGGTCGTGGGACAGCCGCACGGACAGCGCGTACAGCGCCTTGTCGACCTCCTGGGGCAGGTTCTGGATGTCGCCGCGCCCGCCCTTGTCGATCTTCTCCATGAACTGTTCCTGCAGCTGCGTGATGTAGTTGCGCAGCCGGGTGGTGGCCTCGACCCGCGCCCGCTGGGTCTCGGTCGACAGGGCCAGGGACCACTGCCGCTGTTCGGTCCGCTTGCGGGTCGCGACCCGGGCCCGTTCCTCCTTGGCCCGTTCGGCGTCGGCCGGGTCGGGGTCGGTGGCCTTCATCCGGTCACCGATCTCCTGGTCGATGCGGATGTACTCCGACCGCACGGAGCGCAGCACGTTGGCCTGCTGCAGCAGGTGGCCCTTGCTGGCCAGGTCGATGAGGGCGTGCTGGAGCTCGGCGATGCGTGACTCGCGGATCAGGTCACCGGCGGCGTCCTTGGGCATCTGCATCGCCAGTTCGGCCAGCCGCGCCGACACCGGGAACCAGGGCGCGGACCCGAACCGGGGGGCGTGGGTCTGCAGCTGGCCCTTGTTGTCGGCGAGGATGGTCCGCCAGCCCGGGTAGGCGTCGACCTTCGTGAGGGCGAACAGCACGAAGTTGACCCGCTTGCTCGCCTCGATGAGGAAGTTCATCTCCGGCTTGGAGAACGGTGAGGACGAGTCGACGACGAACAGCAGCGCGGTCGCCTTCTCCACGGCGTCCATCGCGACTTCGGCGTGCATCGAGTCCAGACCGCCGGTGCCGGGCGTGTCGATGAGCGTCAGGTACTGCAGCAGCGGCGCCGAGTGGTGCACCTCGATCCGCCGCGGCGGGCGCATCCCGTCGGGCAGCCGGCCCAGCACGGTGCCCCAGTCGCGCAGGTCGCCGAGGCCGAGCGGGACCGGGTCCTCCCGGCCGGGGATGTAGGCGCGGGCGCCGTGCTGCGGGTTGTGCGTGAACTCCAGGTACGACGCGGTCGCCACGGCCGCGTCGACCGGTGACAGGTTCGGCACGCCCATGAGCATGTTCGTCAGGGAGCTCTTGCCGCGTTTCGTCTCACCGACGACGACGATCCGCGGCCGCTGCACGTCACGGCGCCGTTCGGTGTCGACGTCGGCGGCCGCGTCGGGGTCGATCTTGCGCAGGAAGGCGAGGCTGCCGTCGACGCCGGCCTTCAGCAGCTTCCCGAGCGCCTGGGTCGCGTCGGCCGGCTTCTTCCCGGCGCCGGCCGGTGCCGGATTGGAGGTCTGCGTCATCGCTGCTGCCCTTTACGTGGTTGCTGAGTCACGGTCTGGTGCGCGCCGGTGGGCCCGCCCGCGCTGCGGGGGGCCTGGTAGACGGTGACGATCGGCGCCCGCAGGACCCGCCCGTCCCGGTCGATGTAGCCGGGGACCTCGACGGCGGAGATCTGCCCGACCTGGCTGGGGTCGGTGGCGGGGGTGGTGCCGCCGGCCTCGTGGTGGGCCGGGTCGAACCGCACCCCGACGGGTTCGAGGACGGTGACCCCGGCCTCGGCGAGCGCGGCGCCGAGCCGGTCGCCGAGGGCCTTGCTGGTGACCCGGTCCCGCACGTAGATGCTGGCCTGCACGAGCGCCCGCCGGTCCGCGTCGGCGGCCCCACCGGCGGCGGGGCCGCCCCGCCCGGCCTGCCCGGTCTGGGACTGGGCCGGGGCCTTGCGGGAGGCGAGCAGCAACAGCAGCAGCAGGGCCGCGCCGAGGAACAGGGCCCCGGCGAACGCGACGAGTGCCGGCTGGAACCCGAACGTCTCCTGGCTGGTGCAGGCCGGCACGGTCTGTGCCTGCGGCTGCCCGGCGGGGGTGGTGCTCTGCTGCTCCGGCTGCTGCTTCGGGGTGCTGCCGCCGTTCAGGGCATCACCGACGTCCTTGGCGGCGCCGCCGCCACCGGCGGGTGCGGAGTTCTGCCCGCCGTTCTGGGCGCCGGGGGTCACGGTGACCGCCGGGCAGTCGGGGGCGCCGCTGAGCAGGCCGGTCGCCGCGCCGGTGAGCACCGCGACGATGAGCGCGACGACGACCGCGACGAGACGCAGGCTGTTGGAGGACATCTTCGGCTCCTGGGGGTGGGGGCCACGAACAGGGGAGACGGTGGGCATGGTCTGTGCGGTGCGGCTACCGGGCATGGGCCTGTCCCGTCGCGGAGCCGCCACGGATGCGCTGGGACAGCAGGTAGAAGCCGCGGTGCGCGACGAGCGCGACCCGCGACTGGGACGGGCTGGCCCCGGCGACGGCGTAGGCCCGCCAGCGGGTCGCGGCGTCCAGCGCGGCGCGGACCATCTGGTCACGGTCGGCCTGCGGCAGGTTGAGGATCCAGCCGGGGTCGTTGGACAGCGCCAGCCGGGTCAGCTCGCCCTCCATCTGGTCGGGCAGGTCCACGGCGCCGGTCGTGACCAGCTGCGCGACCTCCAGCAGGCGCAGCCGGTGCGACTCGGGCTGCTGCAGGACCCGTTCGATCGCGTCGCGGAGCAGTTCCCGGTCGTGGGGCCGCTCGGCGTGGCTGGCGATCTTCTCCAGGCTCGACAGCGCCCAGCCGGCCTTGATGGCGTCGGTGCGCCACCGGAACGCGTGGTCGAGGGTCTGCCGCAGCCGCGGGAACCCGGACGCCTGGAACAGCATCCGCACCAGCTCACCGGTGGCGAGGGTCGGCTTGTCGACGAGCTGGGCGATGGCGAAGCTGATCCCGTACAGGTCGAGCAGCCGCAGCAGCCGTTCCCGCGACTCGCGGGTGATCCCGCACTCGCGGGTCGTGAACAGGTCGACCGACGCGAGCAGCACGGTGCGTTCGCCCTGGGGCATCGCGGCCAGCTGCCGCAGCGCCTCGCAGTCGGCGGCGGTGAGCCGGCCCGCCTCGGTCGTCTCGGCCAGCAGACCGACCACCGGTACCACATCCGAGACGACCCGCCGCAGCACCTTGGACTGGTCACCGGCGAGCGGCGCGACGATCGGCCACGGGTCCTGCCCGCCACCGGCGAGCTTGTCGACCTTGTTGAACAGGCCGAGCGAGTTGATCGGGTTCGACGACAGCCGTGCCGACACCGACCGGAACGCCTCCAGGGCCTGCACGTCGTCCTCACGGACCGACTGCGTGAACACGTAGATGATCGCCTCGGCGCCGGACAGCGCCCCGGCGGAGTCGGAGTCGAGGTCGTCGTCGATCGGGGCCTCGGTGAACAGGAACCGGCGGGCCTGGTCGGACACGGCCGTGTTCGCCGAGGACAGGCCGGGGGTGTCGACGACGGTCAGGTCGCGCAGGTGGTCGCTGGTGAGGGTGACGTCGACGTAGGCGACCTCGTGCCGGGCGACGCCGAGGCGCTGCGGGATCATGCCGGCCTCGTCGAGGGGGAGGCTGACCCGGGCCCCGTTGCGTTTGACCACGTCGACCCGGTCGGAGGTGCCGTAGCGGAACTGCGTCACGATGCGGGTGCACTCGCCGACCTCGGTCGGTGCGACCCGCCGCCCGATGAGCGCGTTGACCAGCGTCGACTTGCCCGACTTGAGCCGGCCGGCGATCGCGACCCGCAGCGGTTCGCCGAGGCGCCGCCGCACGTCGATCACCTGGGCCTGGGTGGCGCCGCCGAGGCGGTTGCCGACCTCGGCGCACAGGTCGGCGACGCGGGAGCTCAACGGTCCTGGAGCCACGGCTTCAGCTCCGGTTCTGCGGCACGGACAGACTGATCGCCGACTGCGCGAGGCCGGTGTGTTCAGCCACAATGCCGACGTACCCTCGGGTGTCCAAGGGGTGGACCTCGCTCATTATTCGCTCCTGGGTGCAATCAGTACCGTCATGTCACGCACGTACGGCACACACATTACGAATATCCTGCGCGCGCAGGATCCCATGTTCGTGCCACGAATGGAGGCGACCCGTGCCTGAGGCACCGATCGACGAACCCGTCGCCAGTGCGCCGGTCAGCGGCCGGGCGACGGTTGGTGCCGCGGCGTGGCCGCCTGCCGAACTTGTCGCCGCCGCGGTGGATGCCCTGCGTAACCCGGGTCTGGTAGTCATCGCCGGGGCGCCGGGCACGGGCCGTTCGACGGTCCTCAAGCGGCTCGGTGAGGCGTTCCGGGGTGCGGTGTTCGCCGGTGGGGCACTGGCGATGCTGCGTGGTGTGCCGGCCCTGGCCCTGTCGCGGGCGGTGCGGGTGCGACTTCCCTCACACGACGCGCCGCTGCTCGCCGAGGCGGTCCGCTCCCGCGTCCGTCACGGCCTGTTGCTCATCGACGACCTGCAGTGGGCGGACCCGCTGACCGTGGCCGCGCTCCCGGCGATCGCCGAACACTGTCGGATAGTCGTCACTCTGCGGACCCCGCACCGGCTGCCCGGCGACGCGGAGGCGGCGCTGCGCGGCGCCGCGACCCTGTGGCTGAACATGCCGGCGATGCCGGCCGGCGCGGCCGCGGCCCTGGTCCGTCAGATCGCCCCGTCCGCGCCGACCGCGGTCGTCGCCGACCTGGTCCGCCGGGCCGGTGGTGTGCCCCTGGCGGTGACGACCCTGGCCCGGCACGTCGCGCAGGGCGGCACGCCCCGCGACTCCGGCCCGGACCTCGACAAGGGCCTCGCCTACGCCGTCGCCGGCGCCCTGGCGGACCTGACCCGCCCGGCCCGTACCGCGATGGCCGCGCTGGGCCTGCTCGGCCGCCCGGTCACCGCGTCGGTCCTCGGTGAGGGCCTCGCCGAGCTGACCGCGACCGGCCTGGTCGAGCTCACCGACGGCGTGGCCGCGCCCGTGTCCCCGTACACGGCGGAGGTCGCCGCCGGCCTGCTCGAACCGGCCGAACGCGCCGCCCTGCACCGCCGCCTCGCGACGCTGGTCCCGCCGCGGGAGGCGGCCCGGCACCTCGCCGCCGCCGGCGCCCCCGCCGAGGCCTACCAGGTCGCCGTGCGCGCGGCGGCGGCCGCGGAGTCGTCCGGTGACCGCGCCGAGCTGCTGCTGCTCGCCTGTGACCTGCCGGGCGTCGACGCGGAACCGCAGGTGCGGGTCGCCGCGGCCCGGGCCGCGCTGGCCGCCGGCCGGCCCGGTTCGTGCCTGCGGGTCATCGACCCGGCCACCACCGACCCGGTCGCCGCGGTGCTGCGCGGTGAGGCGCTGCTGCAGCAGGGCAACGCGCCCGCCGCCGCGGCCGCCGTCGCCGCCGTCCCCGACGACGCCGCGGCGGACGTGCTCGGCGGCCGCGACCGGATCCGGCTGCTGAGCATGCTCACCACCGACCCGGCCGGTGCCGTCGCCCGCGCCGAGGAACTGCTGAAGGTCCACGGTGACGCCCCCACCCACCCGGGCCTGCGCGCCGCGGTCGCCGCGGTGCGGGCCGGGACCCGCCAGCCCGGCTGGGAGTACGGCCTGGCGTCGGCCGCGTCCGCGGCCGGGCAGGCCGGCGACGCGCTCGCCGCCCGCTGGTCGGCGTGGCTGCTGGTGGAGACCCTGACCGCCGACGCCCGCCTCGCCGAGGCGTCCCAGGCCGCGGCGGCGGCCGCCGCCGCGTGCGCCGGTGACCTCGCCTACAGCTGGCAGACCCGGTTCGTCGCGGCGCAGCTGTGGTGCGACGCGCTGCGCGGTGAGGAGATCGACGAGGTCGTCCGCCGCGCCGGTGACCTCACCGACCGGACCCTGCCGGCGGTGGCCCGCGGCTACGCCGTCGCCGCCGCGTCCCTCGCCGAGGCCGACGGTGGCCTGCTCGCCCCGGCCCGGGCCCGCCTGGAGGCCCTCACCAACCGGCCCGCGGCCACGGCCCCGGCGCTTGACTGGGTGGCCCGTGAGGCGGCGTGGCTCGACGGGCAGCCCGACCAGGCGACCGTCCCGTCCGCCGACCCGGCGCCGCCGCTCGTCGACGGGCTGCGCCGCATCACCGCCCGCTGGGCCGCCTACGACGCCGGTGTCACCGGTGACGCGCTCCCGGCCGGTGACGCGGCCCTGCCGCCGGTCGTGGCGACGCTGGAGGCGTGGAAGTCCCCGGACCGCTTCGCCGAGGCCGCGGCCGCGTGGCGGACTCTGGCCCGCCGGGAGGAGGTCCGCTGCCTGCTGGCGCGGGGGCTGCTGGAGGAGACCGCTGACCGGGCGGTACCGCCGCTGCTGGAGGCGGAGCGCCTCGCCGAGGAGGCCGGCCTGGTGGTGCTGCTCGGCCGGGCCCGCCGGGCGCTGCGCCGGCACTCGATCCGCCGGGACATCCGCGGCCGCCGCGCCGGTGACGAGCTCACCGACCGCGAGCGTGACGTGCTGCGCCTCGTCGCCAACGGCGAGCCGACCCGCCGCATCGCCGGGCAGCTCGGCATCTCCCGGGAGACGGTCGAGACCCACATCCGCTCCGGGATGCGCAAGCTCGGCGCCCGCACCCGCACCGAAGCCGCCGCCCTGGCCATTGAGGAACTTGGATGAGTAAGGGTCTGGTCTTGTGCCGGGCGGCAACTTCATCGCATGGTTGGCGCATGTCAACGCCTACCCGGGTTTCGCGGACGGACGCCTGATGGCCGGCGACCCAGCCCTCGCACCCCGCTACGTCGTCGCGACCGGCGGCGACGCCACCACCGTCCTGCGCCGGCTCGCCCGGGCCGGCTGGACGACCCGGGAAGGTTTCGCCCTCACCGACCAGCAGTGGGACGTGTCCGACGCCCGGCTGGCCCTGTTCGGCCGGGTCGCCGACGCCGACACCGCCGAGCTGGCGCTGCTGGCCGCGGCCCGCGGCGCCGGCATCGTCGCGATCAGCGACGCCGCCGGCGACATCGGCCGCGCCCTGCTGGCCGACCTGGGCCGCATCGGCCCGGTCGCCACCGATCCCGACGCCGACCTGGGCACCGAAGCCGAACCGGCCGCGACCGGCCTGCAGCTCGCCCCCGAGCAGCGCGCCCTGCTGGAGCGCCTCGCCGGCGGCGAGACGATCGCGGCGGCGGCCGCCGCGGAGTTCCTGTCGCTGCGCACCGCGAACCGCCGCATCGCCGAGGCCCGCGAGGCCCTCGGCGTGCGCACGACCCGCGAGGCGGTCCTGGCGTACCTCCGGATGCGCCGCGAAGGCAACTGACCCCACGGTTTGAAGTTTTCCCGGCCTGGTCCTGCGCATCTGCGGGAAAATCTTCAACCGTCGGTTCAGCGGTACGGTCGAAGGAATGACACCGCTCCCGATCGACGCCACGACCGTGCTGTCGCTGCTGCCCTCACCCCACCCGCGGGTCCTCGGCCTCGGCGAACCCACCCACGGCGAGGACATCCTGCTCGAGGTCCGCAACGACCTGTTCCGCCAGCTCATCGACCAGGCCGGCTACCGCACCGTCGCGATCGAGAGCGACTGCCTGCTCGCCCTCACCGTCGACGACTACGTCACCGGCGGCCCCGGCACCCTCGACGACGCCATGACCCGCGGCTTCTCCCACAGCTTCGGCGCGTCGCCCGCCAACCGCGCCCTCGTGCAGTGGATGCGCGACACCAACCAGACGCGCCCACCCGCCGACCGGGTCCGGTTCGCCGGCATCGACGGCCCCCTGGAGATCAGCGGCCCGGAAAGCCCCCGCACCGCCGTCACCACCGTCCACACCTACCTGACCGCCCACCTGGACCCGCAGCTGCTGCCCTGCACCACCGAAACCCTCGCGTCGCTGCTCGGCCCCGACGAACGCTGGACGAACCCGGCCACCATGTTCGACCCGGCCGAGTCGATCGGCCGCACCCCCAACGCCCGCGAGCTGCGCCTCATCGCCGACGACCTGGCGAACCTCGTCGACGCCGAAACCCCGCACCTCATCGCCGCGACGGGCCGCGACGCGTGGGACCGCGCCCGCCTGCACGCCCGCACCGCGACCGGCCTGCTGCGCTACCACTACTGGATGGCGGACCCGTCCCCGGCCCGCCTCAACCACCTGGTCCGCGTCCGCGACACGATGATGGCCGACAACGTCCTGGCCCTCGCCGAACGCGGCCCGACGCTGCTGTTCGCCCACAACAGCCACCTGCAACGCGAACGCAGCAGCATGCGCATGGGCGACCTGCCGCTGCAGTGGTGGAGCGCGGGCGCGCTGAGCGCCGCCCGCCTCGGCACCGGCTACGCGTTCCTGGCCACCGCCCTGGGCACGATCCGCCACCAGGGCGTGGGCACCCCACCCCCGGACACCGTCGAGGGCCACCTGTACGCCACCGGCGAGGACCGTTTCCTCGTCGACCCGCGGACCCTGGCCGCCACGTTCACCGCCGGCCCGCCGGCACCCCGCGGCTCGGAATGGTTCGGCTACGCCGGCCTCGACCCGGCCCACCTGACCGGCACGGACGGCATCGTCTACGTCAGGGACTGCCCCGCCCCGAACTGACGTGAGGCGCCCGCCGCCGCGGCGGCGGGCCACTCAGGCGGGCCGCTCAGGGGCGGGCGCGTTCCGTTGGCGGGCGGTGGCGGCGCTGCGTACTCAGCGGGCGGACCGGGTCGACGTAGCGGGGCAGGCGCGGCTCGGACGGCCGCAGCGGGCGCAGTTCGGCGGTGATGGCGTCGATGATGCGGTCGGTGGCCTGCTGCGCCGCGCCCGGCGCGGCCGGGTCGATACCGGACAGGTCGACCGGCGCGCCGAAATGGACCCGCACAACGGGCCGGCGCAGCAGGGACCGGCACACGGCACGGACCGTCGGCCCGAACCCGCCCCACGCCGCCACCTCGTGCGCACCCCACTGCGCGACCGGCACCACCGTCACCCCGGTCCGCAGCGCCACCCGCGCCATGCCGGTCTTGCCACGCTCCGGCCACATGCCGGGGTCGAGCGTGATCCGCCCCTCCGGGTACCCGAGCACATGCGACCCGACGGCGAGGGCCGCGGCCACGTCGTCGACGGCGGCGGCCACGTCGGCCTGCCGCCGGTTGATCCGGATGTGCCCGGCGGCCCGCATGACCCCACCGACGACCGGCGCCCGGAACAGCCCACCGGTCGCCATGAGCCGCGGCGCCAGCCGCGCCTTCCCGCACGCGGCGGTGATGACGACCGGGTCGAACGGCCCGATGTGGTTGGCCGCGAACATCACCGCCCCGGCCCGCACCCCGGCCGGCACGTCACCGCTGACCCGCAGCCGCGCCACCGCCCCGACCACGATCCGCGCCAGCAGCAGCATGACCCGCCACGTCCGCGGCGCCCGCCACACCCCACCCGCAGGCGCGGACCCGGCTGCCGGTAGGGCCGCCAGGTCTGTGGGACGCGATGGCTGGGCCGGGGATACAGCCGGGGATAACGCAGACGCCTCGCCGTCGGTCACATCTGTCCGTTCCGGCCGTGCCGCTGTGCGTCGTGGCCGGCCCTGGTGCTCGTCTCGCCGGTTCCGGGGGTGGAGCCGACCATGGAACGGTAACGCCGGGCCGCCCGCCCGCAATCATGTCCCCGACCCACAGCGCGAAGACCTGGGGGTGCGGGGTGCCGTTCCCCGCAGCGCCTCGGCCACCACGTCGACCGGCGCCTGCGCTCGCTGGTGGCGGCCCGGCCGGCCACCACCCGGACGGCGCCGAGCGGGCCCGTGGTCGCCGACATCTGCGCCCGCCTCGACGGCCCGGGTGTGATGCCCGGCGCCCCGATCCAGCGCCCCGGCCCGGCCCCGACCCGTGGGCACGGGCCGGGGGAGCGGGAGGATCGGAGCCAGCCCGAGCCTTGGCGGACCGGTAGCCGGGCCGGCCAAGGCCGAGCTGAGTCAGAGCTCGAGCAGAACTCTGACTCGAGCTCGGGCGGGGCTCAGGCGGGGCTCGGCTATTCGGTTTCGCGGAGCTCGGCCAGGCGGGCCTCGATCTCGGCCAGCTCGCTCCGGAGGCGTTCCGCTTCCGCTTCGGCCTCGGCGCGGGCGGCCTGGACGATCTCCTCGACGGCGTCGTGGACGCCGGGAACGTCGAGCATGCCGACCATCTTCAGGGCCTCGCTCGGCTTGATGACATACGGCTTCGCGAGGGCCTTCGCGCCCTGGCTGGCCGCGACCGTCCACTCGCCGTCGGCGTAGGCCAGGGTCACGGTCAGCCCGGCCGGGGCCTTCGCCTTCGGGGCGGCCTTCTTCGCCGGGGCGGCTTTCGCCGGCTTCGCCTCGGCGGACTTGTCGGCGGCGGGCTCCGGCAGCAACGGCGCGCCCGGCGGCACGGCCGCGCCCTTCCCGGCGGGCGCGGCGGTGGTGGGGGAGTCCGGGGCGGCCGGCGCTTCGGCGGTCGTGTCGGCAGTGGCGTCGGCGGTGGTCAGGGCTGGCACTGGGCTCTCCTCACGAGGTGCGGGAACTGCGGCGCGCCGCTGCGGCGCCGCCTTCGGGGCGATCGCCAGATCGGCGGGGGAGAAGGGCAACTCGTCCTTGCCGAACCGCACGACGACGAACTCGTCGGACAGCTCCGGGTCGGTCAATGCCACGACCTGACCCAACTGCCCGGCGATCTGCCCGGCAGCCTCGGTAAAGACGACTTTCGGTTTCCGGCCGGCCGCGAGGGTGTCCCGGATCTGCTCCAGATCCACCGTCGACAACCCCTTGGCCGCGGTCCGCGCGGCAACCATCGCACCCTCCAACCCAGATTCGAACATGTGTCGGAACGTTCATACCAGCCACCACCGACATTTTCTGAACGCGACACACCGTACGACAGCCCACACCACAACGTTGACCAGGGTTGATCAGCCGCAAAGAAAACCTGGGGGAGTCACGGCAACTCGTCGATCTCGGCCTGCGGATCCAGCGACCGCAGCGTGTCGGCCCGGTCCGTGACGATCGCCCAGCCCGGCCGGGCCTGCGCCCGCCGCACCACATGCGCCGCCGCCACCAGCGCCGGACCACCGTCACCGCCGAGCAGCGCACCGCTGTCGACCGCGTCCGCCGCCGTCAGGTCGTCGACGACCACGACCGGCAGCGACAGCAGGACCCGCAGTACCGCATAGTCCTTCGGTGACGTCTGCGCCCACGCCTCCGCCAGGGCCGCCGCCGGCACCGCCAGCACGACGCCCTGATCCACGGCATGCCACACGATCGCCGACGAGTACGGCTTGCCCGCCACGAACCCGAGGATCGCCGAACTGTCCAGGATGCGCCCGCCGACCGCGGTCACGACACCGGACCGCCGGCCGGCGCCACCCCCAGCACCTCACGCGCCCACGCGTGGTGCTCCGGGTCCAGCCGAACACCACGCTGCGCATACAGCTCGTTCAACGCCAGCAGCGCCCGGTCCCGGGCCAGCCGCCCACGCACCGCCTCGGCCACATACGCCGACACCGACTCCGCGCCACCCGCGTCCACGAGCCGCCGCACCGCCGCCGCCTCATCGGCCGGCATGGTCACGGTGACCCGCTCCTTGCGCACATCGTTGCGCACCTCACGCATACGCACAGGGTACCGGCCGCATACGCCGCTCACCTAGCGTCGCGTCACCCGAACCCGCAAGATTCCTGCCCACCTGCGCCGATACGACCTCCCTGGGAGAAAGATCCTGACGCACGGTGACCCGCACCTCACCGATCCGGCGAACGAGACTCCTGGGTGCGGGAGATCGTCTCGGCGATCCGTTTGATCCGCTGCAGCCGCGCGTCCCACGCCGCGCCCACCTCGGCCAGCTGCGCCACCGCCCGCGCCAGCCGGACCTGGTCGACCCGGAACTGCTTCTCCCGACCGGCCGCCGTCGCATGCACCAGCCCGACCCGGTCGAGCACCGCGAGGTGTTTCGCGACCGCCTGCCGGGTCACGGGCAGCCGCTCGGACAGGCTGGTGGCGGTACCGCTGCCATCGGCGAGCAGCAGATCCAGCATCCGCCGCCGGGTCGGGTCACCGACCGCCGACCACAGCTCGTCGTCCACCACGACCGTCACGGCGTCCTCCCGGCGACCGAAGCGGCATAGTCGACCAGCCGGGGCAGGAACAGGTCCCAGCCGGTGACGTGCTCCGCGTGCTCGGCGGCGACCTTCGCCTCGTCCCAGCCGCGCTGCCGGAACCCGGACTCCGTCATCCGCAGCAGCGTCCCGCCGCCGGCGGGCTCGAGGTCGAACACCACCAGGTACGAGTTGTCCGCCGCGGCGGCCGCATCCTCGGGGTGGGTCCAGCGGAACGCGAACCGCCGCGGCGGCACCGCGTCGACGACCGTGAACTGCACCCACGACGTACCGAACCGGATCCGGCCGGCGCCGCCTGCGACCACCGGGTACTCGGCCTCGTCGGGCCACCATTCCCGCAGGTGCTGCGGGCTGGACACCACGTCGAACACCACCTCGGGCGCCGCGTCGATGTGGATGCGCCGCTCGATCGTCCCGAACTCTCCGGACTCCATACATTCCACTCTCCGACACGCAACCAACCGTTGCAAGCCGCGACCCGCTGGATGTTCGATAATGGACATTATGTCAACTAGAGCCGTAGGATCGGGCACCATGGTGGTGCTGTACGCGGCGGCCCGGCTCGACCTCGCCCGCAGCGCGCTCGACGGCCTCTCCGTCGGTGACGCGCTCGGCGCCCAGCAGATGACCGTCCCCGACGCCCGCGGCACACCGTGGCCGTGGACCGACGACACCCAGATGGCCGCCGTCCTCACCACCCACCTCGGGCACACGGACGGCCGCGTCGACCAGGACCGGCTCGCGGCAGCGTTCGCCACCGCCTGCGACCCGGCACGCGGCTACGGCGTCGGCGCGTACCTCGTCCTGTCGGCGATCGCCGCCGGCACCCACTGGCGGACCGCCGCGGCCGACGCGTTCGGCGGGCAGGGCTCCCTCGGCAACGGCGCCGCGATGCGCGTCGCACCGCTCGGCGCCTACCACGCCGGGAACCCGGCGGCCGCCGCCCGCGAGGCGACCGCGCAGGCGGAGCTCACCCACGCCCACCCCGACGGTGTCGCCGGCGCCGTCGCGGTGGCGGTCGCCGCCGCCCTCGCCGCGAAAGCGCGCCTGGACGGGACCCCGCCGCGGGACCTGATCGGCCAGATCCTGCCGTACATGCCGGAAAAATCCGGCACGACGCGGATGCTGATCCGCGCCAGACGCGTCCCCGGCGACCCGGTCAGGGCGGCGCACATCCTCGGCAACGGCAGCCGCGTCACCGCCGCCGACACCGTCCCGTTCGCGATCTGGGCCGCCGCGAAACACCTCACCGACTACCCGGCCGCGCTGCGGACGTGTTTCGACGCGGGCGGTGACGTCGACACCACCGCCGCGATCACCGGCGGCATCGTCGCCGCCTACGCGGGCACCGGACAGCGGCCGGGGACCCGCGGCGTACCCACCGAGTGGATCACCAACCGCGAGCCCCTCCCCCACAACGCCCCGAGCTAGCCGACGTCGCGGCGGCGGAACCCGGCCGCCCCCGCCACCGTCAGGACGGCCGCCACCACGAGGAGCCACCACACCGGTGCCCACGTCATCGCCGCCCCGGGCAGCCGCGGCACGTGCGAGTACGGCGACACGTCCAGCGCCCAGCCGGGGGCCCGCAGGACCGGCCCGAGGAACGTGACGAGCAGGAACCCGCCGACACACGCCCACGCGACCGCCGCCGCCCGCGGCAGCAGCCCGAACAGCGCGACCGCGACCCCGCCGACGACCCACGCCGCCGGGATCATCACGACCGCCGCGCCGAGCACGCGGGGGAACTGCCCCGCCAGGTCGTGGGTGGCGAGGCCGTGGACGAGGCCGGCGGCGGCGCCGAGGATCAGCAGCAGCACGGCCGTCCCCGCGAACGCGAACAGCAGGTGGGAGCCCATCCACGGCAGCCGCCGCACCGGTGTGGCGAGGACGGGTTCGGCACGCAGGTCGCTCTCCTCGCCGCGCAGCCGCAGCACCGCCGAGACGGTGTAGAGCCCGGCGAGCATGGCGACGAGGCCGAGGCTGGTCGCCAGGTACGCGTCGACGATGCCCTTCTCCCCGCCGAAACGGCGCAGCAGGTCCGCGGCGCCGCCCTCGACGAAGTCACCGACCCCGGACGCCGCCGACCCGACCGCGAGCCCACCGACGAGGAACCCGGCGGCCCAGGCCAGGAACGTGCCCCGCTGCAGCCGCCACGCGAGCGCGACCGGGCCGCGCAGCGCCGGGGACGCCCCGGCCGGCCCGAGCCGCGCCGCGAGGAGCCCGGCGCCGACGTCGCGGCGGGCGTTGAGCAGCAACGCGACCACGACCAGCAGGACCGTCACGGCCAGCGGCACGGCGAGGACCGCCCACCGGTCCCCCGCATACGGCCGCACCAGCTGCCCCCATCCGATCGGTGAGAGCCACCGCAGCCAGCCGACGTCGGCGGAGTCGGCGACCGCCCGGACCAGGAACGCCGCGCCGAGCACACCGGTGGCGATGCCGGTCGCGGCCCGCGACGACTCGGTCAGCTGCGCCGCGACGGCGGCGACCGCACCGAACGTCAGGCCCGCACCGGCGAACGCCAGCCCCAGCGCGACCGACGACGGGCCGGGGCCGGGCATCGACGCCGCCACAAGAGCGGCAAGCAGAAGATTCGCCAGTACCGCGAGCAGCAGCGCCGACCCCAGCCGGGCGGCCCGCCCGACGACGGTCGCCCGCAGCAGCTCGAGCCGGCCCGTCTCCTCGTCGGTGCGGGTGTGCCGGATCACCAGGAAGATCGTCATGAGGCCGGTGAGGACCCCGTAGAACGTCATGAGCCGCCACGACGTGAGCGCGCCGACGGAGCTGCCGAACGCGTTGCCGTAGATCGCGGCGAACGTCGGGTTGCCGTTCGCGGCGGCGAGCAGCGCGTCGCGGTCGGCCTGCTCGGGGTACACCTCGGCGAACGAGGAGGCGGAACCCGCGACCGACGCGACGAGCACCACGATCCAGATCGGCAGCCGCACCCGGTCGAGGCGCGCCGACAGCCGCAGCAGCGGCCACACCCCGGTCATGACGCGGGCTCCGCGGCCAGCTCCGCGGCGGGCTCGATGGTGGGGTCCGTCGCGTAGTGGCGCAGGAACAGCTCCTCCAGGGTCGGCGGCTGCGACGTCAGCGACCGGATCCCGGCGGCGGAGAGGGCCTGCATGACCGGGCCGAGCGCGGCCGTGTCGACCTGCGCCGTCACCCGGTCACCGTCGAGCACCAGGTCGTGCAGGCCGGCGAGACCGTCGAGGACCGGCGGGGACGCGACGACGGCGGCGATCGCGGTGCGGGTCAGGTGCCGCAGCGAGTCGAGGGTGCCGGTCTCCACGGTCCGGCCGTTGCGGATGATCGACACCCGGTCGCACAGCGCCTCGACCTCCGACAGGATGTGGCTGGACAGCAGCACGGTACGGCCGCCCCGGCGCTCCTCCGCGATGCAGTCGCGGAACACCTCCTCCATCAGCGGGTCCAGGCCCGACGTCGGCTCGTCCAGGATGAGCAGCTCCACGTCGGAGGCGAGCGCGGCGACGAGCGCGACCTTCTGCCGGTTGCCCTTCGAGTAGGTGCGGGCCTTCTTGCGCGGATCCAGGTCGAAGCGCTCCAGGAGGGTGGCCCGGCGCTTCGGGTCGACGCCGCCGCGCAGCCGGGCGAGCAGGTCGATCACCTCTCCCCCGCTCAGCGACGGCCAGAGGGTGACGTCGCCGGGCACGTAGGCCAGGCGGCGGTGCAGGGTGGCCACGTCGCGCCAGGGGTCGCCGCCCAGCAGCCGCGCCGCTCCCCCGTCGGGGCGCAGCAGGCCGAGCAGCACGCGGATCGTGGTGGACTTGCCGGCCCCGTTGGGGCCGAGGAAGCCGTGGACCTCTCCCTCGGCGACGTTGAGGTCGAGCCCGTCGAGGGCGGTCGTCCGGCCGAACCGCTTGATCAGGCCGGACACCTCAATAGCGGAAGTCATGCCGCCAACATACGCTCGTTTCACAAAATTGTGAAAATTCAGAAGCTGGTAAAGTTCCCATATGGAACGCGACCCGGCCAAGACCAGCAGATACATCGAACGCTTCGCAGTGGCCTTCACCGACGCCGGCATGCCCCGCATGCCCTCCCGCGTCCTCGCCGCGCTCCTCGCCACCGACAGCGGCCGGCGCACCGCCGCCGAACTCGCCACCACCCTCAAAGCCAGCCCCGCCGCCATCTCCGGCGCCGTGCGCTACCTCATCCAGGTCCACATGGTCGCCCGCGAACGCGAACCCGGCACCCGCCACGACGTCTTCCACGTCCACAACGACGTCTGGTACGAGGCGATCTTCCACCGCGAACCACTCCTGGACCGCTGGGCCGCCACCTTCCGCGAAGCCGCCAACGCCTTCGACCCCACCACCCCCGCCGGCCGCCGCGCCGACACCACCGCCGAGTTCTTCGAGTTCCTCCTCGACGAGATGCCCGCCATGCTCGACCGCTGGAAAGCCCACCGCGCCGCCAGACAGCAGCAGGAAACCCTCCAGGAAGCTCTCGAAGCTCAGATCGCCGGCCGGTAGAAGAACGTCCGCCGCCGCACCACCAGACCATCACGGAACTCGAACCAGTCCGCGAAAATCTCGTTCAACGGCACCCCCGCATGCGACACCCCACCGAACCGCCCCCAACAGAACCCCTGCCCACCCA
>NZ_JAHYSG010000042.1 GCF_022095675.1 Dactylosporangium sp. AC04546 | reverse complement strand
GGGCGGGGTAGCGGGCACGCCCCGATCGTGCCAGAAGCTGGGATGCCAGGCCCGCACGGGGCGGGCCCATATCATGCTGGCGGAAACGGTGGGGTGTGGCTCACCCAACTGTCTCGAACTGCGGTCGGGCAGCTAGCAAAACGTGAATACTCAGATATTCTTCTGCGGGATACACCCATAACCCCGTCAGAGTTGCCGGGACATTGCGCCGCGGCGACGGAGGTGACTCGTGGAGATTCTGCTGCTGACCGCGGCACCCGCGGGACAGGTGGTCCTACCGGGCCTGGACCTGCTGCCCCACACTGTTCGCACCGCCCCTCGGGACGTGCGCACGCTGGTGAGCGGTCCGAGCCCCGACGCGGTGATCGTCGACGCTCGCGCCGAGCTGGCCGACGCACGCGCCACCTGCCGCATGCTGCACGCAACGGGTCTGGGTGTGCCGCTGCTGGCCGTCGTCACCGAGGCCGGCCTGGTCGCCCTGCACGCCGACTGGGGCCTCGACGACGTCATCCTCGCCACCGCCGGCCCGGCCGAGATCGAGGCCCGGCTGCGCCTGGCCGTCGGCCGGCTCAACTCGGCGGCCGCCGCGAGCGGCGGCATGATCAAGGCCGGCGAGCTCTCGATCGACCCCGACACCTACGCGGCGAAGCTCAAGGGACGCCCGCTCGACCTCACCTACAAGGAGTTCGAGCTGCTGAAGTTCCTCGCCCAGCACCCGGGCCGGGTGTTCACCCGCGACCAGCTGCTGCGCGAGGTCTGGGGCTACGACTACTTCGGCGGCACCCGCACCGTCGACGTCCACGTCCGGCGGCTGCGGGCGAAGCTCGGCTCGGAGTACGAGTCGATGATCGGCACGGTCCGTCAGGTGGGCTACAAGTTCGTCGTCCCGCCCGCCCGGCCGCTGCACGAGTCCGAGCCGGTCAGGGTCTGAACGAGATCGGCGAGCGTATTAAGGCCGTGCCCCAACGTTTCGAGCACCTGGACGCCGACCAGATCGCCCAGGTCGAGCTGCTCATGCAGGCGGCGGGTGACACCGACGGCGCGATGCCGCTGTCCGAGCACGTCGTCCTGCACCTCCGCCACGGTGGCGAGGCGCCTGCTGTCCACCTGCTGGCCTTCTCCGATGACCGGACCGTCGTCGGTTACGCGCACATCGACACCACCGACGCCGTCGAGGGCGCGGCGGCGGAGCTGGTCGTGCACCCGCTGTACCGCCGCCACGGCATCGGCCGCGCGCTGGTGACCGAGGCCATGCGGGTCGCCGACGAGCGCGACGACGGCCGGCTGCGACTGTGGGCCCACGGCGACCACCCCTCGGCGTCCGCGCTCGCCATCCGGCTCGGGTTCGACCGCACGCGGGTGCTGCTCCAGCTGCGCCGCTCGCTGTTCGCCCCGCTCGACGAGGTGCGCCTGCCCGAGGGCGTGCGGCTGCGCGCGTTCCGGCCGGGGGAGGACGACGAGGCCTGGCTCGCGCTCAACGCGGCGGCCTTCGCCGACCACCCGGAGCAGGGCAAGTGGACGCTCGACGACCTGCACGTGCGGCTGCGGGAGCCGTGGTTCGACGCCGAGGGCTTCCTGCTGGCCGAGTCGGAGGCGGACAGCCGCCTGCTGGGCTTCCACTGGACGAAGGTCCACGGGCACGAGGCGCACGAGCCGATCGGCGAGGTCTACGTGCTGGGCGTGTCGCCCGACGCGAACGGCGGCGGGCTCGGCAAGGCGCTGACCCTGGCCGGTCTCTGGTACCTTCGCGCCCGCGGTCTCGCGCAGGTGATGCTGTACGTCGACGAGAGCAACACCCGCGCCGTCGCGCTGTACCACCGGCTGGGTTTCGTCCGTTGGTCGAACGATGTTTCCTTCCAGCGCACGCTCTAGTCAGCGAACGACCAAATCGGGCACAGTGCACCTCCGCTGGGCAGTTCACCCAATGGCCAACTGTCCTCCGACCAGCCGTCACCTGTAGCCCTGGACCTGTTCACCCTGCGTTCACCCTCTCCGGGCGGGGTGGTTACCTGCCGCTCTTAGCGTCGCTTTCAGTCGACGACCTGCGTCGGCCTTCCGACTTACCTCCCCAGGTCACGGAAGACGGAACATCCCGACGAAGGGACCGCAGTGAACCTCAAGCGGCACGGCCTCATCGCCGGCATCGCGATCACCGCGACGCTCGCGCTCGCCGCGTGCGGCTCGGACAACGAGACCCCTAGCACCCCGGGTGCCGCCGGCTCGTCCGGCGCTGCCGGTGGCGGCATTACCTGTGCGACCGGCTCGCTGACCTCTCAGGGCTCGTCCGCCCAGAAGAACGCCATGGACGAGTGGATCAAGGCTTACCAGCAGGCCTGCTCCGGCGCCAAGATCGACTACCAGGGCACCGGTTCGGGCGCGGGCATCACCGCGTTCAACGGCGGCACCGCCGACTTCGCCGGCTCCGACTCCGCCCTCAAGGACGGCGACGAGACCACGAAGTCGACCGCGCGCTGCGGCGGCAACCCGGCCCTCAACCTGCCGATGGTCACCGGCCCGATCGCCATCGCTTACAACCTCGACGGCGTCAAGGACCTGCAGCTCAAGCCCGCGACGCTCGCGAAGATCTTCTCCGGTGCGGTCAAGACGTGGGACGACGCGGCCATCAAGGCCGACAACCCGAGCGCGACCCTTCCGTCGACCCCGATCCTGGCCGTGCACCGCGCGGACTCGTCGGGCACCACGGAGAACTTCACCGACTACCTGACCAAGACCGCGGCCAGCGACTGGACCTTCGGCAAGGACAAGGTCTGGAAGGCCCAGGGCGGCCAGGGTGAGCAGAAGTCGGACGGCGTTGCCGCCGCGCTGAAGAAGAGCGCCGGCTCCATCGGCTACGTCGAGTGGTCGTTCGCCAAGACCAACAGCCTCGCCACCGCCAAGGTCTACAACGGTGCCGGTGAGTTCACGGCGCTGACCGGCGAGGCCGCCGGCAAGACCGTTGCGGGCGCCAAGATCACGGGCACCGGCGACGACCTGAAGCTGTCGATCGACTACGCCACCAAGGAGGCCGGGGCCTACCCGATCATCCTGGTGACCTACGAGATCGTCTGCAGCAAGGGCACCGCGGCCGACAAGCTCGCGCTCGTCAAGGGCTTCCTCGGCTACACCGCCAGCGCTGACGGCCAGAAGCTGCTCGACAAGCTGGGCTACGCCCCGCTGCCCGAGACGGTCCGGGCCAAGGTTGAGACCTCCGTCAAGAACCTGGCCTGACCGGGAAACCCAGGAAACTCGTTGAGCCAGCAGACTCTGCCCTCCACCTCCGCCGGTTCGTCCGGCGGAGGTGGTGGTCTTCCGCCGAAGAAGCGCTTCGGCGGGGACGTCATCTTCCGCGGTACCGCGACGGCCGCCGGCTCGATGGTGCTGGTCATCATCGCCGCCATCGCCGTCTTCCTCATCGTCAAGGCCATCCCGGCCATCCGTGACGACAACGCCAACTTCTTCACCTACAAGGAGTGGTTCACCGACGGTGACGATCCGAAGTTCGGTATCGCCGCGACGGTGTTCGGCACGATTCTCACCGCCTTCCTGGCGCTGCTGCTGGCCGTTCCGGTAGCGCTCGGCATCGCGCTGTGCCTCTCGCACTACGCGCACCGCCGGGTCGCCACCACCCTCGGCTTCATCATCGACCTGCTCGCCGCCGTCCCCAGCGTCGTCTTCGGCCTCTGGGGCCGCGACTACTTCTACGAGCCGGTCAGCAACCTGTCGAAGTGGCTGCACGACACGGTCGGCTGGCTGCCGATCTTCGGCAGCGAAGGTCCCTACGGCAAGTCGGTCCTGCTGGGCTCGATCGTGCTCGGGATCATGATCCTGCCGATCGTCACCTCCCTCTCCCGCGAGGTCTTCATGCAGACCCCGCCGGAGAACCAGGAGGCCGCCCTGGCGCTCGGCGCGACCAAATGGGAGATGATCCGCACGTCCGTGCTGCCCTACGGCAAGGCCGGCATCATCGCCTCGGTCATGCTCGGCCTGGGCCGCGCGCTCGGCGAGACCATCGCGCTGGCGCTGACCCTCGGCAGCGTGTTCGCCATCAACTTCGATCTGCTGGGTCCGGGCGGCGTCACGATCGCCTCGAACATCGCCAACCGGTTCGCCGAGGCCAACGAGTTCGGCCGCGGCGCGCTGATCGCCTCCGGTCTGGCCCTGTTCGCCATCACGCTGGTCGTCAACATGGCTGCGCGGGCCATCGTGTACCGGCGCCGTGAGTTCGTCGGGAGCGCATGATGAGCGTCGAAACACCCACCCGGCTGGGCGTCCAGGACGCCCACCAGCTGCGGGTCAAGTCGCTGCCGTCGTGGACGCCGTGGGCGACCGCCGCGGCGGCGATCGCCGTCTCGTTCGTGCTGATCTACCTGACGTCGTACGGCGGGATGATCCTCACGGGCGTCGTCGCCGCCCTGCTGTTCGTGATCTTCATGGGCCTCGCGGCGACCTTCGTCGAGGGTGGCCGCTCGGCCCGCAACCGGATGGCCACCATCCTGATCTACGGTGCGTTCATCCTGGCGCTGCTGCCGCTGATCTCGGTGGTCTGGACGCTGGTCAGCAAGGGCTCGACGCGGCTGGACGCCAACTTCTTCAACACGTCGATGAACAACATCGGCGTGTTCGACGAGAAGGGCGGCGCCTACCACGCGATCATCGGCACGCTTGAGCAGGCGGGCATCGCGACGCTGATCACGGTGCCGCTCGGCATCATGGGCGCGGTCTACATCGTCGAGTACGGGCGCGGTTTCC
This sequence comes from Dactylosporangium sp. AC04546, assembly GCF_022095675.1. Classification (GTDB taxonomy): domain Bacteria; phylum Actinomycetota; class Actinomycetes; order Mycobacteriales; family Micromonosporaceae; genus Dactylosporangium. Next base: position 87,003 of record NZ_JAHYSG010000042.1, on the reverse strand, counting down.
TGGCCAACGCGATCCGCTTCTTCGTCGACGTCATGACCGGTATCCCGTCGATCGTCTCCGGCCTGTTCGTGCTGTCGTTCTGGGTCTTCACGATCACCCCGCTCTACAACGACGGCCGGCCGGCGTACTCCGGCTTCGCGGCGGCCCTGTCGCTCAGCGTGCTCATGCTGCCGACGGTGGTCCGCTCGACCGAGGAGATGCTGCGGCTGGTGCCCGGCGCGCTGCGGGAGGGTGCCTACGCGCTCGGCGTGCCGAAGTGGAAGACGATCACGAGCATCGTGCTGCCGACCGCCGGTCCCGGCATCGTCACCGGTGTCATGCTCGCCGTGGCCCGCGCCGCCGGCGAGACGGCCCCGGTCCTGCTGGTCGCCGGTGGCCTCAGCGCGATCAACTTCAACGTGTTCAACGGCGGTCAGTCCTCGCTGTCGCTGTACGTCTTCCAGCAGGCCGGCGTGGCCTCCGAGTTCGCCCCCGGGCGGGCCTGGACGGCGGCTCTCACGCTGGTCGTGCTCGTGCTGGTCCTCACCGTCGCGGCGAAGCTGCTCGCTCGCCGTAACAAGCTCGCTCGATAGACACGGAGCCCCCCAACATGGCAAAGCGGATCGAAGCCCACGGCGTCACGTCGTACTACGGCTCGTTCAAGGCGATCGACGGGGTCTCGATGACCATCGAGCCCAAGTCGGTCACCGCGCTGATCGGACCGTCCGGCTGCGGCAAGTCCACGTTCCTGCGGTCCATCAACCGCATGCACGAGGTCCTGCCCAACGCGCGGATCGAGGGTCAGCTCCTCATCGACGGGCAGAACATCTACGACCGTGACGTCGACGTCACGGCCGTCCGCCGCATGATCGGCATGGTCTTCCAGCGGCCCAACCCGTTCCCGACGATGTCCATCTTCGAGAACGTGGTCGCCGGCCTGCGCCTCAACGGCGTGAAGAAGAAGTCGGTCCTCGAAGAGGTCGCCGAGAAGGCGCTGCGCAGCGCCAACCTGTGGAACGAGGTCAAGGACCGGCTCGGCCGCCCCGGCGCCGGCCTGTCCGGTGGTCAGCAGCAGCGCCTGTGCATCGCCCGCACCATCGCGGTCGAGCCGCAGGTCGTGCTCATGGACGAGCCCTGCTCGGCCCTCGACCCGATCTCCACGCTGGCGATCGAGGACCTGATCACCGAGCTGAAGAACCAGTACACGATCGTGATCGTCACGCACAACATGCAGCAGGCGGCCCGCGTCTCGGACCGCACCGGGTTCTTCTCGATCGACAAGACGGGCGACCCGGGCCGGCTCATCGAGTACGACGACACGGCGAAGATCTTCACCAACCCCTCGGTGAAGAAGACCGAGGACTACATCACCGGCCGCTTCGGTTAAACAGGGCGGATGGCGTCGGCCGGATCCCGGGCCGGCGCCGCCGCCAGCGCCGCCTCGATGCTGCCGGCCTCCGCGAGCTCCGTGAGCGTGTGGATGGTCGGCGGCAGCATGGTGAACCGGCCGTCCGCCGCGTCGGCCGGCGTGCACCACACCGTCTCGTCGGCCTCGCCGCCGACGTCGCGGGTCAGCTGCCCGGCCGGCAGCACGGCGAGGAAGAAGAAGGTGTCGAAGCGCCGGGGTTCGAACTCCGGCGTGATCCACCGCGACCACGGCACGAGCAGGTCGCTGCGCAGCACCAGGCCCCGGCGGCTGAGGAAGTCGGCGAAGCCGAACTCCCGCGCGATGAGCGCGAGCCGGGCCTCCTCCCACTCCGCGCCGCTCACGTCGCCGACCACGGTGTCCGCCGACGGCCCGGCCAGCAGGACGCCGGACTCCTCGAAGACCTCCCGCACCGCCGCGCACACGACGGACCTGGCCACCGACTCCTCGAGCCGCAGCCGCCGCGCCCACTCGTCCGGCGCCGGCCCGGCCCAGCCCGGCTGCGCCGCGGCGTCCCGCGGATCGACGCCACCACCGGGGAAGACGTACATCGACGCCGCGAACGCCATCGTCGGCACCCGCCGGATGAGGTACACCTCGAACGGCTCCCGCAGCAGCACCACCGTGCTGGCGAGGCGCACCTCCGCCGGTACGCCACCTTCTTCCGCGAATCGTCGGGCCCGCTCCGCAAACGCGGGCGGCAGCCGGAACTCCACCATGAGCCAACGTTAAGGGACGGCCTCGTGGCCGGGTGCGCCGTGGGTCCGCCGGGCCTCCTTCATCTCGGCCTCGAAGATGTGCCGGCGCCCCCGGACGAGCTCGTCGCGGGCGGTCCGTTCCAGCTCGCGGAACAGCGCGTAGTAGCCGTCATCGAACTCCTCGACCAGCTGGAACGTCCAGCGGCCCGGGACCACGTTGCGACCGACCAACTCGGTGTCGATGCGGTCGGCGAGCGGGTCGTGCCCGGCCGCCCGCAGCAGCCGCACGGCCTCGTCGAGCATCAGGTCGGCGTGCCCGATGAGCTGGTGCAGGTCGTACAGGCGGCCGCGGGCGCGCTCCACCGTCTCCAGGGCCTCGCTGAGCTTGCCGAGGCCTTCGACGGTCCGGTCCGACACCCCTTCCGGGCGGCGATCACGAGGTTCCACGGCCGCCGGATACCCGGTCGATCATGGCTCCAACCACGCAGGGCTACGCTCACGCCATGGCCGACCGCATTCGCTGGGGCATCCTGTCCACCGGACTCATCGCCAGCAAGTTCGTCGAGGACCTCCGCCTGGTGCCCGGTGCCGAGGTGGCAGCGGTGGGATCCCGCAGTACCGCAACCGCACAGCGATTCGCCGAGACGCACGGCATCCCGCGGGCCCACGGCTCGTGGCGCGACCTGGTCGAGGACGACGGCGTCGACGTGATCTACGTGGCCACCCCGCACACCGCGCACTACGAGGCGACGATGCTGTCCCTCGGCGCCGGGCGGGCGACGCTCACCGAGAAGCCGTTCACGCTCGACGTCGCCTCCTCCGAGCACCTCGTGGAGACCGCCCGCTCTTCCGGCGTGTTCCTCATGGAGGCGATGTGGATGCGCTGCTTCCCGGTCATCCGCCGCATCGCCGGCCTGATCGCCGACGGCGCGATCGGCGACCTGGTGAGCGTGCACGCCGACTTCGGCATGCAGGGCCCGTTCGAGGAGACCAGCCGGCTGCGCAACCGCGCGCTCGGCGGCGGGGGCCTCTACGACGTCGGGATATATCCCGTGACGTTCGCGCACCTGTTCCTCGGCGCGCCGAGCGAGATCCAGGCGTGGGCCCGGATGAGCGCGGGCGGCGTCGACGAGAACACCGGCATGCTGTTCGGCTACGAGTCGGGCGCGATGGCCGCACTGACCTGCTCGCTGCTGGGCGACAGCTCCCGCCGGGCGACGATCACGGGCACGACCGGCCGTTTCGAGATCCCGCGCGACTTCTTCTGCCCCCCGGAGTACACCCTCTGGCGCGGCGACGAGGCCGAGCGCGTCGAGATGCCGTTCGAGGGCCTGGGCTACCACTTCGAGGCGGCCGAGGTGCAGCGATGCCTCCGCGAGGGTCTCCAGGAGAGCCCGATCGTCCCACTGTCCGAGACGCTGGAGATTCTCCGGGTTTTGGACGTTGTACGGGCAAAGGTCGGTCTTGACTATTCGGCCTGAACGGGCCACGGGCCGCGGGGTGGCGTAGCTACCCTGCGGCCTATGGGGAAAGAGATCCGGGTCGATCCGAGCGCCCTGGTCGACCTGGCCACGGCAAGCCTGGCGGCAGCGGACCGTGCCGGTGACCGCTACCGCTCCGACTTCCGCGACCTGCCGCTCCCCGCCGCGGCGCTGGGCGACCTCCCGTCCGCACCGCTGGTGGCCCACACGGCGGAGGGCCTGCTGGCCGATGCCCATGACGCGGTGAGCGGGTTGGCGGCGGTCCTGGAGACGGACGCGGACGCTCTGCTGCGCTCGGCGTTCGCCTACCACGCGGCGGACGTGGCGGCCGACTCCCGCCTCGGCGGCTCCCGCCGGCCGGGCCGCTAGATGAGCGTCTGGGACCTGCGGGCCGACCCCGCCGCCGTGGAGGCGGCGGCCGGCGTGTGGTGGGCGGTGGGAAACGACCTGCGGGCGGCCCGCGAGCTGCTCGACCGGGCCGCCGCGCCCGTGGAGTGGGCCGGTGACACGGCCGACACGTACCGGTCGCACCGGGCCCGGCTCGGCCGGGATCTTGAGCGGGCGGCCACCACCGCCACGGCCACGGCCGTCGCGCTCGGCGGGATCGGCGGGCTGCTGCGGCGCGGGCAGGCGGCGCTCGACGACGCGTATACCCGGCAGGCGACCGAGACCGACGCGGCCACGATCCGGGCCGACGTCGACCAGGAGCTGGTTCGCCTGAGCGGGGCCCTGGCGGCGGCGCGGCGGGAGTGGGCCGATCTCCGCCACGACTGGGCCGCCGTCGTGGCCGGGCGGATGAACGGCTGGCTCGCCCCAACTGCCCGCGGTGCCGACGGGTTCGCGGCCGGCGGGCTCTTCGTGGTCAACACCGGCGATGGTGACGACGTGGTCGAGATCCGCGGTGACGCGGTCGTCGTGAACGGCGATGTCGTCCGAGTTCCGGTCGGTGCCCGCGTGCTGGTGCGGACCGGCGGTGGCAACGACACCGTCCGGGTGAGCGGCGGCGGCGCCGTCACCGTCCTCGGAGGCGACGGGGACGACCGGCTGAGCGGATCGGCCGGCGACGACACCCTCCTCGCCGGTGCCGGCAGCGACACGGTCGTCGCGGGCTGGGGCGACGACCGCGTATCACTGGGCCCGGGCACGTCCGGCGGGCCGGCGGTCGAGCACGCCTACCTCGGCGTCGGGGACGACCGGCTCTGGGGCAGCCTCGGGGCCGAGGAGGTCGACGGCGGCGCGGGTGACGACCTGATCTTCGCCGGGGCCGGCGACGACACCGTCGCCGGTGGGCTCGGCGACGACCTGCTCAGCGGCGGCGCCGGGGACGACGACCTCACCGGTAACCGGGGCGACGACGCGGTGTTCGGCGAGGACGGCCGCGACTACACCGACGGGGGAGCCGGCCGCGACCTCGTCGACGGCGGCGCGGGTGACGACACCGTGTACGGGCTGTCCGGCGACGACGTCCTGCGCGGTGGCGACGGCGCCGACTTCCTGGAGGGCGGGACCGGCGACGACCGGCTCGACGGCGGTGCGGGCGCCGACGTCCTGTCCGGCGGGCGGGGCGCCGACACGCTCGACGGCGGGGACGGGGACGACGTGCTGTACTCCGGGGCCGGCGCCGACGCGGTCACCGGCGGGGACGGCGACGACCGGCTCTTCGGCCAGGCCGAGGACAGCGTCGGCGGTGTGGAGCGGCTCGTCGCCACGCCGATCCGCGACGACCTCGGCACACTGATCGTCCCCGATGGCGACCGCGAGTTCGAGGAGCGGGTGCAGGCCGACCTCGACCTGTTGCGCGCCTCACCGACCGGGCAGCAGATGCTGGCGGCGCTCGACGTCGTGGTCATCACGCCGACGGAGGAGCCGAACGGGTTCGCGAACTCGGAGTCGATCCGGTACAACCCGGGGTGGCAGGGGCTCCCGGGCTCCGCGCCGCCGGTCGTGACCCTCTTCCACGAGCTGGCCCACACGTATGACCACGCTCACGGCACGACCAACCATCGCCCCTACAACGGGGCCGGCGGCCAGGACGTGGCGAACGGCAAGCCGGTGCCCAACTACGAGCGCCAGGCGGTCGGCCTGCCGATCGACCACGACGGCGACCCCGGGACGCCGAACGAGATCGATCCGGCGCACCCGCTGCGGTACACCGAGAACGGCCTGCGGGAAGAGTTCGGCCTCCCGCTGCGGGCCACGTACGGAAGCCCTTAGGAGAAGCCCTAGTAGACGAGCGCCTGGGCGTCGTCCTGGAGGGCCTCCTCGACGAACAGCGCCGCCCCGGCGATCCGGATGCCCGGGATCACGTCGCCGGGGCCGATGCCCCGCCGGGCGGCGCACTGCGTGCACAGCGTCACCGTGCCACCCGCCAGGATCGAGTCGAGCAGATCGGCGAGCGGCGCGGCGTGCTCCAGCTCGAAGGTGGCGGCCCGCCCGGGCAGCGCGAACCAGGCGGACTCGCCGGTGAGCCACAGCGAGGTGGGCACCCCGCCGGCGACGGCGGTCGCGGCCACGGTGAACGCCTGCGAGCAGCGCTCCGGGGCTTCTGCGCCGGCGGTTGCCTTGACGACGAGAGAACGAGCCATGCCTCGCAGCATAGGATCGGGGGGATGGTTACCGAGATCGGGTTCGTCAGCCTGCTGGTCGCCGGCATGGGCGCACTGGCCGGCGGGCTGTTCTATCTCGCGGTGCGGGTGTCGAGGGGGCGTTGGTGACTGAGGTCGAGCCGCCGCCGTGGGCCGGTCTGGCCCCGGTGGGGGAGTATCCGTATGAGGAGACGCACGACCTGCGGACGGGGCCGGACCTCCATCCGGCGCTGCTGGGGCTGCTCCCGCTGGTGGGGGTGTGGCGCGGGCGGGGTGAGGGTGACTACCCGACGATCGAGGGCTTCCACTTCGGCGTCGAGATGCGCTTCAGCCACGACGGGCGGCCGTTCCTGTTCTACGAGTCGCGCGCCTGGATCATCGACCACGACGGCACCCCGATCCGGCCCGCCCAGCGCGAGACCGGCTTCTGGCGCCCGGTGATGAAGGACGGCAAGGCGACCGACGACCTCGAGGTCGTCACGTGCTCGCCGACCGGGATCGTCGAGCTGTACGCGGGTGTGAGCCGCAGCACCACCCAGTGGCAGATGGCGACCGACGGCATCGGCCGGACCGCCACCGCCAAAGAGGTCCGGGGCGGCCAGCGCCTGTACGGGATCATCGACGGTGCCCTGCTGTACACCTTCGATCTCGCCGCGGTGGGGCAGGAGCTCCAGTCGCATCTGTGGGCGCGACTCGACCGGGTGGCGGGCTAGCCTTTATCCCGTGGAGGAACTGGCCGAGGTCCTGAGGTCGCGTGGCTTGCGGTTGACCGCGCCGCGGCAGCTGGTGCTGGAAGCGGTGTACCGCCTGCGCCACGCGACCCCCGATCAGATCCACGCCGACGTCGCCGAGCGCGCCGCCGGGGTCAACATCACCACGGTGTACCGCACGCTGGAGCTTCTCGAAGAGCTCGAGCTGATCACCCATGCGCACCTTTCCCACGGCGCACCCACGTATCACCCGGTCGGCGAGCACTCGCACGCCCACCTGGTGTGCCGGGGCTGCGGCTCGGTGGAGGAGCTGCCGACAGCCATGCTCGACGGCCTGTCCGGCGAGCTGCTCGGCACGCGCGGGTTCCGGCTCGACATCGGGCACGTCGCCCTCTTCGGGCTCTGCGGAAAGTGCGGACCGGAAGGAGCATCATGCTGAGCGCAGTTCCCGTCGCCGCCCTCGACCCAGCCGACCCCGACGCCGGGGCCGTGGCCCACTACGGCGACCCCAACCGCGAGCAGCGCATCCTCGACACCGAGGTGGGCCTGGTCGACCGCTCCCACCGCAGCGTCCTGGCCGTCCCGGGCGCCGACCGGCTCACCTGGCTGCACAGCCTGACCACCCAGCACCTGGAGTCCCTGCCGCCGCTGACCGGCTCGGAGCTGCTGGTCCTGTCCCCGCACGGCCACGTCGAGCACCACGCCGTGCTGACCGACGACGGCGCCACGACCTGGCTCGACCTGGAGCCCCGCGCCGGCGACGGGCTGCTCGACTTCCTCAACCGCATGCGCTTCCTGATGCGAGTGGAGCCCGCGAACGTCACCGACGACTGGGCGCTGCTGTCGATCGTCGGCCCGCAGACCGACGAGGCCCTGGTCACGCTGGGCGTCGGCCCGCTGCTGCCGCCGGACGCTGTCCCGGTCCCGGAGGCGAAGTTCGCCACGGGCACCGTGCCGCCGCGCCCGACCGTGCGGTACTCGGCGGCCCGCCTGCCGGACCTCGACGGCTGGGCCCGCCGCATGCCCTTCGGCGCCGACCTGCTGGTTCCGCGGGCCGCGGTGCCCGACCTGGTGGCCGCGGCCGGCCTGCCGCCGGCGGGCATCTGGGCGTTCGAGGCGCTGCGCGTGGCCGCCCGCCGCCCGCGCTTCGGCTTCGAGACCGACCACCGCACGCTGCCGGCCGAGGTCGGCTGGACGGCGGCGGCGGTACACCTGGAGAAGGGCTGCTATCGCGGCCAGGAGACGATCGCGCGCGTCCACCACCTGGGCCGCCCGCCGCGCAAGCTGGTCCTGCTGCACCTCGACGGCGTGACCACCGACGAGCTGCCCGTCCGCCACACCCCGGTCGAGCTGGGGGGCCGGGCGATCGGCTTCGTGGGCACGGCCGCCCGCCACTACGAGCTGGGCATGATCGCCTTGGCCGTGGTCAAGCAGAACGTGGCCCAGGATGCGGTACTGCAGGTAGGCCCGTCGACGGCGGCCGTCGACCCGTCCTGACCCGGGAGGGCATGGCAGGATCGGGGCCGTGATGACGACGACGTTGATCACGGTGGCTCCCACCGGTGCGGAATCCCGCAAATCCGACGTGCCCGCCCTGCCGGTGACCCTGGCCGAGCTGGTCACGACCGCCCGAGAGTGCGAAGCGGTGGGGGCGAGCGTGATCCACGTCCACCTCCGCGACGACGACACCAACCCCACGCTCGACCTCGGCCGCCTCAAGGAGGCGGTCGCCGCCCTCCGGGCCGACACCGGCCTCATCGTCCAGCTGTCGAGCGGCGGCGCCGTGACCGACCCCGAGGAGCACCGGCTCCGGGTGCTCGACGCGCAGCCCGACATGGCGAGCTGCACCATGGGCACGGTCAACTTCGGCGACGACGTGTTCCTCAACCGGTGGGGGTTCATCGTCGAGCTGCACACGAGGATGCAGGAGAAGGGGATCGTCCCCGAGTACGAGATCTTCGACCTCGGGCACCTGACCAGCCTCCAGCGGCTGCTCGACAAGCACGGCCTGCCCCACGGCGGGCACGTCCACGTCGACTTCGTCATGGGCGTCCCCGGCGGGATGCCGGGCACCGTGCCGGCCCTCGCCGCCGGGCTCCAGGCGCTGAGCGACCTGCCCGAGGGCACGACCTTCTCGGCGACCGGGATCGGGCGCACCAGCCTGCCCGTGCTGCTGGCGTCGCTGGCCGCCGGCGGGCACCTGCGAGTCGGCATGGAGGACACGGTCACGTACGCCAAGGGGCGGCCCGTCGAGAGCAACGCCCAGCTCGTGGCCCGCGCCGCCGGGTTCGCCCGGCTGGCCCAGCGCCCGCCGATGAGCGCCGCCGACGCGCGTGAGCTGCTCGGAGTCAAGAATGGCTGACGCGTACCTGGGTGGCGAGCCGCTCGCCGAGGTCGTCCGCAGCGGGTTCGTCGAGAGCCGGCACAGCGGCTCGGTCGTGGTGCTCGGCGCCGACGGTGAGGTGACCGCCTGGGCCGGTGACGTGATGGGCGCGATCTTCCCGCGCTCGTCCAACAAGCCGCTCCAGGCCGTGGGCCTGCTCCGGGCCGGGCTGCGGCTCGCCCCGCCGCAGCTCGCCGTGGTCGCGGCCAGTCACCGCGGGCAGCCGATGCACCTTCAGACGGTGCGGCATCTGCTTGACGAGGCCGGCATTCCGGAGAGCGCCCTCGGGTGCCCGCCGGACTATCCGCTGTCGGAGGACGCCCGTGACGAGCTGATCCGCGCCGGGCGGCGCCGCGAGCGGCTGTTCATGAACTGCTCGGGCAAGCACGCCGGCATGCTGCGGACCGCGGCGCTCAACGGCTGGCCGCTGGAGACCTACCTGGACGCCGATCACTCGGTACAAATTGGAATAAAAGCCACGGTAGAGGATCTTTGCGCCGAAAAGTCGGCGACCGTCGGCGTCGACGGCTGCGGAGCGCCCCTGCTCGCGCTGTCGCTGCGCGGCCTCGCCACCGGCGTCCAACGCCTGGTCGAGGCCGAAGAGGGCACGCCGGAGCGATCGACGGCCGATGCCATGCGCGCCCACCCCGAGCTCGTGTCCGGCGACGACGAGGGCGGCGACGACACGCGGCTCATGCGTGCCGTCCCCGGGCTGCTGGTGAAGAGTGGCGCCGAGGGCGTGCTGGTCGCGGCGCTGCCCGGCGTCGGTGCGGTCGCGCTGAAGATCGACGACGGCGCGATGCGGGCCCGGGTGCCCGTGTTCGTCGCCGCGCTGCGCCGGCTGGGTATTTCGGTCGACGCCGAGGTGGAAGTTGCGGTGAACGGCGGCGGCAAGCAGGTAGGTGTGGTTCGGTCGAGCTGGTGAGGGGGCTCACGCTAGCCGCAGCTAGCGTTTTGCTTGCTACAGCTAGCACGGCGAGCTACCGTCGGTAGCGTGACTGAAGAGCCGCGCGATCTGGGCGGGTTCATCCGGGACCTGCGCCGCAACGCGCGCATCTCACTCCGCCAGCTCGCCGAGCAGGCGGGAGTCAGCAACCCATATCTCAGCCAGATCGAGCGTGGCCTGCGCAAACCCAGCGCCGAGGTGCTGGCGCAGCTCGCGAGTGCACTGCGGGTGTCGACCCCGTTGATGTACCTGCGCGCCGGATTGCTGGAGCGCGAGGGTCACGACGTGCTGGCCGCGATCGCTGCGGACGGTGACCTCACCGTCGCCCAGAAGCAGTCGCTCACGCAGATCTACGAGACATTCCGCCGGGAGAACGCGCGCAGCGCGGCCGAGGGCCTGAGCGGCGAAAACGGCGAAGCCGGCAACGACGACAAGGAGCCCACATGACCACGAAGACCACGACCCGCAAGATCCCGACCCCGCTCTACGCCGCGGCCGGCGCGGGTGACTACGCCTATGAGCAGCTGCGCAAGCTGCCCGGCCAGGTCGCCCAGCTGCGCGACCGGGTCGGCGATCTCCGTCCGGCCGGGACCGACGCCAACCTGCGGTCCGACATCGACCGCCTGGCCGTGGTCGCCCGCCGCAACGCCGGCGCCTTCCTCGCGAGCGCCCAGGCCGGCGCGCAGGTCGTCCAGGACCGTGCCGTCGCCGTGTACACCGGGCTTGTCGCGCGCGGCGAGAAGGTCGTCGGCACCGCCCGCACCACCGAGGCCGGGGCGAAGATCGAGCTGGAGCCGGGCGAGGCGAAGGTCACCACCACCACGACCACCACGGCGAAGAAGACCACCACCGCGGCCAAGAAGACGACCGCCGCGAAGAAGTAACCGGAGTTTCTCAGGAGCCCTCCGGCACCGTCTCACACGGGCCGGGGGGCTTCGGCATAAGCTCAGGGGATGGTGAGTGCGGTGCCGGTGTTCTACCACGAGGTCGAGTGGTACATCGCGATCGTCGTGTGGATCTTCTGCCTGGTGCTCGGCGCGGCCGCGTTCCTGCACTGCATTGTGCAGCGCGCGGACGCGTTCCCGGCGATCGGCACGATGTCCAAGACCATCTGGCTGGCAATGATCGGCGGCGGCGAGTTCTTCACCGCCGTCTCTCCGTATATCGGGCTGGGCTTCCTCGGCATCTTCCCGCTGATCGCGGCCGGCATCTTCGCCGTCTACCTGCTCGACATCAGACCCACCCTGCGTGACGCGGTCGACGGGCACGGCTCCTGGTAGGACCCATGGACTTCCGCTGGCCACCCCCGCCCGACGGGCGGCCCGACCGCTTCCGCCCGCCCGTGACCCGGGGCCCGCAGACCGGGCGGCCGACCCTCCCGGCTCCGCCGACCGAGCAGATCGCCACCCCGCACGGCGTCGAGCTGGAGTGGCTGCTCACCGGCGAGGGCGAGCCGGTCACCGTCTTCGCTCACGGCCTGGGCAGCGGCATCGCCGAGACCCGGCCGCTGGGCAGCGCCGTCACCGGCCGCAAGGTCTTCTTCCACTTCCGCGGCCACGGCCACTCGGCCGCGCCCGGCGGCCGCTGGACCTACCAGGACCTGGCCCGCGACCTGCGCGCGGTCGCCGACCTCTCGGGCGCCACCCGAGCGCTCGGGGTGAGCATGGGCGCCGGCGCGCTGTGCCGGCTGCTCGCCGACAACCCTGGCCGCTTCGACCGTGCCGTCTTCTTCCTGCCGGCGGTGCTCGACACGCCTCGCCCGGCGGCCGCCCAGGAGCGGCTGACCGCACTGCTCGAGTCGATCGAGGCCGGCGACGCTGCGGCGGTGGCCGACGTGATCTCGCAGGAGGTCCCGTCGCAGATGCGCAACACGCCCGCGGTCTGGGCGTTCCTGCGCCAGCGCCTCGACCAGCTGATGCGCGACGGCCTGGCCGCCGGCCTGCAGTCGCTGCCCGAGCAGGCCGCGATCGACGACCGCGCCGCGCTGTCCTCGGTGTCCGCGAAGTGCCTGGTGCTCGCCTGCCGGGGCGACGAGCTGCACCCGGCCTCGGTGGCCGAGCAGCTGGCGGAGGTGCTGCCCGACGCCGAGCTGCACGTGTACGACCGGCCGGGCATCGTGTGGACCCAGCGGGCCGACCTCAGGTCACGAATCTCGACGTTCCTCAACGCCTGACGTATCAGGGCGTCGTGAGGCTCCTCTGTCTGGCATGGACCCCTTCGAACAGTCCGACCTGATCGTCGACGTCGATCATCTGCCCGCGGTCACGCAGTGGCTGGGCGGGCGGAAGATCCGGTTCGCCGAGGTGGAGCGGCACGAGACGCTCCGGCTGGCGCTGCTGCGCCTGCCCGGGGCCGAGTGCCCGCTGTGGCTGGAGAGCACGATCGCCGAGCTGCGGGACGCGTTCATGTTCCAATACGCGGGCTGGACTCCTCTCGTCGGCAAGAATCGCCGTCTTGACGGCGTTTCGTTCAAGGCTGTGCCGAACGGGGCCCGCAACGCCGGCGAAGGGGTCCGCGTCGGCGTGGTCGGCCCGGGCGAGGCCGCGATTCGCGCGCTGGCGCCCCGCGCCCAGGTCCGCTCGGCGCCCGCGACGACCGCCTGGCAGGCGGCGACGGCCATGGCCGGGCTCGAAGCCGACCTGCTGTATGTGGCCGTGACCTGCACGCCGTACGACGGCCAGCCCCCCTTGGTCCTCCAGCGCGCGGTCGACGTCATGAGCCCGCGCGCCGTCATCGTCGCCCCGGCCGGCGCGCAGACCGGCTACCCGGCCGCCTCCGCCGGCGTGGTGACCGTCGGCGTGGCCGGCCAGGAGGCGCCGTGGCTCGACTGCTTCGCCGACGGCGGGGCCGCGACCGTCGCCGGCCTGATCGCGGCGGGCACGGTCCCCGGCTCAGTGAGCCCCCGCGAGGCGTTCGAGAAGCTCCTCGCGGACGGTGACCCGGTGGTGCGTCGCTATCTGCCGCCGGGATGATGGACACCATGCGGGACGATCCGACGCTCGTCGCCCTGGTCCTGGCCGCCCGCGACGGCAGCCAGGCCGCGTGGGACCAGCTCGTCGAGCGGTATGCGCCGCTCGTCTACGCGATCTGCCGGCGCCACGGGCTGGCCGGGATGGACGTCGACGACGTCGGTGCCTCCGTCTGGCTGCGCCTGGTCGAGCGGCTGGACACGATCCGCGAGCCGGCCGCGCTGCCCGGCTGGATCGTGACGACGACCCGCAACGAGTGCCTCCGCGCGCTGCGCGCCCGGCAGCGCACCATCCCGGCCGAGCCCGACGAACGGCTCGCCGCCGACGACCCGCCCTTCGACGACTGGCTCGTCGCGCAGGAGCGCGGCATCGCGCTGCGCGCCGCGTTCGCCGGCCTGCCGGACCGCTGCCGGCAACTGTTGGCGCTGCTCTTCGCCGACCCGCCCACGCCGTACAGCGAGATCAGCGCCACAATCGGCATCGCCGTCGGCGCCATCGGGCCGAACCGCCAGCGCTGCCTGGACCGGCTGCGCCGCGACCCGGCCCTCGCCTCCCTGCTGGACGGAACGGAGGTCGCGCGATGAGCGACGACTCGCTGCTGGAGGAGCTGGGCGCGGCGGTCCGCGACGCCGCGCAGGTCCCGGAGTCGTTCCGCGCCGCGGGCCGGGCGGCCTTCGCCTGGCGCAACGTCGACGCCGAGCTGGCCTCCCTCACCGAGGACCTCGCGGCGACCGGCACCCGGGCCGAGCCGGCCGCGCTGCGGGCGTTCACGTTCGCCGCCCGCGAGGTGTCCATCGAGGTCGAGGTGACGGCGGACGCCCTGGTCGGCCAGGTCGTGCCACCCCGCCCGGGCCGCATCGAACTGCGCACGGGCACCGGCGCCGTCGCGACCGCGGACGTCGACGAGGTCGGCTGGTTCGCCTTCCGTCCGTTGCCGACCGGGATGTTCCGGTTGTACCTCCAGACGCCGGACGGCTCGCAGATCCTGACCGAATGGGTGACCTTGTAACGCATCACCGGCGGCGCCCGGCGCTCCTACGAGTATGGAGAATTTGCTCGCCCGCTGGGCCGGTCCGACCCGGGTCTAAAGTCGCCAGGTATGGGTGTCACGCATCACGGACGTACCTACCGCCTCGACCTCGCCGACCCGACCCTTCGCGAATGGACCTGCACCGTGCTGTCCTCGGACCCCGAGGAGGGCATCGTGCTCGACCGTTCGGCCTTCTACCCCGGCGGCGGAGGCCAGCCACCGGACCACGGCGTCCTGCTGTGGCAGGGTGTCCAGACCCGGATCACGGGCACCCGCAAGGGCGACGACCTGTACCTGCTGCCCGCCGAGGGCGACCCCCTCCCGCCGCCCGGCACCGAGGTCATGGGCGCGGTCGAGGACGACCGCCGCAGCAGGCTCATGCGCACCCACTCGGGCCTGCACGTGATGTGCGGCGTGGTGTTCCGCGACTTCGGCGCCCTGGTGACCGGCGGCTCGATGGAGCCGGCGGAGGCGCGCATGGACTTCAACCTCCCGGAGGTCCCGCCGGACTTCAAGGCCCGCCTGGAGGAGCTGATCAACGCCGAGGTGATCGCCGACCGCAAGGTCATCACCAAGGTCCTGGCCCGCGACGAGGCCCTGGCCCTGCCGGACATCATCCGCACGCAGGCCAACCTGATCCCGGACGACGAGGAGGAGATCCGCATTGTCGACATCGTGGGCCTCGACTCCCAGGCGGACGGCGGCACTCACGTGGCCTCGACGTCGCAGATCGGCCGCGTCCAGGTGGTGAAGGTGGAGAGCAAGGGCAAAGCCAACCGCCGGGTGCGGGTCCGCCTGGCCGACTGACGCCCGGATTGAACTCTGTGGCCCTGTGGCCAACCGGGACCAGCACTGATGTTCATCCTCGACGCAAGTCCACGTCTACCCGTCCAGGTGCGAACGCCCCAGCGCGGTGTAGGACTGCGGCGCGTCGGGGTCGTCCGGGGGTTGGTGCCCTAAGGTTGGTGCATCAGGGGGAGGGATGGCGATGAGCAAGCCTCAGCTCACGAAGGACTACTGGTTGGCCGCGCTGCGGACCGAAGGTGACGCCTTCCGGGCCGCCCTCGGCAGCGGCACGCCCATCGATGCCCCCGTGCCCAGCTGCCCCGGCTGGAGCCTCGGTGATCTCGCCTGGCATCTCCACCTGGTGTACTCCTGGGTCACCGGCCACGTCGGCCGAGGCGTCACGGGCCGGCCCGAGGAGCGGCCGCAGACGCCGCTGCCCGAGGGCGTGGACCCCGTGATGGCCTGGACCGATGCCTTCACCGAGCTGGTCGCCACGCTCGACGCCGTCGATCCCGAGCTCGCCGCCTGGAACTGGGCGCCCCAGGCCAAGAAGGCCGGGTTCTGGCACCGCCGCATGGCCCACGAGACGGCCGTCCACCGGTGGGACGCGCAGATGGCCGGCGGGCTCACCGGGCCGATCGAGGCCAAGCTGGCCAGCGACGGCGTCACCGAGGTGCTCGACAGCTGGTTGCCCGCCGGGCGCCGGCGCGGGCCGGTCGACCGGGCGGGGATGATCGCGCTGCACGCGACCGATGTGGAGCAGGTCTGGTATGTGCGGCTCCGCGGCGCCGGGGTCGCGCTGCTCGACACCGACACGCTGCTGGACACCGACGACCGGCACGAGCGGGCCACCGCGAGCGGACCGGCCAGCGACCTGGTCCTCGCGCTCTACGGGCGGGTGCCGTTCGACGCGCTGCTCGCGACCGGTGACGTCACCCTGCTACAGGGGCTGCGGGTCTGACCGCGGCCGACTCGATCGGCAGGCCGAGGACGCGGCGGGTCAGCAGGGTGCTGCCCGCGACCGCCGCCGGCACGACCACGATCGCGGCCAACGGCAGCAGCAGTACCAGAAAGACCGGCACCCCGAAGCCCAGGACGAGCGGCCGGTGGGCACGCAGGATCTTCCGGCGGTCCTTCAAGCGCAGGCCGCGGCGGTTGAACGGGATGCCCGTGAGCTCGACCGCGATGAGCCAGCCGCCGATGACCGCGTTGAGCACCGGGACCACGGTCTGCCCGACGATCGGGATGAAGCCGAGCAGGAACAGCGGGATCGCGAGCGCGACGCCGAGCGCGATCAGCCGGAGTGAGTCGACCAGGTTGGGCCACAGCGTGCGGTACCACGGAAGATCGAGCGCACCGGGCGTCCCGCCCAGCTGGCCCTCGATCCGCTCGGAGATGACCTCGTAGAACGGGTCGCCTATGAGCAGCGTCAACGCCGTGTAGCTGATGATCGACAGCAGCGCGGCGGCGGCCAGGATGCCCGCGCCGGCGCCCACGCGGAGCAGGATGCGCCAGAAGTCCGACCAGTCGTCGGCGAACCAGGTCGTGGCGGCGGCGAGGTCGTCGATGTAGACGATCAGGAAGAACCACGCCACGCCGAGCAGGGCGAACGAGATGACCGCGGGGATCATGCCGAGGAACAGCAGGCCGGGGTTCCGCCCGTAGCGCCCGAAACCCCGCCCGAGCAGCCTGATGCCCTCGAGGAACTGCTGCCAGGTCGACTTCACCGCACCAGACTACGGTGCGACGGCACCGTACCGGACGGTCAGCTCACCCAGCCGCCAGCGCGCGGGCCGGTCGACGATCGGCCAGCCCGCGGCCCTGGTCGCCGCGACCGCCTGGCGCCACCGCTGCCGCGGGCCGAAGACGGTGAGCGGCGCGGCGGCCCTCCAGGCGTCGTCCAGTGTGGACAGCAGGGCGTGGATGCGCTCGCCGGGCACGTTGTGGTGGATGAGCGCCTTCGGCAGCCGCTCGGCCAGGGTCGCCGGGGTGTCCAGGGTGGCCAGCCGGGAGGCGAGGGTCAGTGTCTGCGGGCCGGCGCCGGTCACGGTGACCCAGGACGCGAGCCGGCCCAGCTCGTCGCAGGTGCCCTCGACCAGCACGGCGCCCGACGCCGTCATCGCCGTCCAGGCGCCGTCCACTTCGGACTCGGGGTACTGCCGGAGCACGTTGAACGCGCGAACCAGTGCCGGACGGAGGCCGGCCAGCTCGAAGCCGCCGCGGCGGAACTCCAGCCCGGGCGGGTCCGCGAACGGCTGCGCGGACGCCACCCGGGCCGGGTCGATCTCCAGGCCGACGACCCGGACGCCGAGGCGGGCCCGCAGCTCGACCGCGGTGACCGGGGAGGCGCCGTAGCCGAGGTCGATCACGAGCGGGTCGTCCGCCAGCCGGAGCCGGTCGCCGAACGTGGCGGCGATCCAGTTGTCGACCCGGCGCAGCCGGTTGGGATTGGTCGTCCCCCGCGTGATCGAGCCGACCGGCCGCATCGTCAGAGGACCCGGTGCACCTTGTGCTGCGCGGCCTGGGCCAGCGGGCGGACGACCAGCCGGTCGACGTTGACGTGGTGCGGCCGGGTGGCGGTCCACACGATGCAGTCCGCGATGTCGTCGGCGACCAGCGGGAACTCGACGCCGGCGTACACCGCGGCGGCCTTGTCGGCGTCGCCGCCGAACCGGTTCAGCGCGAACTCGTCGGTCTTGACCATGCCGGGGTCGATCTCGACGACCCGGACCGGGCGGCCGTTGAGCTCCAGCCGGAGCGTCTCGGCCACGGCGGTCTGCGCGTGCTTGGCCGCCGCGTAGCCGCCGCCGCCCTCGTACACGATCAGGCCGGCGGTCGAGCTGAGCACCACGATCGTGCCGCGGCCGGACTTCTCCAGCAGCGGGAGCAGGGCCTTCGTGACGCGGACCGTGCCGAGCACGTTGACGTCGTACATCCACTGCCAGCCAGCCAGGTCGGCGTCCTCGACCTGGTCGGCCCCGACGGCGCCGCCGGCGTTGTTGACCAGCAGCTCCACCGGGCCGTCGAGGCCGCCGGTGATCTCGGCCAGGCGGGCGGCGTCGGCGTCGGACGTCACGTCGGCGACCACGGGGGTCACCGAGGACAGCTCGTCGGCGAGGGAGTCGAGGCGGTCGGTGCGGCGGGCGACCGCCACGACGCGATAGCCGGCGGCGTCGAGGCGGCGAACGGTGGCCAGGCCGATGCCGCTGGACGCGCCCGTGACCACGGCGATACGTGAGGACATATGGCAATCCTGCCCCACGCACAAACGCGAACGCACCGCAGTGACCAACGCAACGGTGGGTAGACGGCCGCGGACGAGGGAACATGGACGGTTGGGAAGATGTAACCCACCGGCAACAGGCAAAGGAGTCCCTCGTGGCGCGGGTCGGATCGCTGCACAGCCATACCCCGCAGTCCGGTCGGTCCCTTCCGAGGAGGGTCGCCACGCTCTCCGTCCACACCTCCCCGCTCGATCAACCGGGCACCGGCGATGCCGGTGGCATGAACGTGTACATCGTGGAGGTCGCCGAGCGCCTGGCCCGCTCCGGCGTCGAGGTGGAGATCTTCACCCGGGCCACCAACAGCGACCTGCCGCCGGTCGTGGAGATGGCCCCCGGCGTGCTGGTCCGGCACGTGGTCGCCGGCCCGTTCGAGGGTCTGGCCAAGGAGGACCTGCCGGCCCAGCTGTGCGCCTTCACAAGCGGCGTGCTGCGGGCCGAGGCCGCGCGCCCGCTCGGCTGGTACGACCTGGTGCACTCCCACTACTGGCTGTCCGGCCAGGTCGGCTGGCTGGCCAAGGACCGCTGGGGCGTGCCGCTGGTGCACACCGCGCACACGCTCGCCAAGGTCAAGAACCAGCTGCTGGCCGACGGCGACAAGCCCGAGCCGCGCGCCCGGGTCATCGGCGAGGAGCAGGTCGTCGCGGCGGCTGACGGGCTGGTCGCCAACACGCCGGCCGAGGCGCGCGAGCTGATCGAGCTCTACGACGCCGACCCGCGCCGGGTCAGCGTGGTGCCGCCGGGCGTCGACCTGGAGATTTTCACGAGCCGCCCGGAGCGCCGCGAGGCGGCCCGGCGGCGCTTCGGCCTGCCCGCAGACGCCCAGGTGGTGGCGTTCGTCGGGCGGATCCAGCCGCTCAAGGCGCCCGACGTGCTGTTGCGCGCCGCGGCCGAGCTGCGCCGGCGCGGCCAGGAGCTGGTCGTGGCGGTCTGCGGCGGCCCGAGCGGGTCCGGCCTCGACCGCCCCACCGCGCTCATGGACCTCGCCCGCGACCTGGGCATCGCCGACATCGTCCGGTTCATCGAGCCGCAGCCGCGCACCGCGCTCGCCGACCTCTACCGGGCCGTCGACGTGGTCGCCGTGCCCAGTTACAACGAGTCGTTCGGCCTGGTCGCGATCGAGGCGCAGGCCTGCGGCACGCCGGTCGTCGCGGCCGCCGTCGGCGGGCTGGTGACCGCGGTGCGCGACGGCGTCTCCGGGCTGCTGGTCGACACCCACGACGCGGGCGACTGGGCCACCTCGCTCGGCCGGCTGCTTGCGGAGCCGCGCCGCCGGGACGAGCTCGCGGCCGGAGCGGTCCAGCACGCGTCCGAGTTCTCCTGGAGTCACACCGCGAGCGGCCTGCTGGCCGCCTATCGCGACGCGCTCGACGTGCACAAGGAGGTCAAGGCGGCATGACGCGCGACGAGGCGGCCGAGCTGATCCGCAAGGTCGCGGCCGAGCGGGAGATCCCGTTCGACGTGACCGGCGAGCACTCGTTCGTGGTGACGCTGCCCGGCACCCACAAGCAGAAGACGAACTGCAACCTGATCGTCGGCGAGCACACGCTGCGCGTCGAGGCGTTCGTCATGCGGCACCCCGACGAGAACCGCGAGGCGCTGTGGGAGTGGCTGCTCCAGCGCAACGCGCGCATGTACGGGGTGGCGTTCTCGATCGACGCGGTCGGCGACGTGTACCTCGTGGGCCGCCTGCCGCTGCACGCCGTCACCGAGGACGAGCTCGACCGGCTGCTGGGTGCGGTGCTGACGTACGCCGACGAGAGCTTCGATCCGATGCTCGAGATCGGCTTCGGCTCGGCGATCCGCCGTGAGTGGGAGTGGCGGGTCAAGCGCGGCGAGCCGCTGGACAACCTGCGGGCGTTCACGGCGTTCGTGGAGCGTGGTACGCCCTCCCCCTAGCCTGGGGCACGTGATCGAGCGTCCCCCATTTGCCTGGAAGCCCGTCGGCACCATCGCCGCCGGGGCAGCCGTTGCGCTGCTGGTCACCATCACGCGGTACGACTACCACCGCGACGAGCTGTATTTCCGCATGCTGGGCTCCGATCCCAAGTGGGGCTACGTCGACCAGCCGCCGTTCACGCCGCTGCTCATGCGCGCGTGCGTCGAGCTGTTCGGCGACTCCGTCTGGGCGATCCGGCTGCCCGGCCTGATCCTGACCGTCCTGACCGCGGGCCTGCTCGCGCTGATCGCCCGCGAGGTGGGCGGCGGTGCCCGCGCGCAGGGCATCGCGGCGCTCGCCGTCCTCACCACGTTTCCGCTCGTCAGCGGGCACGTCACGGTCACCACGGGGCCCGACCTGGTGATGTGGCTGCTGGCGATCCTGTGCATGATGCGGGCCCTGCTGCGCGAGCAACCTCGTTACTGGCTGGCGGCCGGCCTGGTGGTCGGGCTGGCGCTCTACAACAAGCACCTGATCGTGCTGCTCCTGCTGACCGTCGCCGTCGCGCTGCTGCTGGTCGGCCCGCGCCGGACGCTGGCGTCGCCCTGGCTGTGGGGCGGCGTGGCGATCGCGGTCGTGGTCGGGCTGCCCAACCTGCTCTATCAGATCGCCAATGACTTTCCGCAGGTGTCGATGGCCGGAGCGCTGCGTGAGAACAAGGGCGACGAGGCCCGGATCACGCTCCTCCCACTGCAGTTGGTGTGGCTGGGACCGATCTTTGTCCCTGTTTGGTACTGCGGGATCGTCGCGCTGCTGCGCGACCCCGCCCTGCGCGCGGTGCGGGCGTTCGGGCTGGCCTATCCGCTCATGCTGGTCCTGCTGTTCGTGCTGGCCGGCCAGCCCTATTACAGCGTCGGCCTGCTCGCCGCGCTGTTCGCCGTGGGTTCGGTGCCCGTCGAGCGGTGGCTGAGCACGACCCGGCGCCGGGCGCTGTTCGCCGCCGGGGCCGTGGTCAACTGCGGTATCGCCATCGTGAGCTCACTGCCGTTGATCCCGGTCGGCGTCGTCGGCCAGACCCCGATCCCGGCGATGAACCAGGTGGTCGCCGACCAGATCGGCTGGCCGCGGTATGTCCGCCAGGTCGCCGACGTCTACGAGTCCTTACCGGCGGAGGACCGTGCCCGCACCGTGCTGCTCACCGGCAACTACGGCGAGGCGGGGGCGCTCGACCGCTACGGCAAGCCGCTCGGCCTGCCCGACGTCTACAGTGGACAGAACGAGCTGTGGCACCTGGGCCCGCCGCCGGAGTCGGCCACCGTCGTCGTGTTCGTCTTCCAGGGCGACCCGGATCGGCTGCGTTCGTTCGGCTCCTGCGAGGAGCGGGCCCGGCTCGACAATGGTTACGGCGTCGAGAACGAGGAGCAAACAGCTCGCGTCTACGTGTGCCGCGACCTGAACGGCAGCTGGGCTGAGCTGTGGCCGCGGTTCCAGCATTTCGATTGATTTCGATTATTTCGAGTGTGTGAGCGAGCCGACAGCGCGTTTACTTGTCGGTCGAATCGAGCGGCGCGTAACGTCGTTGACGGATCCGGCGATTCCTGAAGTTGGGGAGCGACGGGGGTGTTCTGGGCCTTCGCGGCCCACTCGCGGTGATGTGTCCGGGCGGGGCGCGTCATCGCAAACCGGCGGCACCGCGCGGCCGAAAGGCTGCTGCAGAGCGGGTGTCGTGGACTGGGGGTGCACGCCACCCGCTGCCGCCGGTTCGAGCCTGGCCCGAGCGCGGAGGCCAGCCGGGACGATCGTCTGATAAGTAACGGGACGAGTCTCCGGCGACTCGTCAAACTTAAGCCGGGCGTAAAGACGCACGGGGTCGAAAACCCGTAGCTTCCTCGCATGCGAACGCTGCCGCGTGCCGTCGCCGCTGCTTTCCTATCGCTCGCGCTGCTGACCGCCTGTGGCGATCGGCCGTCGTCCGAACCCTCGCTGGCCACCTCGGGCGTTCCCGACGTCGTCGCGGAGG
Organism: Dactylosporangium sp. AC04546; assembly: GCF_022095675.1. Lineage (GTDB taxonomy): Bacteria > Actinomycetota > Actinomycetes > Mycobacteriales > Micromonosporaceae > Dactylosporangium. The sequence continues at coordinate 64,830 of NZ_JAHYSG010000042.1, read as the reverse complement.
AGTCGGCACAGGCGACGTCCCCGGACGAGAGCGGCGTGGCGGCCCTGAACGCCGCCGGCCAGGCGTCGGCCAAGCCGAGCAGCGCCGGGCCGAAGACCGCGCCGACCCAGACGTTCGGCGTCGGCGTCAGCCAGTTCACCTTCTCCCGCGCCGGCCGCACGCTGCGCACGCTCGTCTTCTACCCGTCGACCGGCAGCGCCGGCGGCTCGCCGAAGAGCAACGCCCCGGTCGCCGCCGGACGGTTCCCGCTGGTGCTGTGGAGCCACGGGCTGCACGGCTCGCCCGAGGGGTACCAGGGGGTCAGCGCGAAGATCGCCGCGGCCGGCTTCGTCGTGGCCGCGCCGGCGTACCCGTTCACCAACGACAAGGCCAACCCGTTCAACCAGGGCGACATGAGCAACCAGCCGGCCGACGCGTCGGCGGTGATCACCGAGGTGCTGAAGCTGGACACCAAGGCCGGCGCCGCGCTGGCCGGGCACATCGAGACCGGGCGGGTCGGCGCGGCCGGCCACTCGGCGGGCGGCTACACGACCGCCGGCATGCTGTCGGGCTCGGGCCGCGACAGCCGGCTCAAGGGCGGGATCATCGTGGCCGGCGGCGGGATGGGCGGCAAGTTCAGCGGCGCCGCGACCCCGGTGCTGTTCATCCACGGCGACAAGGACGGCACCGTCCCGTACAGCAGCGGAAAGAGCCTCTACGACAGCTGCTCGTGGCCGAAGGGCTTCCTGACCCTGCTCGGCGGCGACCACGGCGCGGCGCTGTTCGGCAGCACGCCGGCGGCGCTGGCGGTGAGCAAGACGATGATCGACTTCTTCCGGTACTCGCTCTACGGCGACGGCCCGGCGAAGTCCCGGCTGCGCGGGGACGCGACGGTGAGCGGCGCGGCCAGGTACGACGGAACGCTGTAGCCCTAGAGCGCGAACACGTCGAGGAGGCCGGTCAGCTCCAGCTGGGCGTAGGCGAGCGGCCGCGGGTTGCGCAGCGACAGCGTGCACCCCGCGCCGTTCGCCAGCTTCCAGCAGCTCACCAGCGCCCCGATCCCGGCCGAGTCGAGCACCGTCACCGCTTCGAGGTCGAGGACCAGCTCGCCGGGCTCGAACGCGGGCAGCACCGCCCGGACCGCCAGCACCACCTGCTCGCGGGTCGCCAGGTCGAGCTCGCCCGCCAGGCGGATCACGACCGTGCCCGCCTGCTTGGCCTCCAGCGTTGCCGACAGCCCGTCCAAAGTCGCCCCCCGCCCGTCTTGTGGAGGGCAGCCACTACCCGGCGATCGGCACCTCAAACCGTTCGGCTTCACGCTGTTTCGCCACCCGGCGCTCCCGGGCCGGCTGGACCAGCAGGTGACCGGCGGCCGCCGTGAGCCCGAGCGCGCCGCAGATCGCCCAGTGCCAGTTGCCGAGGTGCTCCAGGCTGGCGCCGCCGGCCGCCGGCGCGATGAAGCTCGCGGCCGGGAAGACCAGATAGAAGACGCTCTGGTACCGCCCACGCAGCGCCTCGGGGGACAGCTCGGCGATGATCGCGGCGTTCGGCGGCGCGGCGATCATCGAGCCGACCGTCCAGATGCTCGCGGCGATGAGGTAGCCGTAGAGGTTGTCGGCCAGCGCGACGTAGGCGAAGCCGAGCCCGAGGAACACGTTGGCCACGGCGAGCGCGGTGCCCTTGCGCCAGCCCCCGATCAGCCTCGGCACGAACAGCTGCCCGATCACGATGAGCAGCCCGGCGTAGGCGACCACCGACCCGTACGCCGACGGCCGCAGCCCGTCGGCGTCGATGGCCAGCGGCAGGATGGTCGACGTCTGGAGCGTCACCACGGACAGCAGCAGCGACAGGCCGACGAAGAGCATGAACGCCGGGTCGGTGAGCGCGGTGTGCAGGCCGCCCGGCGCCCGCTCGGCCCGGTGCTGCCGGGGCCTGGTCTCGCGCACCTTCCACAGGATGAGCAGCGCCGTGATCAGCGTGCCCGCGGCGTCGACGCTGAAGAGCAGCGTGAAGCTGACCTCGGCGAGCGCGCCGGCGATCAGCGACGCGACCGCCATGCCCAGGTTGAACGCCCAGAACTGCAGGTTGAACGCGCGGCTGCGGTCGTCGGCCGGGGTCACGTCGACGATCGCCGCCACGAACGCCGGGCCGGGCATCGAGTGCATGACGCCGAGCAGGGCGGCCAGCACGGCGATGGCGGCGATCCGGTCGGTGAGGGCCAGGCCGGCCAGCAGGACCACGGCGCCGAAGTGCGCCACGAGCAGCGTCGGGCGGCGGCCCCAGCGGTCGGCGAGCACCCCGCCGAGCAGGACGCCGGCGATGCCGCCGATGCCGTACCCGCCGACGACCAGGCCGGCGACGCTGGGGGAGAGGCCGCGGTCGGAGGTGAGGTACAGCGAGAGGACCAGCGCGACGAAGCCGCCGACGCGGTTGATCAGCATGCCGGTCCAGAGGTACCAGTACATCCGGGGGAGACCGCCGAAGACGCGCACTCTGCCCTCTTCTATTAGGAAGCCTTACAGTCAGATCTTAACGAGACCGGCTTCGCGCTCTTCGGCGGCCAGGGCCTCGACGCGGCGCTCGCGGGCGGGCGCGGACAGCAGGCTCCAGACGCCCGCCGCCACGCCGAGCCCGAGGCAGCCGAGCCACAGCGTGGTGTTGTCGGCGTGGTCGCGCACGGCGCCGCCCAGCGTCGGGGCCAGGAACGATGCCAGCTGCCAGGACAGTGAGTAGCCGCCCTGGTAGCGGCCGCGCATGGCGACGGGGGAGAGACCGGCGAGCAGGGCGGAGTTCGCCGGGGCGTTGAGCATCTCGCCGAGGGTCCAGACGAGCACCGTCGCGCCGTACCAGACCGGGGTGTGCGCGAACGCGGTGAGGCCGAAACCGAGCCCGATGACCGCGGCCGACACCGGCAGGATGTAGGCCGGGCGGCGGCGGATCAGCAGCCGGGTCAGCCCGAGCTGCCCCACGACGATCAGGATGCCGTTCAGCGCGATGACGACGCCGAAGGTGCTCGGCGGCAGCTCGTCGTCGACCATGGCCAGCGGGAGCATCGACATGTGCTGGAGGAGGACCAGCGCGATCAGCAGGTTGCAGGCGATGAAGCCGAGGAAGACCCGGTCCTTCGCGACGGCCGCCAGGGAGCCGCCCTCGTGCTTCGCTTCGAGGTGCGCCGGGCGCGTCTCGCGCGTCTTGACCGCGATCAGGACGGCCGCGAACGCCGTGGTGGCGGCGTCGGCGGCGAACAGCCAGAAGTAGCCGGCCGAGGAGGCGAAGCCGGCCAGTACCGCGGCGACGGCGAAGCCGAGGTTGATCGCCCAGAAGTAGATGTTGAAGGCCCGCATGCGGTCGGCGTCGGGCACGATGTCGGTGATCATCGCGCCGAGCGCGGGCCGCGCGGCCTCGGCGGCCAGGCCCAGCAGCCCCGCGGCGACCATGATGGCGATCTCGCCGCGCACCAGCCCCAGCACGATCATCAGGGCCGACGCCGAGCCGAGCGCGAGCAGCGCGGTGGGCCGCCGGCCCCAGCGGTCGGTCAGGTGGCCGCCCGCCGTGACGCCGATCGCGCCACCCAGCCCGTAGAGGCCGATGACGAGGCCGGCCGTCGTCTCGGAGAAGCCGCGCTGGGAAGTGAGGTAGATCGCGAGGAAGATGATCACGAAACCGCCGGCGCGGTTGATCAGTGTGGCCGTCCACACGGCCCAGAACTGGGCGGGCAGCGGCTGTTTCCCCGTAATGACCGGCACGATTCGGCATCCTTACATCCGGACCCCTGCGGTGTCGAAAGGTTATGTGCGGGAGGATGGATCCATGAGCGAAGTCGGGACACTGGTGCTCTTGCGGCACGGTGAGAGCGAGTGGAACGCCAAGAACCTGTTCACCGGCTGGGTCGACGTGGACCTCAGCGCCAAAGGAGAGGCTGAGGCCCGTCGGGGCGGCGAGCTGATCCGTGAGTCCGGTCTCCTGCCGGATGTGGTGCACACGTCAGTGCTGCGCCGTGCCATCCGCACCAGCGAGATCGCCCTGCACGCCGCCGACCGGCACTGGATCCCGGTCCAGCGCAACTGGCGGCTCAACGAGCGGCACTACGGTGCCCTCCAGGGCAAGAACAAGAAGCAGACGCTGGAGGAGTTCGGCGAGGAGCAGTTCATGCTCTGGCGCCGCTCTTACGACGTGCCGCCGCCGCCCATCGCCGATGACGACGAGTGGTCGCAGGTCGACGACCCGCGGTACGCGAGCCTGCCGCCGGAGCTGCGGCCCCGCACGGAGTGCCTGAAGGACGTCGTCGCCCGGATGCTGCCGTACTGGTACGACCAGATCGTCCCGCAGCTGTTCGACGGCAAGACCGTCCTGGTCGCCGCGCACGGCAACTCGCTGCGCGCGCTGGTGAAGCACCTCGACGGCATCTCCGACGAGGCGATCGCCAAGCTCAACATCCCGACCGGCATCCCGCTGCGCTACGACCTCGACGCGTCGCTCAAGCCGATCACGACCGGCGGCACCTACCTGGACCCGGAGGCGGCGGCCGAGGCCGCGGCCGCGGTGGCGAACCAGGGCCGCTGACGCGCATAGCGAAGGGGGAGGGCCACGGCCCTCCCCCTTCGCTGTTTCGTCACTCGGGGCGGTTGTCCAGCGCCTCGCCCGTGACCAGGAACACCACGTGCCGGCCGGCGTTGACCGCGTGGTCGGCGTAACGCTCGTAGTAGCGCCCGAGCAGCGCGGAGTCGACGGCGGCCTCGGTGCCCTCCGACCAGCCGGGCCCGAACATCGTGGTGAACAGGCTGGTGTGCAGCCGGTCCATCTCGTCGTCGTCGCGGTCGAGCTGGCCGGCGGCCACGACGTCGGAGGTGGAGATCGCCCGGGAGATCTTCCCGGCGATGCGGTCGGCCACGGTGCCCATCTGCTCGAACGTCGCGACCAGCGGCTCCGGCACGGCCACGTTGGGGTGGCGGCGCAGCGCCGTCTTGGCCACGTGCTCGGCGAGGTCGCCCATGCGCTCCAGGTCGGCTGCCAGGTGCAGGGCGGTCAGCACGAGTCGCAGGTCCGACGCCACCGGCGCCTGGCGGGCGCAGAGGTCGTACACCTTGTCCTCGACGAGCCGGTAGAGCGCGTTGACCTCCGCGTCGCGGGCGATGACCTCCTCGGCGTCGGTCTGGTCCGCTTTCAGCAGAGCGTTCGTGGCCCGGCTCATGGCGCTGCGGACGGCGTCGGCCATCCAGACCAGCAGCCGATTGACCTGCACAAGATCCGCACGGTATTCGTCGCGCATACTGCTCCTATCGTGTCGAACCTCACGGTATGGCGGCACTGCTGCGCCGCACATGAACATCCCCTTCCACCAGGGTGAACACTGGACCACGTGAGCCCGTTTCGTGCCCCTGCGAGCCGTCGGTCGGGTAAGGGACCTCCTACCATCAAGCCGTGGAGTGGAAGTTCCGGCAGGCAAAGTCTGAGGGGCCGGCGATGACCGACGTCCTTGACGCACTGCAGGTCGGGGTACTGGTCCTCGACGCGTCCGATCATCCCGTGCTGGCCAACGCGGCGGCCCGGGAGATGGGTCTCGTGCGACAGCGGGCGGGCGGCCCCGAGGAGGCGCACACGATCGTGCGCACCCTGGCCGGCCAGGTCCGTCGCAACGGGGTCACCCGGGTCGTCGAGCTCGACCTGCCGCGGCTGACCTACGGCGAACCGCTCGGGGTCAACGTGCGAGCCGTGCCCCTCGACAACGGCCGGGTGGCGATCGAGGCCGCCGACGTGACCGAGGCCCACCGGGTCGCGCGCGTGCGCCGAGACTTCGTCGCCAACGTCAGCCACGAGCTGAAGACCCCCGTCGGCGCGCTCCAGCTGCTCGCCGAGGCGCTGCTGGACGCCACCGACAAGGACCCCGCCGCCGCCATCCGGTTCGCGGAGCGGATCAAGCACGAGTCGTCCCGGCTCGGCCGGCTCGTCTCGGAGCTGCTCGAGCTCTCCCGGCTCCAGGGCGCGGAGCCCCTGCCGGAGCCGGAGCCGGTCGACGTCGACAAGATCACGGCCGAGGTCCTCGACCGCACCAAGACGCCCGCCTCCGCCAAGGAGATGCAGGTCGTCTTCCAGGGCGTCCGCGGCCTGACCGTCTACGGCAACGAGAACCAGCTCGTCACCGCCGTGGTCAACCTGGTGGAGAACGCGATCGCGTACTCGCCGGAGTCCACCAAGGTCACGGTCACCACCTCCGCCAACGGTGACGGCTACGTCGAGATCGCGGTCGCCGACCAGGGCATCGGCATCGAGCCGCGCGACCTCGACCGCATCTTCGAGCGCTTCTACCGGGCTGATCGCGCCCGCTCCCGAGCCACCGGCGGCACGGGGCTGGGCCTGGCGATCGTCAAGCACATCTCGACCAACCACGGCGGCCGGGTGACGGTGGAGAGCACCGTCGGAGTTGGTTCGACGTTCACCCTGTGGCTGCCTTCGCGTCCGGCGGACGCCGCGTTGGCGCTACCGCCGTCAGTTGAGATCGGAGGGGCCCCATGATCGTTATGCAACAGCAATCTGAGTTCCGCGGTTCGCAGCGCAGTGCGGTTCCCCGGCAGCTACGAAAGGACAGCACGTTGGCGCGCGTACTCGTGGTCGAGGACGAAGAGTCGATCTCTGACCCCTTGTCGTACATGCTCCGTCGCGAGGGCTTCGAGGTCTCCATCGCCGCGACCGGCACCGAGGCCCTGACCGAGTTCGACCGCACCGGCGCGGACATCGTCCTGCTCGACCTGATGCTTCCCGAGATGTCCGGCACCGAGGTGTGCCGGCAGATGCGGCAGAAGTCCAACGTGCCGATCATCATGATCACGGCGCGGGACAGCGAGATCGACAAGGTCGTCGGCCTGGAGATCGGCGCCGACGACTACGTCACCAAGCCCTACTCGCCGCGCGAGCTGGTTGCCCGCATCCGCGCCGTGCTCCGCCGCCAGGTCGACGCCGTCGGCGAGCTGGCCCCGCCGACCCTGTCGGCCGGCCCGGTCCGGATGGACGTCGACCGCCACGTGGTGACGGTGGCCGGCGACGCGGTCCAGCTGCCGCTGAAGGAGTTCGAGCTCCTGGAGCTCCTGCTGCGCAACGCGGGCCGGGTCCTGACCCGCGGTCAGCTGATCGACCGCGTCTGGGGCGCCGACTACGTCGGCGACACGAAGACCCTGGACGTGCACGTGAAGCGCCTCCGCTCCAAGATCGAGCCCGAGCCCTCCGCGCCGCGCTTCATCGTCACGGTCCGCGGCCTGGGCTACAAGTTCGAGCCGTAAAGACCGCCGAAACGGCCGGCTCCCCGGAGGTGTGGAGCCGGCCGGATCAGCCGGCGTTGGCCACCGACTCGCGGGTGCGGCGGCGCTCCTCCATCTCGCGGCGCAGCACATAGCCGCGGATGGCGCGCCCCACGAGCTCGGTCGTCTCGTAGGTGATGATGACGTCGAAGGTGGCGTTCTCGTAGTCGCGCCGCACGAACAGCACAGTCCCCCGCAGCGGGATCGTCTCGTTCTCCAGCGCGATCCGCACCTCGACCCGGTCGTCGCGGTCGAACCTGTCCTCCGTCAGCCGGCAGCGGATGCCGCCCTCCGACAGGTCGATCACCTTGCCCTCGTACGAGGCGCCGCCCGCGCACACCTCGACCGACTCGCCGCCCCCGCCGCGCACGTAGTTGCGGCGGGTCTGCAGCCGGATCGAGCCGACCGTCTCCAGCGACCACCGCGGCGGCTGCTCCCGGCTCAGTGCCGTCAGCCGCACGTCGACCGCCACGCGCCGGTCGCCCGCCACCCATGCCAGCTCCATGGAAGAGCCGATCTTGGGCATGTCGGCCGCGTGGATGCCGTACGGCGCGGCGACGGTCAGGCGGCGGTCGGTCACGTCCTCGACGCGGGACTGATAGGTCTCGCCGTCCATCAGCACCACGTCGACCAGACAGTTGATCGCGGGGAGGCTGGTCACGCCCCAACCTTCGGCCCCCGCTCAGCGGACTTGAGAAAGACCGGTGATCAGGAGTCGAGTGCCGCGCGCCACTCGTACGGCTTGGCGAAGTGGCCCGGCGCGCACACCAACTCGTCGATCTTGCGCTTCTCCCGGGCGGGGCTGCCGGCGACGACCGTGTCGGACGGGACGTCCCGGGTGACCACCGAGCCGGCGCCGACGAGCGCGCGGGCGCCGATCCGGACACCGGGGAGGATCGTCGCGTTCCCGCCGATCGAGGCGTCGTCGTCGACCGTCGCGCCGCCGACGCACTCGTCGTAGCGCGGGCACGGCGGGTGCGGGTCGTCGGTGAACACGACGCCCGGGCCGAGGAAGACCCGGCGGCCGAGGGTCACGTTCTCCAGGAAGCAGTGCGAGTGCACCCGGCTGCCGTCGCCGATCCGGTTGCCCGGCTCGAGCACGGCGTTGGTGCCGACGGAGCAGCCGTCACCGATGACGTTGTTCTCGCGGATCATGGCGCCGTGCCCGGAGTTGAACCGCTCGCCGATGACCGTGCCGGCGTAGATCACCGTGCCGGAGCGGATCCGGCTGTTCGGCCCGATGACGGTGGGCAGCTCGCCCGGCTCGCGGCCCCGTGGCGGCACGCCGATCCGGGCGCCCGGCTCCACGACGGTGCCCTCGCCGAGCTGTACTCCCGGAAAGATCTCTTCACTCACGGTTCGAACCTATCGGGGCAGCGGGTTCGCCGGTTGTCGCACACCGGACACCACCCTCGCCGTACCGTCGGCTCTCGTGCGTGATTTCAACACCGGCCCCGCCGGCATGCTCATGATGCTGGTCGGCCTGCTGCTGGCCGCCAGCTCGGCGTGGACGGCCGTCGGTCCCGCGACCTGGCTCGAGTCCCTGCCGAGCATCTTCATCGGCCTGGCGCTGGTGGCCGTGGGCTACTCCCTCGTGTCGCGTGCCCGGCGGCAGCGGCAGGCGAGCGAGAGCTCAGACGGGGCGGAGGGGGATTAGCTTCCGGGCGGACTCGGTGGCCGGGTGCGGCGCGATCATGCCCTGCTCGGCCCGGGCCGCACACAGCTCGGCGAGCTTCACGTAGGCCGCCTTGCCGATGAGCGCGGTGAGCTCCGGCTCGTACTCCTGGTAGAGCCGCTTGGCGCCGACGTGCGCCTCAGGCGACGACGTGCACCACCAGTGCAGGTCGTGGCCGCCCTCGCCCCAGCCGCGCCGGTCGAACTCGCCGAGCGTGGAGACGAGCACCTTGGTGCCGTCAGCGCGCTTGCGCCAGTCCTGATCCCGCCGCACCGGCAGCTGCCAGCACACATCGGGCTTGTACTCCAGCGGGTGCACCCCGTCGCGGAGGGCCTGCGCGTGCAGCGCGCATCCCCAGCCACCGGGGAAGTCGGCGTCGTTCTGGAACACGCACCCGCCGCCCGGCCGGGTGGCGGTGCGCAGAGCCGGGTTCTCACCGTCGATGGTGTCCATCTCGGTGTAGTTCTTGAAGCCCTTGCGGTAGTGCTGCCAGGTCTGCGGCGTGAGGCGCTTGGCCGCGGCCCGGACCCGCTTCTGGTCGTCGTTGTCGGTGAAGAACGCCCCGTGCGAGCAGCAGCCCTGCTCGGGCGCGCCCTCGACGATCCCGTGGCAACCGTTGCCGTACACACAAGTCCAGTTGGACAGCAGCCAGGTCAGGTCGGCCCGGATGAGGTGGTCGGCGTCGGCCGGGTCGGTGAACTCCAGCCACTCGCGCGGGAAGTCGAGGTCGACCTCAAGGGCACGCGGGTCGGCCGGGTCGAGCACCTCGACGTGGATGTCCATTCGACGAAGCGTACGCCGTCCTGCGCGTACTGCCGCAACCTGACGCGACTACGGTGAAGCGATGCGTCTCGGTGTGCTCGATGTGGGCTCCAACACGGTCCACCTCCTGGTCGTCGATGCCCACCACGGCGCACACCCATGGCCGGCGCACTCGCAGAAGGCCGAGCTGCGCCTGGCCGAGCGGATCGGCAACAACGGCGAGCTGACCAAGGCCGGCGCCGACAGTCTCGTCGCGGCCGTGGCCGAGGCGCGCGACGCCGCCGCCGGGCTGGAGACCGACGACCTGCTGGCGTTCGCGACATCGGCCGTGCGCGACGCGCGGAACTCCGCCCGCGTGCTCAAGCGGGTGCGCGAGGAGACCGGGGTCGACCTCCAGGTGCTCTCCGGCGAGGCCGAGGCGATCATGACCTTCCTGGCCGTGCGCCGCTGGTTCGGCTGGTCGGCCGGCCGGCTGCTGGTCATGGACATCGGCGGCGGCTCGCTCGAGCTCGCGGCCGGCATCGACGAGGAGCCCGACGTGGCGATGTCGGTGCCGCTCGGCGCCGGCCGGCTCACCCGCGAGCGCCTCCACGGCGACCCGCCGTCGCCGGCGTCGCTCGACGCCCTGTTCGAGTACGCGGAGGCCGAGGTCGCCAGGGCGGTGGAGAAGCTCACCGGCAGCGGCTGGGACCGCCCGGTCGCCACCTCGAAGACGTTCCGCACGCTGGCCCGCCTCGCCGGGGCCGCCCCGTCGAGCGCCGGGCCGCGCGTGCCCCGCCGCCTCACCCGCGTCGGCCTGCACCAGGTGCTGTCCTTCATCCGCCGGATCCCGTCGGGGGCATTGGCCGAGATCGACGGCGTCAGCCCGGGCCGCGCGCACCAGATCCTGGCCGGCGCGGTCGTGGCCGAGGTCGCGATGCGCAGCCTGGGCATCGACGAGGTCGAGATCTGCCCGTGGGCACTGCGCGAAGGAGTGATTCTTCGCCGGCTGGAAGTGCTGGAGTCGAGTTGATCGACAAGAAGCGCTACCCCGGTCGGGCTAGCCTGGTGTTGTGAGTCGTCAAGTTCCGGTCCTGTTGTCCACCTCCTCCGTCTTCCCGGAGCCGACCGCGGCCGGCTTCGAGGTAGCCGCCTCGCTCGGCTACGACGGGATCGAGGTCATGGTCTGGTCCGACGCGGTGAGCCAGGACGCGGGGGCGCTTGTCGGGCTGTCGAAGCACTACGGCGTGCCGGTACGGTCCGTGCACGCCCCTTGTCTCATGGTCACCCAGCGGGTGTGGAGCCCAGATCCGTGGGAGCGGCTGCGGCGCGCCGCCGAGCTCGCCGACACGCTGGGCGCGGACGTCGTCGTGGTGCACCCGCCGTTCGCGTGGCAGCGCGACTACGCCCGGACGTTCCAGTCCGGCCTGCTCCGGCTCGGTCGGCAGTACCCCGGAATCCGCTTCGCCGTGGAGAACATGTTCCCGCTGCGGGGCGTCGGCCGGGAGTTCGTCCCGTATGCACCGGGCTGGGATCCGACGCTGATCGGCTTCGACGCCTACACGCTGGACCTGTCGCACTGCGCCGCATCGCGGACCGACGCCATCCAGCTGGCCGACACGATGCGCGGCAGCCTGGCCCACGTCCACCTGGGCGACGGCACCGGCAAGGGCCGCGACGAGCACCTGGTCCCGGGCCGCGGCACCCAGCCCTGCGCCGAGCTGCTGGCGTCCCTGGACTCCCGCGGCTTCACCGGCTCGGTCGCGGTCGAGGTAGGCACCCGGAAGGCCCGCAGCCGCGCCGACCGCGAGGCCGACCTGGCCGAGTCGCTCCGCTTCGCCCGCCAGCACCTGGCCACGCCGTCCCCGGTGGCCTGAGCACACGCGACGACGCCCCCGGCGCTGCGGCAAGAGCGCCGGGGGGCAAGTCGTGGGTGGGTCAGATCTTGCGGACGGACTCGGCCTGGGGGCCCTTGGGGCCCTGCTTGATCTCGAATTCGACGCGCTGGTTCTCGTCGAGGCTGCGATAGCCCTCCGAGACGATCGCGGAGAAGTGGACGAAGACGTCGTTGCCGCCGTCCACGCTGATGAAGCCGAAGCCCTTCTCAGCGTTGAACCACTTCACGGTTCCCTGGGCCATGGTGCTGTTTTCTCCTTCGTAGGGCGTTGTGATCCGGCGTGTTACCCGGTGTCTGGGGTCGCCAAAAGCTCGAAGCGTCCCCGCATCGCCCATCCCCGCCTGTCCGACAAATCGGACAGGCGGTAAAGCGAACCACATCACGCAAGATATGCCCAAGCGGGCGGCGGTGTGGCCACTTTCGGCTTCTCAGCGCTTTTTTCGGTCGGGGCCTGTCGGCTCTGGACCCGCCCTTACGCCGTGACAACCGCCCGATCGGCCTCGCCCGTGGCGACCTGCACCGGAGCCAGCGTGGCGCCGGTTTCGGCGGCGCGCTTGCGGGCGCGGTGGGCGGCGACGTGGGAGCGCGTCGCGCACCGCTCCGAGCAGAACCGCCGGCAGCAGTTCGAGGAGGTGTCCAGGTACACGTTGCCGCAGCGCTCGTCGGCGCACACGCCGAACCGGGCACTGCCGTGCTCGCACAGCCAGACGGCCAGGCCCCAGGCGGCGCCGGCCAGCAGCTCCGAGCTCACCGACGAGCCCCGGCCGGTCACGTGCATGTGCCAGTCGTGGGTGTCGTGGCCGGAGATCCGCGGCTGCATCGGATACGCCTCGAGGAGCGCGTTGAGCTCGGCGACGGCCGCGACGTCCCGGCCCGAGGAGCCGTGCTCGAACACCTCCCGGAGCCGCTTGCGAGCGCGCCGGAGGGCGACGAGGTCACGCTCCGTCGCCTCGGCGGTCTGCCAACTGTCCTCGCCGAACAGTGCCGAGAGATCTTGCATGCTTTCGAGCGGCGCGTTGACGATGTCGACGGCGGTCCGCGCATACGCGTCGAAGTCCACCCGACCAAGGTAGTCAAGAAATGCCACACTGGCGACCAGGCGTCACCGGACCCGGTCCGATCTGTTTACGCTCGGCACATGCTCAGATCGGCAATCCTCGCCGCCGCCCGCTCAAACAGGGTCGAGCGGCTCGTTGAATCCGCCCCGGTCAGTCGGTCCATCGTGCGTCGCTTCATCGCTGGTGAGCACGTGGACGACGCCCTGGCATGCACCCGTGACCTCGTCGCCGACGGGCTGGCGGTCACGATCGACTTCCTGGGCGAGGACACCACCAACCCCCAGCAGGCCGAAGCGACCCGCGACGAGTACCTCAAGCTGCTCGACGCCCTGCAGGCCGCCGAGCTCACCCCCGCCGCCGAGGTCAGCCTGAAGCTGTCCGCCCTCGGCCAGGTCTTCGACGAGAAGGTCGCCTACGAGCACGCCCGCGCGATCTGCGCCAAGGCGACCGAGGCCGGCACCACCGTCACGCTCGACGCCGAGGACCACACCACCACCGACTCGACGCTGGACGTGCTGGCCCGGCTGCGCGCCGACTTCCCGACGACGGGCGCGGTCGTGCAGTCCTACCTGCGGCGCACCGAGGCCGACTGCCGCGAGCTGGCGATCAGCGGCTCCCGGGTCCGGCTCTGCAAGGGCGCCTACAAGGAGCCCGAGTCGGTCGCGTACCAGCGCCGGCTCGACGTCGACAGGTCCTACGTGCGCTGCCTCAACGTGCTGATGTCCGGCACCGGTTACCCGATGATCGCCACGCACGACCCCCGCCTGGTGGCCATCGGCGAGGACCGTGCCAAGTGGTTCGACCGCACGCCGGACGAGTTCGAGTTCCAGATGCTGTACGGCGTGCGCCCCGACGAGCAGCGCAGGCTGGCCGAGCTGGGGTACACCGTCCGGGTCTATCTCCCCTACGGCACGCAGTGGTATGCGTACATGATGCGACGCCTGGCCGAACGGCCCGCCAACCTGGCATTTTTCGCCCGAGCATTGCGCTCGAAGGGCTAATGCGACATCTCGTCCATACGGGCGACGCGATCACTTGACCGGGTCGCGTACGGTCCGGCAGTGATGGAAGGGGAGCGGCCGGACGCGACGGGATACGCGCAAGACCTGCGCCAACCGCCGCTGCCGCACCAGCGCCCCGCCCACTACCACTTCGCACCGCAGCCCACGCCGGCCCAGCCGTCCCGGGTCGGGGTGGTGCGGATCGCGCTGCTCGCCGCCCTGGCCGTGCTGCTCGTCGCGCCGCCGGCCGCGATCGCGTTCGAGACCGCCCGGCAGGACCGCGCCACCACGCTCGTCGGCCAGGGGGCCATCACGACCGGCGGGCGGGGGCCCGGCCGGTCGGACGGCACCGGCCCCAAGGCCACGCCGGGCGCCACCAAGGGCCCGGCACCGACCACGCTCGACGGCCGGGTCCGCCTGGCACTGACCGAGCAGGGCGCGAGCCTCCTCGCCGGCGACCAGGACGGTTTCCTCTCCGCGGTGGATCCGTCGGTACCCCAGCTGCGCGCTCGCCTGGCCCAGCGCTACGCCTCGCTCCGGCAGCTGCAGGTCAAGGTCTGGGACCCGGCCCTCGTCGGCAAGGTCGACACCGCGCCCGACGGCACCGCCTCGGCCACGGTCTTCGTGCAGTACTGCTACGTCGTCACCACCTGCGACCGCATGAACCTGCAGGCCGCCACCCGCTGGAAGGTGGCCGGCAAGACCGTCACGCTGCTCGACTTCGGCACGAGCGAGGACCTCGGGCCGCGCCCGTGGGAGGCCAGCGAGCTGCGCACCGCCGTCGGCGACCGGGTGGTGCTGTCGACCACCCCGAAGTACGCCGGCCGTCTCCAGTCGATGCTGAGCGCGGCGGAGCGGGCCGCCACGCTGGCCGACCGGTACGCCAAGTGGGGCCCGCCGCCGTCGCGGTACGTCGTCTACCTGGCCGGGCCGGACGAGTGGGCGTCCTGGTACGGCATGAAGCAGGAGAACTGGGTGGCCGGCTTCGCGCTGCCGCTCACCGCCGACGCCACCGAGATCGTGCTCAACGCCGCGCGGGTCGACACCAAGGCGACCCTCGACGTGCTGCGCCACGAGTTCACGCACGTCGTGACGCTCGCGCACGTCGACCGTGCCTACGACAACACGTGGTGGCTCGTCGAGGGCATCGCCGAGTACGTGCGGGTGAAGGGCACCGGCAAGCCGTTCGACGCGATGGGCGAGGTGCGCACGTTCGTCCGCAGCGGTCGCTGGAAGAACACCGAGATCGCGATGGACGACCCGCCGGAGGGGACGTCGACGGCCGACGTGAGCGGCCGCTACGGCATCGCGTACCTGTCCGTGCAGCGGCTCGCCGACCGGTTCGGCGAGGAGCGCATGCTCCAGTTCTTCGATCTCGCCGCGCGGCAGGGCGTCGCCCTCGACGAGGCGGCATCGAAGGCCTTCGGTATCGGCTGGGACGACGTGGCCGCCGACTGTGTGAAGAACATCAAGAGCCGTATCTAGACTCGGGGGCGTGCATCGCGTTCCCCCGCGCGTCCAGCTCACCGTCTTCGTCGGCCTGCTCAGCATCGTCTCGCTGACCGCGGCCTCCTGCGGCGGCGAGGACAACGACATCGGGCTCGGCAGTGCCGGGCGCGGCGACGTCGTCGAGATGGTCGATGCCCCCGCGACCGTCACCGCCCGGGCCGCCGCCACGCTCACCGCGGCCGCCGACGGCACGCTCGCCACGCTCGCGGTCAAGCCGGGTGACACCGTCGCCGCCGGCCAGGTGCTCGCGGTGATCGACTCGCCGTCGGCCCAGCAGCGGCTGGCGGCGGCCGGCCAGGCCCTCGACGCCCTGAAGGGTGCCGGGGGAGGCGGCGGCAGCGTCAAGAACCTCTCGGCGACCCAGAAGAAGACCGATGACGCGGCGGCGAAGGCGTTCGATGACGCCCGCAGGGCCGCGGAGAAGGTGGCGGATCCGGCGGTACGGCAGGTGCTGCTGAACCAGATCGATCTCGCCGAGAAGACGTATCAGGAGGCGGCGGCCTCGGCGCGGGCATTGATCGCGTCGGTCCAGCGCGGCCTGGCGAGCGTCAACCAGGCGATGTCGGCGCTCACGGCGGCGCAGCGGGCCCAGGCGCAGAGCGCGTACGACCTGGCGAGGTCGACGGTCGACGCGCTCACCCTGCGGGCGCCCGTGGCGGGGGTGGTCCAGCTGGGCGGCACCTCGGCCGGCTCGGCCCCGTCGATCACCGACCTGCTCGGCGCCGGCAGCCTCCCCGTCGAGACCCCGCAGCAGACCGGCCCCGGCATCGACCCGGCCGTGCCGGTCGGTGGGCAGGTCTCCGCCGGCGCCGCCATCCTCACCGTGGTCGACGTCTCGCAGCTGGGTCTCATGGCCGAGATCGACGAGACCGACATCCTGCTGGTGCAGCCGGGAGTGACCGCGCGGGTGGAGCTCGACGCGGCGCCCGGCGCCGCCTACGAGGCCACCGTGTTGTCGGCCGACGTGCTGCCGACGACCTCGGCGCGCGGCGGTGTCTCGTACCGCACGCGCCTCACGCTGGGCGCCGGGAAGTTCGACGACGGCCGGGC
Source organism: Dactylosporangium sp. AC04546 (assembly GCF_022095675.1). Taxonomy (GTDB): domain Bacteria; phylum Actinomycetota; class Actinomycetes; order Mycobacteriales; family Micromonosporaceae; genus Dactylosporangium. The sequence continues at coordinate 48,628 of NZ_JAHYSG010000042.1, read as the reverse complement.
CGCCCCGACGCCACGGCCTGGCATGAACGCGGTCGCCCACCTGGAGGTGCGTTCGATCCGCGACGCGGTGACGGTGCCGGCAGCGGCCGTGTTCAACGTCGGCGGCAAGGACGTGGTGTGGCTGGTCCGCGACGGCAAGGCGGTCCAGACACCGGTCACGATCGGCGTTTCGGGCCAGGACCGGGTGCAGGTCCTCGGCGGGGTGTCCGACGGCGACCGGATCGTCGTGCGCGGCACCGACAAGGTCAAATCAGGCATGGACCTGCTGAAATGAGCGCCGCTGCGCTCGTCGCCGAGGACGTCACCCGGGAGTACGCGCTCGACGGGGTCACCGTGCCGGCGCTGCGCGGGGTCAGCTTCACGGTGGAGGCCGGCGACTACGTGGCGATCATCGGGCCGTCGGGCTCGGGCAAGTCGACGCTCATGCACCTGCTGGGCGGCCTCGACCGGCCCACCTCGGGCCGGCTGCTCATCGGCGGCCGGGACGTGGCCGGGCTCGGGCCGCAGGAGCTGGCCCGGCTGCGCAACGAGACGATCGGGTTCGTCTTCCAGTCGTTCCACCTGCTCGCCCGGACCAGCGCCGTGGAGAACGTCGCTCTTCCGCTGGTCTATCGCGGCACGCGGGCCGCCGAGCGCCGCAAGCGGGCCCGGGCGGTGCTGGAGCGGGTCGGGCTCGGCCACCGCCTCGACCACCGGCCCAACCAGCTCTCCGGCGGCGAGCAGCAGCGGGTGGCGATCGCCCGCGCCCTGGTCACCGACCCGCAGGTGCTGCTGGCCGACGAGCCGACCGGCAACCTCGACACCAAGAACGGCCAGGCCGTCCTCGCCCTGCTGGAGGCCCTCAACCGGGAGCAGGGCGTGGCCCTGGTGATCGTCACCCACGACAACGAGGTCGCCGCCCGCGCCGACCGCCGGATCGTGATGCGCGACGGCGAGATCGTGTCGTGAGCGAAGCGGAGGCCGCATGAGGCTGGCGGAGGCGTGGCGGGTCGCGATCGACGCGCTCCAGGCGAACCGCCTGCGGAGCATGCTCACCATGCTCGGGGTGATCATCGGCGTCGCCGCGGTCGTGGTCCTGGTCGCGATCGGCACCGGCACCAAGCAGAAGATCGAGCAGCAGGTCGAGGGCCTCGGCTCCAACCTGCTCATCGTCGTGCCGGGCCAGGTCAACATCGGCTCGGCGCCGTCCGTGTCCCGGCTGGACCTCTCCGACGTCGACGCCGTCTCCAAGATCGTCGGTGACCGCAGCCGGGTGGCGGTGACCGTGGCGTCCGGCGAGACCGTCGCCGCCGGGGCGGCCGACACCTTCGCCACGATCAACGGCGTCATCGAGACGACGCCGCAGGTGTTCGTGCGTCACCTGGCCCGCGGCACGTACCTCAGCCGCTCCGACGTCGACACCCAGCGGCGCGTCGCCGTGCTCGGCTGGAGCGTGGCCCATGCGCTGTTCGCCGACCGCGACGCGGTGGGCCAGCAGGTCACCATCGCCGGCGTGCGGTTCCGAGTGATCGGCGTGTTCGAGCAGCTCGGCCAGAGCCTCGGCATCGACCGCGACAACGAGGTCCACGTGCCGATCACGACCGCCCAGCGCCTGCTCGGCACCAACCGGGTCGACGGCATCGCGGTCAAGGCCCCGAACCGCGACGAGATCGACGACCTCGGCGCCCGGATCATCGCCGAGCTCTCCCGCCGGCACCCCGGCACCGAGTTCAGCGCGGTCACGCAGGAGCAGATCCTCGGCGTGCTGGGCGACATCCTGGGCGTGCTCACCGGCGTGCTGGCCGCGATCGCCGGGATCTCGCTGCTGGTCGGCGGGGTCGGCGTCTCCAACATCATGCTCGTGTCGGTCCGCGAGAGAACGAAGGAGATCGGGCTGCGCAAGGCGGTCGGTGCACGGCCGCGCGACATCGGCCTACAGTTCCTGCTGGAGGCCGTCCTGCTGACCACCTTGGGCGGATTTGCCGGGATGGCCCTGGGTATCGCGGCGTCGCTCATCGTGGCCGCCCTGTCACCCGTGCCGGCCGCGATCACGTGGTGGTCGCTCACGCTCGCCTTCGGCGTGTCGGCGGCCGTCGGAATCGTCTTCGGCGTGGTCCCGGCCCAGCGTGCCGGCCGCCTCGACCCGGTCGTCGCGCTGCGGACCGAGTAAGCCAGTTGATGTTGGCGAGGAAAGATTCCGACGAACCCAGGGCGCAAGTCACAGCAGTACCGTTACCGTACTGATAGCACGCTGATTGTGAGTGCCGCGGTTCACGGCGAGACGCTGGTCGGAGGTAGCGATGTCGAGTACGCCACACACCACCGAAGGCCGGCTGGGCGAGGTCAGGTTCCTCACCGTGGCTGAGGTGGCCACCCTGATGCGGGTGTCGAAGATGACCGTTTACCGCCTGGTGCACGCCGGTGATCTCACTGCGGTCCGCGTCGGTCGGTCGTTCCGGGTGCCCGAGCACGCGGTCGACCAATACCTTCGCGAAGCGTTCCGTGAGACGGCATAGCGGGGTCGTTTTCCGATCAAGCGGCGGTGCGGCTACCCTTGAGCCGCTAACCATGTCTTTTGCGTGCCAGCGATGGCACGCGTTCCGCTGTATCGAGGAGAAACCCGCATGGGCTCGGTGGTCAAGAAGCGCCGCAAGCGTATGGCAAAGAAGAAGCACCGCAAGCTGCTGCGCAAGACCCGCGTCCAGCGTCGTCGTCTCGGCAAGTAGTAGCGCCTCGCCGGACCGCCCCGGCCCAGTCCAGGGGCGGCCCGCGTGGATCTCCCTTTGGATCGGGGCCGCGTGACCACGCCGTCAGCACCACGGGTCGTTCTGGTGACCGGGGTGGGCCGCTACCTCGGCGCGCGGCTGGCTGCCCGGCTCGCCGCCGACCGCCGCATCGAACGGGTGATCGGCATCGACGGCGCCGCGCCGTCCGGTGAGCTGGCCGAGGTTCTCGACGGCGTCGAGGTCCACCAGGTCGACCTGCGCACCCCCGGGGTGCTGCGGGTGATGGTCGACGCCCGCGTCGAGGCGGTCGCGCATCTCGCCGTGGCCACGGCGGCCGACCAGCAGGGCGGCCGGGCGGCGATGAAGGAGCTCAACGTCATCGGCACGATGCAGCTGCTCGCCGCCTGCCAGCAGGCGACGCGGCTGACGAAGCTGGTGGTGCGCTCCTCCACGGCGGCCTACGGTGCCTCGTTCCGCGACCCCGCGATCTTCACCGAGGACACCGAACCGCGGGAGGTCCCGCGCGGCGGCTTCGCCAAGGACGTGCTGGACATCGAGGGTTACGTCCGCGGCTTCCGCCGGCGTCGCCCCGACGTGCCGGCCACGGTCCTGCGGTTCGCGCCGTTCATCGGCTCGACCGTGGACACGCGGCTGACCCGCTACTTCGCGCAGCCGGTCGTCCCGACCGTCTTCGGTCGCGACCCCCGGCTGCAGTTCCTGCACGTCGACGACGCGTTCGAGGTGCTGCACCGCTCGGTCGTCGAGTCGCACCCGGGCACGTACAACGTGGCCGGGGCCGGCACGCTGACCCTCTCCCAGGCGGTGCGGCGCGCCGGTCGCGTCACCATGCCGGTGCTGGAGCCCGGGCTCAACGCCCTGGCCGGCCTCGGCCGCGCCGGAGTGTCGCTGGACCAGCTGGACCTGTTCGTCCACGGCCGGGTCGTCGACACCGCGCGCCTGATCAAGGAGTTCGGCTACACACCCCGCACGACCGCCGAGGCGTTCGAGGAGTTCGTCCGCAGCCGCAGCGCGGGCGAGATCCTGCCCGCGGATACGATTCGCTCCGTCGAGCAGGCGCTGCTCGACGGGTTCCGCCGGACCCGTGCGGCCCGCGCCGCGTTGGAGGCTGGCAGTGACTGACCCCGGGACCGATCCTGGTCCTCCACTCCCGGACCAGTGGGACGACCGGGTCGCCGGCGCGCTCGCGTTCCTGCGCGAGCGGCTCACCGGTGACTACGAGGTGGACGGGTTCGGCTTCGACCGGCACCTGACCGACGGCGTCTTCCTGCCGTTGCTGCGCCCGTTGTACAAGCAATGGTTCCGCACCGAGGTCTTCGGCATCGAGCACCTGCCGAAGGAGGGCGCCGCGCTGGTCGTGGCCAACCACTCCGGCACCCTGGCGCTCGACGCGATGATGCTCTCGGTCGCCGTCCACGACGAGACCGCCGCCCGCCGCCACCTCCGCCTGCTCGGCGCCGACCTGGTCTTCCGCATGCCGGTGGTGTCGGAGCTGGCCCGCAAGTCGGGCGCGACCCTGGCCTGCAACCCCGACGCCGAGCGCCTGCTGGCGGAGGGGGAGCTCGTCGGCGTGTTCCCGGAGGGCTTCAAGGGCGTCGGCAAGCCCTTCGCCGAGCGCTACAAGCTCCAGCGCTTCGGCCGCGGCGGCTTCGTCTCCGCGGCGCTGCGCACGGGCACCCCGATCGTCCCGGTCTCGATCGTGGGGGCCGAGGAGATCTACCCGATGATCGGCAACATCCGCCCGCTGGCCCGCCTGCTCGGCGCGCCGTACTTCCCGGTGACCCCGACGTTCCCGTGGCTGGGCCCGCTGGGCCTGGTGCCGTTGCCGAGCAAGTGGATGATCGAGTTCGGCGAGCAGATCCCCACGGACGAGTACGTGGACGCGGCCGACGACCCCATGGTGGTCTTCAACCTCTCGGACCAGGTCCGCGAGACGATCCAGCAGACGCTCTACAAGCTGCTGGACCGCCGTCCGGACGCCTTCTCCGCCTGAGTCAGCTCTGCGGGGACGGCCCCGGCTGGGCCGGGGGCCGGCGCCGGCGCCTGCGCATGGCCGTCGCCGTGGCCACGCCGCCGATGACGATGCCCGTGGCCAGGGCGGCCGGCACCGCGATCTTCGCCGCCTTGCGACCCGTGCGGAAGTCGCGGATCTCCCAGCCCCGCTTGCGGGCCTCGCGGCGCAGGGCCGGGTCCGGGTTGACCGCCACCGCGTAGCCCACCGTGGAGAGCATCGGGGTGTCGTTCACCGAGTCGGAGTAGGCGGCGCAGCGGGCCAGGTCGAGGCCTTCCGCCAGCGCCAGCGCGGTGATCGCCGAGGCCTTCTCCGGGCCGTGCATGAGGTCGCCGACCAGGCGGCCGGTGTAGACGCCGTCGATGATCTCCGCGACGGTGCCGATCGCGCCGGTCAGGCCGAGGCGGGCGGCGATGATCCGGCCCAGCTCGACCGGGGCCGCGGTGACCAGCCAGACCCGCTGGCCGGCGTCGAGGTGCAGCTGTGCGAGGGCGAGCGTGCCGGACCAGATCCGGTCGGCCATCAACTCGTCGAAGATCTCCTCGCAGAGCCGCTCCATGTCCTCGACCTTCCAGCCGGCGATGAACGCCAGGGCGGTGGACTTGGCGTTGGAGACGGTGCCGGCGTGTTCGGACGCCAGCAGCCGGAAGCGGGCCTGCTGGTAGGCGAAGCGCAGCAGGTCGGTGCTGGTGAAGTACTTGCGCTTGGCCAGGCCGCGGGCGAAGTAGTAGATCGACGCGCCCTGCATCATCGTGTTGTCGACGTCGAAGAACGCCGCAGCGCCCGGGTCGGCGGGCACCTCCAGCGCCGCCTCCACCTCAGCCGCCGCCCAGCCCGCCGAGGACGCCACGATGCGGCCCCGGGGCCGCTTGCGTCGCAGCGCGGAAGGTCGGAACGCCATGCGTCTGCTCCCTGTGTCTGTCCCCCGGCCGTCTCACTCGACGGACCAACGGTACCGGTCCGGAATAGCAACAGGGCCCGGTGGACTGCACCGGGCCCTGTCGTGTCCAAGCGAAGTGTTCAAGTGAACAAATCAGCCGAACAACCAGTCCAGGAGGCCGGCGCCCTGCTTGTCCGATTTGCTGGGGGACGGCTCCGGCGCGGGCGTCGACACGGCGGGCGCCGACTCGCTCACGGAACCGCTGGTGCTGGGGGAAGGGCGTGCGCCGGTGACCGTGCCGGTCTGACCGGGGTGGTTCTGGGACGGTGCGCCGGGCTGCTGGCCGTTCTTCTGGCCGCCCGTGGTCTTGCAGGCCGAGCCGTTCGGCACGGGGCCGAGGGTGTCGGCGGCCGACGTGGCGTTCGCGCCGCACTTGAGCAGCGGGCGCAGCGCCTGCGAGCGGCGCCGGATCTCCTCCAGCAGGGTCACCGATTTCGTCGCCCGGGTGCGGGCGTCGCCGGTGGCCGACGCGCGGAGCTTCTCGGCCGCGGCGCGCTGGGTCGACGCGAACGTGTCGATCGCGTCGAGCGCCGCCGTGTCCTTGCGGGCCACCGCCGTGGTGGTCAACAGCCGGACACCCTGAAGGGTCTCGTTGTCCATGTCGTCCAGGACCCCGCTGAGGCCGGCCGGGTCCTTGACCGCCTGGGCCTCATCGAGCCGGGTGCGGGCGAACTCGAGGTACAGCTGGCCCCGGCTGATGTCCGACCCGGCCAGTGCGAGCTGGGCCTTCTCGGTGGAGCGCTTGACCGAGTACAGCGCGTCGCCCGGGATCGCGTCGCCGCTCGCGGCCGACATGCCCGACAGTGCGAGGGTGCCGGCGGCCAGGCCGACGACGATCGCGCCCCGGGTGCGGGTCCGCCGGCTCACGGCCGGACGGCTGCCCGCCGGTCGGCGCAGCGACCGCAGGGTCGCCCGGGACGTCGGCTCCGGCTCCTTCGCGGTGGCACCGATGCCCTCGCGCTCGGCCGTGGCCAGGAGCATGGCCCGCAGGCCGTCCCGGAACTCCTGCTGTCCCTCCACCTTGACGGGCATTTCGGAGAGTCGCTGGCCGACATGCACGAGGTCGGCCAGGGAGTCGTCGAGCGTTGACCTTATGCGGTGCCGTCGGGCCCCCGTGGCCTCGTCCATGAGCTGGGCGAACCGCTCAGCCCGTCGACGATGGAAGACGGAGCCAATCACCTGAGGCACCCCCCTTCCGTGATCGCGTCAATCAGGCGCGGCAGGGCAGCGGGATGGTGGGCCACCGCGTCCGCCGTGCGCCATGCCGACGGTCGCATCAGGACCAACGCCGCAGAGCGGAGGCTGGTTACGGCGCCACCGGGGGCACTGTAACTGAAGGTGACAGCGATCACGGTTGGAATCCGTCGGGCAGGAGCCGGGCGAGTGCACGCACCGCTCGGTACTGCAACGCTTTGATGGCTCCCTCGTTCTTGTTCATGGCCTGCGCGGTCTCCGCGACGGAGAAGCCGTGCAGGAACCGCAGCACGATGCACTCCTGCTGCTCGGGGTTGAGCTGCTTCACGGCCTTGAGCAGGTCGACGTTGGTGATGTGGTCGATGACCGCGGCTTCGGGGCTGCCCTCGGGGCCCCGGTCCGGCCGGTCGGCGTCGAGCACGTCGCCCGTCGTCACCTCGAGCCGGTACCGCCCGGACTTGAAGTGGTCGGCCACCAGGTTGCGCGCGATGGTGACCAGCCAGGCCCCCAGGTCGCGGCCCTGCCAGGTGAAGCTGCCGATGCGCTTGAGCGCCCGCAGGAAGGTGTCGGCGGTCAGGTCCTCGGCCAGCTGGCGGTTGCCGACCCGGAAGTACACGAACCGGAAGACCGTGTCGAAGTACCGGTCGTAGAGGAGTCCGAATGCCGCACCGTCGCCGGCCTGGGCCCGCTCGATGAGCGCCCAGACCTCGGAGGCCGGGTCGCCCCGGTCGGGCCGAGCCGGCGGCGGGCTCGGCTCCGGGACGGTGTCGACGAGCGTCGTCCCGGCGACCACGTTGGTCGGGATCGGCACGGTCTCCTCGCCGAGCAGGCCCGCTCCGGCGCCGTTGCCGGACGGCTTGCCGTTCATCCCGGCATTGGGCCGGGCGTTCGGGGCCGGTCCGGGGCGGGTCGGCGCCTCGTTGGTGTGTGGGCGCCCGCGCGTCCGCGGCACACTGCCGCCTTCGCCGCGAATCACCGTGCTGAACATGTCGCGCATCGAGTCGCGCAGCATCCACAGCCCACCGGCGAGTCCGTGTTCGTCGTCGAACACGTGCTGGTAACCGCTCATGCTTCGTAAGCCAGGCAAGACGGCTCATTCGGCGCGATCACGGGCACTTGGGCCTCCTCGGGGTGAGGGGTATCAACTCGCTATAAATGGGGTGAGTTGACTTCGCTGATGATAGGACCGGCGTCACCCGCATGTGGGCGGCTCTTGTCGTGAGGGGACATTCTTTCCACGGATCGGTGTCCGCCCGGCGCACATGCTGTCCGTCACTACTCGACGACACGCCGTGCGACACGCCGTGAAAACGGCGAAACGGGACGAAAACCTGCTCCGACTACTGACCTACGACACGCGCACTGCACACGAACGGGTGGACAATTACTCAGTCGGCGTGTCGCCGGTCTGACGCCCTGCTCGACTGCGTTAGGGACCATGCCATGGGACAGGGTGATTGGTGACGGGTGATCTCTCCGTCGGCCTACCATCACCCGTCACTGACGGACAGGGGTGTGTCAGACTCAGCGACCGTGCAGGACGTCTCCAACTTCGCTGATCTGGTCCGGCGCGCCGCCGCCGCAAACGGCGCCCGACCGGCCCTGCGATCGCACGACACGGTCGTGACCTGGGCGGAGCTCGACCGCCAGGTGGACGCGGTGGCCGCCAACCTCGCCGCGCTCGACCTGCCCGCCGACGAGCACGGCCCGGCCCGCGTCGCGATCGCGCTGCCCAACGTCCCCGAGTTCGCTGCCGTCTTCTTCGGCGTGCTGCGTGCCGGCCTCGTCGCGGTGCCGGTCAACCCCGCCTATACCGCCCGCGAGCTGGAGCACGTGTTCGCCGACTCCGGCGCGGCGGTGCTCGTCGCGACCCGCTCGGTGCAGGCGTCGAACGCGCCTTCTCGGCAGTACAGATTGGGCGATAACCTCCCGGATCTGCTCAAAAGCGGCAAGACTCCGACGGGTGACCAGGGTGACCAGGGTGACGACGACCTCGCGGTGCTCATCTACACCTCGGGCACCGGCGGCGCGCCGAAGGGCGCGATGCTGCCGCACCGCGCGCTGCTGGCCAACCACGAGCAGCTGGCCCGGATCGACCCGGCGCCGGTCACGAGCGACGACGTGCTGCTGCTCGCCGTGCCGCTCTTCCACGCCTACGGGCTGAACTCCGGCCTGGGCGCCGTGGCCTACCACGGCGCGTGCGGGGTGCTCGTCGAGCGCTTCGACCCGGCCGACGCCCTCGACACGATCGAGCGGCACGGGGTGACCGGCGTGGTCGGGGTGCCGCCGATGTACATCGCATGGTCGCTGATGGGCGAGCCGCTGGCCCGCGCCTGGGCCGGCGTCCGGCTGGCCGTGTGCGGCGCCTCCCCGCTGGACCCGGCGGCGGAGCGGCGATTCGCGGAGACGACCGGGAAGACGGTGCACCAGGGGTACGGGCTGACCGAGACCGCACCCGTGCTCACCAGCACGCTGGCCGGCGGCGTCGTGAAGCCGGGCTCGATCGGGCAGCCCATCCCGGGCGTCGAGATCAAGTTGGTGGACGCGGCCGGCAACGAGGTGCTCCTCGACGAGGACGACGAGGTCCGCACCGACCCCGGCGAGATCGTGGCGCGGGGCCGGAACCTCTTCCTGGGGTACTGGCCGGACGCGAGCGGCGGCCCGGACCCGGACGGCTGGTGGGCGACCGGCGACGTCGCCTACGCGGACGAGGACGGCGATTTGTTCATTGTGGACCGGCTGGGGGAGCTGATCCTGGTGAGCGGATTCAACGTGTACCCCCATGAGGTCGAGATGGTGCTCAACGCACACGAGGCGGTGCTGGAGGCGGCGGCGCTCGGCGTGCCGCATCCGTACACCGGGCAAACTGTGAAGGCGGTCGTCGTGCGCCGGCCCGGCTCCCAGGTCACGGCCGAGGAGCTGATCGCGCACTGCGAGCGCAACCTCGCCCGGTTCAAGTGCCCCACGGCCGTCGAGTTCGTGACCGAGCTGCCACACTCGGCGACCGGCAAGATCCGGAAGGCGGCCCTGCGATGAGACTCACCCTGATCACCCGGCCCGGTTGCCACCTGTGCGACGACGCCAAGGAGATCATGGCCCGCGTCGCCGCGGCGACCGGCGAAGAGTGGACCGAGGTCGACATCACCGGCGACGAGCAGCTCGAGGAGGAGTACGGCTTCCGCATCCCGGTCGTGCTCCTCGACGGCAAGGAGCACGGCTACTGGCGGGTCGAGGAGGAACGCCTCCTGCGGGACCTGCGGCTATCCTCACCCGGGTGAAGCACCTGGTTTGGGACTGGAACGGGACCCTCCTCGATGACCTGAAGCTGGTCGTCGACGCCACCAACGTCTGCCTGGCCACCGTGGGCGGGCCGGTGATCACCGCGGAGGAGCACCGCCGCGACTTCCGCCGGCCGATCCTCGACTACTACGCGTACGTGCTCCAGCGGCCCGTCGACCAGGTCGAGTTCCAGCTGCTCGACGACGCCTTCCACGACGCCTACCGGCTGGGGATGCCGACCGTCCGGCTCGTGCCCGACGCGCTGGACGCGATGGCCGAGTGGCCGGGCACCCAGTCGCTGCTCTCGATGTTCTTCCACGACGAGCTGCTGGTCGAGGTGGAGCGGCACGGGCTCACCACGCGCCTGGTGCGGGTCGACGGGCTGCCGGGCACGGTCGGCGGGCACCTCAAGGCCGCCTATCTGGAGCGGCACCTGGCGGCGCTGGCCGTGGACCCAGCCGACGTGGTGCTGATCGGCGACTCGGTCGACGACGGCGACGCGGCCCGCGCGGTCGGTGCGTCCTGCGTGCTCTACGCGGGCGGCTTCACCGACGTGCGGCTGCTGGAGGCGACCGGCCTTCCGGTCGCGCACTCGCTCGTGGACGCTGTTTCTCTAGCCCTGTAGATAAGTCAGGACGGCGAGCACGCGGCGGTGCTGCTCGTCGTCCGGCTGCAGGTCGAGCTTGGTGAAGATGTTCTTGACGTGCTTCTCGACGGCGCCGTCGGTGACCACCAGCTTGCGGGCGATCGCCGTGTTCGACCGGCCCTCCGCCATCAGCCCGAGCACCTCCCGCTCGCGCGGGGTCAGGCTGCGCAGCGGATCGTCGCGCCGGCGCCGGACCAGCAGTTGGGCGACGACCTCGGGGTCGAGCACGGTGGCGCCGGCGGCGACCCGGCGCATCCCGTCGAGGAACTCGGCGACCTCGGAGACGCGGTCCTTGAGCAGGTAGCCGACCGCCCCTGCCCGGTCGGCGAGCAGGTCGTCGGCGTAGGAGACCTCGACGTACTGCGACAGGACCAGGATCGGCGTCGCCGGCACCTGCTGCCGGGCGGCGACCGCCGCACGCAGGCCCTCGTCGGTGTGGGAGGGCGGCATCCGCACGTCGACGATGGCGACGTCGGGCCGGTGTTCGACCACGGCCGCGACCAGGCTCGGCCCGTCACCGACCGCCGCGACGACGGTGTGGCCGCTCTCCTCGAGCAGCCGCACCAGACCTTCTCGGAGCAGTACCGCATCATCCGCCACGACAACCCGCACGGATAGGCATCCTATGCGGGTCGCGGTGGGTGATGTCAGATCGGCAGGATGGCCGTTACGCGGGTGCCGCCCTCGGCCGGGCTGGTCACGGTCAGCTCGCCGCCGGACGCCTTGACCCGGTCGGCCAGTCCGCGCAGGCCGTGACCCTTGGCCAGGCTCGCCCCGCCGACGCCGTCGTCCTCGACGGTCACCAGCATCCCGTAGGCGGAGCGCTGGAGGGTGACCTTCGCCTCGCTCGCGTGGCTGTGCTTGGCGACGTTCGTCAGCGACTCGGCGACCACGAAGTACGCCGTCGTCTCCACGTTCTCGGCGAGCCGGTCCAGCTCGGGCAGCTCCAGGTCGACCGGGATCAGCGAGCGGCCGGCCAGCGCGGTCAGGGCGGCGCGCAGGCCGCGGTCGACCAGGATCGGCGGGGCGATGCCGCGGGACAGCGCGCGCAGCTCCTCCAGCGTCTCGCGGGTCTGGCTGAGTGCCTCGGCGACCGTGGCGCGGGCCGCCGCCGGGTCGGTCTCGAACTGGAGGTCGGCGCGGCCCAGGTCCATCGCCAGCCGGACCAGCCGCTGCTGCGGGCCGTCGTGGATGTCGCGCTCCAGCCGGCGCAGGGCGGTCGCCTCGGCCGACACCGCCGCCACCGTCTGGGCGCGGGCCACGTCGCGGCTCGCCTCCGCCGCGGCGACCCGCTCGCGCAGCTCGGCGACGCCGCTGAGCAGGGCGCGGGCGAACATCGCCTCCATGAGCGCGGCGGCCCGCACGACCGGGAACAGGGTGAGCGCGAAGAAGACGCCGATGCCGGTATAGAGGAGGACCCGCACTCCGGTGCCCGACCCGAGGCCGATGAGCTCGGGCAGGTCGGTGTTGTCCGGCGGGCGCGGGATCGACCAGTCCCACAGCACGGTGGTGAGGCCGCCGAGGGTGCCCGCCCACCAGGTCACCACGAACGCGAAGGCGATCGTGCTCGGGATGAACCGGAAGATGCCGTGCACCAGGTCGAGCCACGACTGGCCGTCGGCCAGCGGCTCGAACGTGCGCCGCCAGAAGCCGGCCCCGGGTTTCGCCTTGCGGTAATAGGGGTGTGGCAGCCGGGTGCGCAGCACCGGCCCGACCCGGGCGCGCTCCACGGTCGCGAAGCCGCGCGCCTGCATGACCGTGATGGTCAGGAGCGGGAAGCCGACGACCGTGACGAACAGCCCGACGCCGAGGGCGAAGCCGGTGAGGAAGAGCGTCACCGTGATGAGGCCCAGCGGGAAACCGAGGAGGACGTACTGCGTGTCGACGCCGAGCTGGCGGAAAACGCGAGAGATTCGGCCGTGGCCGAGCATCGGGGTGATGGTCGTCGTCATGTCATCGACGCTATTCATCCGGCCCCCCGCATCCCATCCCGTCGCCCGGCCACTTGATGGTAGGGGCAACCCTACTGGAAACGTGTAGTGTGGCTACCGGTCGGATGAAACATGGCGTGTTGACGAGGTGGGATGTCGCAATTGTGGCGATAATAGCCACAGCGCTCGCCCGTTGTCGGCCGCGACCGGGAAGGGGGGCACCAGGTGCCGCGGGGGCAATTCTCGCGTGCGTGGTCCGCGCGGGCGGGCGCTGACCTCTATGTGGTGAGCGCCGATGCTTCAAGATCGCGATTTGTGCACGGCTTCACAAGCGCCTACTCTGTAGCAACGACGAACCCCGCTAGCACAGGCGGACATCGCCGTCGCGAGCGGCCTCGCTTACCGTCGTCGTCACGGAGACTCATGAGCCAGCAGCGCACCGGCCCCACGGACGGACCGGACTTTCCGGACCTGCCGGAGGCGACCGTCGCCAGGCTTCCGGAGTACCTGCGTGCCCTGCATCACCTCGCCGAGGAAGGGCACGACACGGTTTCCTCGGAGGGTCTGGCCGCGGCCGCGGGCGTCAACTCCGCCAAGCTCCGCAAGGACCTGTCCCACCTGGGCCGCACCGGCACCCGGGGCGTCGGCTACGACGTCACCCTGCTCATCGACCAGATCGAGCAGGTGCTGGGCCTCACCCATCGCCGGGCCGTCGCGCTCGTCGGCGTGGGTAATCTCGGTCACGCCCTCGCGGGCTACGCCGGGTTCGGCAGCCGCGGATTCCGCATCGCCGCCCTCTTCGACGCCGACCACGGCCGGGTGGGTGAGCACATCAACGGCCTGGTCGTGCGGCACATCGACGACCTGCCCGAGGTGGTCGAGGAGGAGTCGATCTCCATCGCGGTGATCGCGACTCCCGCGCACGCCGCACAGAACGTGGCCGATCGCCTGGTGGCCGCCGGCGTGACGAGTGTCCTGAACTTTGCACCGTGCGTCTTGAACGTCCCTGAGGGCGTCGACGTGCGTAAGGTCGACCTGGCTATTGAATTGCAGATCCTGTCCTTCCACGAGCACCGCAAGTCGGCGCTGACAGCGCTGCCGGGGCGGGCCGGCCAGGATCTCCAACGGGCCAATCGGCTCGGTGCGGAGGCGGTGGGATCGTGAATCTGCTGGTCGTCGGGATGTCGCACCGCACGGCAGCGGTGCCCGTCCTGGAGCGGCTCGCGATGAACGGCGGCGAGGCCCAGGCGGCGCTCGCCGAACTGGTCGGCCTGCCGTATGTCGACGAAGCTGTCGTGCTCTCGACCTGCAACCGCGTCGAGGTCTACGCGGCGGTGACCGCCTTCCACGGCGGTCTCGCCGACATCGGCGGGGTGCTCGCGCGCCGGGCCGGCCTGCCGGTCGGCGACCTGGCGTCGCAGATGTACGTCCACTACGAGGTCGACGCCGTCCGTCACGCGTTCCGGGTGGCGGCCGGGCTCGACTCGATGGTCGTCGGTGAGGCGCAGATCCTCGGCCAGCTCCGCGACGCCTACGGCGTTTCCGGTGAGCAGGCCGCCGCCGGGCGGATGCTGCACGAGCTCATGCAGCAGGCCCTGCGGGTCGGCAAGCGCGTGCACGCCGAGACCGAGATCGACCGGGCCGGGCAGAGCGTGGTCAGCGCCGCCCTCGCCTACGGTCAGGGCGCCACCGGGCCGGTCGAGCACCGCCCGGCGCTGGTCGTCGGGGCCGGCGCGATGGGCGCGCTGTCGCTCGCCACGCTGAAGCGGGCCGGGGCCGGGCCGCTGTTCGTGACCAACCGCAGCCTCGCCCGGGCCGAGCGGCTCGCCGAGCTGCACGGGGCGACCGCGGTGCCGTTCGCGGAGCTTCCGACGCTGCTGGAGCGGGTCGACGTCGTGGTCAGCGCGACCGCCTCGACGGAGCCGGTGCTCGACGCCCCGCTCGTCGCCGGGGCCGGCCGCCCGCTGCTGGTGATCGACCTCGCGCTGCCGCGCGACGTCGCGCCCGGCGTCGGTGAGCTGCCCGGCGTCACGCTCGTCGACATCGAGCTGCTGAGCGAGTCGCTGTCCACCACCGCCGACGCCGAGGAGCGCGCGGCCGAGGACATTGTCGCCACCGAGGTCGAGTCGTTCCTGACCTGGCTGCGCGGTGCCGACGTGGCCCCGACCGTGGCCGCCCTGCGCGCCCGCGCCGACGAGGTCGTCGAGGCCGAGCTGCGCCGGCTGGCCCAGCGGTGCCCGGAGATGGGCGACGACGTGCGCTCCGAGGTGGCCCACAGCATCCACCGGATCGTGCAGCGACTGCTGCACCAGCCGACGGTCCGCGTGCGCCAGCTCGCCTCCGCACCCGGCGGCGAGGCTTATGCTCAGGCGCTGCGGGAGCTCTTCGACCTGCACATTCCTTCCGAGATCAATCCCGCGGCCGCTGGTGAGGTGCATCCGTGACGCTCAGGCTCGGCACCAGGGGCAGCGCGCTCGCGCTGGCGCAGTCGACCACCGTCGCCGAGGCCGTGCGCGAGCGGACCGGCCGCGACGTCCAGCTCGTGGAGATCGTGACGCCGGGCGACCGGTCGAGCGCGCCCATCCAGCAGCTCGGCGTCGGCGTCTTCGTGTCGGCGCTGCGCGACGCGCTGTTGGCGAAGGAAATCGACTTCGCCGTACACTCGTATAAAGATCTGCCGACCGCGGCCGCCGACGGGTTGGTCATCGCTGCGGTGCCGCAGCGTCAGGATCCCCGCGACGCACTCGTCGCCCGTGACGGCCTGACGCTCGCCGAGCTGCCCGAGGGTGCACGCATCGGCACCGGGGCGCTGCGGCGCATCGCCCAGCTCAACGCGCTCGGTCGACGGCTGGAACCGATGCCGGTGCGAGGGAATGTGGACACCCGGCTGCGCAAGCTGGCCGACGGTGAGTTCGACGCCATCGTGCTGGCCCGCGCCGGCCTGGCCCGTCTCGGCCGCGCCGGGGAGGCCACCGAGGTGCTCGACCCGCTGCTGATGCTGCCCGCCCCGGCGCAGGGCGCACTGGCGGTCGAGTGCCGTGAGGACGATGTCGAGCTGCGTGAGCTGCTGGCCGCGCTCGACGACGAGTACACCCGCGCGGCGGTCACCGCCGAGCGGGCGCTGTTGGCCGAGCTCGAGGCGGGATGCTCCGCCCCGATCGCGGCGCTGGCCGAGGTCGCCGAGGGCGACGAGGGGCCGGAGATTTATCTGCGCGGTGCGGTGTTCAGCCCGGACGGCGGCTTCGCCCTCCGGCTCTCGCGCACCGGAACGCTCGCCGACGCCGCGGAGGTGGGCCGAGCCCTGGCCCGCGACCTGCGCGAAGAAGGCGCCGACAACGCACTGGGAGTGCAGCATGACCCGCACCCGTAAGGGCAGCACCGGCCGGATCGCCTTCGTCGGGGCCGGCCCCGGCGATCCAGGCCTGCTGACGCGTCGCGCCCACGAGGCGCTGGTAACCGCCGACCACATCGTCTACGACCGCAACGTTCCTGAGACGCTGCTCGCCGTGATCCGCGCCGAGGCGGACGCGGAGACGCAGTTCAGCCCGGCCGAGGGTGCGCCCGGCGACGTGGCCAAGGTGCTGCTGTCCGCCGCCCGCTCCGGCCTGCGCGCCATCCACCTGGTCGGCGGCGACCCGCTCGCGCACGACACGGTGCTCAAGGAGGTGCAGGCCGTCGCCCGCACCGCGGTGCCGTTCGAGGTGGTGCCCGGCATCAGCCAGGCCGCGGGCGTCGCCACCTACGCCGGCGTGCCGCTGCCCGGCGTCCGCGTCACCGCCGACGTCGACGACGTGCAGTCCGTGGACTTCGAATCCGTCGCCACCGCCGTGGCGCGCGGCTCCTCGGCGCTCGCCGTCGACGCGGGCGACCTGGCCACCGTCCGCGACGGCCTGCTGGCCGCCGGCATCGACCCCGCCACCCCGGTGTCCATCACCGGCGACGGCACGGGCGAGACGCAGTACAGCTCGGCCTCCACCGTCGACAGCATGGTGGCCGCCGCCCTCGGCTTCGCCGGCCGGGTCGTGCTCTGCCTCGGTGCCGGCGTCGCTCAGCGCGAGAAGCTCGGCTGGTGGGAGAACCGCCCGCTGTACGGCTGGAAGGTCCTGGTCCCGCGGACCAAGGAGCAGGCCGGCGCGATGAGCGAGCGGCTGCGCGCCTACGGCGCCATCCCGTGCGAGGTGCCGACCATCGCGGTCGAGCCGCCGCGCACCCCGGCGCAGATGGAGCGGGCCATCAAGGGCCTGGTCGACGGGCGGTACGCATGGACCGTCTTCACGTCGGTCAACGCCGTCCGGGCGGTCTGGGAGAAGTTCGCCGAGCACGGCCTCGACGCGCGCCACTTCGGCGGGGTCAAGGTCGCCTGCATCGGCGAGGCCACCGCCGAGGCCGTGCGCGGCTTCGGCATCTCGCCCGAGCTGATCCCGACCGGCGAGCAGTCCTCCGAGGGCCTGCTGGCCGAGTTCTCGCCGCACGACGAGCTGCTCGACCCGGTCGGCCGGGTGCTGCTGCCCCGGGCCGACATCGCGACCGAGACGCTGGCCGCCGGCCTGACCGAGCTCGGCTGGGAGGTCGACGACGTGACCGCGTACCGCACGGTCCGCGCCGCGCCGCCGCCCGCCGACATCCGTGACGCCATCAAGTCCGGGGGCTTCGACGCGGTCCTCTTCACGTCGTCCTCCACCGTCCGCAACCTGGTCGGCATCGCCGGCAAACCGCACGCCCGCACGGTCGTCGCGGTCATCGGGCCGAAGACGGCCGACACTGCCGTCGAGTTCGGCCTGCGGGTCGACGTGCAGCCCGCGCACGCCTCGGTGTCAGACCTGGTCGAGGCGCTCGCCGGCTACGCGGTCGAGCTGCGCGAGAAGCTGGCCGCGATGCCCGCGAAACAGCGCCGCGGCTCCAAGGTGCAGGGCCCAACCGCCCTGCGGTTCCGCTAGGGGGTTCGTCCCATGGGGTTCCCTGACGTCCGTCCGCGCCGTCTCCGGCGCACCGCGGCCATGCGCCGCCTCGTGTCGGAGACGCACGTCCAGCCGTCGAACCTGATCCTGCCCGTGTTTGTCAAGGAGGGGCTGACCGAGCCACGGCCGATCAGCTCCCTGCCGGGCGTGGTCCAGCACTCCCGCGAGTCGCTGCGCAAGGCCGCCGCCGAGGCGGTCAGCGAGGGCGTCGGCGGCATCATGCTCTTCGGCGTGCCGGAGACCCGCGACGAGACGGGCTCAGGCGGCGTCGACCCCGGCGGCATCCTCAACGTCGCGATCCGCGACGTGATCGCCGAGGTCGGCGACGACACGGTGGTCATGGCCGACCTGTGTCTCGACGAGTTCACCTCGCACGGGCACTGCGGCGTGCTGGCGGCCGACGGGTCGGTCGACAACGACGCGACGCTGCGGCAGTACGAGCTGATGGCCCTCGCCCAAGCGGAGGCCGGCGCCCACGTGCTCGGCCCGTCCGGGATGATGGACGGCCAGGTCGGCGTGGTCCGCCGGGCGCTCGACCACGCCGGCTACACCGACGTGTCCCTGCTCGCCTACGCCGTGAAGTACGCCAGCGCCTTCTACGGCCCGTTCCGCGAGGCCGTCGAGTCGGCGCTGGTCGGCGACCGCAAGTCGTACCAGCAGGACCCCGCGAACCTGCGGGAGGCGCTGCGCGAGGTGGCCCTCGACATCGAGGAGGGCGCCGACATGGTCATGGTCAAGCCCGCGCTGCCGTACCTCGACGTGCTCGCGCGGGTGGTCGAGATGACCGACGTCCCGGTCGCCGCCTACCAGGTCTCCGGCGAGTACGCGATGGTCGAGGCCGCCGTCGCCAACGGCTGGCTCGACCGCGAGCGGGTCATCCTGGAGACGCTCACGTCGATCCGCCGGGCCGGCGCCCAGCTCATCCTGACGTACTGGGCGAGTGACGCGGCTCGCCTCCTGCGCAACATGTAGTTCCGCTCAGCCTGCGCGCGTGCCTGCCGACGTCAACCGGGTCGGCAGGCACGCGTGTTTGGGCCTGGTGTGAGCCGCACGGGGTTTCGGGCCGCGCGTGGGTGCGGGCCGGGCGTGGCTCTGGGCGCGGGCCACGCGTGGTTCCGGGCCGCGGCCCGCGGAATTCTGGGCCGGGCCATGATCGATGGAGAGTTCTGGTTGTTATGGCAGCCAAATCCTTCCATTGATCATGGCCGCTGGCCGACGTGCCTCGACGTTGGTCGATCCACCCTCGGCCGCTGGGGGATTGCCATGAGGGTGGATCGACCAACGTCTACGCAGTCGAGCGCAACGGCCGCGACCGCCCCGCCACCCCGCCTGGTCGTCGCGGCGTGAGGCGGACCTCAGAGGCGGATAAATCGGGCAATTCCGGCGTGTCTCAACGCGGCAGTCAGCCCGGCCGCACAGAATGGTTTCTGCTGGTCAAGCGTGGGTTACGGGACCCATCGGGGGAAACTTTCGGTTGAGGCGACTGTCAGGAACACGACAGTTGTCCGATTCGCTGATGTAGGTCCTCGTTGCCCCCATCGTGAGATGGCTCGTCACCGGAGGCGCCGGCTACATCGGCGCGCACATCGTCAACGCCCTCGGGGCGTCGGGCATCGAATCGATCGTCGTCGACAATCTGTCGACCGGGCGCGCCAACCGGTTGCCGCTCGGAGTGCCGCTCGTGCGGGCCGACGTCCGCGACGGGGTCACGATGCGGGAGATCTTCCGGCGGCACCAGCCGCACGGCGTGATCCACCTCGCCGCCCGCAAGGACGTCGCCGAGTCCAACGCCTACCCGCTGCGGTACTACCAGGACAACCTCGACGGGCTGCGCGCCGTGCTCGACGCGGCGGCCGGCAGTGGTACCAGGTCGGTGCTGTTCTCGTCCAGCGCCGCCGTCTACGGCACACCGCGCCGGTCGCCGGTCCGGGAGCAGGACCCGACCGCGCCCGAGAACGCGTACGGGCGGACGAAGCTCGTCGGCGAGTGGATGCTGCGGGACGCGGCCGCGAGCGGCGGGTTCCGGTGGGCCGCGCTGCGGTACTTCAACGTCGCCGGCGCCGCCAAGCCGCACCTGCGCGACCACGGTGGCACCAACCTCGTGCCCCGCCTGCTGCGGGCCGCCGCGCTCGGCATCCCGGCGACCGTCTACGGCACCGACTACCCGACGCTCGACGGTACCGCCGTGCGCGACTACGTCCACGTCGCCGACATCGCCGACGCCCACGTGCGGGCCGCGCTCGCCCTGCACCGCGGCGAGCTGCGCGACGAGGTCCTCAACATCGGCCGGGGTGAGGGCGCCTCGGTACTGCAGATGATCGCGGCCGTGTCCCGGGCGCTCGGCCGCAGCCTGCCGTACGACGCCGCCCCGAGAAGGCCCGGTGACCCCGCCGCCGTCGTGGCCAGCCCCGCCCGCATCCTCGCCTGCCTCGGCTGGCGCGCCCGCCACGGCCTCGACGCCATCGTGCGCAGCGCCGCGGGCGACTCCCAGGAAGCAGTCGCGCAAGCCGCCTGACAATCCCCGTCGAAGGAGCAAGCACGTTGAAGTTCCGCGTCCGCCGCCGGATCGTCGCCGGGGCGCTGGCCCTCGTCGGCGCCGCCGGTATCGCCCTCGCCCAACCGGCCCTCGCGGCCGCCCCCAAGCAGCGCATCGACCTCCGCGTCCTGGTCCTCGACGACGGCAGCACCGGCATCGACATGCTCCGCGCCCAGCTCGACCGCGAGGGCGTCCCCTCCACGACGGTCGCGCTCGGCACCGAGGGGCGCCCGCAGATCACCGCCGCGTACCTCGCCGACAGCGTCAGCGGCACCCGCCGCGCCAAGTTCCAGGGCGTCGTCGTCCCCAACGAGAGCGCCGTCGCGGGCGCCGAGGCAACCGCCCTGGCCGACTTCGAGCGCGAGTTCAAGATCCGCCAGATCGACGCGTACACCTGGGCGAACCCGGCCGTGGGCCTGGACCTCGCGTGGAGCGGCACCCTCGACGGCGCCGCCATGACGGTGACGGACGCCGGCAAAGCGGCCGGCTTCGGCTACCTGGCCGGCACGGTCCGCATCGACGACCGTGATCCCCAGGTGATCGAGTCCTACGGATATCTGGGCAAGCCGGCCGCCGGTGCCACCTTCACCCCGCTGGTCACCGGCGCGACCCGGGGCGCGAACGGCTCGCTGCTCGGCGTCTACGAGCACGACGGACGCGAGGAGCTGGTCGTCACCCTCGCCGCCAACCGCAACCAGACCCACGCCATGGAGCTCGGCCACGGCCTCGTCACCTGGCTCACCCGAGGCGTGCACCTCGGCATCACGCGCAACTTCTTCAGCGTGCACATCGATGACGTCTTCCTGCCTGACGACCGCTGGGACACCGTGCACAACTGCACGGTCGGCGACGACTGCAACCCCCAGCGGGACCCGGCGGTGCTGCCGTACAACACCACCATCCGCATGACGCCCGACGACGTCCGGGCGGCCATCGCGTGGCAGCGGGCCAATGGCGTGAAGCTGGACATGGTCTTCAACGGCGGCGGCAGCGTCGAGGCGGGCGCCGGTGACCCGCTGACCAGCGCATACCTCACCAACAAGGCCCAGTTTCGCTGGATCAACCACACCTACGAGCACCCGTACCTCGGCTGCGTGCAGGACTTCAGCGTCACCCCGTGGCGGTGCACCACCCAGTGGGTGTCGCAGGCCGACATCACAGCCCAGATCAGGAACAACGCCGACTGGGCCCGGGGCAGGGGCATCGCGATCGACGCGGCCGAGCTGGTCACCGGCGAGCACTCGGGCCTGAGGACGCTCCCGCAGATGCCGGCCGACAACCCGAACCTCGCGCCGGCGCTGAACGCGACCGGGATCAGGTACATCGCCTCGGACGCCTCCCGCGAGCAGGCGGCCCGGGCGGTCGGCAACGCCACGACCGTGCCGCGCTTCCCGATGAACATCTACTACAACGTCGCGACCGTCGCCGAAGAGGTCGACGAGTACAACTGGATCTACACCAGCCGCGCCGACGGGGGCAGCGGGATCTGTGAGGCCAACCCCGCGACCTCCACCTGCATCGACCCGCTCGACGCGAGCGGCTTCCGGGAGTACATCGTGCCGACGGAGGCGCGCATCGCCTACGACCACGTCGTCTCGGGCAACCCGGCGCCGCACTACGCGCACCAGTCGAACCTGGCCGAGGACCGGGTCCTCTACCCGGTGCTCGACGCGATCCTGGCCCGCTACCGCGCGACCTACACCGCGGCGACCCCGGTCGTGAACCCGAAGTTCGCCGAGACCGCGCAGCAGAACGCGCGGGTCGCGGCCTGGCGCGCCGCGGTGCAGAACGGCAGCATCGAGGCGTACACGCTGGACGGCCGCGTGACGATCGTCAACAAGGGCGCGACGGTCGACGTGCCGCTCACCACGCCCAACGGCACCAAGTTGGTGACGCTCTCGCTGCTGGGCCTGGAGGTCGGCGGCGGTGCGTTCGGCGACGCCTACGGCGGCGAGCGCTCGGCCTGGCGGTCCGTCCCGCGCAACGGTCAGCAGCTGCTGCGCCTGCCGAGCTGAGGATTCGGCCGTGCGCGTCGTCCTCGTCAACGAAGGCACCTACCCGTACGTCACCGGCGGGGTCAGCACCTGGTGCGACCAGCTGGTGGGCGGACTGTCCGATGTGGAGTGGGACCTGGTGGCCATCGTCGGCACCGAGCCCGACCGGCCCGCGATGGAACTGCCCGGCAACGTCCGGTCGCTCTCCGCGGTGCCGGTCTGGGGCCCGGCCCGCCCGGCGCGCGGCCGGCCGCACCGGGCCGCCGCGCGCCTGTGCCGGGGCATGCTCGGCGACACCGCGGCCGACCTGGTCGTCTTCGGCGAGGGCCTGCGTGAGCTGGCGGCGATCGCCACCGAGAAACGGTTCCTGCGTGCGTCCGGCCGGCATCCACTGGCCGGCACGCCGCTCGCCGACATCCTCCTGGACGCCTGGGCGCGGGCCCGGTTCGAGGGCCTGTCCCTGCCGCGGATGACCCTGCGGGACGCGGACGATTCGGCGGTACTGCTGGAGCACGCACTCCGGCCGCTCGCCGCAGCCCTGCCGGCGGACGCCGACCTGGTCCACGCCAACGCCAACGGGCTGTCGGCGATGGTCGCGCTGGCCGCCAAATGGCGACTCGGGGTGCCCTTCATGATGACCGAGCACGGGGTGTACCTCCGGGAGCGCTACCTCGCCGCCGGCCCGCAGCCGGCCGGTGTCAAGACCGCCCTGCTGCGCTTCCACCGCGCGCTGGCCCGGCTCGCGTACTGGGAGGCCGACCTCATCACACCGGTGAGCGGCTTCAACTCGCGGTGGGCCACCCGCCACGGCGCCGACCCGGCGAAGATCCAGGTGATCGGCAACGGCGTCGATCCGGCCCGCTTCGCGCCGCTCGCCGACGAGCCGCCCGAGCCGGTCATCTCCTGGGTCGGGCGGATCGACCCGCTCAAGGACCTGGAGACGCTGATCCGCGCGCTCGCCCTGGTCCGCGCCGAGGTGCCCGGGGCGCGCCTGCACCTGGCCGGTCCGGTGCCGGCTGGGAACGAGGAGTACGCGGCGACCTGCCGGGCCGTCGCCCGTGAGCTGGGTGTGCAGGACGCGGTCACCTGGGCCGGCCCGTGCGCGTCGAGCCGCGACGCGTTCGCGGCCGGCCAGGTGGCGGCGCTGTCCAGCATCTCGGAGGGCATGCCGTACACCGTCCTGGAGGCCATGATGTGCGGCCGCCCGACGGTGAGCACCGACGTCGGCGGCGTGGCCGAGGCGGTCGGCGACGCCGGCCTGGTGGTGCCGCCACGCGACCCGCGGGGGTTCGCCGAGGCGTGCGTGTCGCTGCTCACCTCGCCGGAGCTGCGCGCGGCGACCGGCCGGCGGGGCCGCGAGCGGGCGCTGGCGGAGCACACCCTCGACCGCTGCCTGACCGCGTACCGCGACCGCTACACAGCCCTCACCGCCGCGGCCCCGGCGCCGGAGTTGGTGCCCGCATGAGCGCACCGCCCACATCAGCCCTGATGCATCAACTCGGATGCATCGGTTTGGATGCATCACACACGATGGATCAAGACAGATGCATCGGTTTTGATGCATCATTCGCGATGCATCACGGCGGATGTATCAAGCCTGATGTAGCAGGACCGATGCGAGTGCGGGCCGTCGCGTGAGCGCCGACTCGCTGATCGTCGTCCCGGCGCAGCGCAAGCCGCCGCTGAGCGGCGAGTCGCTGCGCTTCGTCGGGCGGGTCAGCACCGACCCCGTGTCCGCCCTCGCCGACCGGATGCGCGACGACTGCGTCGGCGCCGTCGACGTCGACGAGATCGCCGCCATCCTGGAGGCCAACGGGATCAACGACCGCGTGGCCGACCGCGAGTACGGCCTGCCGTCCGTGTTCGCGCTGGCCGGCCGGGTCGTCGCCCGCACGTACGACAACGCCGAGACGCTCACCTATCCGGTGTTCCCGGCCGAGGGCCCGCGGGTGCGGACCGTCGTCGTCGACACGCTCGTGCGCGCGTTCATCTACCTCACCCCGCTCGCCATCGGCCTCGGCGCGTCGGCCCAGGTGGACGGCGTACCCGCGCTGGCCACGACCGGCACCCTGCTGCTGGGCTGGGGCGGCGGGCAGGCGCTGTCGTACCTCGGCTACCGCGCCCTCTCCGAGCACGGCACCACGGCCGCCGCCCGGCTGCTCGGCATGGGCTTCGCCGGCCTGGCCGCGCTGTGGTCGCCGGTGCTGCTCGGCACCGGGGCCCGGGCGTACCTGGTCGCCGCCGTCCAGCTCGCCCTGTTCGCGGTCGCGTCGGTCGCGCTGGTCACCAACCGGGAGCGGCCGGTGCTCGCGGCGGCCGTGCCGTGCTGGCTGGCCGCCGCCGGGATCGCCGCGGGGTGGGGGCGGCCGGCCGTGGTGGGCCTCCTCGTCGGCGTGGCCATCGTGCTCCTGGTCGCCTACCTGCCGGTCGTGCGCCGCGACCCGACGCGCAGGGGCCGCCGGCGCTGGCGGTCGTGGCGCTACGACGTCGGGTACGCGCTGCTGTACGGCCTGGTCGGCACCGGGCAGGCCGCCCTGCTGCGCACGGTCGCCCTCGACGGCATCGCGCCGCACCGGCTGCCGGTCGAGGCGGTGCCGCTGCTGCTCGGGGTACCGCTGATCGAGCTCACCCTGGTGTGGCACCGGCGCCGGATCGCGCACGCGCGCGCGTCGCTGGCCGACCGGTTCGCCTTTGACCGCCGGCTGGGCGGCATCAGCGCCGGCACCGTCGCCGTGCTCAGCCTGCCCGTCGTCGCCGGCGCGCTGGTCGCCGGCGCGGTGTGGCTCGGCGCGCACCCGCCCGGCGGCCAGGCGTTCGCCGCGGCGGTGCTGCTCACCGGCGTGTACGCGCTGTGCCTCGTGCTCGCCGCGCACGGCCGGGCCGGCACCGCGGCGATCGTCGTGTGGTGGCCGACCCTGCTCGTCGCGGGCGTCGGGCACTGGGCGCCGGCCCTGGTGCAGGTGGCGCCCGCCTTCGCCGAAACCCTCGCCGTCGCGACCCTGCTCGGGGCGGCCCTGCCCGGCCTCGCCGTCGCGGCGCTGGTCCTGCGTGATCCGGAGAGTTACCGATGATGCTCCTGCCGATGTACGTCCACCCGCTCGTCGACCCCGACGCGTGGGACGCCCTGTGCCGCACCGCCGAGCGCCCGACGGCGATCGTCAACATCCACGACGGGCCCGGCGCCGGGCGCGACGAGGTGTACGCCGTGGCGACCGCGCGCCTGCAGCGGTTCGGCGTGCGCATGCTCGGCTACGTCGACCTCGACTACGGCAACCGGGCCAACGGCGAGGTCTGGTGCGACATGGTCGGCTGGGCGCAGTACCCGGTCGGCGGGATCTTCTTCGACCAGGTGCCGTCGGACGCGGCCGGGCTGCGGTACGTCACCCAGGTCGTGCGGGCCGTCCGCGGCTCGGTGGTGCTCAACCCCGGCACCCGCCCGCTGCCCGGGTACGCGGCGCTGGCCGACGTGGTGTGTACCTTCGAGGGACCATGGGAGTCCTACGTGGAGGCTCCGGGCGGGCGCGACTGGCCCAACGCGGCGCACCTGGTCTACGGCGTGCCGGCCGAGCAGCTCGGCACGGCGACCGCGCTGCTGCTCTCGCGCGCCCCGCACGGCCTGGTGACCGATCTGCAGGCGCCGCTGCCGTACCACGGGCTGCCCTCGTCGCTGCGGGAACGGGCGGCCGCCAGATGACCGACCGCGGCCTGCGGATCGTCCTCTGCGCGCTGATGCTGGTCGTGGCCGGCTACGCGGCGGCGTGCACCGGCGGCGGCGACGGCCGGACGGTGCCCGACCCGTCGCGCCAGGCCCCGCACACCGCCGGCGTCGGACCGTCCGGAGTGGATGGTCTGGGATCGGCCCCGGCCGCACCGAGCACATCGGGACCGCCGCCGGCGGCCGGCGGCTGGTGGAGACCGGCCGTCGGCATGACCTGGCAGTGGCAACTCACCGGCACGCTCGACAAGAACGTCGAGGCCGAGGTGTACGACGTCGACGGCGAGAACACCTCGAAGGCCGACGTGGCGGCGCTGAAGGGCAAGGGCCGGCGGGTCATCTGCTACGTCAACGTCGGCGCGCACGAGGACTTCCGGGCCGACGCCAGGAACTTCCCCGAGTCGGTGCAGGGCAAGGGCCTCGACGGCTGGCCGGGGGAGAAGTGGCTCGACGTGCGGCGCTGGGACGTGCTGGAGCCGCTGCTGTCCGCCCGCTTCAAGACCTGCAGGGACAAGGGGTTCGACGCGGTCGAGCCGGACAACGTCGACGGCTACAGCAACAGCAGCGGCTTCCCGCTCACCGCCGCCGACCAGCTCACATTCAACCGCCGGGTCGCCGACCTGGCCCACCGCCACGGCCTGGCCGTGGGGCTCAAGAACGACGTCGAGCAGGCCCGCGAGCTGGCCCCGGCGTTCGACTTCGCGGTCAACGAGGAGTGCGCGCGGTACGACGAGTGCGACACGCTCAAGGTCTTCGTCGACGCCGGCAAGCCGGTCTTCCACGTCGAGTACGACGGCTCGACCGGCTCGTTCTGCCCGAAGGTCAAGGCGCTGCGGTTCTCGTCGATGAAGAAGAAGCTCGACCTGGACGCCTGGCGCGAGACCTGCTGAGCCGTCAGCCGAGGCCGCCCCGCTTGGCGATCGACTGCATCACCTGCTGCACCGCGTCGCTGCCGACCGACGGGGCCGGGCGCGTCGCGCTCGACGCCCGCAGGCCGTCGAGCAGGAAGCTCAGCTGCCGCCGCCAGGCCGCCGGGACCAACCGGCCGGTGCGCTCGGCCAGCCCGGCGTTGGCCATGAGCATCAGCACGACGTCCTCGTGCTGCAGGTCGGCCCGCAGGTTGCCGCTCGCCTTCGCCCGGTCCACCAGCTCGGCCAGGCCGGCCAGGGCCTGCCCGCGCAGCCGCTCCAGCTCCGGGACCCCGGACAGGGACGCCGTGAGCAGGTCGGCGAAGGCCCGGTCTTCCGCCTGCAACCGGCACAGGAACGTGACGTGCCCGGCGAAGGCGTGCCAGGGGTCGGCGACCTGCAGCGCCCGCTCGGTGGCGGCGACGAGCTCCCGCAGCGCGTCGCGGAACACCGCCGTGACCAGCTCGCCGCGCGTCGGGAACCGCCGGTAGAGCGTCGCGTTGCCCACGCCCGCGCGCCGGGCGATCTCGTCGAGCGGCGCGTCCAGCCCACGCTCGGCGAACACGACCCGGGCCGTGTCCATCAGCTGCCGCCGGTTGCGCTCGGCGTCGGCTCGCAACCCCACCCCCATGGCACCCAGCATAGGCACCCGTTTCGGGGCGGCTTTCGATCGTCCAAACCGAACTTTCGAGCAGACATCGAAAAGTATGGACAGTCTGAGCCGAAACCCCTAGTGTGTCCCCCACGGCACTCAGAGTGCGTCATCAATGTATCCGTTCGGCGCGGTTACAGGACGTGAATGCCGTATCGGCTCCGGCGCGGCGGCGCGCGCCCTGCCTGGCACCTGTAGTCAGGAAGGGACACCCGTGAACCATCAGCCCTCGAGGTGGCGGTCGTCAGCCGTCGCCGTTCTGCTCGTCTCCAGCGGGTTAGGCGTCCTCGCCGGCCCCGCGTCCCCCGCGGCGGCGGCCATCAATGCCGCCGACTTCCAGCAGGTCACCCTGGCCAAGGGCGAACCCGAGGTGGGCGAGCCGCTCGCCATCTCGGTGCTGCCCGACCGCTCGGTCCTGCACACCGCCCGCAACGGCACGCTCCGGCGCACCGACGCCGGCGGCACCACGACCGTCATCGCCAACATTCCCGTGTACACCCACGACGAGGAGGGTCTGCAGGGCGTCGCCGCAGACCCGAACTTCGCCACCAACCGGTACATCTACCTCTACTACGCGCCCCCGCTGAGCACCCCCGCGGGCGACGCGCCGGCCACCGGTACCGCCACCGACTGGGCCACCTGGACCGGGGTCAACCGCCTGTCCCGGTTCACACTCAACGCCGACTTCACGGTCAACATGGCCAGCCAGGTCACCGTCCTGGACGTGCCGGCCAACCGCGGCATCTGCTGCCACGTCGGCGGCGACATCGACTTCGACGCGGCCGGCAACCTCTACCTGTCGACCGGCGACGACTCCAACCCGTTCGACTCGGCCGGCTACTCGCCGATCGACGAGCGGACCAACCGCAACCCCGCCTACGACGCGCAGCGCAGCGCCGGCAACACCAACGACCTGCGCGGCAAGATCCTGCGGATCAAGGTGAACGCCAACGGCACCTACTCGATCCCGTCGGGGAACCTGTTCACGCCCGGCACGGCGAACACCCGGCCCGAGATCTATGCGATGGGCTTCCGCAACCCGTACCGCATGAGCGTCGACAAGGCGACCGGCGTGGTCTACGTCGGCGACTACGGCCCCGACGCCGGCACCACCAGCGCCACCCGCGGCCCGTCGGGCCAGGTCGAGTTCAACCGGATCACCGCGCCCGGCAACTTCGGCTGGCCGTACTGCACCGGCACGAACACCGCCAACGAGACCTACAACGAGTGGGACTTCGCCACCAACACCGGCGCCGCGAAGTACAACTGCACCGGCGGCCCGACGAACAACTCGTTCCGGAACACGGGCCTGACCACCCTGCCCGCCGCCAAGCCGTCCTGGATCCGCTACGGCGGCGACGCCGGTACCCCGCCGGAGTTCGGCGGAGGCTCCGAGTCGCCGATGGCCGGTCCGGTCTACCACTACGACGCGGCCAACCCGTCGGCCACGAAGTTCCCGCAGGCGCTGGACAATATGTTCTTCGCCGGCGAGTTCGGCCGCGGCTGGATCAAGCCGATCAAGCTCAACGCCGACGGCTCGCCGGGCGCGATCGACACGTTCCCGTGGAACGGCAAGCAGGTCATGGACATGGCCTTCGGCCCCGACGGCTCGCTGTACGTCCTCGACTACGGCACCGGCTACTTCAACGGCGACGCCAACTCGGCGCTCTACCGCTACGACTACGTCGCCGGCGGCAACCGGGCCCCGACGGCCGTCGCGAGCGCCAACCGCACGTCGGGCGCGGCCCCGCTCGCCGTGACGTTCTCGTCGGCCGGCTCGTCCGACCCCGAGGGCGGTGCGCTCACCTACTCGTGGGCGTTCGGCGACGGCACCACGTCGACCGCCGCGAACCCGACGAAGACGTACTCCACCAACGGCAACTACTCGGCCACCCTGACCGTGCGCGACCCGCAGGGCGCGACCGGCTCGGCGAGCGTGCTCATCAGCGTGGGCAACACCGCGCCGACGATCACCATCCACGGGCCGTCGTCCGGGCAGCTGGTGTCGTTCGGCGACGCGGTGCCGTGGAGCGTCACGGTGACCGACCCCGAGGACGGGGCGATCGACTGCACGAAGGTCACCATGACCTACGTGCTCGGCCACGACCAGCACGCCCACCAGATCACGTCCCAGGCGGGCTGCTCGGGCACGATCAACATCCCGGTCGACGGTGAGCACGACGACGCTGCGAACATCTTCCCGATCTTCGACGCGTCGTACACCGACAAGGGCGGGCTCACCACGCACGCCCAGAACATCCTGCAGCCCCGGCACCGCCAGGCCGAGCACTTCAAGACGTCCTCCGGCATCAACACGTTCGCCAAGACCACGGCGGAGGGCGGTAAGACCGTCGGCGACATCCACAACGGCGACTGGATTCAGTTCGACCCGTACAAGGTGAACAACGCGACCTCGTTCAGCGCCCGGGTCTCGTCGGGCGGTACGGGCGGCACGCTGCAGCTGCGCACCGGCTCGCCGACGGGCACGATCATCGGCTCGGCGACCGTCCCGGTGACCGGCTCGTGGGAGACGTTCACGACCGTCACCGGCTCGATCAGCAACGCGCCGGCCGGGACGACCTCGCTGTACCTCACCTTCTCCGGCGCCACGACGGCTGCGCTGTTCGACCTGGACTCGTGGACGTTCACGACCGGCCCGGGTGGCACCGGGGTCGGGCCGGTGAAGGGGCTGGCCGGGAAGTGCCTCGACGTACGTGGCGCGGCCACGGCCGACGGGACGCAGATCCAGCTGTACACCTGCAACGGCACCGGGGCGCAGGTCTGGACCCGCAACGGCCAGACGTTCCGGGCCCTCGGCAAGTGCCTGGACATCTCCGGCGGCGGCACCGCCGACGGAACGAAGGTCCAGCTGTGGACGTGCAACGGCACGGGCGCGCAGAACTGGGTGCCCAACGCCGACGGCACGCTGCGCAACCCGCAGTCGGGTAAGTGCCTGGACGTGTCCGGCAACAACTCGGCGGACAGCACGGTGGTGCACCTGTGGACGTGCATCGCCGGTGCGGCGAACCAGAAGTGGTCGATGCCGTAATCACCCGAGCGTGGGCGCTCGCGCCGCCACGCGGGCGCCCACCCTGGTTCACTCGTTGAAGGGAGTGACCATGCGCAAACTGCTGGCCGTTGCGGGCACCGTCGTCGCCCTCGCCGCCTGCACCCTCTACTCGACGGCGGCCCAGGCCGCCGACGCGCCCTACGACGTGCTCGTATTCTCCAAGACCGCCGGGTTCCGGCACGACTCGATCCCGGCCGGCATCACCGCGATCCAGCAGCTGGGCGCGGCGAACAACTTCACGGTCACCGCCACCGAGGACGCCGCCGCGTTCACGACCGGCAACCTCGCGCAGTACGAGGCGGTCGTTTTCCTCAGCACCACCGGTGACGTGCTCAACGACACGCAGCAGACGGCCTTCGAGTCGTACATCCGCGGCGGGGGCGGCTACGTGGGCGTCCACGCCGCCGCCGACACCGAGTACTCGTGGGCCTTCTACGGCCAACTCGTCGGCGCGTACTTCGCGTCCCACCCGGCGATCCAGCAGGTCACGTCGCGCACCGAGAACCGGGCCCACCCGGCGACGGCGCACCTGCCGCAGAGCTGGGTCCGCACCGACGAGCTGTACAACTACCAGACCAACCCGCGCTCGACGGCCCGCGTGCTCGCCACGCTCGACGAGTCGACCTACTCGGGCGGCTCGATGGGCGCCGACCACCCGATCACCTGGTGCAAGACCATCGACAGTGGACGGTCGTTCTACACCGGCTTCGGGCACACCCAGGAGTCCTACGCCGACAGCAACTTCCGCGGCCAACTGCTCGGCGGCATCCGCTACGCGGCCAAGCGGGCGAAGGCCGACTGCCGGCCGGAGTCGGGGTACACCACCCTCTTCAACGGCTCGACGACCGGATGGTCGCAGGCCGGGCCCGGCAGCTTCACCAACTCGGACGCCACCCTGACCTCCGTCGGGGGCATGGGGCTGCTCTGGTACTCCGGGAAGCAGTTCACCTCGTACTCGCTCAAGGCCGACTGGCGGATGACCGGCGACAGCAACTCCGGGATCTTCGTCGGCTTCCCGAACCCGGGAACCGACCCGTGGGTGGCGGTCAACCAGGGGTACGAGATCCAGATCGACGCCACCGACGCCGCCGACCGCACCACGGGCGCGATCTACACGTTCAAGTCCGCCGACATCGCGGCGCGGGACGCCGCCCTCAACCCGCCGGGCGAGTGGAACACCTACGAGCTGCTCGTCGAGGGCCAGCGGATCCGGGTGTACCTCAACGGCTCGCTGATCAACGACTTCACCAACACCGACCCGAACCGCAACCTCGACGGGTACATCGGCATCCAGAACCACGGCGCCGGCGACACGGTGGCCTTCCGCAACATCCGGATCAAGGAGGGGACGGTCGCCGGCGGCGATGTGACCGTGCAGGCCGAGTCGTACAGCTCGGTCAACGGCGCGCAGCCCTTCACCAAGCCCGGCGCCAACAACGGCCAGACCCTCGGCTACATCGAACCGGGTGACTGGGCGGGCTACAACGGCGTCAACGTCGGCGGTGCCACCTCGTTCCGGGCGCGGGTCGTGTCCGGCGGGCCAGGCGGCCAGATCCAGGTCCGCACCGGCTCGGCCACGGGGCCGATCCTGGGCACGGTCACGGTGCCGAACACCGGTGGGTGGGAGACGTTCGCGAACGTGACGGCCCCGTTGGCCAATGTGCCGAGCGGAACGGCCAACGTGTTCCTGACCTTCACGGGCACCGGCACCGGGCTGTTCGACGTCGACGACTTCACCTTCGTCAAGACTCCCTCGTCCGGCGTCGGGCCGATTCGCGGGCTGGCGAACAAGTGTCTCGACGTGCGCGGCTCGGGGACGGCCGACGGGACGCAGATCCAGCTGTACACCTGCAACGGCAGCGGGGCGCAGACCTGGACCCGCAACGGGCAGACGCTGCGGGCCCTCGGCAAGTGCCTGGACGTCTCGGGCGGCGGGTCGGCCGACGGGACGAAGATCCAGCTGTGGACCTGCAACGGCAGCGGAGCGCAGAACTGGGCTCCGCAGTCGGACGGGACGCTGCGCAACCCGCAGTCGGGCAAGTGCCTGGACGTGTCCGGCAACAACTCGGCGGACAGCACGGTGGTGCACCTGTGGACGTGCATCGCCGGGGCGGCGAACCAGAAGTGGACGCTGCCCTAGGTTTGTGAGGATCCCGTTGGGTTTCGGCGAGATCCCAGCTCAGAGGCACTTTGGCGCACCCCGGCATGCTTAGTCTGCCGGGGTGCGCCGCCTTGCTCTGGTCGTTGTGTCCATGACCCTCGCCGGATGCGGGTCGCCGTCGTTCGCGCAGTCGCTGCCGTCGTCTCCTCCGGTGATCGCTCAGCCTCCCCCTCCGTCTCCCCCTCCGCCTTCACCGACACCGTCGAAGGCTCCGGTCAAGGAGGGCGGCGGCGCTGACTCCTCCGGTGGCGTCCCCGCGAGCGGCAACGGCACCTTCGCGGTCGCCTCCGGCGGCACAAGCGTCGTCGGAGGTGGCGCGAAGCTCGTGCGGTACCGGGTGGAGGTCGAGAACGGCATCGCGTGGGGGAGCAACCCGGTGTGGACGGCCGCGAAGACCGCCGCCGAGGTCGACCGGGTGATCGCCGCGCCGCGCGGCTGGACGTTCTCGGCCCAGCACCCGGTGACCTACGGGCCGAACAAGATCAGCGGGGCGAGCTGGCGGTTCCAGCGGGTGAGCGGCGACAGCTTCGACGTCCGGCTACGGCTGGCCACCCCGAAGACCGTCGACAAGCTCTGCCGCGCGGTCGGCATCGACACCGAGGGCGTCTACTCCTGCCGCTACGGCGACACGATCCTGCTCAACCTGCGCCGCTGGCTCAAAGGCATCCCCGGGCAGCCGGCGTCGACCGACTTCCACGCCAACACGGTCAACCACGAGATGGGCCACTTCCTGGGCTTCGACCACATGCAGTGCCCCGGCAGCGGCCCGGCGCCGATCATGCAGACACAGACCATCGGCTTGAACGGCTGCACGCTGAACAACTGGCCGTTCACGGCCCAGGGCACGTTCGTGCAGGGCCCGTTCGCTAGCTCTTGAGCCGGCGCAGCAGGTCGACGACGTCCGCCTCGTACTCGCGCCACTCACGGTCGGGCTTGAACCCCAGCTCGGCGTTGACCTGGAGCAGCGGCTCGTTCTCCAGCGCGTTCCAGGTCTGCACGTCGAGCAGGTGCGGCTCGGCCGCGCGCAGCTCGAACAGCATGCGCGCCTTGATCGCCCGGCTGATGCCGTAGCCGCGGTGGATCGGGACCTCGATCGTGTCGTACTGGTCGGCGCGGGTCGGGCGCTGCGCGGGCACGACCACTTCGGTCAGGCCGGCGATCTCGTCGGTCGCCTCGTGAACGGCGAGCACGATGTACGGCTTGAGGCCGCGCGCGTGCAGGGTGCCCAGGCTCGCCCGCAGCCGCTCCGCGTCGTACGAGCTCGGGCGCAGTTCCAGGTCCTCGACCACGGCCGCGCGGGCCGCCTCCTTGGCCGCCGCGTAGGCCGCGTAGTGCGACTCGGGCGGACCTCCCGGGTGGTACTCGACCCGGTAGCCGGCCCCGATGCCGGCGGCCATCTCGCCCAGCCGCAGCCAGTCGACGCCGCCCAGGTCGAGCAGGTTGCGCATCTCGATGAACGCGCACTCGAAGCCGTGCGTCTCGAAGAACTTCACGGCCGGCGTGCCGCCGATGACCTCGACGCCGACCGACTCGAAGCCCTCCTCGGCCGCCCGTCTGGCCACGGCGGCCAGCAGCGCCGTGCCGACCTGGCTGCGGCGGGCCGCGGGCACCACCGACAGCTCCAGGACGCCGATCTCCTCCAGGGCGAGCAGGCTCGCGTGGCCGAGGATCTCGCCGCCGTCGCTCTCCGCCAGCCAGGAAGTGCGCCGTTCACCCGGCATGGTGACGGCGAGGTACTCCCGGAAGCGGGTGATGCGCCAGGGTGGATCCTCGGGCACGTCGACCGCGACGATCTCGTTCAGCGCACGGAGCACCGCTTCGATTTCGTCCTTCGGCGCCGTCGCCGGGTCCCACTCGCGCACCCTCACGCCATAAGCTTGCCCACCTTTGTGGCTGAGCGGAAGTACCAGAGCGCAGAGCGTGGCATTGATCTACCCCGTGCGGTCCCGCCGGCCGTAGTCGTTCGCGGCGTTGAAGACGGCGGCGCGGTACTCCTCGGGAACGTTGTAGGCGTGGATCGCCGCGTTCCATCCCTCCATCGTGGAAAGGTCGCGGCCGTCCGCGCAGAGGTACGCGGCGGCGGTGAGGGCGGCGTCGTCGATGTCGTTGATGTCGATCACACCGTCGCCGTCCGCGTCGATGCCGAACTGCTTCCAGGTGGACGGCAGGAACTGCATCGCGCCCACGGCCCGGTCCCAGGTCTTGTCGGTGTCGAGCGCGCCCTGGTCGGTGTCGCGGATGGCCTGGCGGCCGCTCTGCCCGTCGAGCGGCGGGCCGACGATGGTCGGCACCGACTTGCCGTCTTCCTGGAGCAGCGCCCCGTTGAAGCGGCCGTGGTTGGACTCGATCTTGCCGATGCCGGCCAGCGTGGTCCAGGTCAGCTTGCACCTCGGGGTGGTCCGCGCGGTGATCAGCTCGGCGTAGCCGTAGGCCTGCATCGCCACCGGCGGGATGTCGAGCTTCACCGCCCGCGGCGCGGCCCAGACGGCGAGCACGTCGGCCGGGCGCTCCTTGGTGCCGGGCGGCGGGCTGTAGGACGGGGTCTCGCTCCGCACCTGCGGGATCGGGGCGTTGCCGGTCTCCGGGCCGGCCCCGCCGCCGTTGGTGCCCTCCGGAATCGCGGTCGTCGAGGCGCCGGCGTTGGGCTTGGCCGTGGCGGGCACGATGTACCTCCCGCCGACGAACGCCAGCGCGAGCATCACCAGGATCAGCGCGCCGACGACCATGGTCCGGCCGCCGGGCCGCCCGGCCCAGGTCCGTACCGCCTCGCGCCGCTCGGCGAGCCGCCCCTGCTTCGACTCCAGCACGTCACCGGGCGACTCCCCAGCGGCGTGCTTCGGCTTGTGCGGCTGGGTGGGGACCTTCAGGTCGGGCCCACCCCCCGGCGCCGGTGGGCGGATCGCCGTCACGGAGAGTGTGTCCATCGTGGACGGTTGACCGGCCTTCTCGGCGGATTCGTCGCGCGTGTCTGGTGCCCGGTCGTCGTCGCTTGCCACGTGGTCGAGTATTGCGAATTCCCGCTCGCGTGTCACCGTCGCATAACCTGTGGAGATGCCTCGTTACGAGTACCGCTGCCGGGCCTGTGGGGAGACCTTCGAGGTCCAGCGTCCGATGCGTGAAGCAAATGTGAAGACTGCCTGTCCGGCAGGTCACGACGACACCGTGAAGCTGCTCTCGACGGTCGCTGTGGGTGGCGGCGCCGCTGCGGCGGCCCAGCCGAGGCCCGCCGGCGGCGGTGGCTGCTGCGGCGGAGCGTGCGGCTGCTGAAACATTGTTACAAATGGGTTTCGCATTCCCCGGCCATGCGGTTTTGATGTTGTGGCCGGTTGTGCCACAACCGTCGCCGTCGCGTTGTCGTTACGTCACGCGAAACCCACTCAAGCTTTTCCTCCATCGCCGCTGACCAGCGCATACACCCCCCGAAGGGGCGGGTGCGGATCGACCTTGAGGGTCGATGGTGGGGGCCGTTTCTACGATGCGCGTGCCCCCGGGGTGGGGAAATATGGGACACGCCTGAAAAGGGGAGGCGGAGGTTTCACGTGTCGGGGCGGACGCACCTGCCCAGCGGGCTGGTGACTTTCCTCTTCACCGACATCGAGGGCTCGACGCGACTGGCCCAGATGCTCGGTGCGGGATATCGCGCGGTGCTCCACGAGCACCGGCAGGTGATCCGCCGCGCCCTGGCCGGGGCGGACGGTGCGGAACTCTTCACCGAGGGTGACTCTCTCTTCGTCGCGTTCGACGACGCGGCCGCCGCACTCACCGCCTGCATCGAGGCGCAGCGGGCCCTCGCCGCCCACGACTGGCCGTCGCCCGAGGCCCGGCCCAAGGTCCGGATGGGCCTGCACACCGGGTTCGCCGAGCCCTACGGCGGCGAGTACACGTCGCCCGAGGTCCACCGCGCGGCCCGCGTCGCCGCCGCCGCGCACGGCGGCCAGGTCCTGTGCTCCGCCGCCACGGCCGCCCTCGTCGGCCCGCTCCACGGTGACGCCTGCCTGCTCGACCTCGGCCTGCACCGGCTGCGCGGCTTCGACGGCTCCGAGCGGATCTTCCAGCTCGTCGCCCCCGGCCTCGACCGGCAGTTCCCGCGCCCGCGCACGATCGACGCGCCGGCCCACAACCTGCCGACGCAGACCACCCGCTTCATCGGCCGCGCCGCCGAGCGGGCCGCCGTCCGCGACCTGATCAACCAGCACCGCCTGGTCACCGTCGTCGGCGCGGGCGGCGCCGGCAAGACCCGGCTGGCCGTCGAGGCCGCCGGCGAGCTCGTCGAGCAGTTCCGCGACGGCGTGTGGTTCGTCGACCTCAGCACGGTCCCGACCGGCGACCTCGTCGACGTCAACGTCGCCGCCGCCCTGGGCCTGCGCCCCGAGCCCGGCCGCCCGGTCATCCAGACGATCGCCGACCACGCCCGTGGCCGCCGATTCCTGATCTTCCTCGACACCTCCGACGCGCAGCTGCCCGCCGCCCGCCGCCTGGTCTCCCGGCTGCTCGCGTCCGGCCCCGAGGTCACCGTCCTGGCCACCAGCCGCGAGCCGCTCGGCCTGGCCGGTGAGGTCGTCTGGCGCATCCCGCCGCTGTCGGTCGAGGCGAGCAGCGGCGGTGGCTTCAGCGACGCCGTGGCCCTGCTCGTCGACCGCGCCGCGGCGGCCCGCGGCGGCCGCGCCGCCGAGCCCGGCGACATCGCCCAGCTCACCCGGGTCGCCGAGGCTCTCGAAGGCCTGCCGCTGGCGCTCGAGCTGGCCGCGGCCCGCCTCCGGCTGCTCTCCGCCGCCCAGCTCGCGGAGCGCATCGACGACGTCCTCGGCACGCTCGACGCCGGCCTGTCGCGCGCTGACGCCGACGCCTCCGACCGGCACCGCACGATGCAGGCGGCGGTCTCCTGGTCGTACCGCACCCTCGACCGCCGCGCGGCCCAGCTTCTGCGCTGGCTGTCGGTCTTCGCCAGCCCGGTCGACCTGCCGGCCATCGAGTGGCTCCACGACGGCGACCCGCTCGACCCGCTGGCCACGCTCGTGGACAAGTCGCTGCTCCAGGCCGAGGCGGGCGCGGCGAACGCGACGTACCGCATGCTCGACCCGATCCGTGCGTACGCGGCCCGCATGCTGCTCGAGTCCGGCGAGGAGGAGTCGGCCCGCGAGCGGCACGTCGCCTGGTGCCTCCAGGCCGCCCACGACGCCTACCTTGACGATGACGGCCGGCCGGTCACGCTCTCGCTGTACACACTGGACCCCTTGGCCGACGAGCTCCGCGCCGCCCTGCACTGGACGGTGACCAGGGGCAGCGCCCGCCAGGGCCTGACCCTCGCGGGCGCGCTCGACCAGTGGTGGCGCGAGCGCGGCCTCGTGCGCGAGGGCCGGATGTGGCTGTTCCGCCTGTACGAGCGGATCAGCGCGACGGGCGAGCCGGTGCCCGACGCCGAGCTGGCCGCGGCGTACCACATGCACTCCCTGCACGCAGGCGCCGACGGCGAGACGGTCGAGGAGCTGCGGTTCTCCCAGCGCGCCGAAGCGGCCGCCAAGCGGGCCGGCGACCCGGGCCTCATCGCCCGCGTGCTGGCCGGCCGGGGCGCCCCGCTGCTGGAGATGGGGCGCACCGAGGAGGCCGAGCGCACCTGCCGCGAGGTCATCGCGTGGGCTGAAGACCAGGGCGTCGAGTCCGAGGCCCTGTTCGCGGTCTACGCCCTGGCCCAGCTCCTGTGGCGCCGCGCCGACCTGGACGAGGCCGCCATCCTGCTGGCCGGCGCCCGCCCGCTGGAGAACGGCCGCCCGCTGGAGCGCGGCCGCCGCACGGTCGACATGATGCTGGGCATGGTCGCCCTGTCCCGCGGCGACCTGGTGGCCGCCCACGACCACCTGATCGTGGCCCTGCGCTCCCGGATGACGTACGGCTTCCACCGCCGGGTCTGCGAGACCCTGAACGCGATCGCCGTCCGCTGCTCGATGGGCTCCGACCTGGAGACTGCCGCCCGCCTGTTCGGCGCGGCCCAGGCCGCCCGCGTCCGCCTGCGCTGCTCGTCGGGCGGCTTCGGCTCGTTCTGGACGGAGCAGCAGGCCAAGCTCCGCGCCACGATGGGCGACGCGGACTTCGACGCGGCCTACGCTGCGGGCGGCGCGCTGAGCCTGGAGGAAGCGGTGGCGGCGGCGCTGACCATAGAGCACCCGGACCTGGTGGCGGGCTCGATCCGCTTCTCGGCGGTCGAGTAGCTCTCCCAAGTGGGATGGCGGGCCTTTTCGGGGGTTACCCTGGACCGCCCACCACCCCACCTCAGGGAGGGCTCACCGGCATCTCGAACCGGCTAGCGTGTTACTGCCCAATGAGACGCACCGCCTCGGCCTTTGGTTGCTTCGGGATCCGGGTCAGTCCTCTTCGGGGTCCTGGTTGGCCTCGGCCCCGAGCACGAACGCCTGCATGGCCAGCTCGTTCCCGGACGGCCAGACGAACGCCGGCAGTTCGGCCGGTCCGAGCTCGCGCACGTAGTTCCAGAAGGCTCGGACCGCTTCCCCCGGCGAGGCCGCCTCAATGGGCATGTCCACGCTGACAAGCCAGGTCCGCCGCACGGTGTCAGGCGGCCGCACCCGCCGCTGGATGTCGAGAAACGCCCGCTCGTCCACAGCGTGCACGCCTTCCGTTGCGGCTTTCACCGAGTCAGGCGCAGGCAGGGGCGCTTCGAGCAGATTGACCGTGTACTGCAGCCCGCCATGCCCGTCGGCCCGGGCAAGCCCGAACACCACGGGTTCGTCGATGGCGGCGACAAGCAGGACCTCATCCCCGGCGCTGAGCGAGTCGCCAACTCCCGGCACAGCCAGCTTGTCGGATCCGTACAACCGCTCCGACTCGTACTGCTCCGGTGAGACCACGACCGTCCATTTCGCCATGAAGACATTCCACCACGCCCGAAGCAGGCCTTAACTCACGGCAGCCCGGCGGCCCTGTCCCATGATCATGAAGGCGTGCGGCACCCAGAGGCGTTCGCGATCATGCCGGGAAGCGGTCGGCCCGAGGGCGCGTTGGCGGCTGCGTGTCGACCGGATCGGCGAGCGGACGGCTTTGGCCACCCACACGCATGCTCCCGCGTCACCTGACCGCCGCCCTCAGGCTCGCGCCCTCTGGGACGGCGCCCGCCGCTCGCCCCGTCACCCGCGCCTCCCGTCTCGTCAGGCGTGTCGGTCGGTCGATCGACCGAAG
This sequence comes from Dactylosporangium sp. AC04546, assembly GCF_022095675.1. GTDB lineage: Bacteria > Actinomycetota > Actinomycetes > Mycobacteriales > Micromonosporaceae > Dactylosporangium. Next base: position 8,722 of record NZ_JAHYSG010000042.1, on the reverse strand, counting down.
CGCGTTGGTGCAGTCGGAGGGCGCGGTGGTGGGGTGACCCGATCCGCGAGCTGGCGCTTTCGGTCGGTCGATCGACCGAAAGCTGTGCGGGGCCAGGTAGGCGGTGAGGTGGGTGCAGGCGGTGGTGCAGGTGCAGGCGGCGGCGTGTGGGTGTCCGATTTCGGTGGCTGCCCGTTTCGGTCAGTCGACCGACCGTGTGCCGGGCAGAGCCGAGAGCGCGGCGGTGGGTGATCTGATCCGTGGGCCGGTGGTTCGGTCGGTCGATCGACCGAAACGTCGCGGTGCAGTCAAAGGACACGGCGGGCGCGGGCGCGGCAGGCCTAGGTGTAGCAGGCCTAGGTATAGAAGGCAGAGCGTGCGTGCCCCTGGTGCTCCTTGCGCGGGCGGTCCAGCTCCGAGCCGGCGGCGGGCCGAGTCGGCGGAGCGGCTAGCGGCTCTCCACGGACCAGCCGCACTGGTCGGCCCACTGCTCCGCACGGTCCAGCATGTCGAAGATGAAGTCCGTCTTGGCCCGCGTGTAGCCCTCGCGGTCGTCGGCGAAGCGGATCGCCAGGCGGCGCTTCACCTGGGCGTACGCGTCCACGGCCAGGTCGTGGGCGCGCAGGAAGTCCACGAACAGGAGCTGCACCCGCTCGTGGGACGAGCCACGCGACGTCACGTGGACGTGGCGGGTGCGGGGCGGGGCGGACGGGCGGTAGAACGACCACGCGGCGGCCGGGTCGCGGTTGGCGAGGGTCATGCCCGTCGACTCGACGGCCGGACGGTACGCAGCCTGGTCGTGCTCGTCGGGGACGATGACCAGGATGTCGATCACGTTCTTGGCGGCCAGGCCGGGCACGGCCGTGGAGCCGATGTGCTCGATGCGTAATGCCGCCGGGCCGAGGGCATCGGCCAGCTCGTCGCGGTAATACGCGAACTTGGCCGGCCAGCCCTGGTCATAGTCGACCAGGTCGAGCGGGCCGCCGAAATCCGCCGCGAACTCGGCCGTCATCTCGCTCACTCTCCAGTTGCCCGCAGGCAGTTCGCCAGGTCTACGCCAGGTGATCGTTCGTCGGGATCATGGCTGGTCGAGCTGCACAAAACAAGAGGCGACGTGATCATTGACCATGCCGGTCGCCTGCATGAGTGCATAGGCCGTGGTCGGGCCTACGAAACGAAAACCGCGCTTCTTCAGGGCTTTTGCCATTGCCTGCGATTCCGCTGTCACGGCTGGGACCTGCGCCGAGTCGGTCGGGCGGGCCGGGCGCGGGTCGGGCGCGAAGGACCACAGGAGCGCGGCGACGCCCTCGGGTAAGTCGGCGGCCGCACGCGCGTTGGCGATCGCCGCCTCGATTTTGGCACGGTTGCGGACGATGCCCGTGTCGGCGAGCAGGCGGTCGACGTCGGACTCGCCGAATGCCGCCACCTTTTCGATCTCGAATCCCGCGAACGCCGTGCGGAACGCCGGCCGTTTGCGCAGGATCGTGATCCACGAAAGGCCGGACTGGAACGCTTCGAGGGTCAGCCGCTCGAAGAGCCCGTTGTCGTCGCGGATCGGCCGGCCCCACTCGTTGTCGTGATAGTCGAGATAGTCCGGCGTCGAGCCACCCCAGGCGCACCTGGCCAGGCCGTCCGCACCCACCACCACATCCGTCATGCCCGCAACCTACCTCGCGGCTATGACAGTTTTCCGCCCTCCACCAGCCGGGCGAACCGGCGCAGGGCCGCGGTCAGCCCGGCCTTCGAGCCCGGCCAGAGCACCGGCCACGCCACCTTGCCGGCCGGGCCGGCCGGCAGGTGGAACCACTCGTGCCACACCACCTGGGTCCGGTCGGCGCCCAGCGGGGTGCAGCGCAGCACGCCCGGGCCGCGCAGGACCTTGCCGTGGTGGACGACGCGGACCTCGTACGGCGGGTCGACCTTCACCACTCGCATGAGGTCGCGCAGCGCCGCCGGGCCGACCTGGGTGATGGCCTCGATCTGGCTGCCCTCGCCGCCGTCGCCCGACAGCACCCGCACGGTCGTGAACGGGATCCAGTCGCCCTGCCGTCGCCAGTCGGTCAGGGCGGCGAAGACGACCTCGGCCGGCGCGTTGACGATCACCGTGGCGGTGACCTCGCCGGTACCCGGCTGTTCGGCCTCGCTGAAGGTCACTTCACCACCGGCGAGGCCGAGAGCTCCCAGCCCTTGGCCGAGTCGTCGGAAGCCGAGTCCTCGGAAGGGGCGGCAGCCGGGCCCTCGGCAGGGGCGGCATCCGAGTCCGTGGGAGCGGCCGAAGCGCCGCCCGCCCCGGACACCGCGGCCTCGCGCGCGTCGCGCAGCGCGTCGGCGTCCTCGGTCCGGCCCTCGCGCAGCGCCTTGATCTCGGCTTCGAGCACGTGGATCAGCTCTTCCTTGTAGCCGATGTCGTATCCGGCCCGCCGCAGCGCGGTGTCGACCTGGGCCATCCGGTAACCCCGGACCACCGTGTCGAACCGCAGCTGGTTCACGTCGCCCTCGACGAGCGGGCGGGACGACGGCAGCGGCACGGCGCGCCCGTCGGGCTCATGTCCTTCGATCCCCGGGTCGTCTCCGGTGATCAACAGCGACACGCCGAACCCGATGGCCCCGACGACCACAGCGGCGATCAACACGAGGAGGAACTCAGCCATAGGGGGAATCGTGGCACGCTGAGGAGGCTCGGGCGACCCCGGCACACCTATAAGAAGCAAACACGGAGGCCATGCGATGTTCCGGCTGGGCAACCGGCGGTTCGCCGACGGCGACTATGCGGTGATGGCGATCGTCAACCGGACCCCGGACTCGTTCTTCGACCGGGGCGCCACGTTTGCCGAGGATGCGGCGCTACGAGCCGTGGAGAAAGCCGTCACCGACGGTGCCGACATCATCGACATCGGCGGGGTGAAGGCCGGCCCCGGCAGTACCGTTGACGCCGCCGAAGAACTGCGACGCACGATCCCGACCGTCGCCGCCGTCCGGGAAAATTTCCCCGACGTGGTGATCTCGATCGACACCTGGCGCGCCGAGGTGGCCCGCGAGGTGATCGCCGCCGGGGCCGACCTGATCAACGACACCTGGGCCGGGGCCGATCCGGGGCTCGCCGCGGTGGCGGCCGAGACCGGCGCGGGGCTGGTGTGCTCCCACGCCGGCGGGCTGACCCCGCGCACCCGCCCACATCGTGTGGCGTTCACGGATCCGGTGGAGGATGTTGTACTGACAGTGACCGCACTGGCGGAAAGAGCCGTCGAGCTCGGGGTGCGACGCGACGGCATCCTCATCGACCCGGCGCACGACTTCGGCAAGAACACCCGGCATTCGCTCGCCATCACCAACCGGCTGGGCGAGCTGGTCGCCACCGGCTGGCCGGTGCTGGTCGCGCTGTCGAACAAGGACTTCATCGGCGAGACCCTCGACCTGCCGGTGGGGGAGCGGCTGGAGGGCACGCTCGCGGCGACCGCGGTCTCGGCCTGGCTGGGCGCCCGCGTGTTCCGGGCGCACCAGGTCAGGGAGACCCGCCGGGTCCTGGACACGGTGGCGGCCATCCGGGGCGACCGCCAGCCCGCGGTGTCCCGGCGCGGCCTGGCGTAAAAGCGCGTAGAACGGCGTTGGACGGCGTGGAGCTACGTCCAGCGCAGGATGTTCTTGCGCCACGCGTAAAGGATGCCCAGCGCCAGCACCGCGACGAAGATCGCCATCTCGACGACGACCGCGGCCCCGTAGCCCGGCTGGTCGAAGATCACCGCCCACGGGAACAGGAACACGCTCTCCACCGCGAACAGCGCGTAGAGGTAGGCGTACACGTAGTAGCGGATCTGGGCCTGCGCCCAGTCGCCGCCGACGGGGTCGAGCCCGCACTCGTAGGTCTCGTACTTGCCACTCTGCGTGGCCGCGCTGTCCGTTGATCGGCGCGGACCCAGCAGCCGATTGGCTGTAAAAGCAGCCACGAAAACGCCCGCGCCGACCAGTAGCAGGAGGCCGAGCGTTGCATACCCGCCCAGATATCCACTCACGATACGCACCGTACCCGGATCGTCACGATCTCCGACATGCACAAAACTCGAAACTCTCTAGATAATGGGCCCCCTTGCCGGAGTGCAACCAAGTCACCCCCCGGCTGCCGCCGAGTAGACCCCAAAAGGACATCCCCTCATGGACGCACCCGCGGCCCACCACACCCGGTGGCAGCTGCGTTCCGGCTCCCTCATGCTGTTGACCACCGTGTGCTCCCTGGTCTTCGCCGCCCCGGTGCAGGCCGAGCCGGAGGAGGGCCCATCGGATCCGCCCACGGTGGAGGTACCGACGTCGGAGCCGCCTGAACCGACCGCGGAACCGACGACCGAATCGCCGCCCCCCACCACCACCGCGCCCCCGACCACCCGGCCGCCGACGAAGCCGCCGGCCGTGCACAACATCAAGCTGCTGGCCAGTGACATCGTGGTCGGCGACGCGTACTGGCAGGGCAACGGCACCGCCGAGCTGGTCATCGCCGTGCAGAACATCGGCAGCTACGTCGGCACCGAGCAGATCGACGGCTTCTACGTGCTGCCGAGCGGTGCGCAGCCGGTCGGCGCGTACGGCACCGACGGCTGCGTCGCCACCGACGTCAAGGCGCTGAGCTTCGGCTGCCGGCTCGGCGAGGGCAGGGTCGGCCGGGTCGTGGTCAAGGTCGACGTCGACGAGAACGCCTGGAAGGTCTCCGGCTCCGGCTCGGTCACCGCGTCCGTCCGCGACAAGGAGCACGCGCGGGACATCGTCCGCAAGCGCGACGTCGCCATCCGGTTCACCAGCCCCCCGCCGACGCCCGGCATCGCGCTGTCCGCCTCGCAGCTCGACCTGCCCGGCGTCGCCGCCCCGCAGACGCAGGGCGCCCAGCTGCAGGTCAAGCTGCGCAACACCGGCGCAGCCAGGGGCTACGGGGCGGTCGAGCTGGTCACCCCGCCCGGGGTCGACCTGGTGTCGTTCCCGGCTGCCTGCCGGTCGCGCCGCAAGATCGCCGAGGACCGCGACCGCTGCGACCTGGGCGACCTGAGCGCCGGACGGGAAGTGCAGGTGACGTTCGGGCTGACGATCAGCGCGGCCGCGCGCGAGCAGCTGCCGCTGAGCGGGGCCGTTCACGGCTACCTGACGCCGGCCGGCCGGTCGACCGTCGAGACGCGCGCCGACTACCGGATCACCGCGCCGCCGATCGCCGGCGAGTCACCCCTGCCGACCGACGCGCCGGCCTCGCCCGCCGCCGTGCCGCTCGTCGGCGGTACCGACTCGGCACACCGGGGCGACGGGGACGGCAACCTGCTGTCCAGTGACCGGCTGTCCAGCGGGCCGTTCGTCGTCGGCATCGTCGGGCTGGTCGCGGTCGTGGGCCTCCTGGTGGTGTTCTCGCTGCGGCGGCGCATGGGCGGCGCCGGCCGGTACGACGACGATGAGCTCGCCGAGGACGAGGTGGAGGAGGTCGTGCTGGTGTCGGCGGGCGAGCTGCCGCCGCCGCCGCCCCGCTCGGCGTTCCCGCGCTCGCTCACCCTGCCGCGGCTGCCGCCCGGTCCGGTGGCCGGGTCCAGGTTCCGCCATTCGGACAGTCCGTACCGCGATTCGGGCGATGACGCCGACGATCATCCGTCGGAAATGTCCTGATCGGCGGGTCCTGCGGTGCAGGTCCGGAGGATTCGATCCTCAGGTGAGACCTGCGCCGCAGGCGGCGGGGCGCGGCCGACGTACCCTCTGCTTGTAAGGCTTCGCTAAGTCGTCGCCCCGACCCCGCCCCGCCGGCTCAACAGGAGGTCAGCTCACGTGACCAAGCAGGTCCGCCAGCTGGATCGAGTGGTCATCAGGTTCGCTGGCGATTCCGGTGATGGCATGCAGCTCACCGGTGACCGGTTCACCTCGGAGACCGCCCAGCTCGGCAATGACATCTCGACGTTGCCAAACTTCCCCGCCGAGATCCGTGCCCCCGCCGGCACGCTGCCCGGCGTGTCGAGCTTCCAGGTGCACTTCGCCGACTTCGACATCCTGACGCCGGGCGACGCGCCCAACGTCCTGGTGGCCATGAACCCGGCGGCGCTGAAGGCCAACCTCGCCGACCTGCCCAAGGGCGCCTCGATCATCGTCAACACCGACGAGTTCACCAACCGCAACCTGGCGAAGGTCGGCTACGCGGCCAATCCGCTGGAGGACGGCTCGCTCGACGGCTGGGCGGTCGCCCCCGTCGCGCTGACCTCCATGACGGTCAAGGCGCTCGAGTCGTTCCAGATCTCCAAGAAGGACGCCGAGCGGGCGAAGAACATGTTCGCCCTGGGGCTGCTCTCGTGGATGTACTCGCGCCCGCACGAGTCCACGCTGGCCTTCCTGGAGCGCAAGTTCGCCGCCCGGCCCGAGCTCGTCGCCTCGAACATCGCGGCGTTCAAGGCCGGCTGGAACTACGGCGAGACGACCGAGCACTTCGCGGTGCGCTACGAGGTGAAGCCGGCCCGCATGTCGGCGGGCAACTACCGCAACATCACCGGCAACGCCGCGCTCGCTCTGGGGATCGTCGCCGCAGGTGTACGGGCTGAGCTGCCCGTGTTCCTCGGCGCCTACCCGATCACCCCGGCCTCCGACATCCTCCACGAGCTGTCGAAGCACAAGAAGTTCGGCGTCACCACCGTGCAGGCCGAGGACGAGATCGCCGCCATCGGCGTGGCCCTCGGCGCCTCCTACGGCGGCGCGCTCGGCGTGACGACGACCTCAGGCCCGGGCGTCGCCCTCAAGGGCGAGACGATCTCGCTCGCGGTCGCCCTGGAGCTGCCGCTGTTGATCATCGACGTGCAGCGCGCCGGCCCGTCGACCGGCCTGCCGACCAAGACCGAGCAGGCCGACCTCAACATGGCGATCTACGGCCGGCACGGCGAGGCCCCGGTCGCGGTGCTCGCGCCGCGCTCGCCCGCGGACTGCTTCACCACCGCGCTGGAGGCGGCCCGGATCGCGCTGAAGTACCGCACGCCGGTCATCCTGCTGTCCGACGGCTACATCGCCAACGGCTCCGAGCCCTGGCGCCTGCCCGAGGTCGCCGACCTGCCAGACCTGCGGGTCGAGTTCGCGACGGCGCCGAACGCCGAGGACGGCAAGACCTTCCTGCCGTACCTCCGCGATCCCCAGACGCTCGCAAGGCCCTGGGCCGTCCCGGGCACGCCCGGGCTGGAGCACCGCATCGGCGGCCTGGAGAAGGCCGACAAGACCGGCGACATCTCGTACGACCCGGCCAACCACGACTTCATGGTGCGCACCCGCGCGGCCCGCATCGAGCACATCGATGTGCCGGACGTCGAGGTCGAGGACCCCGACGGCACCGCCCGCGTGCTCGTGCTCGGCTGGGGCTCGACCTACGGCCCGATCGGCGCCGCCGCGCGCGCCCTGCGCCAGCGTGGCCTGCCGGTCGCGCAGGCGCACCTGCGGCACCTGTCGCCGATGCCGAAGAACCTCGGCGAGGTCCTGAAGTCGTACGACAAGGTCGTCATCCCGGAGATGAACCTCGGCCAGCTCGCCGGCGTGATCCGGTCGAAGTTCCTGGTCGACGCGATCGCCTACAACCAGGTCCGCGGCCTGCCGTTCACCGCCGCCGAGCTGGAGGGCGTGTTCGAGGAAGTGGTCAAGAATGCCTGAGATGCTGAAGCTGACGGCCAAGGACTTCAAGTCCGACCAGGAGGTCCGCTGGTGCCCCGGCTGCGGGGACTACGCGATCCTGGCCGCGGTCCAGTCGTTCATGCCGGAGCTCAACATCCCGCGTGAGCGGATCGTGTTCGTGTCCGGCATCGGCTGCTCCTCGCGGTTCCCGTACTACATGAACACCTACGGCATGCACTCGATCCACGGCCGCGCGCCGGCGATCGCGAGCGGCCTGTCGGTGTCCCGCCCCGACCTGTCGGTCTGGGTCGTCACCGGCGACGGCGACGCCCTGTCGATCGGCGGCAACCACCTGATCCACGCCCTGCGGCGCAATGTCAACCTGAAGATCCTGCTGTTCAACAACAAGATCTACGGCCTGACCAAGGGGCAGTACTCACCCACCTCCGAGATCGGCAAGATCACGAAGTCGACGCCGGCCGGCTCGGCCGACTCGCCCTTCAACCCGATCTCGCTCGCCCTCGGCGCCGAGGCCTCGTTCGTCGCCCGCACGATCGACTCCGACCGCAAGCACCTCCAGTCGGTGCTGCGCGCCGCGGCCGAGCACCGCGGCTCGGCGTTCGTCGAGATCTACCAGAACTGCAACATCTTCAACGACGGCGCCTTCGACGCGCTGAAGGACCCGGGCACCCGCGACGACTTCATCGTCCGGCTCGAGCACGGCCGGCCGATCACGTTCGGCAAGGACGGCGAGTGGGCGGTGACCCACCCGCCCGGCGGCTTCGGCCTGTCGGTCGTGCCGACGGCGGAGGTGTCGCCCGACGAGATCGTGGTGCACGACGAGACGGTGGCCGAGCCCGCCTACGCGTTCGCCCTGTCCCGCCTGCCCGGCCTCGACCTGCGCAACACCCCGATCGGCGTGTTCCGCAAGGTTGACCGCCCGGCCTACGACGACCTGGTCCGCGAGCAGCTCACGGCGGCCAAGGCGAAGGTCAAGGGCACTCCGGAGGAGGAGTTGGGCGCGCTGCTGAACAGCGGCGACACCTGGACGATCCTGTAGCTCGCACCTGGCTCGCACTGCATCGCGCGCCCCGGCCCTTGTGGCTCGGGGCGCGCGGTCGTCTGCACAGACGTTGGTCGATCTACCCTC
>NZ_JAHYSG010000041.1 GCF_022095675.1 Dactylosporangium sp. AC04546 | reverse complement strand
CGCGCCCATGTCGAGGGTGAAGCGGTGGCCGACCACCGGGCGGACGTCGCCGGCGGCCCACCACTTCGCGTGCGTCGCCGGGTCGGTCAGCGCCCGCCACACCACTGACGGTGGGTGGGCGATGAACTGGTCGCACTGGATCGTGGTCGTGTCGATGGTCACGGGTGCTCCTCGGATGCCTCGGCGTCGATGACGTCACGGAGTGCGGTGAGGCGCTCCCGCCAGTACCGCTCGAACGGATGCAGCCAGTCCTGGACGCCCGCCAGTGGCGCGGGTTCCAGGTGGTAGAAGCGGTGGCGGCCGCGCGGCTCCTCGCGGACCAGCCGCGCGTGCCGCAGCACCGCGAGGTGTTCCGAGATCGCCGGGCGGCCGAGGGCGAACCGGCCCGCCAGGTCGTTGACCGCGAGCGGCCCGTCCCGCAGCGCCTCCAGCAGCCGGCGGCGCACCGGGTTCACCAGGGCCGCGAACACGTCCTGTTCCGTCACGCGCTCCATCATGCGTCGGAATGTTCCGACGCGTCAACAATCTCCGACGCATTGACGTGTGGCGTATTGCATGTGGTCGATAGGGTGCCTGGCATGGCGAGTCGTCGGTTGCCGCTGGTCGCGGCGGTTGTGGTGGGGCTGGTAGCGGTTGTCGGGGTGTACTTCGTGCTGCGGCCGGGGGACAGCTCGGACGCGCCGGAGGGCAATGCGGGGCGGTCGGACTGCGTGCGGCTCGAGGTGTCGGCGTCGACCGAGAAGGGTGACCTGCTCGCCGAGCTCGGCAAGCAGTACAACACCGCCGGTCGCACCTTCGACGGGAAGTGCGCCGCCGTCATCGTGCGCAAGAAGACCTCCGGCGCGGCCATGCAGGCCCTCGCCGACGGCTGGACCGACGGGGCCGCGCCGCAGGTGTGGGCGCCCTCGTCGTCGCTGTGGCTCGACGTGCTGCGGGAGCGTACCGGCGCATCCGACAAGCGGATCCTCGCCGACGCGGAGCCGGCGTCGATCGCCACCAGCCCGCTCGTGCTCGCCATGCCGAAGCCCATGGCGGAGGCGCTCGGGTGGCCCGGCAAGCAGGTCGGCTGGGCGGACGTCCTCGCGCTGAGTGCCGACCCGCAGGGCTGGGGGCGCTACGGGCACCCGGAGTGGGGGAAGTTCCGGCTCGGCAAGGACAACCCGCACCGGTCGACGTCGGGGCTCGGGGCCACCGTCGCCACGTTCTACGCCGCGACCGGGCGCTCCAGCGACCTCACCGCCGATGAGGTGGCCAGCCCGAAGGTCACCGACTACGTGCGCGGGGTCGAGGCCGGCGTGCTGCACTACTCCGACGACGCCGTGAAGTACCTCGCCAACCTCGCCGAGGCCGACGCGCAGGGCAAGGCGCTGCGGTACGTGAGCGCCATCGCCATGCAGGAAGAGCTGGTGTACCTGTACAACTCCGGTGCCCCCAACGGCGACCCGGCGCAGATCGGCAAGGGGCGCAAGCCGCAGGTGCCGCTGGTCGCGCTGTACCCCAAGGACGGCACGCTGATGTTCGACCACCCGCTGGTCGTGCTGGCCGACGCCACCGACGAGCAGAAGGCCGCGGCGGCGGACTTCCAGGCGTTCCTGCAGGACCCGGCACAGCAGCGCCGCTTCGCCGAGCACGGGTTCCGCGACTACCAGGGCAAGGCGGGCGACAGCCTCGCCACGACCATCGGCGCGCCCAGGGACCAGCAGCTCTCGCTGATCGATCCGCCGTCCCCCACGGTACTGGCGAAGATCCTCGACCGCTGGGACGAGCTGCGCAAGAAGGCGCGGGTACTGCTCGTCATCGACGTCTCGGGATCGATGAACGACACCGCCGGCAACGGCAAGTCGAAGCTGGAGGCGGCGAAGGACGCGGCGGTCGAGGCCCTGCGCCAGCTGCACCCCGACGACGAGGTCGCCGTCTGGGCCTTCTCGACCGAGACGCAGGACAACCCCGGCGCCGTGTACCGCGAGGTCGTCCCGTTCACCCGCGTCGGGCAGGGCGGCGACCGCATCCGGACCAGCATCAAGGGGCTCCAGGCGGAGGGCGGCACGGCGCTCTACCACGTCGTGCGCCTCGCCCAGCAGCACGTGCTCGCCAACACGGCGCCGGACCGGATCAACGCCGTCGTCGTGCTCACCGACGGCAAGAACGAGTACCCGAAGGACAACGACCTCAACGCGCTGCTGCGCGACGTCGACGCGGAGAACCTGGAGCAGTCGGTGCGCCTGTTCGCGATCGCGTTCGGCGACAAGTCCGACCTCGGGACGCTCGACCGCATCGCCAAGGCGTCGCGCGGCGCGGCCTACGACGCCCGCAACCCGGCCACGATCACCGAGGTCTTCGTCTCAGTGCTGAGCAACTTCTAGGGACTGCTCGACCCAGCGGCGCAGCGTGGCGGCGGAGGCGGCGCCCGCCTGGCGGGCGACCGTCGTGCCGTCGCGCATGAGGATCAGCGTGGGCACGGCGCGCACGTCGAAGCGGCGGGCCACGGCCGGGGCCTGGTCGACGTCGACCTTGACCAGCTTCACGACGCCGGCCAGGTCGGCGGCGACCTGCTCCAGGGCCGGGCTCACCATCCGGCACGGCCCGCACCAGGTCGCCCACAGGTCCACCAGGACCGGGACCGGGGCGCGCTCGGCCACGTCGCCGAACGTCTTGTCGTCGGCGTGGGCGACCCACGGCAGCGGCTCCTTGCAGGCCCCGCACACCGGCTTGCCCGGCGCGGCGGCCGGCACGCGGTTGCGCTGTTGACAGTTCGGACAGGTGACGATCTCGGCGGGCATGGTGGCAGACCTCCTCCGGCTGCTCCCTATGACGCCCCGGCCGGCCCGCGCATTCCCCGGGCGGGCGGTCGCTCACCCGCGGGCGCGTGAGCGGCTGCTCCGCTCCCGGCGCGGGACGCGTACGGTCCGCTGCTACCCGGTCCGCGCGGTGGTCACTCCCCGACGCGCGCGGCCAGCCCGTCGAGCAGCAGGGCCAGGCCGAACTCGAAGGCCTGGTCGCCCGCGCCCGTCTCGGCCGTCTCGGCCAGCGCCGCCAGCAGCTGCGGGAACCGCTCGCCGTGCCGGGCCAGCGGCGCCGCGATCGCCGCCGCCAGCGCGGCCTCCGGGTGCTCGGCGGCCGTGCTCTGCTGGACCAGGGCCCGCACATGCCCGGCCAGGACGGCCACGGCGTCGAGGCGCTCCGGGCCGCGCAGCGGCGTGCCGGCCAGCGCGCCGAGGGCTGACTCCATCCAGCCGAGCTCGACCGGCCCGACCGGCCGCGGGCCGACCGTCGCCTCCAGGGCCCAGGGGTGTGCGAGGTAGCGGGCCAGCAGCGCCCGTGCCCACGTCGTCAGCGCCTCCCGCCACGCGCCGGCCGGCAGCGGCGGCGGCGCGCCGACCGCCTGCTCCACCATGAGCGCGACCAGCTCGGCCTTGCCGGCGACGTACCGGTAGAGCGACATCTTCGTCACGCCCAGGTCGGCGGCGACCCGGTGCATGGCGACCGCGGTCAGGCCCTCCGCGTCGGCGATCGCGATCCCCGCCGCGACGACGCGGTCGAGGGTGAGCGTCGGCTTCGGGCCCCGTGTCGCGGGTCGCGGGCCGTCCCAGAGCACGTCGTGGTCCACGGCACTCCTCTTGGCGAATAACTGCGTCCATGGTACACAATAAAAACCGAGTCCATCGGACACAGTTTCTCGACAGGGGGAGCCCACCATGCAGACCGTGCTCATCTCCGGGGCCAGCATCGCCGGGCCGGCGACCGCGCTGTGGCTGGCCCGTCACGGGTTCCGGCCGACCGTCGTGGAGGTCGCGCCGGCCCTGCGCGCCGGTGGCAACGCCGTCGACTTCCGCGGGCCCACGCACCTCGGCCTGCTGGAGCGGATGGGCGTGCTGGACGACCTGCGCGCGGTCCAGACCGGGGGGACCGCGATGCGGTTCGTCGACGCCGCCGGGCGCCGGCTCATGGAGCTGCCGGCCGACTTCGCCGGCGGGGAGATCGAGGTGCCGCGCTTCGACCTGTCCCGGGTGCTGTACGAGCGCAGCCGCGCCCACACGGAGTACATCTTCGGTGACCGGATCGTGGCGATGCGCGAGGGACCGCAGGGCGTCGACGTCACCTTCGCCGGCGGCGACCGGCGCACCTTCGACCTCGTGATCGGCGCCGACGGGGTGCACTCGGCGGTGCGGCGGCTGACGTTCGGGCCGGAGGAGCGGTTCGTGCGGCACCTCGGGTACTACGTGGCCACCTGGGAGGTGCCGAACCACCTCGGGCTGGGGCGCGACTCCCTCGTCTACAACGTCCCCGGCTTGATGGCCAGCGTCGGCGGCGACCACCGCGACCCGTCCCGGGCCACCGCGTTCGTGGCGTTCGCGTCGCCGCAGCTGCCGTACGAGCGTCACGACCGCGAAGCGCAGCGCCGGATCCTGCTGGAGCGCTTCGCCGGCCTGGGCTGGGAGGTGCCGCGGCTGCTCGACGGCCTGCGCGCCGCCGACGACTTCTACTTCGACGCGATCTGCCGGGTGGACGTCTCGCCCTGGTCGCACGGCCGGGTCGCGCTCGTCGGCGACGCCGCGGCCGGGGCGACGATCGGCGGCATGGGCACCGGCACGGCGATCGTCGCCTCGTACGTGCTGGCCGGCGAGCTGGCGACCGCGCCGGACCACACGACCGCGTTCGCACGCTACGAGCAGCGGCTGGCCACGTTCGCCCGCCGCGCCCAGTCGGGCGGCGACACCACCGGCCGGTTCCTCGCGCCGCGCACCGCGTGGGCGGCCCGGCTGCGCAACACCGTGCTGAACAGCCGGGCCGGGCTCGGGCTGCTCATGCGGATGGCCGACGACCGCGCCACCCGCATCGAGCTGCCGGACTACCGGGTGGCTCAGGCGACGCCGTAGCGCACCGCCACGGTGGCGGCGAATCACACCGGTGTACTTCTGGATCAAGCCTTTGCGCAGGTCAACGACCGGTTTAAGGTCGCGGGAGTGAAGGTCATCGGCACGATGCAGACGGCGGACGGGGCCTGGCGGGTGGAAGTGGTCCGCCACGGCAGCGGCTCCCGCTGGTATCGCCTCGTGCACGGCGACAACACCATCGACTACCTGACGATCACCCGCGTGACGGAGCTGCTGACCCAGGCGGGCATCGACCTGGGCGACCTGTCCGACCCGGCCGCCTGACCCGCGGCACGGCGTGAAGTCTCAGGAGTCCATTGTGGACCCGTGCGGCGCCCGTCAGGTGGGCCAGGTCTCCTCCAGGTGGTGGCGGATCAGGGCGGCGTGGGAGAGCGGCGTCGACAGGTCGGTCACGTCGCCGTTGGTCGTGTAGTCGAGCAGGACCAGCGGGCCGCTGGCGGCCAGCGCGCGCAGCTCGGCCAGCTCGGGCTCGGTGCGGTGGGTGAGGACCCAGTGGTACGACGGGAGGTAGATGCGGCGGCGGGCCGTTTCGTAGTCGAGCAGCGTCTCGCCGTGCAGGCCCGCCCGGTGGCCGTGGACCGGGCCGAAGCGGCGGGTCGTGCGTTTCAGGCCCGCCATCGTGGTCAGAGTGAGCTTGGCCGGGTCGACGTCGGCGGTGTCGAACACCTTCAGGGCCTGCCAGATGCCCTCCACCGACTGCGCCTCGGCGCCGGGAGTGAAGGGGACCGGGATGCCGCCGTGCGGGTAGAACGGGCTCAGCCTGACCCACGGGTGCGCGGCCTTCGACGTCACGTCGACGATCGCGGCGCCCGGAAACGCCGCCGCCACGGCCGGTGCGCTCCGGCGCCGGCTCACCACCTCGATCCCCATGCCCCGCATCATGCCCCCCGGGTACGACACTTTTCCGTTAGCAAACCGGCGTCACTGGGTACCGCGAACACCGAACCGGCCAGGGGAGGGGCAACGTGCCAGCCAACGCGATGCGTCTGCAGTTCTCGCTTGACCTGCCGCGCGACGCGGCCATGGTGGGGGTGACACGCCGCACGCTCGACGGGGCCCTCGCCGGCGCCGGCGTCACCCGGGACTGCCGCGACGACATCCAGCTGGCCCTCACCGAGGCCTGCGGGAACGTGGTGTCGCACGCCTCCCTCGCCAGCCAGTACCACATCGACGTCACCGTCGACGCGGACGAGTGCGTCATCGAGGTCACCGACGACGGCGGTGGATTCAACCCCGGCAGCGTCCGTCCGGCGGGGGAGCTCAGCGAGAGCGGCCGCGGGCTCCAGGTCGTCGCGGCGCTGGTGGAGCGCCTGGACGTGGTGTCCGTCGAGGAGACGGGCACGCTCGTGCGCTTCAGCAAGCACCTGACGTGGGACACCGCCAACGGGCGGTAATCGGCCGTTCGGCCGTATGATTCGACCGGAAGTACGAATTCGGCATCGAGAAGGGCAGTGGCGGGATGCAGGTCACCTCTGCGGTCGACGGGTCGCGCGCCGTCGTCAAGGCGAGCGGCGAGCTCGATGTCGCCACCGCGCCGGAGCTGCGCGCCTACCTGCACGAGCTGGTCGACGCGGGCGCCTCGGCGGTCGTCGTCGACCTCACCGACGTGGGGTTCCTCGACTCGACCACGCTCGGCGTGCTGATCAGCGTGCACAAGCGGCTCGTCGAGACGGGTGGCGTCGTTGAGCTCGTGGTGCCGCACGCGCGGCTGCTGCGCATCTTCCAGATCACCGGCCTCGACCGCGTGTTCACGATCCACGCGTCACCGGCCGACGCCACCGTGTAGTCGCATCCGGTCGCCACAATCGGGCGATGCGGAGATCTTGGCGGCTCGCGGTCGCCCTGCCGGCGCTGCTCGCACTGCTCGGCTGCCTCGGCCCGTGCGCCGACCTGGTCGACGAGTCGGTCCAGGACACGCCGGTCGAGTTCAACGTCTGCTGCCAGAACGCGGGCGTGGACCGGCTGGCCGCGCTCACCGGCGTCCAGCCGGTGACGGTGGCCGACGGCGTGCTGACCGGCGAGACCCGCGGCATCCGCGTCGAGGCGACCGCCGTCACCCGGGCGCTGCACATCGACAAGCGGGACTTCGACGGCGACACCGACGGCATGGTGGCGCTGGACGACGCCCACGAGTACGTCGCCGTCCTCGTCAGCCGCGTCCCGGACCAGGCCGCCGCCACCCACCCGTGGCGCGACCAGCACGGGATCGCCGTCTACGCCACGCCGGCGCAGGCCTGGCCGCAGCCGCGCTGGGAGGGCACGCCCCGCCTGGTCGACGCGAGCAACGGCAAGGACGTGCGGTCGAAGATCATCGTGCTGCGCGTGCCGGTCGGCGCCACCGTCGTCTACACCCTCGACCTGCACCGCCGCCTGCCCGACCGCCCCGCGGTCGACCTGCGCACCGGCGCCCGCGGCGTCTACCCGGCCAAACCCGGCCAGGACCGGCCCTAGGCCGTGTCTCGTGGATCTGTGGCGAGGTCGCGGAGCCAGATTTTGATGATGGCGATGTCGATGGCGGCGAGGTACATGAAGGCCCTTTTGTCGTAGCGGGTGGCTACGGCGCGGAACTGTTTGAGCTTGCTGACCGCGCGTTCGACGGTGTTGCGCTGTCGGTAGCGCTCGGCGTCGAACGCTGGTGGCCGTCCACCGACGGCGCCGCGTTTGCGGCGGTTGGCCTGCTGATCTGCGCGTTCGGGGATGGTCGCGGCGATGCCGCGGCGGCGCAGATCGGCGCGGATGGCGCGGATGGAGTAGGCCTTGTCGCCCAGGATCCGGGCGGGCCGGGTTCTGGGCCGACCGCGGCGGCGGGGGATGCGGATACTGGCCATCACCGCCGGGTACCCGATGCGGTCGTGGCGTTGCCCGGCGGTGATGGTGCGGCTGACGGGTCGGCTGCGGCGGTCGGCGGCCAGGTGCAGCTTGGTGCTGAACCCGCCCCGGGACCGGCCCAGCGCTTCGGGTTCAGCCGCCTGTTCGGGGATGGTCGCCGTTACGGTTTTGACCGGTCAGCCGGTGGCTGGTGCCGTGCGCCGGCCGCGTGCTGGTGGGCGCGCACGACGGAGCTGTCGATGCCGAGGGTCCAGTCATCGCCGTCGTCGAGGTCGGCGTCCAGGCGCAGCCGCTCGGCGATGCGCTGCCACGTGCCGTCCAGGGCCCACCGGCGTTTGCGCTGGTAGACGGTCTTCCAGTTGCCGAAGCGGGCGGGCAGGTCCCGCCACGGGATGCCGGTGCGTTCGCGGAACAGGATGCCGCTGATGACCGTGCGGTGGTCCTGCCAGCGCCCGCCACGAGGCGGGTCGGTGGGCAGCAACGGGCGTAGCAGGTCCCACTCGGCGTCAGTGAGTTCGAATCGGGCAGTCATGGCCTGCGAGTAACAAACCGGACGCCATGGATCATCCCAAGATCCAAGAGACAGGCCCTAGCGCGGGCAGGGCCCGCTGCCGACCACCGTGTTCGTCGTGGCATCGAGGATGATGTACCCCCCGTGCTCCACGATGTTCAACCGCCCGCCGGGGATGGGCACACCGGTGCAGTAGCTCGGCAGCGGGATCGTGTGCGCGGCGGTCACGAGGGCGGGCGCCGAAGACGGCATCGCGGCCGCTGACGCGAGCGCCAGCACGGCAAGCACGCGCCCGGCCCGGCGTCGCGGTGGCGGGGAGGCCGGGGCAGCGGGTGCGTCGAGGTCGATGACGTGCGGCATCACCCTCGATGGTAGCCGCGCGGGACCCCCAGCCGCCGGACGCCGCTGTCGAGGACCGGGACGTAGCCGAGCCGCGCGTACAGCCGGTTGCTCACCGGGTTGGCCAGGTCGGTGTAGAGCACGCACCGCTGCGCCCCGGCGTCCAGGGCGCGGGCCGACGCGCCGGCCACGCACGCCGCCGCGTAGCCGTGGCCGCGGTGCTCCGGCGGGGTGTAGACGGCGCTGAGCCGGACCACGCCGCCGACCGGCCGGGTCCGCCACAGGAACGACACCGGCTCCCCGTCGACCCGCCAGAACCAGCACAGCCCGCCGGCCGCGAGCCGTGCACCGGCCTGGGCCGCGGCCTCGTCCCCGTCGGTCCCCGCCTCCGCGCTGAACGCCCGCACCCACGCCACGACCACCGCGAGGTCGCCCGGGGTGGCCTCGACCAGGCTCCCGGGCACGCCGGCGGGCGGCCTGAGGGTGTCGAGCACGTGCAGCCGGCTGCGCTGGCCGGTCTCCTCGGCCGCCCCGTAGCCGTCGGCGAACGCGTCGAGCTCGTCGTCGGCGCCGTTGACCGCGTCGAGCCCGGCGAGCGCCCCCGAGGCCACGTACGCCCCGAGGAACCGCGCGGCCGCGGGATCCGGCAGGCTGAGGAACATCGCCCGCGGCGGCGTCCACATCGCCGTCCCGGCGACGGCGCCGTCGTGCAGGACCCGCAGGAACACGGTGCCGGACGGCTCGATCCCGTCGCGCAGGGCCCGGTCGACCAGCGACGCCGGCACCGTGTTGCGGACCGGGTCGCGCACCAGCCAGTCCATCGCCGTCGCCGCGAACGCCCGCACGTCCGGATCTCGCACACAGCTGAAGCCGGAGGTCATGCGGCCATCGTCGCAGACGATCAGACCCCGGCGACCTCACGCGCGGCGACCGGGACGTGAACGGGCCCGACCCGCCGCGTCCGGCGCTGGTAGGAGGCGGTGACGACGGCGAGCGACCATCCGTACACGGCGACCGCGAACGACGTCCACGAGTCCGGCGACGCCGCCACGGCGAGCGTGCCGCCGGCGAGCGCGGCGACCGCGACCGGCCACGCGACGGCCAGCATCCGCCGCCGTGGCCGTGGCGGCACCCCCGGCCGGACGAGCACCAGCAGGAGCAGCCCGGCCGCGCCGGCCACGGCGAACCGCACGTACCCGCCCCCGCCCGTGACCAGCGGGATGACCGCCGCCGCGCACCCGGCGGCCGCGTACCACCGCACCAGCCGCGGTGCTTGTCCACTGTGGACTCGAAGCTCCCCCATGCTGCGAGCCTGCTCCCAGGACGCTAAGAGCTTCCTGAGCGAACCTGTGAATCACTCAGGAACGCCAGGACCCCGGCGGCGACCAACAGCCCGGCCCCGCCCACCTCCAGCAGCCGCACGATGATCGCCTGCGGCTCGGTGAACCAGGCCAGGAAGGGCTGCACCGCGACGCCGGGCACCCAGACGACCAGGGCGGCGGTCCAGAACACCGCCGGCCGCCGCGGCGCCACCGGTACCGTCGCCACCCCCACCCGCAGCCAGCCGGTCCGGGTGACGTGCCGGGCCAGGGCCAGGACGACCAGGGCGCCGGCCAGGGTCGAGCCGTAGTGCAGCACCCGCCACCACGGCTGCCCGGCGAACGCGGTCGCGTCGAGGAACGTCAGCTGCAAGGTGCCGCGCTCGGCGTTCGCCGCGTGCGTGACCAGGTCCCACAGCCGGTGCGACGCCGCCCCGAGCCAGGCGCTGGCCACGGTCACCGGCCAGGAGTGCCGCCGGACGGCGAGGGCCGCCCAGTCGCCCGTCAAAAGCGGCCGCAGGTGCGCCACGACCGACGGCGTGGCGGCCCGGGTCAGGACCGTGAGCAGCACGGTGAGCGGCACGCAGCACAGCAGGATGCCGCTCCACGTGTGGGCGTTGTAGTTGACGTACGGCGAGAGCGAGTACGGCAGGTCGGGCGCCGCCGAGCCGATGGTCAGCGCCACCCCGTCGAACCACCGCCGCCGCCACAGCTTCAGGGGCAGGACGGCGGCGGCGTGCGACGGGAACGTCAGCGGCATGCGGTGATGCTGTCGCGCCGGGCCCTCGCCGCGGAAGGACCTTCACCGAACCTCCTCAGAAGCGGAGGTTCGCGAGGTACGTGTAGCCGTTGCGGGCGGTCGTCAGGGCCTCGGCCGGGGTGCGGGGCGGGCTTCCCGCGTCGTCACGTTCGACGATGTACTCCACCAGGCCGGCCTCGCGGGCGTGCTCGAAGATGCGGCCGAAGTCGATCAGGCCGGCACCCGGGTCGGCGAACGACGCGTTGGTGTCGAGGTCCTTGACGTGGACCTGGCGGATGCGGCCGCGGTGGTGCTGGATCAGGTCGACCGGGTCGGCGGTGCCGCGCCACGCCCAGAAGAGGTCCACCTCCAGGTGCACCAGGTCCGGATCCGTCTCGGCGGTGAGGATGTCGTAGCCGCGGCGGCTGCCGCCGTCCTGGCGCACGAACTCCAGCTGGTGGTTGTGGTAGCCGAAGTCGAGGCCGGCGCGCCTGGCGAGCCGGCCGGCGCGGTTGAGGTCGCGGGCCATCGCGTGGTACCGCGCGCCGTCGCGGATCGGCTGCCCGGTCGCGAAGTCGAGGCCGAAGAACGGGTGCACGACGTAGGAGTTGCCGACCACGTTGGCGTCCTCGAGGGCCCGCTCCCAGGCCGACGCGTCGAACGGCTGCGGGATGCCGACGTGCCCGGACGTGGCCCGCAGGCCGGCGGCGTCGAGCGCGGCCCGGAACTGGGCGGCCGTGCGGCCCACGAAGCCGGCGTGCTCGACCCGGGTGTAGCCGATCGCACGCAGCTCCCGCAGGCTGGCGTCGAGGTCGATGGCGAGCTGGTCGCGCAGGGTGTACAGCTGGACGCTGATCTTGTCGCGCGGCACCCGGTCCGGGCGCCCCGCGGGTGCGGCATCAGCGGAACCGAGGAGCGTGGTGGAGGCCGCCGCACCCAGGGCGGCGGCACCGAACAGTTGACGACGACTCGGCATTGGCGGCGCCTTTCGTCTACCCGAAGGACTTAAATCTTTCGATCAGTCCTCCTATAGAATCAGCCGAGCAGACCAAAAGCCAGGTCTACCGCGACAGAACCTCCGATGGTGCGCGGCTCCTGCGCGTGCTCCCAGTCGACCACCGCGATCGTGGGATCGGCCGCGTCGTAGCGCACCGGCAGCAGGACGCCCGGCCCGACCAGCCCGGCGAGCGCGGGCGGCACGACCTGCCGCACCCGCGCGGCCACCGGCCCGGCCGGCGTCGGGATCGCCAGGTCGATGCGGGTCACCTGGTGCTCGTCCCGGTCCGCCGACACCCCGCCGACCGCCATCACGGTCGCGAAGGCCGGCGTGCCGGTGCGCAGCACCCGTCGCTGCCGGGCGAGGTTGCGCGCACCGATCACCAGCAGCGGCAGGCCGGTGGCGAAGAGCGCGACGGCCAGGCCGGCCACCGCCAGGAGCTCGACGCCGCGCAGCGCGAGCGCGACGAACGACAGCAGGACGGCGACCGGCAGCAGGATGAGGCCGGTGAGGCGGGCGGCACCGGCGCCCGAGTTGAGGCTCGACACGGCGACCAGCATGGCCGCCCGCCCGCCGCGGTTCAGTCGGGTTCCGTGCCGACGGACTGTGGCGCCGACGACACCATGATCTGGTCCAGGAACGCCGCGAGCTTCCCCCGCGTGCGGGCGATCTGCTCGTCCAGGGTCAGCGTCTCGTCGAACCGGCCGCCGAGCTCCGGGCGCTTCTTGCCCCGGATGTACAGCGAGCAGGCCAGGTCGGTGCACAGGTAGAGCCCGATCGAGTTGCCGTCGCGTCCCGCCTGGCCGGCCCGGCGCCCGGTCATCATCGTCACGCCCGAGCCCGGATGGGTCGTCAGGCACAGCGAGCACATGCCGCGGTGCAGCAGCCCGCGCCGCTGGGCCGCGATGCGCAGCGAGACGCCGACCAGGCGGTCGCCGTGCTCGGCCACGACGTAGGCGCGGTCCGGCGCGCCCGGATCCCGCCAGCCCAGGAAGTCGAGGTCGGCCCAGGGCCGCTCGGCGAGGTCGCGCGGCAGTGCCGCCCGCTGGGCCTCGCCCTTGGAGCAGTTGACGAACGACGTGCGGATGTCGCGTTCGGAGAGTGCCTTCACGTTGCCCGACGGTACGTTGCCTAGATACCCTAGGCAAATGGTTATCAGCCCTAGGAAGGGGCTCACCACCGAGATCGTGGTCAAGGCGGCGGCGGACCTCGCCGACGAGGTCGGGCTGCCCGCCCTCACGGTCTCGGCGGTGGCGCGGCGCCTCGGCGTGAAGGACGCCAGCCTGTACTCCCACGTGAAGAGCCTCGACGACCTGCGCACGCGCATCGCCCTGCTGGCCGCGGAGGAGATGACCGACCGGATCGCCTTCGCCGTCGTGGGCCGCTCCGGCAAGGACGCCCTCGTGGCCTTCGCGGACATGTACCGCGCGTTCGCCGTCGAGCGACCGGGCCGCTACGCCGCGACCCAGCTGCCGCTGGACCCGGCGGTGACCGAGGGCACGGCCGCCATGATCCGCAGCGTCGAGCTGACCCACGGCATGCTGCGCGGCTACGGCCTGGTCGACCCCGACCTCACCGACGCGGCCCGGCTGCTGCGCTCCGCCTTCCACGGCTTCGCGGTGCTGGAGAGCAACGGCGGCTTCGCCCACCCGCGCTCGCTCGACGACTCCTGGCGCCGCGCTCTCGACGCCCTGCATCACACGCTGGTCCACTGGGAGGCTCACGGCGTGTAGCGGATCGACCTCCAGGCGCTGAAGGCCCAGCGCAGGTCGGCATCGACGCTCACGAACACCGTGCGCACGTAGCGGCCGTCGACGAACGTGTATCCCCACAGCGCGTCGGGGAAGCACCACGCCGCGCGGTGCCCGATCCCGTCGCGGCCCGCCTCGCCGAGCCGCCCGGTGGCGCCGGGCGGCACCTCGTCGGCGAGCATCGCGAGCAGGTCCAGCTCGCTCACGTCGCGTGACCCGGCGGTCGCCACGTCGAGCACCTGCAGCAGGCCGTCCGGCCCGGTCCAGGTGACCGGCAGCTGCGCATGGCGCTGCCGGCGGCGCTCCCACGCCCCCTCCAGTTCGACGCTCCACCGCCCGGTCAGTGAAACCCGCATCCATCGAGTGTGCCGCGCTCTCCGAGCCGAGAGCGCTCTCAAAACGTTTTCCCAGCTCAGGCGCCGATTTGAGAGCGCTCTCCGCCAAGTGACCATTGACATCGGTCGCCGCGATCCGCATCATTCGCAGGGACCTGTGGAAGCCCGCCACTTCAGAAACACGGAGTCCCTTCATGCGCCTTGCCCGAGGCCGGCCCTTCGCCGCCGGCGCGATCGCCGTCGCGGTGGTCGCCACCGTCGTGACCTTCCTGACGCTCCCCGACGCCGAAGCCGCCACCCTCGGCTCCGGCAGCTACGCCACCACCCGGCCGGCCGGCACGTCCGGGCCCACCGGCTGCGGCAGCATCGCCACCAACCCCCGCCAGTTCGTCACCGCGAACGCGCCGTCCGGCCCGGTGCCGACCAACGACTGGTGGTCGGCACTGCTGTTCAAGCGCACCGACTGCGCCTACTCGACGCCGCTGCAGGCGCACCCGATGGCGTTCCAGCCCAGCGCCGGCGGCCTCGGCGTCGGCTACACCACCGACGCGGCGATCTCCGGGACCGCCACCGGCGTGGGGGAGTACCACTACCCGTACGCGACCGAGTTCACGCTCGGCGTCACCGGCCTCAACG
Organism: Dactylosporangium sp. AC04546; assembly: GCF_022095675.1. Classification (GTDB taxonomy): domain Bacteria; phylum Actinomycetota; class Actinomycetes; order Mycobacteriales; family Micromonosporaceae; genus Dactylosporangium. Next base: position 78,710 of record NZ_JAHYSG010000041.1, on the reverse strand, counting down.
CGCCGAACACCCTCGTCGACGGCTGGACCGACTGGACGGTCACGCCGTCCTGGTCCGACGGTGCCCGCACCCTGCGCACCACCATCGGCCACGGCCTGCCGTTCGTCTACGCCCGCACCACCGGCGGCACCGCGCAGCTGAGCTTCGGCGGCGCGCCCGCCGTCTGGTCCAACAGCGGCAACCGGATCGGCTTCACCGTGCGCGGCCACGACTACATGGCGTACGCCCCGACCGGCGCCACCTGGACGGTCAGCGGCACCACGATCACCTCGGCCCTCGCCGGCCGCGACTTCTTCTCGGTCGCGCTGCTGCCCACCACGACGTCGACGCCCGCCGCCGACCGCACGGCCCTGGCCAACACGTACGGCCAGTACGCCCACAACCACGTCACCGGCACCCGCGTCGGCTGGTCGTACAACCAGGCCACGAGCACGGTGAACGCGACCTACACGTTCACCACGACGGCCCGCGAGGGTACCGGCTCGGGCACGGTCGTCGCCCTCTACCCGCACCAGTGGAAGAGCCTCAGCGGCAGCACGCCGATCACGCAGACCTACGTCTCCCCCCGCGGGGCGATGAAGATCCTGACCGGCACCGGTGCCTTCACGACGGCCACGAAGTTCCAAGGGGTACTGCCGGAGATCCCCGCGGTGGCGACGTCCTCGGGCGCCGACCTGACCACCCTGGGCGGCTACCTCGACCAGGTGGCCACCGGCGACCCGTTCGCCGGCTTCGGCAACGACACCTACTGGACCGGCAAGGGCCTCGGCCGCGCCGCCCGCGCCGCCGAGATCGCCGACCAGCTCGGCCGCACCGCCCAGCGCGACAGCCTCCTGGCCGCCATCCGCACCCGGCTCACCGACTGGTTCACCGCCGGCTCCGGCGAGACCGGCCGGCTGTTCGCCTACGACGCGGCGTGGGGCACGCTCATCGGCTACCCGGCCTCGTACGGCTCCGACCAGGAGCTCAACGACCACCACTTCCACTACGGCTACTACATCGCGGCCGCGGCCACGCTCGCCAAGTTCGACCCGGCCTGGGCCGCGAACGGCGCCTACGGCGGCATGGTGAACCTGCTCATCCGCGACGCCAACAACCCCGACCGCGCCGACACGATGTTCCCGTTCCTGCGCGACTTCGACATCTACGCCGGGCACGACTGGGCGTCCGGCCACGGCTCGTTCGGCGCCGGCAACAACCAGGAGTCGTCGTCGGAGGGCATGAACTTCGCCAACGCGCTCATCCAGTGGGGCATCGCCACCGGCAACACCGCCGTCCGCGACGCCGGCCTGTACATCTACACCACCCAGGCGCAGGCGATCCAGGAGTACTGGTTCGACTCCCAGAACCAGAACTTCCCGGCCGCCTTCGGGCACAGCACCGTCGGCATGGTCTGGGGCGACGGCGGCGCCTACGCCACCTGGTTCAGCGGCGAGCCCGAGATGATCCAGGGCATCAACATGCTGCCGGTGACCGGCGGCTCGTTCTACATGGGGTACCGCCCGTCGTACGTGACCACCAACTGGAACGAGCTGGTCACCAACAACGGCGGCCAGCCGACGGTCTGGCAGGACATCCTCTGGTCGTTCCAGGCGCTCGGCAACGGCGACCAGGCCCTGACGAACCTGCGCAACAACCCCGGCTACACACCGGAGGAGGGTGAGAGCCGGGCGCACACGTTCCACTGGATCCGCAACCTCGCCGCCCTCGGCCAGGTCGACACGACGATCACCGCGAACACGCCGCTCTACGCGGTGTTCAACAAGAACGGCGCCCGCACGTACGCGGCGACCAACCTGGGCACCGCCCCGGTCACCGTGACGTTCTCCGACGGCCGCACCCTCACCGTGGGCGCGGGCAAGACGGCGACGACGGGCGCGTTCACGTGGAGCGGCGGCAACGGTACCTCCCAGCCGCCGACGTCGCAGCCGCCGTCCTCGCAACCTCCGTCGTCCCAGCCGCCGTCCTCGCCGCCGCCGTCGTCCCAGCCGCCGGTCGGGTCGAACCTGTTCTACCTGCGCGGCGGCCCGGCACTGTCGACCACGGCCGGCACCGCGGCCGGGACGCAGACGGTCACCGCCGCCAACGGCAACTGGGACGGCAACCCGCACAACCCGGTCACCTACCGGGTCTGCGGGATCACCGGCAGCCTCAACGGCGGGTCGACCGCCTTCGCGCTCCACGTCGACGCCGGCACGGCGGTGGCGCAGGGCGTCCAGGCCCGCGTCTCGTACGACTTCACCGGCGGCGGCACGTACGGCCGGGTCGAGACCTACCGCTACTTCGCCACCGACCCGGTCGTGGGCACGGAGCAGTACACCCAGGCGGTCGGGCTCGCCTCGTCCAGCGGCACCCTCGCGGCGATGAACGGCGGCTGCGTGCGGCTCGAAGTGTGGAACGCGATCGGCAACGCCAGCACCACGGTCCGCATCGACGCCTCGGCCGCCAACGGCAGCCAGTCGACGCTGACGATCCCCTACACCGTCTGATCCGCCGGGGCGGGGCCGTCATCCGAGCCTTCGGGTGGCGGCCCCGCCAGGTGGGTCCTGAGGAACGCGACGATCCGGGCCCGGGCGTCGGCCGCCGACGGCTCGTGCGGGCCGAACCGCAGGATCGGCTTCGACAGCCGCACCAGCAAGGGCACCGGGTCGCCGGCGCCCTTGTGGTCGTTGAGGAATCCGTGCCCCGCCCCGGCGTACTCGCGCACGTCGCGCGGCACGTCGTTCGCGGCCAGCGCTCTGTCGAGGCGATCCGCGGCGCCGCGCAGGGTGAGGTCGCGGGCGCCGAAGCTGGCCACGACCGGGCAGGCGCCGGCCAGCGCCGCCGCCGGGTCCTTCGGCAGCATGCCGTAGTTGGCGCTCACCGCGCCGAAGCCGTGGCCGGGCGCGAGCAGCAGCGCGAACCCGCCGCCGAGGCAGAAGCCGACCACCCCGATCCGGCCGGTGCAGCAGGGCCGCTCGGCCAGCCAGCGGCGCACCGCCTCCACGTCGTCAAACGTGCGGCCGGAGCGGCGGCGCAGGTCGCCGACGGCGGTGCCGAGGCAGCGCAGCCGCCGGCCGTCGAAGAACAGGTCCGGCGCGATCGCCAGGAACCCCTCCCGGGCCAGCCAGTCGGCCTGGTTGCGCACGTCCTGCCCCATGCCCATGGCGTCGTGGATGACGACGACCCCCGGGTGCGGGCCGGGCGTGCGCGGCGTGGCGATGTAGACGGGCATGGTGCCGTGACCCGTCTCGATCGCGGCGGCCGTCATCGCGGTCAGCCCTCGCGCCCCGGCAGATGCATACCGGAGATGGTGGCCCGTCCCGGACGGGGCTGCAAGGCCTTGCGTCGCCGTCGAGACTGGAGAGCGTGACAACTGACGATCGGCCGCTGCGGCTGCGCCCGGCGGTGCCCGGGGCCGACGGCCAGCCCGACCTGCCCGAACCGGCGCCGGCCGACCCGGTGCGGGTGCGGGCCCTCGCCGCCGAGATCGGGCAGCCCGGCGTGCCGGTGAGCCTGCGCGAGGCCCGCGACCTGCCCGCCGCCGGCGCCGGCACCGGGCACTGGCAGCGGCACGCCGACCGGCTCGGCGCGGCCGTCGAGCGGTGCCGGGCCGCCGTCGACGGGGTGCCGCCGGGCGCCGTCCGCGACGAGCTGGCGCGGCTGCTGCACATCGTGGGGCTGCGCGCGGGGCGGTACGTCCGGATCGCCGCGGTCGGCCAGGCGGTCGCCCCCGACGACGACACGACCCTCGCCGACGGCACCCGCCCGGGCGAGCGGCCCGAGCTGGCCGGCGCCGCCGCCGAGATCGACGAGCGGCTCGTCGCCGCGGTCGCGCACCTCGCCGCCGTCGCCCGGGCCGTGGAGGAGATCGCCCTGGCCACCTCGGGCGGCCGCGACGCCGCCGGCCTGCCCGAGCGGCTGGCCGCCCTGTTCGCCACCCTGCCGGAGGCCTGAGTGGGCTGGCTGCACAACCGCCGGATGCGGGCGCGGCGGCGCCGGATCGCCGCGGCCACCGCCGCCGGCGACGCGTGGACCCCGGCGCTCGGCTCGGGGGTGTGGCGGGTCTGGTACGCCGAGTGCTGCGACGCCCTGCTCGCGTTCGACCGCGTGGTGGCCGCCCTGCCGCCCGGCCCGGTGCGCGACGGCGTGCACGGCCACCGCCCGGCGCTCGTGGCCCTGCTCGACACCGCCCGCCGGGCCGCCGAGCTCGGCGCCTGGCTCGACCCCGACGGCCCGGCCCGGTCCCCGGCCCTGGTCGCCGCGCTCGCCGCCGACCCGATGGGCGACCTCACCGGCCGCCTCGGCCCGTCGCCGACCCTGCCGCTGCGCGACCGGGTCCTGCTCGTGCGGGCCGAGCTGGCCGGCATCGCCGACGAGGCCGCCCGCATCGGCCTGCGCCTGCACGAGCACCCGCACACCACCGACGTCGACACCTGGCTGTCCGGTCTCGGCGCCGGCGTCGACCAGGCCCGCCGGGCGGCCTGGCTCCCGGTCGCCTACCGCACCGGCCCGGCGACCGGTTCGGCGGCCGGCGAGGAGGACGCGTGATCCCGCGGCAGCTGCTGGAGGTGGCGGTGGAGGCGGAGGCCCGCTACCGCCGGGCGCTGCACACCCTCGCGCCCACGTCCCCGGCCCACCGGCGGCTCCTGGCCGGCGCACCGCGGGTCCTCGCCGCCCTGGAGCGGGCCGAGCGCCTGGCCGACCTGATGCCGGGCGCGCCCGCACACGTGACGCCGGGCCGCTCGCGCCGCGACCCGAGCCGCCGGCTGACCGGCCGCCAGCGCCACAGCGTCCGCGACCGCCACCTGCACAACCTCGGCCTGACCCTGCTCAAGCTGGAGCGGGCCGCCGACGCCGCGGTGGCCGTCGCCGTGGCGGCCGCCCCGGCCCACGGCGACGTCGACTCGGCGGCGGACGACGAGCTGGCCGCCCTGTCCGCCGCCCTCGACGAGCTGCGGTAGCTATCCGGCGAAGCGGGCCGGCGGCAGGCCGCGCACCCCCTTGCCGGGGTCGACCAGCAGCGTGTGCCCGTCCTCCGGGGCCGGGTCGCTCAGCCCGGTGGCGGCGCTCGTCACCGCCAGCAGCGAGAGGTCCGGCCCGGCGAACGCGCACCGGGTCGGCCGCCGCACCGGCAGCGGCAGGACCCGGTCGACCCGCCCGTCGGGGGCGTACCGGACGATCCGCCCGCCGTCCCACTTGCAGTTCCAGACGTAGCCGTCGGCGTCGACGGTCACGCCGTCGGGGTACCACCCGTCGGCCTCGTCCGACGCGAACAGCCGGCCCGGCCCGACCGTGCCGGTCGAGACGTCGAATTCGTAGGCGCTGATCCGCCGGCGGGTCGAGTCCACGTGGTACATCGTGCGCCCGTCCGGGCTCCAGGCCGGCCCGTTCGAGCAGACGATCCCGCCGAACGCGCGGGTCAGCGTGCCGTCCGGGTGCAGGCAGTAGAAGGCGCCGCTCGGGGCCGCCTCCGCGAGGTCCATGGTGCCGAACCAGAACCGTCCCGCCGGGTCGACCGCGCCGTCGTTGCAGCGGTTGCCGTCGAGGCCGGTCTCCACCTCGGCCACCACCGTGACCAGCTCGGTGTCGCAGACCGCGACGGCGTGGCGCAGGGCCGCGACCAGCCCGCCGGCCGCGCGCAGGCCGACCGAGCCGACCGGCCCGGGCAGGTCCAGCGTCGTGGTGCGGCGGGTGCGCCAGTCGAGGGTGAACACCGTGCCGCCGAGGATGTCGACCCAGTGCAGGCGCTGCCCGTCGGGGTCCCACAGGGCGCTCTCGCCGAGGGCGCACGCGGTACCGGAGAGGATCTCAATCATCAGCACGCTCCCGGCCGTAGGTGAACAGGATCGCCAGGATAACCAGGCCGTAGATGACGTCCCGGCCGTACTCCGGCACCCGCTGCGCCTGCAGCAGGGTGACGATCGCGACGAGCGTCACCGACCCGGCGACCACACCGGCGTAGTGCCCGCGGCCGCCGAGGATCGACACGCCTCCGACGACGACCGCCGCGATCGACTCGAACAGGTAGGGGTCGCCCAGCCCGAGCGACGGCTGCCCGCCGTAGGACACCAGCGCGATGCCGGCGAACGCCGCGAAGACCCCGCTGAGGGTGTACAGCACGACGGTCACCAGCCGGACCGGGACGCCCGCGAGGAACGCCGCCCGAGGGTTGGTGCCGACGGCGTACACCCGCCGGCCGAACGTCGTGAACGTCAGCAGCACCGTCACGAACAGCGCCACCCCGGCCCAGACCAGCAGTTCGGTCGGCAGCGGGCCGAGCCGGCCGACGACCAGCCGGTGCAGCGGGTCCGGCACGTACGACGCGCACGACGGGCAGGTCAGGCCCTTCGACAGGCCCAGCGACAGGCCCTCCATGACGCCGTTCATGCCGAGCGTCATGACGACCGCCGGCACCCCCAGCCACGCTACCCCGAGGCCGTTGGCCAGCCCCACGGCGGCGCCGACCGCGAGCGCGGCGAGCACCGCCTGGCCGAGCCGGTCGGTGCGCCCGAGGCTGGTCGTGGTGACCACGATCGCCGCGCCGTTGAGCACCCACGGCATCGACAGGTCGATGCCGCCGACGAGCACGACGAGCATCTGCCCGGCCGCGACGAACCCGATGAAGCTGGCCACGATGAGCATGGCCCGCAGGCTCGTCCACGACGCGAAGCCCGGGTGGACGATCGCCCCGGCGGCCAGGATCCCGCCGGCGGCGGCGACGGCGTAGACGATCCGGCGGGTGTCCGGCGGGATCCGTTCGATCATGTCGATCATGGGGTCGCCCTCCGCAGCCGCAGGGTGGCGCCGCCCAGCAGCACCGCGACGACCAGGAACAGGCCCTGGAACAGCGACTGGTACAGCGGGTCGATGCCGGCGAAGAACAGCACGTCGACGACGAGCGTCAGGGACAGCGCCCCGGCGATCGCGCCGAGCGCGCTGCCCCGCCCGCCGCTGAACGCGACCCCGCCGACGACGACCGCGGCGATCGACGTGAGGATGTACGGCGTGCCGGCGTTGGGGTCGCCGGACGTCGTCGTCGCCACGTAGAACACGGCGGCGAGCGCCGAGCACAGGCCGGACAGCGCGTAGACGGTGACCTTCACCCGGGCCGCCGGGACGCCGACCGCCCGGGCGGCCGTCTCGTCGCTGCCGACGGCGTAGACGCGCATACCGAACCGGGTGCGCCGCAGCACCAGCCAGCCGGCGACGACCAGGCCGAGCCACAGCAGGGCGGTCGGCAGGTCGGGGTTGGTGAGCACGGCCCGCACCTCGGGGGCCACCGTGCCGCCGGGGACCGGCAGCACCTTCAGCGCCAGTCCACTGTAGACCGACAGCGTAGCGAGCGTCGTGAGGATCGGCGCGATGCGGCCCTTCGCGACGATCAGGCCGTTCGCGGTACCGCAGAGCACCCCCACGGCAAGCACGACGGCGATCCAGCCGAGGCTCACCGCCAGGCCCCCGCCCGACGTCGCGGCCATGATCGCCACGCCCAGCCCGACCATGCCGCCGACCGACAGGTCGATGCCGCCGGTGAGCACCACCAGGCTCTGCCCGGCCGCGACCAGCACCAGCGGCAGCGCGGTGTTGAGCAGCGACAGGTAGTCGAACGAGGTCGGCAGGTGGCCGAGGCTCGTGGTGTAGACGACGAGGTAGGCCGCGAACGTCGCGGCGAGCACCGCGTAGCCGATGACCCTAGGCACGGTGCACCTCCTGGTCGCTGATCGCGGCCGCCACGATCCGTTCGGCGTCGCCGACCGGTCCCGGCAGCTCGGCGGCGACGCGGCCCTCGCGCAGCACGAGGACCCGGTGGCAGAGGTGCGCGATCTCCTCGGTCTCGCTGGAGTACAGCAGGACGGCCATGCCGCGGGCGGCGAGCTCGGCGACGAGGACGTAGAAGTCGTGCTTCGTCGCCGCGTCGACGCCCCGCGTCACGTCGTACAGCAGCAGCACCCGCGCGTCGGTGAGCAGCCACCGCCCCATGAGGACCTTCTGCTGGTTGCCGCCCGACAGCGTGCCGACCGGCTGGCCGGGCGAGCGCAGCCGGACGCTGAGCCGCTCGACGATGTCGCGCACGGCCCGGGCCTCGGCGCCGCGGCGCACGAACCCGAGCCTCGCGCGGCGGTCGAGGGTGGCCAGGGCCAGGTTGTCCCGGATGGACAGCGGCAGCAGCAGCCCCTCGGCCTTGCGGTCCTCCGGCACGTACGCGATGCCGATCCCGGCCCGGATCGCATGCCGCGGGTGGCGGATGGTGACCCTGCGCCCGGCCACCGCGATCTCGCCGGTGGTGGCCTTCTGCGCGCCGAAGAGCGTCAGGAACAGCTGGCGCTGCCCCTGACCGGCCAGGCCGCCGATGCCGAGGATCTCGCCTTCATGGAGGTCGAACGAGACGCCGTTGAGGTTCTCGACGGACAGCGCGCTCGGCCCTCTGCGGATGGTGGTGATGTCGGGGTACGTGCCGGCGATCGTCCGGCCGCTCATCAGCCGGACCGCCTCGGTCTCGCCGAGCCGCTCCCGGGTCGTCACGTGCGTGCCGTTGCGGAAGATGGTGACCCGGTCGGCGAGGGCCTCGATCTCCCGCCAGCGGTGCGAGGTGAACACCACACAGCAGCCGTCGTCGCGCAGCCGCCGCATGTGCGCGGACAGCCAGGCGACCTGCTGCTCGGCGAGCGCGGCCGTCGGCTCGTCGAGGATGAGCACCCGCGGCTCGGCGGCGAGGGCCCGGACCAGCTCCACGACCTGCCGCTGGGCGACCGACAGCGCGCCGGCGGTGGCGCCGGCCGGGATGCCCTCCGCGCCGAACCGGTCCAGCAGCGCCGCCGCCTCGGGCACCAGGCGGCGCCGGGCGACCAGCCCCGACCGGCCGCGCGGGGGCCGCCGCAGCAGCAGGTTCTCGGCGACGGTGAGGTCCGGCATGAGCGAGAGCTCCTGGAACGCGGCCGCCAGCCGCCCGTCGACGCTGACCTCCCCGCGGTCGGGCCGGACCAGCCCGCACAGCACCTTGATCATCGTGCTTTTCCCGGCGCCGTTCTCCCCGGCGAGGGCGTGGATCTCGCCGGGGCGCGCCGCGAAGGACGCGCCCCGGAGTGCCTGGACCCCGCCGAACGCCCGGTCGACGCCCTCGGCCCGCACCGCGTCGGCGCGTTCCAGCGTGGCCACCTGGGTCGGCTCCACCGTCAGGAACCCAGCTTCACGGAGAGGGTCTTGCCCGGGCACGGCGTGCCGTCGGTGGCGGCCTCCTGGCACAGCACCACGGTCGCGTTCGGCCCCGAGTCGGTGAAGTCGGCGAAGAAGCTGTCCGGCAGGTCCGCGAACACCGTCTCGCCGGCCTTCACCGTGTCGGAGGTGACCATCGGGAACGGGATGGTGATGCTCTGCTTCGGGTGCTCGCCCTTGATGACCGCCCGCGCGAGCTCCAGCGAGATGACCGACAGGAACGGCGGCTGGCCGATCGACATGCCGTTGACCTTCGGCTGGGAGATGCCGGCCATGTACTTGCGGAAGCCGTTCTCCGCCTCGCCGCCCACGACGGGTACCTTGCGTCCGGCCTCGACGAACGCCTTGATCGCGCCGTCCGTGCCGCCCGACACCCACAGCCCGTCGACCTGGGGGAGGCTCGGCAGTTGGGCCGCCGTCTGGCGCTGCGCGGTGGCCGAGTCCCACATGCCGCTGTACGTGGCGACGACCTTGATGCCCGGGTTGGCGTCGAACACCTTCTTCGCCCCCGCGTTGCGGTCGTTGTCCGCCCCGGTCCCGGCCACACCGGTGATCATGACGACGTTGCCCTGGCCCTTGAGCTGGTCGACGACGAACTGCGCGAGCTGCTCGCCGAACTTCACCTGGTCGGTGTTGACGGTCAGCCCGCACTTCGCGTCGACCGTGTTGTCGAACGACACGACGACGATCCCGCGGTCGCAGGCCTGCTGCACGACGCCGTTGAGCCCGCTGGTCGACGCGGCGTTGATGACGATCCCGTCGACGCCCTGTGCGATGAGGTTGGAGATCTGCCGCGTCTGCGTCGCGACGTCGTTGCCGGCGTTGAAGACCGAGCACTCGACCTGGTCCACGTACGGCGGCATCGCGCACGCCGCCTTGAACACGTTCTCCATCTCGACCCGCCAGCCGTTGCCGATGAACGAGTTGGACAGCGCGATCTTCAGCTTGCCCTTGTCCGCCGCCTTCTCTGCGGCCGGTCCGTCGCTGCAGCCGGCGACCAGGCCCGCGGCCAGCACGAGCGCTGTCGCGGCGGCGAGGAGGCGGGGGATCGGTTGTAGAATCATGGGGCCTTCACCTCAGGGTGGAGTGGGCCGCGAGTTGGCGCTCGCGGCCTCGGCGATCGATCACGGTTGGCGCCGCGATCGGTGGTCATGCCCGCATTTCGCTGTGTGCGGCAGGGCGGCCAGGGTCGTTGCGGCTCTGGCCGTTGCGTTCACGCCGGCCTCGGGCGGCTCCGGCGTGCGTCTGTGCTGTTCGTTCGTTCCTCGGCCGTTTGGGCTTGCTCGGCCGCTCGGCTTGCTCGGCCTCGGCTTCTTCGGCCGCTCGGCTGTTCGTTTGCTCGGCCGCTCGGCTTGCTCGGCCGCTCGGCTTGCTCGGCCGCTCGGCTTGCTCGGCCGCTCGGCTTGCTCGGCCGTTTCGCCCCCGGCCGTTTCGGTCGCTCGGCCGTTTCGCTCTCCGGCCGCTCGGCTTGCTCGGCGTGGCCGCCCCGATCCACCGTTGCTGATGCATCATTTTTGATGCATCTTTTCGGATGTATCAGAGCTGATGTATCAGTGCTGATGCGTTGCGGCGCCGCGTTGGCGCGCGGTGCCGTTGGGCGGCTGTGCTGTGGTGGCTCGGTCAGGCGGTGGGCAGCGGGAACCGGGTGGCGTCGCGCAGGACCGCGGCGGCGGCGCCGATGACGACGACCACCTCCTGGTCCAGCGCGCCGGCGACGACCGCGGGCACGGCCTCTCCGGCGTGGATCGCGCGGCGCATCATCGACTGGCGGAGCGGGTCGATGATGATCGCGCCGGCGGCGGCGAGGTTGCCGCCGAGCACGATGAGCTCGGGGTCGAGCAGGTTGTACATGTTGGCCATGGCCACGCCGATGTGCGTGCCGGCGTCGGCCAGCACCCGGCGGCAGCCGGCGTCGCCGTCGTGCGCCAGCCGGATGACCTCCTCGATGGAGGGGCGGCGCCGGTGGCTCTGCCAGAGCTGCCGGGTGATGGCGTCGGGGTTGGCGAGCGTGTTGAGGCAGCCGCGGCCGCCGCACTCGCACACCAGACCGTCCTCGTTGATCGTGGTGTGGCCGATCTCCCCGGCGGTACCGTTGGCGCCGACGTACAGCGCCCCGTTGAGCACGAAGCCGGCCCCGATGCCGGTGGCGGAGTAGATGTAGGCGTAGTCGCGCAGGCCACGCGCCGCGCCCCAGGTGAGCTCGGCGAGCGCGGCCAGGTTGGCGTCGTTGTCGGCGAGCACCGGCAGGCCCAGCGCCCCGGCGGCCACGGCCCGGGCGTCGAGCCCGACCCACGGCTTGAGTGTGCAGGCCCGGCCGGTCAGCCCGGTCCGCCGCTGGATCGGCCCGGGCATGGCGACGCCGGCGCCGATGACCTGGTGACGCTCGTACCCGGTCGCGGCGAGCAGCTTGTCGATCAGCGTGTCGACGATGCGCAGCGTCTCCGCGGGGGAGCCGGTGTCGTCGGCCGGCGCGGACTCGTGCACGAGCAGCTCGCGCGCGACCGTGCACACCGCGACCCGCACGATCCCGTTGGCGATCTCGACCCCGACGGCGGCGCCGAGCCGCCCGTTGAGCGCCACGAGCCCCGGCGGTCGCCCGGTGACCCGGTCCCGCCGCGGGCTGTCGGCCACCTCGACCACCGTGCCGGCGTCGAGCAGCTCGCCCACGACCCCGGCGACGGTCGAGCGCGACAGCCCGATCTCGGCGAGCGCACCGCGGCTCATCGCCCCGTGCTGCCGGAGGGCCTGCACGACCCGCGCGCGGTTGGCGGACCGCTGCGACGACTGAGACTCATGGACCGACATGGCACCGTTTCCGTTACTCCACGTCAAACTCCCTGCGCCGAGTATCGACGTTCACCACGATCCAGTCAATACTCCCAACAGAGAGCGCTTCCCAGCGCCAACTAATGCCTACTTCAGTCAAAACGGCAGGGCGGGCGGAACGGTCGGCTCATGATCGTGGGAAACATCTGGTCGTCATGGCAGCCAGATGTTTCCCACGATCATGGAGCGGCCGGAGCGGCCGGAGCGGCCGGCGTTGATCGCGAACAGAACGGCCGTGCCGCGGGCGGCCGGTGGTGGCGGGGAGCGGCCGGTCAGCGAGGAGTGGGGGCCACGCCCGTGGACTCGCGGACGACCAGGCGGCCCGGCTGGCGGATCACGCCGCCGTGGCGGTCGCCGTCCAGCGCCGCGAACAGGTGCTGGACCGCCGTCGCGCCGAGCTGCTCCAGGTTGAGGTCCACCGTCGTGAGCGGCGGGCGGCACTCGGCCGCGAAGACCTCCCAGTTGTCGTAGCCCACCACGGCCACGTCGTCGGGGACCGTGCGGCCGAGCTCGCGCAGCGCCTCGGTCACGCCCGCGGCGATCTGGTCGCTGCCGCAGAAGATCGCGTCCACGTCCGGGTGCGAGGCCATCAGGCGGGCCGTGGCGTGCCGGCCCCAGCGCTGCGACCACTGGCCGAAGAGCGGCTCACCGACCAGCGGCAGGCCGACGTCGGACAGCACCGCGGTCAGCGCCGCGGCGCGGTCGCGGGCCGCGCGGTACGAGTGGTCGCCGGTGATGTGGGCGATGCGGCGGCGGCCCAGCGAGACCAGGTGCTCGGCGGCCAGGCGGGCACCGCCCGCGTCGTCGGCGACCACCGACAGGTCGGCCGGGTCGTCGGACTCGCAGTACGCGTACACGACCGGGACCGGGATGTCGCGGGTCAGCGACGGGCGCAGGTCGTTGGCGTCGCCCAGGATGATGAAGCCGTCGACCTGCCGGGCCAGCAGCGTGCGGATGTAGTGCTGGCGGCGGATCGCGTCGCCGCGCGCGTCGCACAGCAGCACGCTCATCTGCTCGTTGCCCAGCGCGTTCTCGGCGCCGAGCAGGACCGGGATCGCGAACCGGGCCGCCGACAGCTCGTCGGTCAGTAGGCCGATCGTGCGGGTGTTGCCCGAGATGAGGCCGCGGGCCAGCACGTTGGGCTGGAACGACAACTCCTCGGCCGCCTGCTGCACCCGGCGCCGGGTCGCCGGGGCGACCTCGTCGCGGGCGTTGAGTGCCTTCGACGCCGTCGCCACCGACACGCCCGCCCGCTTGGCGACGTCGGTCAGCGTGACCTGCGCCCGTTTCCTGCCCACCGAAGCCACACTTCCCCCCGAGAGCTGCTGCCCTCCGAAAATATTTCGGCGAGCATAGCCGGATCGGCGCCGCCGTCACAACGTGGACCATCCAGAGGCGGGGGCCGAAATCGACCGTTGACACACCGGTAACTGGCCGCCAGAATCTCCGAAAAGGTTTTCGAGCTTTTCGGAGAGGCGGTGGCGGTGACAGCCATCCGGGGACCGGTCGTGCCCACACGCGGCGCGCTGCGGCCCGTCGGCCTGCACCAGGTGCGGATCACCGGCGGGTTCTGGGGGCAGCGCCAGGCGGTCAACGGCACCGCCACGGTGGAGCATTCCCGCACGTGGCTGGACCGGCTGGGCTGGACGGGGAACTTCGTCGAGCCGATCAGCCCGGTGCGGCGCGGCCGGGAGTTCTCCGACTCCGAGGTCTACAAGCTGATGGAGGCGCTGTCCTGGGAGACCGGTCGGCCCGGCGGGACCTCGCACGCCGCGCAGCTGGCCGAGCTCACCGCGCTCGTCGCGGGCGCCCAGGCCGGCGACGGCTACCTGCACACGGCGTACGGCCGGCCCGGCCAGCCGCCGCGGTACGCGGACTTCAACTTCGGCCACGAGCTGTACTGCGTGGGGCACTTCCTGCAGGCCGCCGTCGCCGGCGCCCGCACCGGTGCCGCGCCGGACGAGCTGCTCGCCGTCGCCCGCCGGGCCGCCGACCACGTGTGCGAGCGCTTCGCGGACGAGGGCTTCTGCGGCCACCCCGAGGTCGAGACCGGCCTCGTGGAGCTGTTCCGGGTGACCGGCGAGCAGCGCTACCTCGACCAGGCCCGCAAGTTCGTCGAGCGCCGCGGCCACCGCAGCCTCCCCGAGCACGAGTTCGGGTGGCGGTACTTCCAGGACGCGATCCCGGTGCGCACCGGCGAGGTCTTCCACGGCCACGCGGTACGCGCCCTCTACCTGGCCGCCGGCGCGGTCGACGTCGCCGTGGAGACCGGCGACGACGACCTGCTCGCCGCGGTGGCCCGGCAGTTCGACCGCACCCTGGAGCGGCGCACCCACATCACCGGCGGCATGGGCTCGCGGCACCTCGACGAGAGCTACGGCGACGACTGGGCCCTGCCGCCCGACCGTGCCTACTCCGAGACCTGCGCCGGGGTCGCCACGATCATGCTGGCCCACCGGCTGCTGCTGGCCACCGGCGAGCTGCGCTACGGCGACATCGTCGAGCGGGTGCTGCACAACCTGGTCGCGACCGCGGTCGCCGACGACGGCCGGTCGTTCTTCTACGCCAACACCCTGCACCAGCGCACCCAGACCGAGGTCCTGCCGCTCGACCGTGAGCAACTGCGCTTCGGCGGCGGGCCGCGGGCGCCGTGGTTCGAGGTGTCGTGCTGCCTCAACAACGTCGGCCGGCTCGTCGCCTCGCTCGGCACCTACCTGGTCACCGAGGACGACGGCGGGGTGCAGCTGCACCAGTACGCGCCGATGCGGGTCGAGGCCGGCGGCATGGTGCTCGACGTCGCCACCGGCTACCCGGACGACGGCGCCGTCACCGTCACCGTCGTCGAGGCCCCGCCGGAGCCCCGGACGCTCACGCTGCGCGTGCCGCAGTGGGCCGGCGGGGGCACCCGGCAGTACCAGGTGACCGAACCGAACCAGCAGATCCGCCTGGAGCTGAACATGCGTCCGCGCTGGACGTTTCCCGACCCGCGCGCGGACGCGCTGCGCGGGTGCGCCGCCGTCGAGGTCGGGCCGGTCGTCATGTGCGCCGAGTCCGTCGACCAGGAGGACGGCGTCACCCTCGACGAGCTGCGCGTCGACACGTCCGTCGCACCTGAGGCCACGGCGGTGAAGGGCCGCCGGATCCTGCCCGTCGACGGCGGCTGGCCGTACCGTGGCGAACCCCAGACCGCCGAACAGCCCGATCCCGTCGTGATCCCCCTCGTTCCCTATCACCGCTGGGCCCGCCGGGGCCCGTCGACGATGCGGATCTGGCTGCCCACCAACCCGTCCTGACCCGAACTAGGAGGTGACGCGATGCCACACCCCCGCTGGAGACCCAGACCGGCACTCGCGTTGACGACCGTCCTCACCGGATCCCGCGCGCCCGTGACGCTGACCGCCACGTCGGCGTCCGCGGCCCAGACCATCGGTTACCCACGTTCGGCGGGTCCGTCGCCGGCGAGGAAGTGAAGGTCTTCTAGTTCGGCCAAGCGCCGAAGGCGTCGGCTCAGAAGAAGTCGGCTCAGAAGAAAAGGACTGTCAATGACAGGGGTGCGGAGGCCGCCGGCGATGCGGGATGTCGCCAACCTCGCCGGGGTCTCCCACCAGACCGTGTCGCGGGTGGTCAACGACCATCCCAACGTGCGGTCCGAGACCAGGGAACGGGTCCTGGCGGCGATGCGGCAGCTCGACTACCAGCCCAACGCCGCCGCCAGGACCCTGGCGACCAACCGGTCCCAGACGATCGGGCTGGTCACGTTCGACACGACCCTGTTCGGGCCGTCGTTCATGGTGCACGCCATCGAGCGGGCGGCCCGGGAGGCCGGTTTCTTCGTCAGCATCGCGAGCGCCCGGGAGCTGGACGTGGCATCGGTACGAGAGGCGATCCGCCGCCTGCGCGAGCAGTCGGTGGAGGGCATCGTCACGCTCGCGCCGGTCGCGGCCGCCTGGACGGCACTCGGGCAGGTCCCCCTCGACGTTCCCATCGTCGCCGTCGGCATCGACGGCGACAGTCATCCGGAGGTGCCAATGGTCGCGGTCGACAACGCCGCCGGCGCCGCCCTGGCCACCCGGCACCTGATCGAGCTCGGCCACCCGACCGTCCACCACGTCGCCGGCCCGGCCGACTGGCCCGAGGCGCGGGAGCGCGAGGCGGGCTGGCGGGCGGCGCTGGAGGACGCCGGCCGGCCCGTGCCGCGGCCGCTGCCGGGCGACTGGAGCGCGCAGTCCGGGCACGCCGCCGGCCTCCGGCTGGCCGCCGACCCGTCGGTCACCGCCGTGTTCTGCGGCAACGACCAGATGGCCATCGGTGTACTGCGGGCGCTGCACGAGTCCGGCCGGATCGTGCCGCGGGACGTCAGCGTGGTCGGCTTCGACGACGTGCCCGAGGCGCCGTACCTGCAACCGCCGCTCACCACCGTCCGGCAGGACTTCGCCGAGCTCGGCCGCGACAGCCTGAACCTGCTGGTCACCCAGATCTCGACGGGCGTGCGCCGCGCCGGCACCCACCGGTCGGCGCCCAGCCTCGTCGTGCGCCACAGCACCAAAGGTCTTGCGCAATGAGAACGCTCACAAGCATCGTGTGTCATCTGGGAAGGGAAGAGACCTTGAAACGCTGGATCGGTAGCACCGTTGCTGCCTTACTCGTCGTGAGCGCAGCCGCCTGCGGCGAAGACACCCCCTCGACGTCCGCTTCACCGGACAGTGGCGCCACCATCACGCTCTGGACGCGGGCCGCCACCGAGTCCATCTCGAAGGCGTACGCCGCTGCCTACAACGCCACGCACAAGAACAAGGTGGAGGTCACGGCGTACCCCAACGAGGAGTACCCGGCCAAGCTCGCCTCCGCCGCCGGCGCCAAGGCGCTGCCCGACCTGTTCGCCTCCGACGTCGTGTTCGCGCCCCAGTACGCGTCGCAGGGCCTCTGGCTGGACATCACCGACAAGTTCAACGCCCTCGCCGTCAAGGACAAGGTCGCCCCGGCCCACGTCCGCAACGGCACCTGGAAGGGCAAGAACTACGCGGTGCCGCACACCATCGACATGTCGGTCATGCTGTACAACAAGGACCTGTTCAAGCAGGCCGGCCTCGACCCGGAGAAGGCGCCGGCCAACCTGACCGAGTTCGCCGAAGCGGCCCGCGCGGTCGACAAGCTCGGCGGCGACATCAACGGCACGTACTTCGGCGGCAACTGCGGCGGCTGCAACGTCTTCACGCTGTGGCCCTCGGTGTGGGCGGCCGGCGGTGACGTCATGAACGAGGACGGCACCGAGAGCAAGATCAACGGCAAGGAGATGTCGGACGTCTTCGCGCTGTACCGCAAGCTCTACGAGGAGGGCGTCGCGGCCCCGGCGTCGAAGGACGAGGCGGGCCCGACCTGGCTCGGCGCGCTGCAGAGCGGCAAGATCGGTATCGCGCCGGCGCCGTCGGCGTGGCTCGGCCTGATCGAGGAGAAGGCCACCTTCAAGCTCGGCGTGGCCCCGATCAGCGGCATGACCGGCGGCGAGTCCACGTTCGTCGGCGGCGACTCGATCGGCATCGGCGCGACCAGCAAGCACTCGGCCGAGGCCTGGGACTTCCTGGCCTGGACCCTCGGCGACGAGGCCCAGGTCGAGGTCGTGGCCAAGGGCAAGGGCGTGCCGGTGCGCACCGACCTGGCCGAGAACAAGTACTCCTCGTCCGACCCGCGCGTGGTGAAGATCAACAGCCTGATGGGCAAGGGCAAGACCCCCTACGCCAAGAACTTCAACGCCACCTACAACGACCCGCAGAGCCCCTGGGTCACCGCGTTCCGCGGCGCCCTGTTCGGCGACGCCAAGAAGTCCCTGGACGACGGCGCCACGGCGCTGACAGCCTCCCTGAAGAAGTAGCCGACGGCCCGGCCCGCCCTCCGACCGTGGGGGCGGGCCCGGCCCCACGACCCGCACCGCCCGCCTCCGCGAGGCGGCAGGGCCCGAACCGGAACGCCCGCCACCGTCCGCCACCCGTGAGGGGCGGCCCGACCGAAGCGCCCGCCCGCTCGCCGGGGCGGGCACCCAACCCGGAGCACCCGCGCCCCCGCCCCAGGGAGCGAGCCCCCGACCGGAGCGAAGATGACCTTGCTGGCCCCCGCCAAGCCGCCCGTCCTGCCGGCGGCACCCGCCCGGAGACGCCGCGACAGGAGACGGTGGATCGGTGCCCTCTACGCCGCGCCGACGGCGTTCGTGGTCGGCATGTTCTTCGTCGTCCCGCTGGGCCTCGTGGCCTGGATGTCGCTGCACCACTGGCCGCTGCTCGGCCCGCCCGAGCTGAACGCGCCGGAGAACTACGCCGCCCTCTCCGACGACAAGCTGCTCGGGACGGCCGCGTGGTTCACCCTGAAGTACACCGTCGTCGTCACGGTCCTGTTGTTCGCGCTCTCATTCGGCCTCGCGCTCATCGTGCAGCACCGCTCGCGCGGCGTGGGCCTGCTGCGCACCGCGTTCTTCCTGCCGGCCGCGGTCGGCTTCGCGAGCGCCTCGCTGCTGTTCCTGGGCATGCTCAGCGACGAGATCGGCCCGGTGAACCGGATCCTCGAGGCGGTGGGCCTGCTCGACGGCTACGTGTCGTGGACGAGCGGCAGCCCCGACACCGCGCTCGGCTCGGCCGTGGGTCTGGTTCTGTGGCGCTTCGCCGGCTTCAACATGCTGATCCTCCTGACGGGCCTGCAGGCGATCCCGGTCGACGTCTACGAGGCGGCCCGCCTGGACGGGGCCACGTCCTGGCAGATCTTCCGCCGGATCACGGTACCGCTCATGCGTACCACCATCGCCCTGGTCCTCACGCTCATGGTCACCGGCTCGCTGCTCGCCTTCGACCAGTTCTGGATCCTCACCCGCGGCGGCCCGGACAACAGCACCACCTCGCTCGTCATGGTCATCTATCGCGAGGCATTCATCGAGCTCGACCTCGGCTCGGCCGCGGCGATCTCCGTGGTACTCCTCGGCGTCCTCATCGTCTTCAACGTGGTGCAGCTCGGCATGCTCCGCAGGAAGGGCTGACATGAAGAAGCTCACCGCGGCGGCCCTCGCGATCCTGTTCCTGTTCCCGCTGCTCTGGAGTGCCTGGGCGTCGTTCCGCACCCCCACGGGCTTCGGCCTGGAGAACTACTCGCGGCTGTTCACCTCCGACAACGGCATCCGCTTCGAGCACGTGTTCAACAGCGTCGCGGTCTCGGTGCTCACCGTCGGCGGCACGCTCGTCATCGCCACCCTGGGCGGCTACGCCTTCGGCCGCTTCCAGTTCCCCGGCAAGAACGCCCTGTTCCTGCTGACCCTGGCGATCCTCATGGTGCCCTACGCGACGATCCTCATCGCGCTGTACGTACTGCTGGGCTGGATCGGCCTCGAGGACTCCCTCGTCGGGCTCAGTGCGGTGCTCATCATGTTCCAGCTGCCGTTCTCCATCTTCATGATGCGCAACTCCTTCGAGGCGATCCCGAAGGAGCTGGAGGAGCAGGCGCTCATCGACGGCTGCTCCAGCTTCGGCATCCTGACCCGGGTGATGCTGCACGCCGTGCGCCCGGGGCTGGTCACGGTCGGCCTGTTCGCGTTCCTGACCTCGTGGAGCGAGTTCTTCGCCCCGCTCATCCTGCTCAACTCGACCGACAAGTTCACCATGATGCTCGCCGTGGTGAACATGCGCACCGCCTCGTTCGGCGCCATCGACTACGCCGCGCTGGAGGCCGGCGTGACCTTCATGGCGGTGCCCTGCCTGCTGCTGTTCCTGTTCCTGCAGCGCAGCTACGTCCGCGGCTTCATGTCGGGCGCACTGCGCGGATAACGCACACCTTCACACGGCACGGACCGGACCGCCCACGGACGGGCGGTCCGGGGACACCCCTTTGCCCAGGGAGGAACCATGCCAGTCTCGCGTCGAACGCTCCTCAGGAGCGCGGCCGGCACCGCCGCCGCCGTGGGAGCCACGACGCTCGTCGAGCTGGGAACCACAGCGGCCGCCACCGCCGCCCGGCCCGACACCGGCGTCTCGCTCTACGCCTTCCCGCTCTCCGCCGTCTCGCTGCTGAGCAGCCCGTTCACCGCGAACACCGCCCGCACCCAGTCCTACCTGCTGTTCCTCGACAACGACCGGATGCTGCACACGTTCCGGCTCAACGTCGGGCTGTCGTCGTCGGCCACCGCGTGCGGCGGCTGGGAGTCGCCGACCACCGAGCTGCGCGGGCACTCGATGGGCCACCTGCTCTCCGCCCTCGCCCAGGCCTACGCGAGCACCGGCAACACCGCGTTCAAGACCAAGGGCGACGCGCTCGTCACCGTCCTCGCCCAGTGCCAGGCCCGGGCCGCCGCCGCGGGCTTCAACACCGGCTACCTCAGCGCCTTCCCGGAGAGCTTCATCGACCGGGTCGAGGCGCGGCAGTCGGTGTGGGCGCCGTACTACACCCTGCACAAGATCATGGCCGGGCTGCTCGACATGCACCTGCTGGCCGGCAACGCGCAGGCGCTCACCGTGCTCACCGGCATGGCGTCGTGGGTGAAGTTCCGCAACGACCGGCTGACCCAGACCCAGCGCCAGAACATGCTCGACACCGAGTTCGGCGGCATGAACGAGGTGCTGACGAATCTGTACCAGCTGACCGGCACGGCCGCGCACCTGGCCGCCGCGCAGCAGTTCGACCACGCCGAGATCTTCGACCCGCTCGCGTCCAACACCGACGCGCTGAACAACTACCACGCCAACACCCAGATCCCGAAGGTCGTGGGGGCGATCCGGGAGTACCACGCGACCGGCACCACGCGGTACCGGGACATCGCGGTGAACTTCTGGGACATCGTCGTCGGGCACCACACGTACGCGATCGGCGGCAACTCCAACGGCGAGTACTTCAAGGCGCCGGACCGCATCGCGAGCGAGCTGTCCGACACCACCGCCGAGTGCTGCAACTCCTACAACATGCTCAAGCTCACCCGGCTGCTGTTCATGACCAACCCGGCGCGCGCCGACTACATGGACTACTACGAGAAGGCGCTGTACAACCACATCCTCGCCTCGCAGGACCCGAACTCGTCGCACGGCTTCCAGTGCTACTACGTGCCGCTGCGGGCGGGCGGCATCAAGACGTACAGCAACGACTACAACAGCTTCGTCTGCTGCCACGGCACCGGCATGGAGAGCAACACGAAGTACGGCGACACCATCTACCTCCACGACAACGCGAGCACCCTGTACGTCAACCTGTTCATCCCGTCGGTGCTCACCTGGTCGGCCCGCGCCGTCACGGTCCGGCAGGAGACGAGCTTCCCCGAGGCCGGCTCGACCCGGCTCACCGTCACCGGCTCCGGCGCGTTCACCATGCGCATCCGGATCCCGGCGTGGGCGAACGGCGCGGCGATCACCGTGAACGGCGCCGCGCAGGCCGCCCCGGCGCCCGGCGCCTACGCCACGCTCAACCGCACCTGGGCGTCGGGCGACGTCGTCGAGGTGACCCTGCCGATGGCGCTGACCCGCGAGTCGACGAACGACAACAGCACAGTGCAGGCGGTGAAGGTCGGCCCGATCGTCCTGGCGGGGCTGTACGGGACCCAGAACCTCTCGGCGCTGCCGTCGCTGAACCCGTCGTCGCTCACCGCGACGTCGACGCCGCTGCAGTACACCGCGGGCGGGGTCACGCTCGCGCCGTTCTACAAGGTGCACGGCCAGCGGTACTCGGTCTACTGGTCGGTGACGACGACCCAGCCGCTGCCGCAGTTCGTCGCCCACTACCAGTTCGACAGCGCGTACACCGACGCCACCGGCAACGGCAGGACGGCGACGGGCGTCAACACGTCGTTCGTCGCCGGGCGCACCGGCGACGCGGTGAACCTCAACGGCACGAACGGCTACGTCGCGCTGCCCACCGGCATCCTCAACGGCGCGACCAACTTCTCGATCGCGCTGTGGGTGCGCATCGACACGCTCACCACCTGGTCGCGGGTCTTCGACTTCGGCTCGGGCAGCGGCGTCAACATGTTCCTCACCCCGCGCTCCAGCACGGGCACGGCCCGCTTCGCCATCACGTCGTCCGGCTCGGGCGGCGAGCAGCGCATCGAGGCGCCGGCGGCGCTGCCGGCGGGGGCGTGGACGCACGTCGCGGTCACCCGCAGCGGCAACCTCGGCATCCTGTACGTCAACGGGGCGGAGGTCGCCCGCAACACCGGCCTCACGCTCAGCCCGTCCAACCTGGGCGCCACCACGCAGAACTGGTTCGGCCGGTCACAGTACGCCGACCCGTACCTCGACGGCGCGATCGACAGCGCCCGGCTCTACAGCCGGGCCCTGAGCGCCGCCGAGGTGGCGTCGTTCGCGTCAAGCGGGACCTGACGCCTCCAGGCTCGCCCTGACCTGCTTCAGGGTGCGCCGGGTCGCCGCGTCGACGGTGGGGAACTGCGCGCCGATGCCGATCAGGGCATTGGCGATCACCGCCGACGCGGCGAGCCGGGCGAACCACTTGCGGTCGGCCGGGATCACGTACCACGGCGCCCACGGGGTGCTGGTGTGCGACAGCATGCCGGCGTACGCGACCTGGTAGTCGTCCCACCGCTTGCGCTCCTGGATGTCGCTCATCGAGAACTTCCAGTTCTTGTCCGGCCGGTCGATCCGCTGGAGCAGGCGCTGGCGCTGCTCCTCCTTGGACACGTTGAGGAACAGCTTGACGATCCGGAACCCGTTGCCGACGAGGTGCTGCTCCCAGGCGTTGATCTCGCGGTACCGCCGCCGCCACATGTTGCCCTGCCGGGCCGACGGCGGGATGCGCTGGCGGTCGAGCAGGTCCGGGTGCACCCGGACGACGAGGACCTCCTCGTAGTGCGACCGGTTGAAGATGGCGATCTCGCCGCGGGCGGGCAGCCCCTTGGCGTACCGCCACAGGTAGTCGTGGTCGAGCTCCTCGGCCGACGGCTGCTTGAAGCTGTGGACGTGCACGCCCTGCGGGTTGACGCCGCTCATGACGTGCCGGATCGTGCCGTCCTTGCCCGCCGCGTCGGGCGCCTGGAGCACCACGAGCAGCCCGTGCGTGCGCTGCGCCGCGAGCTTGGCCTGCTGGTCGGCGAGCAGTTCGACGCCGCGCTGCAGGATCTCGGCCCCGTCCTTCTTGCGCGCGAGCCGCGCCTTGTACCGCGGGTCGAAGTCCTTCGGCAGCCGTACCCGCGTGTCGGGCGGCACCCGCAGCGGCGCGATCACTTCCCGAATCCGCCGCGCCATCTGGTCGTCAGACATCGGCCCGCGCTACCCGCCCGTTCCGGGTCCACCCCCGGCGCCCGGCGACCTCACCCGTCCGCTCGCCCGCCGCTGCCTGGCAACAGGATCTGACCCTGCGGCGGCGTTGCGGCTCCGATCCGTCCATACCGATCCGGCTGCCAGCGGTGTCCAATGAGCCGTGCCGACCTTCCGCGACCGCTTCGCCGCCGCCCGCAGGGCCTGGAGGGCTCCAGTGCCGCCGCGGCCCCGGGTGCCCCGGCCAGCGCGGTCGGCCGCTCGGCCGAGAGCCCTCCCGCGACCGCTGCGCAGGCCGCAGTCGGTCCGTATCGAGGGCGCCGCGACGCCGGTAGAGCTGCACATCCATCCGGATTGGCGGCAGACTTTGACGTCGATCGCGGGCATTGTGTCGGTGTTGCTGGTCGCCGCGGGGCTGTTCTACACCAACGAGGCCAACCGCAAGCAGCAGGAGCTCAACCGGGCTCAACAGGCGCTCGCTGAGCGCGGGCAGGCGGCGGACCGCTTCAGCCGGGTGATCGACCAACTCGGCCAGGAGGGCGACGACCGCGTCAGCATCCGCCTCGGCGCGATCTATGCACTCGAACGGCTGATGCGCGACGCGCCGAGCGACCTGCCGGCCGTGGTGGAGGTGTTGAACGCCTTTGTCCGCAGCCATGCCGCTCGTCTGCCCGAACCGCCGAGGCCCGACGGATGGAGGCCGCCGGAATCGCCGGCCGACGTCCGGGCCGCTGTGGTCGCGCTCGCCCGGCGACCTTCACCGCGGACATTCCCCAACGCCGACTTCTCGGGCTTGGTACTCGGGCTGCCGTACCTCCACGTCGACGGCGCCTTCCTGTCCGAGGTCGACCTGAGGTTCGTCGACCTGCGGGGAGCGAGTCTCGCCAACGCCAACTTCCGACTTGCTGACCTTTCATTCGCTGATCTGTTCGCGTCGGACCTGTTCCACGGGTCGTTCGGCGGGGCGTTGCTGCACGGCGCGGCCATTCAGGCGGCCGACCTCAGCGAGGCCGACCTGCGGGGGGCGCAACTGTCGTCGGCGGACCTGACCAAGGCCAGGTTGCGTGGGGCTGACATGACCGGAGCGGACCTGTCCCACGCCATTCTGCGAGATGCAGACGTGCACGGTGCCGATCTGTCGAAGGCGAGCCTGGCGCGGGCAGATCTCTCGGCCACGGACCTGTCGGAGACCTTCGGCCTCTCGTCCTCCCAGTTGCGGTGCACCATCCTGGAGGGCGCAAGGCTCCCCACCGGCGTCGTCGGTCGGGACACCGACGTCGTGCTGAGCGATCCGTCCTGCTAGAGGGGCCAGGCTCGGCGGGTCAGGTGCGGGTCGCCGCGATGACCTCGGTCAGGACCGTGTGCAGGTGCTGGAGGTCCTCCAGGGGCATGCCCAGGCGGTCGACCACCGCGGCCGGGATCTTCTCGGCCTCCGCGCGCAGGGCGCGGCCTGCCTCGGTGAGGGTCACGGCCAGGGCGCGCTCGTCGGTGCGGGAGCGCTCGCGGGTCACGTAGCCCGCCGACTCCAGGCGCTTCAGCAGCGGGGACAGCGTGCCCGGGTCCAGCTGCAGCAGGCGGCTGAGGTCGGTCACCGACAGCGGCGCGTGCTGCCACAGCGCGAGCATCACGAGGTACTGCGGATGGGTCAGTCCCATCGGCTCCAGCAGCGGCCGGTAGACGCCGATCACGCTCCGCGCCGCCACCGCGAGGGCGAAGCACACCTGGCGCTCCAGCGCGAGCGGGTCGGGAACCGGGTCTGCGGCCTTCGTCACGACCACCATCATGCCCTGTTCCAGACCGGCACCCCCGTGGCAAACTCTTGGTACACAAATTATTTGTACACCAAGGATGGCGTGATGGCGAAGCGTGACCGGATCGGTGACTTCCTGTTCAAGATCTTCGGGCCGGCGACCGTGAACGGCGCGATGCAGGGGTGGAGCCCCGAGGCCAAGGCGCAGTGGAAGCGGCTGCAGGAGGCCGCCCGCGAAAAGAAGTAGCTCGCATCCCAGATCTGGGATATTGTCCCGGATGTGGGAAGCACCGAGCTGGAGCAGCGGCTGGCCGGGCGGCTCGCCGAGCTGCGCACCGAGCGCGGCTGGTCGCTCGACGACCTCGCGCAGCGCGCCGACGTGAGCCGCTCCACCCTGTCCCGGCTCGAGCGCGGCGAGATCAGCCCCACGGCGTCGCTGCTCAACAAGCTCTGCGCGGCGTACGGCCGCACCCTCTCACGGCTGCTCGCCGAGGTCGAGCCCGAGCCGCCGCAGCTGGTGCCGGCCGACCGGCAGCCCGTCTGGGAGGACCACGCCTCCGGCTTCGTGCGGCGCTCCGTCTCCCCGCCGCACCCGGGGCTGCGCGGCGAGGTGATCGAGGGCACGCTGCGGCCGGGCGCCGACATCGCGTACGACGTGCCGCCCGTCGCCGGCCTGGAGCACCACCTCTGGATGCTCGGCGGGCGGCTCACGCTGACGGTCGGTGACGCCGAGCACCGCCTGGCCGTGGGCGACTGCCTGCGGTACCGGCTGTGGGGCCCGTCCCGGTTCCACTGCCCGGGGCCGGACGCCGCCCGCTACGTCCTGCTCATCGTGCTGCCGTGACGGGAGACCTCATGATCCGCATGCTCACCGCCGGCGCCTACGCCGAGGCCGTCACCGGGCTCGGCGAGGTGCTCGCCGACGCCGTCGCGGACGGCGCCTCGCTCGGGTTCCGCGATCCGTTCGACCCCGCACAGGCCGCCGACTGGTGGCGGTCCCGGCAGCACGCGGTGGCCGACGGCAGCCTCACCGTCTGGGCGGCGTACTCCCCGGCGGGCGTCGTCGGCACGGTCAGCCTCGCCTCGGAGCCCAAGCCCAACGGCCGGCACCGCGGCGAGGTCCTCAAGCTCATCGTGCACCGCGCCGCCCGCGGCCGGGGCCTGGGCCGGGAGCTGCTCACGACCGCCGAACGGGCCGCCGCCGAACGCGACCTCACCCTGCTGCTGCTCGACACCGCGACCGGCAGCCCGGCCGAGCGGCTGTACGAGACGGCCGGCTGGACCCGCTACGGCATCGTCCCGGACTACGCCGCGGACCCCGCCGGCGTGCTCGAGGACTGCACGTTCTTCTACAAACGGCTCGACGTCATGCGAGCAGCGTTCATGCCCACCCGTGAAGAACTCCGATCAAGGGACATGACGCTTGGGCTCGCGCATCCTGAACCTCGGCATCCTGGCGCACGTCGACGCCGGTAAGACCAGCCTCACCGAGCGGCTCCTGCACGCCGCCGGCGTCATCGACGAGCTCGGCAGCGTCGAGGACGGCAGCACGCAGACCGACTCGCTCGACCTCGAACCGCGCCGGGGCATCACCATCCGCTCCGCCGTCGTCTCGTTCGCGATCGACGACGTCACCGTCAACCTCATCGACACGCCCGGCCACCCCGACTTCATCGCGGAGGTGGAGCGGGTCCTCGGCGTGCTCGACGGCGCCGTGCTCGTCGTCTCCGCCGTCGAGGGCGTGCAGGCCCAGACCCGCATCCTGCTGCGCACCCTGCGCCGGCTGCGGATTCCCACGATCGTGTTCATCAACAGGACCGACCGGCGCGGCGCCGACCCCGACCGGGTGCTCGGCCAGCTCCCGGTGCGGCTCGCCCCGGCCTGGAAGGATGTCGTCGGGGTCCTCGCCGAGCACGACGACGAGCTGCTCGCGGCCTTCGTCGAGGGCCGGCCGGTGCCCGCCGCCGAGGTGCGTGCCAGCCTCGCGCGGCTGCTGAGCCGGCCCGGACGGCTGGAGGGTGACGTGCCGGCCGCCCACGTGCACGGGCTCCAGCAGGCGCTGCCCGGCCTGACCCGCGGCGAGGGCGTCCTGGAGTACGACTTCGACCGCTACGAGCCGGTGCGCGGCCCGGTCCCCGACCGCCCGCGCACCGGACCTGACCCGCTGGACCGCAAGGAGTACCTCCTTCAGGTGGTCCGCCGCACCCCCGCCGGCTGACGCGGGTTCAGCGGCGCCAGGCCGCCGAGCAGCAGCACCGCCGCGAGCGGGATGAAGTCGAGGTTCACCGCGATCGCCACGAACCCGGCGAACACCAGCGCCGGGCTCCACACCGGCAGCCGCCCGGCCCGCACCAGCAGCACGAGCAGGGTCAGCACGCCGAGCTGGAACAGCGCCGGCCCGGCGAGCTCCAGCGGGCCGGGCAGCGGGAACGCGTCGGCGAAGGCGGGGGACAGGTCGCCGGTGATGACGACCAGGAAGCAGGCCGCGCCGAACACCCCGAACGCCGTGGCGACGTTGGCCAGCCAGCGCTGCCCGAAGGTGCGCACCGGCACCAGCCGCCGCACCCCGACGGTGAGCGCGCCGAGCAGCAGGAACGCGACGAAGAACAGCGCGTGGCCGGCGTTCCACAGCGGGCCGCCCTTGTCGTGATGCCCGTCGGCGCCGTCGAGCAGCCGCAGCGAGCCGTAGAGGAAGAGCAGGACGGGCGCGCCGATGGCGGCGGCCCGCACGAGAGGCGAAGGCGTCATACGGGCAGCCTCGTCCGCCCGGGCGGCGCGGGCATCCGGGTCGCACCCCGGACAACTCCCGGGACGCACCCGTAAGGTTCGATGGCATGACGTACGACACCTGGGAGGCCGGCGACGCCTACGACGCGTACGTCGGCCGCTGGAGCCGCCGCGTGGCGGCCGCGTTCCTGTCCCGGCTGGCCCGCCCCGCCGGCGGTCGCTGGCTCGACGTCGGCTGCGGCACGGGCGCGCTGTCCGCCGCGGTACCGGCTCCAGGTCTGGTGGCCGGCGTCGACCGCTCCGCGGGCTTCGTCCGCGCGGCCCGCGCCGCCGTCCCGCACGCCGCGTTCACGGTGGCCGACGCCCGCGCCCTGCCGTTCCCCGCCGGCTGCTTCGACACCGTGGTCAGCGGCCTGGCCCTGAACTTCGTCCCCGGCCCGGCCGCCCGCCCGGTCCGCGAGCTCGCCCGGGTGACCGCCCCCGGCGGCGTGGTCGCGGCCTACGTCTGGGACTACGCCGGGGGCATGGAGATGATGCGGCGCTTCTGGCAGGCGGCGACCGAGGTCGACCCGGCCGCCGCCGACCTGGACGAGGGCCCGCGCTTCCCGCTCTGCCACCCCGACGCCTTGCGTGCCGCGTGGGACGCTGCCGGCCTGCGTTCGGTCTCCGTCGCCCCGATCGAGATCGAGACCGCGTTCACCGACTTCGCCGACTACTGGACCCCGTTCCTCGGCGGCCAGGGCGCCGCCCCCGGCTACCTGATGTCCCTGCCGCCGGAGCACCGGTCCGCCGTCCGCGACCGGGTGCGCGCCGGCCTCCCGGACGGCCCGTTCACGCTGCCCGCCCGCGCCTGGTCGGTCGCCGGGACGGCCGCGCCGTGACCGAGTTCGCCGACGGGCAGGGCCGCCGCTGGCGCTTCGACGAGGCCGACCGGATCGGCGACGCCAGCGGCGTGGGGCACGTCTTCTGCGGCGTGTCCGGCGACGGTACCGCCGTGGCCGTGAAACGGGTCCGCCTGCCGGACCTCTCGCGGCGCACCGAGCGGCGCCGCGAACGGGAGCTCGAGGTCACCGGCGAGCTGCTGCGCGCCGAGCGGGCCGGGCTGCCGGTGGACCGCCTCGTGCTGCCGCTCGCGTGGTGCTTCGACGACGACGACCTGTACCTCGTCATGCCCCTGGCCGAGGGCTCCCTCCAGGCCGCCGCCGAGGCCGGCCAGGTCGACCCGTTCGACGCGTTCCGGCAGGTCACGCTCGGCCTGGAGCAGCTGGCGGCGCTGTCGGTCCTGCACCGCGACATCAAGCCGGCGAATGTCCTGCGGTACGGCCCGACGTGGAAGCTGACCGATTTCGGGCTCTCCCGGCTGCTGTTCGAGTCGCCCGCCACCTACACGTTCACCCGGTCCGGCACGCCGATCTACAACGCGCCGGAGATCTGGCAGGGCCAGTCGGCGACGGTGAAGAGCGACCTGTACGCGCTGGGCGTCCTGGCCTACCAGCTGTACGCCGGCCACCCCCCGTTCGACGGCGACGACCTGGAACGCCGCCACCGCACCGAAGCACCCCCACCGTTAGGCGCGCACGTCCCGGCCAAGGTCAACCGCCTGATCATGCGCCTGCTCCGCAAGCTCCCCGCGGAGCGCCCACAGGACGCCCGGGCGGTGACGGAGGTGCTCGACAGCTGCGCGGAGCGTCTGACCCCGGACGAGACCGCGCTGGCCCGGGCCGCGCTGGCCCGCGAACACCGCGAGCACGGCCGCACGGCCGCGGAGCAGGTGGCGGCCGCCGCGTCCCGCAGCGACCGGGACGCCCGCGACCAGGCGGCGTCAGACCTGGCGGAGACCCTGACGGAGGCGGCCGACAGCGTGCGCCGCGCCTTCCCGGACGCGGTGATCGACGTCGACAAGGGCCGCTTCGCCCTGGACGCGCTGGCGGTGACGTTCGCGACGGCCGAACCGCTCCGCCTGGGCAACCAGAACGACGGCCGGGTCCTGTCGGGAACCGTCCGCGCGACGTCCCCGGGCGCCGACGTCCACCTCGCCACCCTCTCGTACCAGCGCGAACCGGACGGCCGCATGCGCTGGTGGTGGTTCGGCCCGGACCTGCTGACCCCGACCCGCCACCGGCTGACCCCCGAGTCGGTGGTCACCCTGCTCACGGCCGCCGTGGAGGCGGCCTGACGGCGTCACCAGCCCGGCAGCCCGCGCAGCAAGTGGAGCTTCCAGACCTCGGCGCCGGGACCGTCGCGCACAGCGGCCACCGCCGGCTCGGGTGCTCGCGCCGTGGACGGGCGTGTCCTGCGTCGGAGACCCGACGCAGGACCTCGATCGCTGCGAATGGGTCACACCGGGCGGCTCTGGAGACGGTGCAGGGCCGCGGCGATCCACAGCCAGGCCACCGCCACGCCCAGGAACAGGGTCAGTGAGCCCGCCGTGCCGCCCGTCATCGCCCACGCCAGGCCGGCCGTGAACAGGGCGCCCGCCGTGCGGCCGGTCCAGCGCCACGTGCCCGGCAGGCGGCGGGACAGGACGAAGCACAGCGCGATCATCGAGAGGAACGACAGGCTGCCGCCCACGTTGTGCAGGACGAAGTGCCAGCTCAGCGACGACGGCGGGCCGGCGGGAGTGCCGAGCGGGAAGCCGTCGGACGGGTCCATCTCGAAGGTCGCCGCCACCAGCAGGCCCGCGCCGATCAGGGTCAGCAGGCGTGGGGTCCAGCCGGAGGCCAGGCGGCGGACGGCGGGGACGGCGGCCAGCGTGAGCAGGGCCGTCGCGACGAAGACCGTCGTCTGGATCCAGCCCAGGTCGCCCAGGGCCAGCATGCTCACCGGGTGGCGGGTCAGGTCGTAGCCGTCGCGGGTCGCGGCCTGCGCCAGGGCCGCGGCGACGAAGAGCGGTGCGGCGGCGACGGCAGGCGTCACCGAGCGGGTGAGGGCGCGGGTGCGGGGAGCGGTGTGGGTCGTCGTGGTCATCTCGGGTCTCCCGTTCGACGTGGTCAGGTGAGCTCTCACCGACGCGTCGAACGGGAGGACGAGATTTCGACACGAACCCGCGACGGGCTTACGCCACGGGCGTGAGGTCCGACTCCGGGTCGTGGCCGTGGATCCAGGCCACGTTGTCCGGCAGGCTCAGCAGGCGGGCGTTGCGCTCGTCCGCCGCCGGGCCGTCCGGGAGCTGGAAGCAGGCCGCGTTGCCGCGGGAGCCCATCTGGATCTGGCGGGTGCGCGGCTTGCGGATCTGCTCGTAGCGGTGCAGGGCGTCGGCGACCGGGAGGTCCCCGTCGCCGAGCAGGGCCACCAGGACCGAGACGTCCTCGATGGCCTGGTTGCTGCCCTGGCCGGCGTGCGGCAGCATCGGGTGGGCCGCGTCGCCCAGCAGGGTCACCCGGCCCGTGCTCCAGCGGCGCAGCGGCTCGCGGTCGTAGAGGGCCCAGCGGCCCGTCTCCTGCACGTTGGCCAGCATCGTGGTGACCGTGTCGTTCCAGCCCGCGAACGCGGCCACCGCCTCGGCCGAGTCGGCCTTCGACGACCAGGACTCCAGGGTCCACTCCGGGTCGGGGACGTAGGCGACGAAGTTGATGAGCTCGCCGCCGCGGACCGGGTACACCACCAGGTGGCGGTTCGGGCCGAGGAAGAACGTCAGGCCCATCTCGTCGCCGCCGGGGACCTTCTCCACCGGCACCAGGCCGCGGTAGCAGCTCATCGCCGAGAAGACGGCCTCGTCGGGGCCGGTGACGTGCTCGCGGACGGCCGAGCGCAGGCCGTCGGCGCCGATCACCACATCGGCGGTGACGGTCGTGCCGTTGGCGAACTCGACCTCGGCGGCGTCCTCGGACTCGCGGACCGCGGTGGCCCGGTGGCCGAGGAGCGGGGACCCGTCGTAGGCGTCGAGCAGCACCTGGTGCATGTCGGCCCGGTGGATGCCGAGGAACGGGCCGCCGAAGCGCTCGTCGTACCAGTCGCCCATCGGGTGCTCGTAGAAGATGTCGCCGGTCTTCCAGTGGTGGAACTGGATGCGCTGCAGGTTGGAGGCGGCGTCGCGGACCGCCGGGCCGAGACCCAGGCGGTCGAGCACCTTCATGCCGTTCGCGCCGAGGGCGATGCCGGCGCCGATGGCGGTCAGTTCGCTCGCCTGGTCGTACACGTCGACCTCGTGACCCTTGGCGCGCAGGGCGATGGCGGTGGCGAGCCCGCCGATGCCGGCGCCGACGACAGCGATCCGCAGGGGAGCGGATGAACCCATGGCCAGACCTCGATGTTTCTCGCGGGAGGGGGGAGTGGGGACAAAAGGCGCACTGAGCGTCGGAAGCCTACCGACCCCACCAGGCGGGTGGGTAGCGGCTGGTGATGAATCTTTCATCCCAAAACCCTGGACATCGCGCTCGGCAGGCGGTGAGCCGTTGTCAATGCGCTGGTCAGCCGCCTTCAATCCGGATGCAGTGACCGAGCTCGATGACCGAGGAGATGCAGTGGACCGACGACGAAGAGTGGCGCTCTGGCTCGCCGCGGCGATGGCCGGTGCGGCCGCCGTCGTGCTGACCGCGAGCCCGGCGTCCGCGCACGGCGCGATGAT
This sequence comes from Dactylosporangium sp. AC04546, assembly GCF_022095675.1. Lineage (GTDB taxonomy): Bacteria > Actinomycetota > Actinomycetes > Mycobacteriales > Micromonosporaceae > Dactylosporangium. The sequence continues at coordinate 46,420 of NZ_JAHYSG010000041.1, read as the reverse complement.
GCAGCCGGGGAACCGGACGTACCTGTGCTGGAAGGACGGCCTCGACGCCACCGGTGCGATCCAGCCGAAGAACCCCGCCTGCGCCGCCGCCGTGGCCCAGAGCGGGCCGAACTCGCTGTACAACTGGTTCGCCCAGCTGCGCTCCGACGGCGCCGGGCGGATCTCCGGCTTCCTGCCGGACGGCAAGCTGTGCAGCGCGAACGCGACGGTGTACGACTTCTCGGGCTTCGACCTGGCCCGCAACGACTGGCCGGTGACCCACCTGACCGCCGGCGCCAGCATGGAGTTCGACTACAGCAACTGGGCGGCGCACCCGGGCACGTTCTCGCTGTACATCACCAAGGACGGCTTCGACCCGCTCAAGCCCCTGGCCTGGGGTGACCTGGAGCCGACGCCGTTCCTGCAGGCGACGAACCCGCCGATGGTCGGCTCGCCGGGCACCGCCACCGGGCACTACTACTGGACCGGGCGCCTGCCGTCGAACAAGTCGGGCCGGCACATCATCTACTCGATGTGGGCCCGCTCGGACAGCACCGAGACGTTCTACAACTGCTCCGACGTGGTCTTCGACGGCGGCAACGGCGAGGTCACCGGCATCGGCGGAAACAGCGGCCCGGGGCCGTCGAGCCCGGGCCCGTCGAGCCCCGGTCCGTCCAGCCCGGCCCCGTCGAGCTCCGGGCCGGGCAACCCCACCGGCGGAAGCTGCACCGCCACGTACCAGGTCGCCAGTGCCTGGCAGGGCGGGTTCCAGGGCTCGGTGACCGTCACCAACCCGGGCACGGCGCCGATCAGCGGCTGGACCGTCGGCTGGGACTACACCGGCGGGCAGACCGTCACGCAGGGCTGGAACGCGACCGTCGGCCAGTCCGGCACCAGGGTGACCGCCACGAACGCCGCGTGGAACGGCACGGTGCCGGCCAAGGGCAGCACACAGTTCGGATTCCTGGCCAACGGCGCGAGCACCCCGCTGCCGCAGCCGGTCTGCACGGCCGCCGGGGGCACCCCACCGTCCCAGGGTCCTTCCGGCCCTTCCGCCAGCCCGTCCGTGAGCACGTCCGGGCCGCCCCCGGCGGCGAACTGCGGCGCGGCGGCGTTCTGCGACGGCTTCGAGAACCAGGCCGGCAGCACGGTGTCGGGTGACTGGGGGCTGTCCTTCGCCAACTGCCAGGGCAGCGGCACGGCCACCGTCGACACCGCCGTGCGGCACGGCGGCACGAAGTCGGTCCGGGTCGACGGCAAGGCCGGGTACTGCAACCACGTCATGCTGAAGCCGACGAAGGACCTCAGCGGCCTCGGTTCGGTGTGGTACGGCAGGTTCTACGTCCGGCACAGCACGGCGCTGCCCAGCGCCCACGTCGCCTTCGCCGCCCTCAAGGACACCGCCGACGGCGGCAAGGACCTGCGCCTCGGCGGCCAGAACGGCGCCCTGCAGTGGAACCGCGAGTCCGACGACGCCACCCTGCCGGCGCAGAGCCCGGCCGGCGTGGCGCAGAGCCGGCCGCTCGCGACCGGCACGTGGACGTGTGTCGAGTTCATGGTCGACGGCCGGGGCACCCTGTCGACGTGGCTGGACGGCACCGCGGTGCCGGGCCTGACCGTCGACGGCACCCCGACCGCCGACATCGACCAGCAGTGGCTGGCCCGCACCTGGCGGCCGCAGCCGGCCGACCTGCGGCTCGGCTGGGAGGCCTACGGCACGGGTGACGACACGCTGTGGTTCGACGACGTGGCGGTCGGGGCCTCGAGGATCGGCTGCTAGGCGTTACTTCGCGTCGGTCTTGCGGGAGGACGTCGACTTGGTGGCGGCGGGGCGCCGGCCGTGCGCCTGCGCGCCGTCGCCGCCGTCGCCGCCGTCACCACCCTCCATGATCTGCAGCAGCCGCGGCGCGAGCGCCTCGGCCAGGGCCGGCGCGAGCGCGTCGGCGATGGCGCCGGCGACCACCTCGGCGAGCAGCACCCGCTCGACGAGGGAGCCGCCGGTGCCGCGGGTGCCCTGGGTCATCACCAGGTCGAGCAGCGACGCGGCGGGCGACGGCCGCCCGCGGGCGACGGCACCCTGCGCCCGGCTCGCGTCGTTGAGGATGTCGAGGATGAGATCGTCGATCGCCGAGTCCCCGTGCGGGGTCTGCTCGTGATCGCCGGACGGCTCGGCCGGCATGGCGGGCTCCTAACGTGGGATCGCCGGTCCTGCCTCCGGCCTCCGGTGGGCGTCCGGAGGACGGCGGCAGCGGCCGGCTGAGACGGCTGGCGTTATCGGCGGGCGAGCATCGCGGCGAGCAGCAGCGGGTGCTCGATGCCGCTCTCGCCCTCCTCGGAGCGGCGGCGCATCAGCATGGCCAGCAGGAGCGGGTGCTGGATGATGTTCTCCCCGCGTTCCCGGCGGCGCATCATCATCGCCAGCAGCAGCGGGTGTTCGATGATGCTCTCGCCCTCTTCCTCGCGGCGGCGCTTGGCCAGCATGGCGAGCAGGAGCGGGTGTTCGATGATGCTCTCGCCCTCCGAGCGCCGCTTGGCGAGCGCGGCGAGCAGCAGCGGGTGCTCGAAGATCCGTTCGGACGATTCCTCGCGGCGCGACATCAACGCGGCGAGCAGCAGCGGGTGGAGCACGTCTTCGCCTTCGCGCTCCATCGTGCCGCCCTGCGTGCGTTCGGCCGTGGCACTCGTCATGGGTTCCCCCTGAGAACGTTCCGGTATTGGGACGCGTCCACCATGGCCGGTGGCAGGGGCAGTGGGCGCCATTCGCCGGGGGTGACCCGCAGGATCCGGGCCGAAACGTACGGTGAGCGCATGGAGCGGTTCGTCGTCCTGGTCCACGTGCTCGCGGCGGTCCTGCTCATCGGGCCGCTCGTGCTCGCCGGGTTCGTCGGCCGCCGGGCCATCCGCAAGAACGACGCCGACGAGGCGCGTCAGGCGTTCGTCGCGGGGCGCTGGGCGACGGCCGGGTCGATCGTCGTCGCGCTGTTCGGGGCGCTCGCGGTGGCGGTGTCCTCGCGGTACACCTTCGCGACACCCTGGGTCATCATCTCCTCGACGCTGTTCGTCGTGCTGCTCGGGGTGTCGGCCGGCTACACGGTGCCGGCCCTGCGCAAGGCGGCGCGGCTGCTGCAGCAGCGCTCGGCCGTGGCGGCCCTCGACGAGCCCGACGGCGTGGAGCGGGAGCGGCTGAGCGCGCTCGGCGACCGGCTCGCCGGGGCCGCCGGGCTGTCGTTCGTGATCGTCTGTGTGATCGTGGTCCTGATGGTGTACCGGCCGTTCGGATCGTGAGGACCCGAACGGCCGGTACCGGCGACGTCAGACGCCGATGTTGCGGCCGTCGACCCGCCAGGCCACGGCGATGCCGGGCTTGGCGAAGTCGCCGTCGGGCCAGTTCGACGCCGGCTTCTCGACCGAGGCGCCCGAGATCTCGCCCGGGTGCTGCACGGCGACGAACGCGCTCCTGTTGTCGGTGTGGATCCACGGGCCGCAGGTCTCGGCGCCGTAGGGCACCGTCAGGAACTGCTTGAGGTGGCCCTTCTCCGCGCCCTCGAGCGGCACCGCGAACAGGCCGTCGTTGGTGCCGAGCGCGTTGCCGTCGGTCGCGATCCACAGGTTGCCGGCGCCGTCGAACGCGACGTTGTCCGGGCAGGAGATCGGCGACACCAGGTTCTTGTCGTAGCCCATGAAGTACGTGGCCGGGTCCTTCGGGTCGCCGCAGACGATCGGGATCGTCCAGGTGAACGTGGTGCCCGTGTGGTCGCCGCCGTCCTCGGTGATCTCGAAGATGTGGCCGTGCTTGTTGTTGGTGCGCGGGTTCGCCTCGTCGGCGGGCGCCTTGCCGGCCGGGCCGCGCGCCGTGTTGTTGGTCAGCGCGACGTAGATCTTGCCGGTCTTCGGGTTCGGCTCGACGTCCTCCGGGCGGTCCATCTTGGTGGCGCCGACCGCGTCACCGGCGAGGCGGGTGAAGACCAGCACCTCCTCGGTGGTCATGCCGGGGACCTGCGACTTGCCGTCCTTGACCAGCGGGATCCAGGTGCCGGTGCCGTTGAACGCGCCGTCCGAGGGCAGCTTGCCCGAGCCGTCGATCTCGGCGGCCGAGGTGAAGCCGAGCTTCGCCACGTACAGCGTGCCCGACTCCAGCAGGGTCAGGTTGTGCCGGCGGGCGAAGTACGACTTGCCGCTGTCGAACTTCTTGTCCGACACGAACTTGTAGAGGTAGTCGAACCGCTCGTCGTCGCCCATGTAGGCCACGGCCTTGCCGCTGTTGGCGATGATGATGTTCGCGCCCTCGTGCTTCACCCGGCCCAGGGCCGTGTGCTTGCGCGGGGTCGAGCCCGGGGTGAACGGGTCGACCTCGACGACCCAGCCGAAGCGGTTGGCCTCGTTGGGGTTCTTCGTCAGGTCGAAGCGCTCGTCGGCCCGGTCCCACTTGCGGCTGCCCGACGGGTAGTGGTTCACCGTGTCGATGCCGTAGCGGTTGAACCGGTCCTTGTCGACGCCCGTCGAGGTCTCGGCGCCCACGAAGTACTGGTTGAAGTTCTCCTCGCCGGACAGGATCGTGCCCCACGGGGTCACGCCGCCGGCGCAGTTGTTCAGCGTGCCGACGACCACGCGGCCGGTCGGGTCCGCCTTGGTCTTCAGCAGCGCGCTGCCGGCCGCCGGGCCGGTGACCGAGAACTTGGTGGCCAGCGCCGTGATGCGGCGGTTGTAGCGGCGCGAGCCGCGGGTCACCGGCTCCCACTGGCCCGAGTTGCCGACCCGCTCCAGCTCCACGACGGACATGCCGTGCGCGGCCATCGCGACCTTCAGCTGCTCCACCGACAGCCCGTCCATGCCCGGGAAGGCGGGGAACATGAGGTCCTCGTTGGTGTACTCGTGGTTGCACACGAGCAGCGCACGCTCGCCGCGGCGGTCCAGCGGCAGCACGGCGACGAAGTCGTTGTTGTAGCCGAACTGCTTCGACTGCGCGTCGGCCGACTGCTTCGCCACGTTGAAGCGCGGCGCGCCCGGGACGACCTCGTCGCCCCACTTGATGACGACGGCGTGGTCGTAGCCGTTGGGCACCACGATGCCGTCGACCTGGTTGGGCGTGACGGCCTTGAAGGTCAGCTGCGACGACTCGGGGGCCTTCGCGGCGAACGTGTCGACCTCGGGGACGAGGACGTCGGGCTCGGTCACCTCGCCGGCCGGGGCGGCCATGGCGGGCACGGCGCCGGCCGCGACGCCCGCGCCGGCCAGGCCGACGACGAACGCGCCGCGCATGACGCCGCGGCGGGTGACCTCGCCGGCGCCGGCGCCGGTGGTCATCAGGTCGCCGAAGTACTCGTTGGCGGACTGGTTGGGCACCGGGTGGTCACAGGCGTTGCCACAGCGGTACAGGCAGGTCATCCGGTCACGGCCGCCGTGGGAGGGCACCTTTGCGGTACCGATGAACGGCAAAGGGCGGCGGTGTGGCTCTGTCATGCAGGGCTCCTCGTCGCGGGATTGGAACTCGTGGTCAATTGCCGCGCACCGTAAGAGTCGATGATGAACGCCAGTTGGCCTGCTCCTGAACGGCGATGCCGGCCGACGGAGTTGTCGACCGGCGTTCACCGAGGTGGTTGTAGAAATGGGTCAGACCGGAACACCCCAGCGGACCAGGACGCGGTCCGGCTGCTGCGGGTGGACGAGCACCGAGACCCGCTGGCCGACGCCGGCCTGGGCCGAGGCGTGCAGCGGCAGCATGACCTCGCGGGTCACCGGGTAGGGCGGCCGATCGGCGACCTCCACCAGCAGGCTGATGCGCACCAGCGGCTCCAGGTTGACCCGGGTGCCGGTGTCGGCCAGGCCGATGATCGTCGCCGCCGCCGGCACGCCGGTCTGCACCAGCTCCAGGTCGGCGGTCTGGGCCCGCATCTGCTGCTCGACGTGCTGCATCTGGGCCATGCCGGCGCGCATCTGCGCGGCCGGGTCCCAGGTGCGGTCGATCTCGTTCGCCTGCTGCCGCAGCTTGCGCAGGTCGCCGAACAGGCCCACGGCTCAGACCTGGCCGAAGATGTTGCCGTAGTGGACGGCGAGCTGCGTGTCGCCGCGCATGCGCAGCGGCCAGCCGGCGGCGGCCTCCTGCCACGCCTCGGCCGAGACGCCGAAGCTCTGCGCCTTGAGCACCAGGCCGTCGACGTTCAGGCCCTCCTGCGAGGCGGCCTTGGAGATGCGGGCGTACATGACGAGGTCGACGCCGGCGATCGGGGCCAGGCGCGGGTCGTCGGCGGCGATGCCCGTGTTGACCGGGGCGCCGAACGCGTTGGCGGCGGTGTAGCCGGTGGCGCCGTAGGCGGCCTGCTGCTGCACGGCGTAGGCCTGCGCGGCGGCGGCGGTCTGCTGCGCCTGCGCCACCATGCCCGGCGCCTGCGCGGTGAGGTTCTTGAGGTCCTTCATCTGCTTGAAGAGGCCCATCTGGTACCAGTTCTCCCTCTGGTCGCTGTCGTGACTGAGAGCAACGTACGGGCCCGGTTCACGCTGCGTGGTCGGCAAAGTGATCGACGTGCTGTCACCAAATGCGCAGATCCGCGCGACTGCTCAGATCCGCGCGACCGTGAGGCGGTCCGCGAGCGCCTCGATCGCGGCCGTGACGTCGACATCGGCGCCGATCGACGTGGTGAGCAGGTCGAACAGCAGGCCGTCGAGGGCGTAGTGCAGCAGTGCCACCTCGAACGCGCCGCCCGGCAGCCCGGCACCCGTGTGGAAGGCGACGTCCTGGCGGTACCCCTCGTGCAGCACCCCCGCCAGCAGCCGGCCGAGCGCCGGGTTGCGGCCGCCCTCCAGCCGCAGCTCGAAGAGCGCCCGCGTGAGATCCGGCTGGGCGGTCGTGCGTTCCACGATGTACCGCAGGAAGTCCGCGACCGTCGTGCGTCCCACGAGCCCGGCCGGGTCCGGGGCGAGCCGCTCGAAGATCCGCTCGCCCAGCCCGGCGAGCAGCGCGTCGCGCGAGCGGAAGTAGTTCGACGCGGTGCCGGCCGGCACCCCGGCCTCCGTGTCGACGGCCCGGTGGGTCAGCCCCCGGGCGCCGGAGGCGGCGAGGACGCGCAGCCCGGCGTCGGCGAGCAGGGAACGGCGTTGCGGGTTGCTGACCATGCGGCTATCGTAACCACTACAGGCATAGTGATTGGAGTGAGGCATGCGATCCCTGACGTACTTCGTGGCGAGCACCATCGACGGGTTCATCGCCGACCCCGGCGGCGGGTACGACTGGTTCGGGTTCGACCCGGAGCTCGTCGCCTTCCTCCGCGAGCGCTACCCGGAGACGCTGCCCACGCACGTGCGGGCCGCGCTCGGGTTCGACGACGCCGCCAACGCCGCGTTCGACACCGTCGTGATGGGCAGCGGCACCTACCGCCCGGCGCTGGACGCCGGCATCCGCGACCCGTACGCGCACCTGCGCACCCACGTCGTGAGCCGGAGCCTGCAGGGCGCCGAGCGGGACCCGGTGGCGCTCGTGCGGCGGCTCAAGGCCGAGGACGGGCTCGGCATCTGGCTGGCCGGCGGCGGCGAGCTCGCCGGGGCGCTGCGCGACGAGATCGACGAGCTCGTCGTCAAGCTCAACCCGGTGCTGGCCGGCGACGGCGTCCCGCTGCTGCGCGGGAAGTTCGCCGCCGACCGGTTCACGCTGGCGTCCGCCGAGCCGCTCGGCAACGGCGTCGTGGTGCTGCACTACCGGCGCTGACCGACAGGACGTCACTCCCCGCGGACCACCACCATCTTGCCGCGGGCGTGGCCGGACTCCATGACCGAGTGGGCCTCGCGGATCTCGTCGAAGCCGAACACCCGTGACGGCTTCGCGGGCAGCCGGCCCGCCGCCACCTTCTCCGCGATCTCCTGCAGCGGTACGTCGGAGAGCGGGAAGCCGGGCTTGCCGAACACGAAGCTGCCGAAGAACGTGAGGTAGACGCCGCTGGCCATCTGCAGCAGCGGGTTGAAGTCGCGGATCGGCGCCAGGCCGCCCAGCCAGCCGGCCAGGCAGGCCCGGCCGCCGCGGCGCAGCAGGTCGAGCGAGTCGAGGATGGTGCTGTTGCCGATCAGGTCGAGCACCGCGTCGAACGTGCCGGACCCGGCGATGCGGTGGGCGAGGTCCGGGCCCTCGAGCTCCATCCGCTCCGCGCCGAGCGCCGCCAGCATCGCGATGCGGTCGGGCTGGCGGGTGGTCGCGGTGACCCGGGCGCCGGCGTCGACGGCCAGGTTGATCGCCGCCTGCCCGAACGACGATGTGCCGCCCCGCACGACGAGGGTCTGCCCGGCGGTCACCTCGAGATTGCGGAACAGGCAGGTCCAGGCGGTCGCATAGGTCTCCGGGATGGCGGCCAGCTCGGCCCAGGGCAGGTCGGAGTCGATGAGCGCCACGTTGGTCGCCGGCACCCGCGTGTACTCGGCGTAGCTGCCGTTGATCGTGCGCCCGAGCCCGCCCATGAGGGCCGCGACCTTGGCCCCGACCGGGAACTCCCCGCCGGGGCAGGCGGTGACCAGCCCGACGCACTCGATCCCGCTGACCGGGGCGGCCTCGGCCCACTCGCCCCGCCGCATGTGCATCTCGGCGTGGTTGAGGCCGAACGCCTTCACCTCGATGACGACCTGGCCGGTGATCGGTTCGGGCTCGGGCAGGTCGCGGTAGACGAGGTGCTCCGGCCCGCCGTACCCGTCGATGACGATCGCGCGCATCCCCCTCGCCTTCCCCTCGCCGGACCCGCCGAACCCGGCCATCGGGTGTTCGGGGCGTTTCATCCGCCCGAAATGAGGAATGCCACCCGGCAGGCTGCCGGGTTGAACATCGTGTGGCGACGCAACGCAGGGCGGCGGTGGAGCGGACGGTGGTCGGCGGGCTGGTGGCGCTCGCCGTGGCCGCGCTGATGTGGGCGGCGGGCCTCGCCGCTCCCGGGGGTGCCGACGGTACCGCGGCGCAGGCCCTCGCGCTGGCCCGAGGGCTCAGCCCGGCCGAGCGGCTGCTCACCGTCGCCCAGCGGGCCGGTCCGGCGCCGGGGGACCTGGCGGCGGGCGGGTACAGCCGGATCCACCTGCGGCGGGTGACCCGGGTCGGCGGGCGGCCGGTGGTCTGGGACAGCGTGCGGTGGCGGGCGGCCGACGGTTCGGGCCGGCTCGCCGAGCGGCGGCTGACCGCGCGCGGCGGCCCCGGCCCGGCCACGGTGACCGACTACCCGCCGGGTGCGCTGGAGGTCGCCGGGCCGACCGTGGTCACCAGCGTGCTGGACCTCGTCGGGCTGCGGTACCTCGACCTGGCCGAGCGGGCCGCCGTCCTGCGCGTGGTCGCCGGCCTACCGGGGCTCGCGTACCGCGGCCCGGGCGACGCCGGCACGATCGCCTTCACCGTCGACGTCGGCGGCACCCCGCTGACCCTGGCGGTGCGCACGACCACCGGCGAGATCGACGGGTGGGACTACAGCGACGCCCAGCGCGTGGTCGTCGTCGATCGCACCCGGGTGGCCGCACTGTCGTGACGGAGCGAGCCGCCGGCACCCTCACCCCAGGGTGCCGGCGGCCCGCCGATCATCAGGAGGCGAACGCCTCGAACTCGTAGATCCGTGCCGCGGCGTCGCTGTTGTTCGTCGGTGCGATGACGTTGATCCGCAGGTACCGCGCCTGCACCGGCCCGAACGTGGACGTGGTCACGTTGGCGGTGTTGCCCCGGACCTGCGCGACCGTGGACCAGGTGTTGCCGTCCACGCTCGTCTGCAGGTCGAAGTCGCGGGTGTTGAACGCGGTGTTCTCCCCGCCCGCGCCGGCGTGCCGCACGACGATGCGGCCGACCGACTGTGACGCGCCGAGGTCGACCCGCCACCACTTCGACGCGCCGAGCGAGCACCACTTGTCGGCGTTGCCGCCGTTGACGGTGCCATTGACCGCCTTGGCCGGGCCTTCCGTGGCCGCGCACTGGCTGTCCGCGGTGGCCGTCTTGTTCAGGGCCAGGTTCGTCGCCGGCGGGGTGCTGCCGGTGAGCGCGAAGTCGTCCACGTCGAACAGGCCGCCGCCACCGGTGCCGTTGAACACCAGGAACAGCGAGCCGGAGCCGGCGGTGATCGGGATCGTCACGTCGACGAAGTTGCCGTAGCCGCCGGTGTTGACGACCGTCAACGTCCCCAGCACCGGGCCGGTCTGCGAGCCCGACCGGACCTGGATCGTGCCGCCGCTGCCGCCCGACGCGACCCGGGCCGTGAAGCCGGTCTTGCCGGAGACGTTGACCGACGAGTAGCCGACCCAGTCGCCGTTGTCGATGTAGCCGACGCGGTTGCCGCCGTGCGCGGCGCCGTCGCCGACGATCTGCACGCCGGACTGCGAGGTGAACGACTCGGCCTCGATCCGGCCGGTCGGCGGGGTCGACCCGACCGAGCAGTCGGCCGCCGCCTTGCCGCCGGCGTAGCGGATCGCGCCGAGCAGGTGCGAACGGAACGCGGCGTCGGCGTACGACTCCTGCGTGTGGCCGCCGCCGGTGTAGAACGACCGGCCGCTCTGGACCGTCTTGCACCAGACGAAGGGGTGGTCGGCGCCCATGGTGCCGCCGCTGTACGTCGACTCGTCGAGCGTCGCCAGCACGTGCGCGCTCGAGCGGGGGTTGGTGCGGTAGTTGTACAGCTCGTCGGTGCGCACCCAGGTCGCGCCGAGGTGTGCCGTCGCCGGGTGGGTGCGGTCCTCGACCTTCATCGTGACCTGCTGGATCGCCGGGTGCGACGAGAACCAGGCGCCCATCAGCTCGCCGTAGAACGGCCAGTCGTACTCGGTGTCGGCGGCGGCGTGGATGCCCACGTACCCGCCGCCGCCGCGGATGTAGGACTCGAACGCCGTCTGCTGGGTCGCGTTGAGCACGTCGCCGGTGGTGCTGAGGAACACCACCGCCTCGTACTGCGCGAGGTTGGCCGTCGTGAACGCGTTCGCGTCCTCGGTGGCCGTGACCGTGAACCCGTTGGCCGCGCCGAGCTGCTGGACGGCGGTGATGCCGGCCGGGATGGAGTCGTGGCGGAAGCCCGCCGTCTTGGAGAACACGAGCACGTCGAAGGCGGTGTCGGCGGAGGCCGCCGGGGCGTGCGCCCCGGCCAGCAGCACCGCGGCCACGGCCGCGACGGCGAGGAGTCTGCGTCTCATCACCATGTCCTTAGGAAGCGAACGCTTCGAACTCGTAGATGCGGGCCGCCGTGTCGGTGTTGCTGGTCGGTGCGATGACGTTGATGCGCAGGTAGCGGGTGTTCACCGGCGTGAACGTGGAGGTGGTGACGTTGGCGGTGTTGCCCCGGACCTGCGCGACCGTGGTCCAGGTATTGCCGTCCACGCTCGTCTGCAGGTCGTAGTCGCGGGTGTTGAAGGCGGTGTTCTCCCCGCCCGCGCCGGCGTGGCGGACCACGATGCGCCCGACGTTCTGCGACGCGCCGAGGTCGACCCGCCACCACTTCGACGCGCCGAGCGAGCACCACTTGTCGGCGTTGCCGCCGTTGACGGTGCCGTTGACCGCCTTGGCCGGGCCTTCCGTCGCCGCGCACTGGCTGTCCGCGGTGGCCGTCTTGTTCAGGGCCAGGTTCGTCGCCGGCGGGGTGCTGCCGGTCAGCTCGAAGTCGTCGACGTCGAACAGGCCGCCGGTACCGGTGCCGGTGAACACCAGGAACAGCGCACCGGAGCCGGCCGTGATCGTCGTGCTGACGTCGACGAACGTGCCGTAGCCGCCGGTGTTGCCGACCGCCACGGAGCCGAGCAGCGGGCCGGTCTGCGAGCCCGACCGGATCTGGATCGTGCCGCCGGTGCCGCCGGAGGCGACCCGCGCGGTGAAGCCGGTCTTGCCCGACACGTTGACGCCGGAGTACCCCACCCAGTCGCCGCCGTCGATGTACCCGACGCGGTTGCCGCCGTGCGCGGCGCCGTCGGCGACGATCTGCACGCCGGACTGCGAGGTGAACGACTCGGCCTCGACCCGGCCGGTCGGCGGCTGGACGGTGCCGGTGGTCAGGGTGAAGGAGTCGACGTCGTACAGCGCGCCGCTCCCGCCGGTGAACACGAGGTACAGCGTCCCGGCGGTGGTGGGCGCGTTCGCGATCGCGCCGGTGACGTTGACGAACGTGTCCCAGCTGCCGGTCACCGGGACCGTCGCCGAGCCGAGCAGGGTGCCGGTCGGCGAGCCGGACCGCAGCGAGATCGTGCCGCCGGCGCCGGCCGAGGAGACCCGGGCGCTGAACGAGGTGGCGCTGCTCAGCAGGTACGGCTGGAACGAGATCCAGTCGCCGTTCTGGATCTCCCCGACCGTCTTGCCGCCCTCGGCCGAGGCCTTGTCGAACACCTGGACGCCCTGCATCGCGCCGAAGTGCTCGGCCTGGCGCAGCCGGGGCTGCAGGATGTGCTGCTTGTGCGCGACGAGGCCGCCGTTGTCGGTGTACTCGGCGTCGAACACCGCGAAGACGTTCGCCGCCGCGTCGTGCTCGCCGTCGCTCGGCACGGTCATCGTGCCCGAGCAGCCGGTCTTCTGGCTGATCTGGTGGCCGTGGCTGTCGTGGCCGAGGATGTAGGTCAGCTTGACCCGGTTGCAGTCGATGGTGCCGTCCTCCGGGTCGGAGACGCTGATCTGGTACGGGATGGTGTCGCCGAACGAGAACAGCGACCCGTTGGCCGGGGTCGTGATCGACACCGTCGGCAGCGTGTTGCCGGCGCTGATCGTCACGCTCGCCGAGCCGGTGGCGTTCTGCGGGTCGCGGACCGTGAGCGTCGCCGTGTACGTGCCGGCGGTGGCGTACGTGTGCGACGGGTTCGCGGCGGTCGAGGTACCACCGTCGCCGAACGCCCACGAGTAGGACAGGGCCTGGCCCTCCGGGTCGCTGCTGCCCGCCGAGGTGAACTGGACGGTCAGCGGGGCGGGTCCGGACACCGGGTTGGCGCCCGCGACGGCGACCGGGGCGCGGTTGCCGCCGCCGATGTACTCGATGCGGTACAGCGCCGAGTTGGCGTCGCCGTTGCCGAAGCCGGCGCCGTAGTCGAGCACGTAGAGCGCGCCGTCCGGGCCGAACGCCTGGTCCATGATCTGCATGCCGGACCACGGGAAGTTCTCGATCGTGCCGGGGGAGCCGTCGGCGTTGACCGTCACCGCCTTGATCCAGCGGCGGCCGAACTCGCCGGCGAAGAACTTGCCGTCCAGCGACTGGGGGAACTTGACGGCTGACGGGTTGCTCGCGTCGTAGCGGTACACCGGGCCGCCCATCGGCGACTCGGAGCCGCTGCCGAACTCGGGCGGGCTGCCGGCGTCACCGGCGTAGCGGATCCAGGACGGCCGGGCCGCCGGGAGCGTCTGCTGGCCGGTGTTGCGGAACGAGTTGTTCGTCGGTCCCCCGCCGCAGTTGTACTTCGGGCCGGTCGAGTTGCTGGCGAAGTTCCACTCGTTGTAGGTCTCCGACGTGGTGTTCGTCCCGGTGCAGTACGGCCAGCCGTAGTTGCCCGGGCTGGTCACGCGGTCGAACTCGACCTGGCCGGACGGTCCCCGGTTCGCGTCGGTGACGCCGGCGTCGGGGCCGTAGTCGCCGACGTAGACGATCCCGGTGGGCTTGTCGACGCTCATCCGGAACGGGTTGCGGAAGCCCATCGCGTAGATCTCCGGCCGCGTGTTCGGCGTGCCGGGCGCGAACAGGTTGCCCGACGGGATCGAGTACGAGCCGTCGGCGTTCACCTTGATCCGCAGGACCTTGCCGCGCAGGTCGTTGGTGTTGCCGGCGCTGCGCTGGGCGTCGTAGGCGGGGTTGCGGTCGGTCCGCTCGTCCAGCGGCGAGTAACCGTTGGAGTCGAACGGGTTGGAGTCGTCGCCGGTCGACAGGTACAGGTTGCCGGCCGCGTCGAAGTCGAGGTCGCCGCCGACGTGGCAGCACATGCCGCGGTCGGTGCCGACCTCGAGCACCACCTTCTCGCCGCTCAGCGTCCAGTTGGTGGCGAGCGTGAACCGGGACAGGCGGTTGACGCCCTTCCACACGTTCCAGTCGCCGCCCGACGCGGGGGCGTCGCCGCCGGGTGTGCTCAGCGGTGGCGCGTAGTACAGGTAGATGTAGCGGTTGGTGGCGAACCCGGGGTCGATCGCGACGCCCTGGAGGCCCTCCTCGTCGTGGGTGTAGACGGGGATGTTGGCCACGACGGCGGTGTTGCCGGCGGCGTCGGTGCGGCGCAGGGTGCCGTTGCGGGCGGTGTGCAGCACCGAGCGGTCGGGCAGCACCGCGATCGACATGGGCTCGCCGACCTCGTTGATGCCCTTGGCGAGCTCGACCTGCTGGTAGTCGGAGGCGGGGATGACGGCGGCCGCCGGGCTCGGGGCGGTGAGGACGGCGACGGCGGGGGCCAGGAGGAGCAGGGCGGTGGCGGCCGCCCTGCGGGCACGGTTCGGCGGTGACATCGGTAGGGTTCCTTCCCGGACACGTCTCGGGCCGGGGTGTCGCTTGGGCCGCCGAAGCCCCAGGCATCCACCGGTTGCGATGTTTCGTGGCGATGACGGTACATACTCGGGTTTGTAAACGCAATAACCGAACCTCCAGTGCAAAAACCTGAGCACGCTACCCTCTGGCGCGTGCTGCCGGACGCTGACGAGATCCATCTGACGGTGCTGCCGTCGCCGCTGCTGGCCGGGGCCGCCGACGCGGGCGGGCTGCCGTCGTGACCGCCCGGCTCGCCGCCCTCGACCACGTCCTCGCGCTGGTGGCCCGGTCCGGATGCGCGGACACCCTCGTCCTGCGGGGGAGCGTGACGATGACGGCCTGGTTCGGCGACCGGGCCCGCGAGCCCGGCGACCTCGACTTCGTCGGGCTGCGGCGGCCCGCCCCGGTAGGCCCCGCCAGGCCTGACCAGGATCTGCTGGACCTCATCGAGGAGCACCCGGCGGCGCGCGGGGTGCGGCTGCACCCGGCCGACGCCGAGCACGGCCGGTCGTACGGCTACTACCCGGGCGGCGCCCGGATGGTCATCCCGTTCACGGCCGACGACGGATCCGACGGTACCGTCCAGGTCGACTTCGCCTACGACGAGGCCCTGCCGGAGCCGCCGGTGGCGACGGCCGTGCCGCGGTACGGCGGCGGCACCCCGCACGCGCTGTGGACCGCCTCGCCGGCGCTGTCGCTGGTCTGGAAGCTGCAGTGGCTCGCCGCCGACCACGCCGCGCGGAGGGTTGTCGGCGGGAAGGACCTCTACGACGCGGTGCTGCTCGCCACGATGGACGGTCTGGTCGTACCGCCGCGGCTGCGCCGGCTCGTCGACCGCTCCTCCATGGCGTCCCTGCCGGCCTGGACCGTGGACGAGCATCCGTCGGTGGCGGGGTCGGTGGAGGCGTGGCTTTCGCGACTGTCGGCCGCGCTGCGTGCGCTCGACCTCGACGGAGCGTGAGCGGACTGTTGCCTGGTCGGTCGATCGACCGAATTGGCGCTGTGCTCCGGCCAAAGACTGAATGAGCGCTGGGTGTTGGTCGGTCGACCGACCCGACCGAGTGTGGCGTGCGCGGCGGGCGACAGGCTTGCGCAGACGGGTGGGTCGCCCGCCGTGCGAGGCGTTGTGCGCCCGCTGGTCCGCGAGGTCTCGTCCCGAGAGCGTTCCCTGCGCGTTCGGTCCGGCTGGGCTCGGGTCGTGGCAGGCTCGGGACCGTAGGGGTGCGCTGCGGCGTATTCCTGCCAGGAATATGTATTCCGCTCCGGAATATCGCTCCGGGCGCCTACACCCCCGTCAGACGTGGGCTGGGGTCAGGTCCTCGGTGATGAGGCTGTACACCGCCATGTCCGCCCGGCCGCCCGCGCGGGACTCGGCCACGCTGCGCAGGATGCCCTCGAAGTGGAAGCCCGCCCGTTCCGCCACGCGGCGGGAGGCCGGGTTGGCCGTGTCCACCTGGAGTGTGATGCGTGCCTGGCGCTGGGTGGTCAGGGCCCAGCGGGCCACCGCGGCCGCCGCCTCGGCCGCGTAGCCGTGGCCTCTCGCCCAGGGGGCCGTCCAGTAGTGGATCTCGCAGGTGCGGGCCTGCCAGTCGGTGCCGAAGAGCGAGACGTGGCCGACGAGGGGGGTGCCGGTGTGCGGTACCACCGCGAAGCCCACGCCCTTGCCCTCCAGGCGGCGCTGCTCGATGCCCGTCGTGCACCAGGCGAGGGCGGTCTCGAGGTCGGCGCCCGCGTACGGGTAGCCGACCGGCGCCGAGGCGATGAACCGCTCGTCCTGCCAGGCGCGGTGCACCTCGGGAGCGTCCTCGTGGGTGAACGGGCGCAGCACGAGGCGGTCGGTCGTCAGGGTGTCGCGGGCGAAGATCTCGGCGAGGTGCATCCCCGGTATCGTCGCAGACGTGTCCATCCCCTCGTTCGGGACGTGGCCGACGCCACTGGAGCCGGCGCCACGACTCGCCGCCGCGGTCGGGCTCGGTGAGCTGTGGGTGAAGCGCGACGACCTCACCGGGCTCGGGGGCGGTGGCAACAAGGTGCGGAAGCTGCGGCACTCGTGCGCGCAGGCGCTCGCCGCCGGATCCACCCACCTCGTCACCACCGGAGCCGCCCAGAGCAACCACGCCCGGCTCACCGCCGCCGCCGGGGCGCGGCTCGGGCTGGCCGTCACGCTGGTGCTGAAGGGTGACGCGCCGGCGGAGCTGCGGGGCAACCTGGTGCTCGACCTGCTCGCCGGGGCGACGATCGTCTGGGCCGGGGACCGGGCGGCCGACGAGGTCGCCGACGAGCAGGAGCGGCGCATCCGGGACGACGGGGGCGTGCCGTTCCTCATCCCGTTCGGCGGCTCCAGCCGGTACAGTGCCCGCGGCTATCTGGAGTGCGCCCAGGAGCTGGAAGCGCAGCTCCCCGGGATCGACCGGGTGGTCGTGGCGCTCGGGTCGGGCGGGACGGCCGCCGGCCTCGTCGCCGGGCTCGGGGGCGCGCGGGTGGTCGGCGTCGACGTCGGGGCGGTGCCCGACCCGGTCGCGACGCTCAGACAGCTGGGTGTCGACGGCGAGCTGCCGCTGATCGAGCGCGGGCAGGTCGGCGCCGGGTACGGCGCGCTCGCCCCCGGCGTGGCCGGCGCGCTGCGGCTCGCGGCGCGGACCGAGGGGCTGTTCCTCGACCCGACGTACACCGGGCGGGCCCTGGCCGGGCTGCGCGCCTGCGTCGCCGACGGGCGGATCGGGGCCGGGGAGCGGACCGTGTTCGTGCACACGGGCGGGCTGCCGGGGCTGTTCGCGCACCCGGAAGTGGACGAACTGCGCGCCTAGCCGGTCAGAGGAGCTTGTCGATGGTGATCGGCAGGTCGCGGATGCGCTTGCCCGTGGCGTGGAAGACGGCGTTGGCGATCGCCGGGGCCACGCCCACCAGGCCGACCTCGCCCACGCCCTTCACGCCCACCGGGTTGAAGCGGTCCGGCTCGCCGACGAAGACCACGTCCAGGTCTGGGACGTCGGCGTTCACCGGGATCAGGTAGTCGCCGAAGGTCGCGTTCGCGATGCGGCCCGTGTGCGGGTCCGTCACCGTCTCCTCCAGCAGTGCCATGCCGATCCCGCCCACCGTGCCGCCGATGATCTGGCTGCGGGCCGTCTTCGGGTTGAGGATGCGCCCGCCGTCCACCACCGACACGATGCGCGCCACGCGGACCCTGCCCAGGTCGGCGTCCACGTGGACCTCCGCGAACCGGGCGGCGAACGGGCCCGCGGGAGCCAGGCCGAGCTCTTCGGGCTTCGACGGTACCGCCGAACCGTCCGCCGTCAGCTCGGGCAGGTCGTGCCGGTCCAGGATCTCGCGGTAGCTCTCGCCGCGGGACGGGTCGTCGGTGTGGACCAGGCGGCCGTCGACCGCGACCACGTCGGCGGCGGTGAGGCCGCGCAGCGGGGAGGCGACGTCGTCCGCGACCAGGTCGAGGAACGCCTGGATGAGGCGGTGGCCGGCGGCGTGGATCGCGCTGCCGAGCGACGCCGTCATGCCTGAGCCGCCCTGCATCGGCGCGGCCGGCAGGTCGGTGTCGCCCAGGCCCATCCGCACCTGGTCGACCCGCAGGCCGAGCAGCTCGGCGGAGAGCTGGCTCATCACGGTGTACGTGCCGGTGCCGATATCGGTCGCGGCGCTGCGGACGTAGGCGCGGCCCTCGCGGTCGATCGTCGCGCGGGCGTCGCACGGCTGCTGGAACCAGAAGAAGCTCACGCCCGCCATGCCGTAGCCGACGAGCGTGTCGCCGCGGCGCATCGAGCGGGGCGCCGGGTCGCGGTCCCACCAGCCGAACCGGGTGGCGCCGAGGGCGTAGCACTCGCGCAGCGCCTTCGACGACCACGGCAGGCGCAGCTGCGGGTGCTCGTCGGCGTGGTTGCGCAGCCGCAGCTCGACCGGGTCGATGCCGAGCTCGTGGGCCAGCTCGTCGATCGCGCACTCGAGGGCGAAGTGGCCCTGGGCGTCGCCGGGGCCGCGCATCGACGTCGGCACCGGGACGTTCAGGCGCTTCTGGTGGTCGCGGTTGGTGACGTTCGGGCAGGCGTACCCGACGGCGGAGACGGTGGTGACCGACTCGGCGATGTTGTCGTCGTCGACCGCGACCGGCTGGACGGAGTCGTGCTCGATCGCGGTGAGCACGCCGTCGCGGGTGGCGCCGATGCGGATCTGCTGGACCGTGGCCGGGCGGTGGCCGATGCCGGTGAACATCTGCGGCCTCGTCAGGGCCAGCCGCACCGGGCGCTCCACGATGCGGGCGGCCATCGCGGCGAGCAGCACATGCGGCCAGACCCGCAGGCCGGCGCCGAAGCCGCCGCCGACGTACCGCGCGAGGACGCGCACGTCGGCCGCCGGGACGCCGAACGCGTCGGCGAGCGCCTCGCGGACCGAGTCGGGCCACTGGGTCGTGTCGTGGACGGTGAGCCGGTCGCCGTCCCACGCGGCGACGGTGGCGAACAGGCCCATCGGGTTGTTCGTCTCGTCGGGCGTGGTGTACCGGCCGCCGACCACGACGTCGGCCTTGGCCAGGGCCGCGGCGGCGTCCCCGCGGCGCCCGTTGCTGCCGAACGGGTCGTCGACCGTGATCGCCCGCGGGTCGTCGAAGCTCAGCACGGCGTCGACCGGCTCGTAGCTGACGCCGACGAGCCGGGCCGCCTCCGTCGCCTGCTCGATCGTGTCGGCGATGACGATGCCGAGGTACTGTCCATGATGGACGATCTTCGTGCGTTGCAGCGGCGGGGGCGGCTGGCGCCACAGTCCGGTGTCGGGGGCCGGGTTCAGGTGCGGCGCGTCGCCGGCCGTGACGACGGCCAGGACCCCGGGCACCGCCTCGGCCCGCGCCGTGTCGAACCCGGTGACGCTCCCGGCGGCGATCGTGCTGCGGACCAGCGCCGCGTGGGCCAGGCTCGGGTACGTGACGTCGATCGGGTAGTGCGCCCGGCCGGACGTCTTGCGCGGGCCGTCGACCCGGTCGATGTCGGTGCGCTCCAGGGTGGTCATCCGGGCCCTCCCGCGGTCGTGCGCAGCGCCCGGACCAGGGTGCGCTTGGCCAGCTCGACCTTGAACTCGGTGCCCGGCACGGTGAACGGCTGCTGCACGGCGGCCTCGGCCGCGGCGCGGTACGACGCGTCGGTGGCCGGCGCGTCGCGCAGCACCTCCTCGGCCTCCCAGGCCCGCCACGGCACGGTGCCGACGCCGCCGAGCGCGATGCGCGCCGACGTCACGACGCCGCCCTCGACGACCGTCGCGACCGCAGCCGAGGTGAGCGCGAACTCGTAGGAGGCCCGGTCGCGGACCTTCAGGTAGGTCGAGCGCGCCCCGTCGGGCAGCATCGGGAGCTCGACCTCGGTGATGAGCTCGCCGTGGCGCAGCACGTGCTCGCGGTCCGGCGTGGTGCCGGGCAGGCGGTAGAACTCGGTGAGCGGCACGGAGCGCGGCCCCCGCTCGGAGCGCACGTGGACGATCGCGCTCGCCGCGCTCAGCGCCACGGCCAGGTCCGACGCGTGCAGCGCGATGCAGGACGGCGACGCGCCGAGGATCGCGTGCATCCGCGCGACCCCTTCGACGGCGGCGCAGCCGCTGCCCAGCCGCCGCTTGTTGCAGGCGTCGACGCCCGGATCCCGGAAGTACCGGCACCGGGTGCGCTGCAGCAGGTTCCCGCCGATGGTCGCCATGTTGCGCAGCTGCGGCGACGCGCCCAGCAGCAGCGCCTCGCGCACGAACGGCGGCGCGGCCGGATGGGCGGCGAACTCCTCCATCGTGGTGGTCGCCCCGACGCGCAGGGTCGTGCCGTCGACCATGACCCCGCGCAGCGGCAGCCGGCTGATGTCGACGAGCCGCCGCGGCGCGACGACCCCGTCCTTGAGCATGAGGTCGACCTGCGTCGTCCCACCGGCCAGGAACGCGGCCTCCGGGTCGGCGGTGACCGTGGCGATCGCGCTCGCCGGGTCGGCGGCCAGGGTGTACCCGACGCTCATCGCCCCGCCACCTCCCGGATCGCGGCGACGATGTTCGGGTACGCGCCACAGCGGCACAGGTTGCCGCTCATGAACTCGCGGATGTCCTCGTCGGTGCCGGCGCGGCCCTCGTCGAGCAGGGCGATGGCGGACATCACCTGGCCCGGCGTGCAGTACCCGCACTGGAACGCGTCGTGGTGCTGGAACGCCTCCTGCATCGGGTGCCCGCCGCCGAGTCCCTCGACGGTGAGCACCTCGCGGCCGTCGACCTGGGCGGCGAGCGTGAGGCAGGCGAGCACCCGCCGGCCGTCGACGTGGACCGTGCACGCCCCGCAGGCGCCCTGGTCGCAGCCCTTCTTCGTGCCGGTGAGGCCGAGCCGGTCGCGCAGCGCGTCGAGCAGCGTCACTCCGGCGGCCAGCCGCAGCTGCTCGGTCCGGCCGTTGATGCTGGTGGTCACGGTGATCTCGTTCATGATGCCGGCAGCGCTACCCGGCGGCCCGGGCACTAAACCGTGACGCCGAAGCCCCGCCGGGCCAGCCGCAGCATCACCTGGCCGGGTGCGGTGAGCTCCACGAGCTTGGCGGTGCAGGCCCGGTCGAGCCGCCGCAGGACCGCCTCGGTGGTGCCGTCGCGGCGGGCCCGGTCGAGCACCGCCGTGTTGTGCCACACCTTGGCCCGCGCCTCCCGCAGCACCCGCTTGGTCGCGGCCCGGTTGAGCGGCCCGAGCAGCCGGTCTCGCAGCCGCACGCCGGACACCGCGCGCATCTGCGCGTCCTCGGCCCCGACCCGGTCGACGAGCACCGTGTCGACATGGCGGTGGTCGGCTGCTCGTCGCCTGATCAGCGACGGGTCGTCGAACTCGGCCGGGGAGATCACGGCGACGAGCGACTGCGGCAGGTCGTAGTTGATGTGCGCGTTCATCCCCAGCAGCACGTGCCGCAGGGGCGGAAGCTCCGGGCGCTCGCGGGCGGCGTCGAAGGCGACCGTCCACGGCCCCGCCACCGGTGCGCCGTCGAGGCGGGCGTCGAACGCGTCAAGGTACAACTCGGCGAACACCACGTCCCACCGCTCGAGCCACGGCCCGTCGAGAAAGCCGCCCCGGTCGATCTCCTCCGCGACCGCGAGGGTGGTGCGCAGGTACGTCTGGTGGAAGAATCGGCGTGCGTCGCCCGCGTCGAGGCGTCCGAGCGAGTCCTCCATCCGCCGGACGATCCGCGCGACGCTCCCATCCATCCCGTCATCGTAGGTGGAGTCCGCCATGCACAGGTTCATCCTCACCGGCGCGCCCGGGGCCGGCAAGACATCGATCATCACTGCGCTCACCGGCGTCACGGCGGTGCCGGAGGCAGCGACCGACGTCATTGCCGGCGAGCAGGCACGCGGCGTCGCGGAGCCGTGGTCCGACGCCGGCTTCACCGACCGCGTGGCGGCCCTGCAGCGCCGCCGCCAGCTCGCCGCGACCGGCCCGGTCCAGGTGTACGACCGCTCCCCGGTCTGCACCCTCGCCCTGGCCGTCTACAGTGGACGGTCACCGTCGGCGGCGCTGCTGGCCGAGGTCGCCCGAACGGCCGAGTTGTACGACCGCCGGGTCCTGCTCGTGCGCCCGATCGGCTTCGTCACCAGGACGGCCGCCCGGCGCATCTCCTACGCCGACTCGCTGCACTTCGAGCGCATCCATCAGCAGGTGTACCGCGAGCAGGGCTACGAGCTGGTCGACGTCCCGCCCGGGCCGCCGGCCGAGCGGGTGGCGCTCGTCGCCGGATACCTCGCCGCCTGGACGTTGACCCGGATCGAGTAGAGCGAGCTCGACGCGCAGATGTAGAGGTCGTTGCGGCGCCGGCCGCCGAACGTGAAGTTGGCGACGACCTCCGGCACCAGCAGCTTGCCGATCAGCGTGCCGTCGGGGTCGAAGCAGTGCAGCCCGTCGTGGGCGGCGACCCAGATCCGCCCGCCGTCGTCGAGGCGCACCCCGTCGAAGCTGCCGTTGTCGCAGGTGCCGAAGACCTCGCCGCCGCTCAGCGCCCCGCCCGCGCCGACGGCGAAGCGGCGCAGGTGCTTGCGGCGGGTGTCCACGATGTACAGCGACTGCTCGTCGGCGCTGAACGCGAGCCCGTTGGGGCGCTCGAAGTCGTCGGCGACGACCCGGACGTCGCCCGTGGCCGGGTCGAGGCGGTAGACGTGGCAGGCGCCGATCTCGCTCTCCGCCTGGTATCCCTCGTAGTCGGTGTCGATGCCGTAGGACGGGTCGGTGAACCACAGCGAGCCGTCGCTGTGCTCGACGATGTCGTTCGGGCTGTTGAACCGCTTGCCGTCCACGCGGTCGGCGAGCACCGTGACCGAGCCGTCGTGCTCGGTGCGGGTCACCCGCCGGGTGCCGTGCTCGCAGCTGACCAGCCGCCCGGCCCGGTCGACGGTGTGGCCGTTGGCGTAGTCCGACGGCTGCCGGAAGACGCCGACGGCGCCGGTGAGCTCGTCGTAGCGCAGCATGCGGTCGTTCGGGATGTCGCTGAAGACGAGGTACCGCCCGGCGGGGAAGTACGCCGGCCCCTCCGTCCACCGCCCCCCGGTCCAGAGCCGCTCCATCCACTCGTCGCCGTTGCACCGCCGGAACCGCTCGTCGAGCACCTCGAACTTGGCCTTGACCCGATCCATCCCGCCTCCCAGGACTACGTCTGGCCTGACGGTATCATTGCCGAATCAGCTTCAGTCAAGGAGGCAAAGTGTTGGATGACATCGACCGCAGGCTCCTCGCCGAGCTCCAGCGGGACGCCACCGTGGCCTACGCCGCGCTGGGCCAGGCGGTCGGCCTGTCCGCGGGCGCGGCCCACGAGCGGGTCCGCAAGCTGCGGGAGCGCGGCGTCATCCGGCGCACGACGGTCGAGGTGGACCCGGCGGCCGTGGGGCGGGGCGTGCTCGCGTACGTCCTGCTGGAGTCGAACGCCTGGATGGGCGACCCGCCGACCCGCGACGCCCTGGCGGCGCTGCCGGAGATCGAGGAGGCGCACGTGATCGCCGGCTCGGCGTCGCTGCTGGTCAAGGTCCGCACGCCGACGACCGAGGCGCTGCAGGCGGTCCTGCGCCGCCTCTTCGCGGTCGACGGCGTGACGGGCACCCAGACGATCGTGGTCCTGGAGACGTTCTTCGACCGCCCGCTGGACCCGACGTAGCCCGCGCGGGCGCGCAGGTCAGGTCACGTTGCGGGTCTGGAAGGCCGCGCGGATCAGCTCGCCGAGCACCTCCTCGTCGACGTCGGCGAGGCGCTTGACGTAGACGCAACTCTTGCCGGTCGTATGGCTGCCGAGCCGGGCGCGCAGCGACTCGTCGTCCGGCAGGTAGTACAGCACCAGGGCCTGCTTGCGCGGCGAGAAGCCGATCGCCGGGGTGTCACCCTCGCGGCCCGACTCGTAGCGGTAGTGGTGCGAGCCGAACCCGATGATCGAGCCGCTCCACAGCGCGGGCGGGGCGCCCGTCACGTCGGCGGCCAGTGCACACAGTCGTTCGGCGTCGGCCCGGCGCTGGGCGTCGGGCACCGTGGCCAGGAAGGCGGCCACGTCGCTGTCGTCAGCCATGCCCGACACCGTACCGTGCCGATCGAGCGGCATAAGGTGGACGAATGGCCGAGATCGTGCAGAACGCCGAGGTGCTGGAGCTGCTGGACGAGCTGACCGTGATGACCGGCCGGGCGGACCCCTATCCGCGCTACGCCCGGCTGCGGGAGATCTCACCGGTCGTGCGGGCCGAGGACGGTGCGCTCGTCGTGACCGGGTACGCCGACTGCACGACGGTCGTGCGCGACCCGCGCTTCGCCCACCTGCCGGCCGACATGCTCGCGTTCATCGGCCTGCCCGACTGGCGCGACCACCCGGCCCTGCTCCAGCTGTTCACCAGCCTGCTCACCCTGAACCCGCCCGACCACACCCGGCTGCGCCGCCTGGTCGGCTCGGCCTTCACCGCGCGCCGCGTCCAGGCGCTGCGCCCGGCGATCGAGCGCATGGTCGCCGAGCTGTGCGACGGCATGGACGGCGACGCCGACTTCGTCGACGCGTTCGCGTTCCCGCTGCCCGTCGGGGTCATCGGCGAGCTGCTCGGCGTGCCGGCCGCCGACCGCGCCCAGTTCCAGACGCTCGTGCGCGACTGGACCCAGATCCTCGAGGTGATCACCCCGGAGGTGCTGCGCACCGCCGACCCGGCCGCCGCGACGATCCGCGCCTACCTCGCCGACCTGGTCGAGCAGCGCCGCCGCGAGCCGGCCGACGACCTGCTCACCGCGCTGGTCCAGGCGCAGGCGGCGGACGACCGGCTCACCGACGACGAGGTGCTCAGCAACGCCGCGCTGCTGTTCGCCGCCGGTTTCGAGACGACGACCAACCTGCTCGCCAACGGCCTGTCCGCACTGTTCGCCCACCCCGGCCAGGCCTTCGGTGACCCTGAGCGGGCCGTCGAGGAGCTGCTGCGGTACGACAGCCCGGTCCAGATCGCGACGCGGGTCGTGACCGAGCCGGTCGAGCTCGGTGGCGTCCCGGTCGAGGCGGGGGAGCGGGTGGTGGCGTACCTCGGCGCCGGCAACCGCGACCCCCGGCGCTTCCCCGACCCCGACGCGCTGCGGCTCGACCGGCCGGACAACGCACCGCTGTCGTTCGGCGGCGGCATCCACTACTGCCTCGGCGCGCCCCTGGCCCGGCTGGAGGCCCAGATCGCGTTCCCGGCCCTGCTGGCCCGCTTCCCGTCGCTCGCCCCGGCGGGCCGGCCCGAGCGCCGCGACAGCCTCAGCCTGAAGGGATTCACCTCCCTGCCGGTGCGCACCCGCTAGG
Organism: Dactylosporangium sp. AC04546; assembly: GCF_022095675.1. Taxonomy (GTDB): domain Bacteria; phylum Actinomycetota; class Actinomycetes; order Mycobacteriales; family Micromonosporaceae; genus Dactylosporangium. Next base: position 21,261 of record NZ_JAHYSG010000041.1, on the reverse strand, counting down.
GTGGGGCGCGTGTGGAGCGTGGCGATCCTCGGCCCCGGCGGCGTCGGCGGCCTGCTCGGCGGCGTGCTGGCCCGGGCCGGCCACCCGGTGTCCGTCCTGGCCCGCCCTTCGTCGGCCGCCGTGCTGGAGCGGGACGGCCTGACCGTCCACAGTGTCCAGTTCGGCGACTTCACGGTACCGGTGCAGGCTCGCATCCCCACCCCGCCCGACCTCACCGTGGTGGCGACCAAGGCCACGGCGCTGCCCGAGGCCCTCGACGGCCTCGCGCCCGGCGGCCTGATCCTGCCGCTGCTCAACGGCGTGGACCACATGGCCCTGCTGCGCACCCGCTTCCCGGCCCAGGACGTGGTGGCCGGCTCGATCCGCGTCGAGTCGACCCGCGTGGCTCCCGGCCGCATCGAGCACACCAGCCCGTTCTCCGCGATCGAGCTGGCCGGCGACCCGGTGGACCCGGCCCGCGTCGAGTCGCTCGCGGCGGTCCTGCGCGAGGCCGGCTTCGAGGTCAGGGTCCGCGCGAGCGAGGCGCAGGTGCTGTGGGACAAGATGGCCCTGCTGGCCCCGCTCGCCCTGCTCACGACGGCGGCCCGCGCCCCGGTCGGCGAGGCCCGCACGGCCCGCCGCGCCGACCTGGAGGCCGTGGTCCACGAGGTGGCCGCGGTGGCGAGCGCGAGCGGCACGACGACGGACCCGTCCCGCACCCTGACGATGATCGACAGCATCCCGCCGGCCATGAAGTCCTCGATGCTGCGCGACGCCGAGGCCGGCCGCCCGCTGGAGCTGGACGCGATCGGCGACTCGGTCCTGCGCGCGGGCGCCCGCCTGGGCGTCGCGACCCCGGCCACGGCCCGCGTGGTCGCGGAGCTCCGCGCGACCTGACCCTCGGCCCGAACGGCTCCGCGCGCCGACCGGCCGCGGTGGGGCACTCCGTGCCGGCTGACCCGCCGACGGCAGTGGGTCCTCTCCGCCCGATATTCCTGTCCGGAATATGTATTCCCCACAGGAATATCGTCCAGCGCCAACCTCTCCGTCCGCGCTCTCCCGTCGGCGCACCCCGACCGGGATGCGACGGGATGGGACCGGGATGGGACCGGGCGAGACGGCGTGGACGTGGCGATGAGCAGGGCGAGGCACGGGCTGCGGGCGGAGGCCGGGCCCGGCCGGTCGACGCCGTGGAACGCGTGGTCAGCCGCCGTCCGGGGCCAGGCTCGCGCCGAGGTCCGCGGCCAGCTCGGCCGCCGCCCGCACCGCCGCCGGGTCGTCCGTGCGCAGCTCGACCGAGCCATCGCCGGGGTCGTGATGGAAGGGCACCGATGCCGACCACAGCACCACGGGCGGGCAGGCGACCCATCGGACCCCCGACGGGAGCCGGGCCGGGACCCGCTCCGAAAGCGTGAACCCCGGCCGCCGCAGCGCCACGGCCGGCCAGTCGGCGGCACGGACCGGCGCCAGGCGGTGGCCCGGCGCCAGCGGGACCTCGACCGGGCCGTCCGGCGTGTAGACCTCCAGCTCCTCGCCCACCACCCAGGCGTCCAGCTCCGCGGCCAGCGACAGCATCGCCGCGATGGCGGCGTCGGAGGGGTGCTTCGCGGAGACGGCGCCGGCGTGGTACCACAGCGCCGTGCCGTCCGGCAGCTCCGCGCAGTCGGGCGGGTACCACCGCAGGCCCGCCACCGCCGCCCGCCATTCGGCCAGGCCGATGGGGCAGCGAGCGGCGTGATACCACTCGAGGTCGCGGGTGATGAAGATGTCGTACCCCATGCCGGCAGGCTACGGGCGGCGGGTCGAGTGCCTACTGGCGTGAGCCGGCGAGGTCGGCGCCCAGGCGGGTGCGGTAGTACAGGACCGAGCGGCCCGAGCGGCGGCGCTGGACCAGGCCGGCGTCGTGCAGCACGCGCAGGTGGCCGCCGACCGAGCCGAGGCCGTGGCCGGTCAGGGCGACGAGCTGGGTGGTGCTCTTCGGTGCGTCGAGCAGCAGCTGGAGGATCTCGGCCCGCACCGGGCCGAGCAGCCGGGCCAGCGGCGCGGCGGCCCGGGCCGTGGTCGTCTCGGCGAGCCAACCCCGGCACGGGTAGACCAGCGCGTGCGTGTCGCCGGGCTCCTCCCAGGCGACCCAGCCGCGCGGCGCCGTGGTCGGGATGAACAGCAGCCGGCCGCCGGTGACCGTGCGCGGCGGGTAGTCGTAGGTGTTGACCTGGAGCCGGCCGTCGCCGAGCCAGCGCATGCCGGGCCGCAGGCCGTCCAGGACGGCGGCCCAGCCGCCGCTGCTGAGCCGCTCGGTGCGGGCCACGACGTCGGCCTGGAGCACCCGGCGGCGGCGCGGCCAGTCGCCGGCCAGGGTGTGCTCCCACGTCCAGGCGATGAGCTCGACGGCCCGCCCGACCAGGCCGGGCTCGCGCAGCACCGGCGGCACCGGCCGGTCGTACTCCTCGGCGATGTGGGCGAGCGCGTCGGCGTCGGTGGTGGCCGCGAGCCGGGCCAGCTCGCCGGCGAACGCCGGGTCGTCCGCCCGTGGCGGCTTGACCAGGAAGTCGGCGATCCAGCCGGGCCGGATCGCGGCGTGCAGGAACGGCAGCGCGAACGGGTCGTCGCCCCACCGGGCCCGCAGCGCCGGGCCGTGCTCGCCCAGCCACTCGCGCTGGGCCGCCGACGTGGCGTGCTGGCCGCCGAACGCGGCCAGGCTCGCCACCGTCTCCGCCAGCGGCGACACGACGAACCGGCTGCCGGCCAGCACGTCGGCGCTGATCCGCCACAAACCCACGATGTTTCGCCTCCACGCGAAACTGTACCGGCGGTGCGCGCGCTGCTCGCAGACTGCGGCCCATGCGCACGTACCGCGAACTGTTCGCGACCGCCGAGTTCACGGCCCTCTTCGGTACCGTGTCCGCCCAGGTCGCCGCGGCCACCCTCAGCGGCACGGCGCTCGGCACGCTGGTCTTCGCCGCGACCGGCTCGCCCCTGCTCGCCGCGCTGAGCCTCTTCGGCTCGTCGTTCGCGCAGGTCGTCGGGGCGGCCACGGTGCTGTCGGCGGCGGACCGGCTGCCGCCCCGGGCCACGCTCACCGGCCTGGCCGTGTTCACGGCGCTGACCACGGCGCTGCTGACCGTGCCGGGCCTGCCGATCGCCGCCGCCTTCGTCGTCGTCCTCGCCCAGGGCCTGGTGAACTCGGTGGGCGGCGGCGTGCGGTACGGCCTGCTCGCCGAGATCCTCCCGCCCGGCGGCTACCTGCTGGGCCGCTCGCTGCTGAACATGTCGGTCGGGGCCAGCCAGATCGCCGGGTTCGCGCTCGGCGGGGTGTTCGTCGCGGCCGTGTCGCCGCGCGGCGCGCTGCTCGCCGGGGCCGGGATGAGCCTGGTCGCGGCGGTCGTCGCGCGGTTCGGCCTGAGCGCCCGCCCGGCCCGCGCGGCCGGCCGGGTGTCGGTGCGCGAGACGTGGCGCGGCAACCGCGCGCTGTGGTCGTCGCCGGCCCGCCGCGCGGTGTACCTCGGGCTGTGGATCCCCAACGGCCTCATCGTGGGCTGCGAGGCGCTGTTCATCCCGTACGCCCCCACCGGCGCGAGCGTGCTGTTCGTGACCGCCGCCCTGGGCATGCTGGCCGGCGACGCCCTGGCCGGCCGCTACCTGCCGGCGTCGCGGCGCCGCGCGCTGACGGTCCCGGCGCTGGTCCTGCTCGCGCTGCCGTACCTGGCCTTCGCCGCCCACCCGCCGCTGTGGCTCGCCGCGGGCGTGGCCGCGGTCGCGTCGGCCGGCTACTGCGCCAGCCTGCTGCTGCAGGACCGGCTGGTCGAGCTGACCCCGCCGGCGCTGCTCGGCCAGGCCCTGGGCCTGCACTCCTCCGGCATGCTGACCATGCAGGCGGTCGGGGCGACCCTGGCCGGCGCGGTGGCCCAGCTGGTCTCCCCGGGCACCGCGATGGCCGTGATGGCGAGCGCGTCGCTGCTGGTGACGGCGGGCCTGGGCGTTGCGTTGGCTAGAGTGGACCGCCGTGATCACCATCCGGCCGGCGACCCGCTCGGACGTGCCGCGGATCGTAGCCCTGCTGGCCGATGACGCCCTGGGCGCGATCCGCGAGTCGCCGGGCGACCTGGGACCGTACGAGGCCGCCTTCGACGCCGTCGCCGCCGACCCGGCGCAGCTCCTCGTGGTGGCGACGACCGGGGACGGCGAGGGAGACGGCGAGGTCGTCGGCACGCTCCAGCTGACGTTCATCCCCGGCCTGGCCCGCCGCGGCGCCCTGCGCGCCCAGGTCGAGGCGGTCCGGGTCGCGTCGTCGGCGCGCGGCGCGGGCCTGGGCGAGACGCTGCTGCGCTGGGCGGTGCAGGAGTCCCGCCGCCGCGGCGCGGCCCTCGTGCAGCTGACCTCGGACGCGGCCCGCCCGGACGCGCACCGCTTCTACGAGCGCCTCGGGTTCACCGCCACGCACGTGGGGTTCAAGCTGGCGCTGTGAGGTACACCGCGGAGGCCGGGTGGGTGAAGCGGTGGAAGCTCACCGTGATGCTCACGTCCAGCGCCCGGACCCAGTGCCACCAGCACACCGGGATGAACAGCGCCTCGCCCGGCTCCAGGACCGTCTCCAGGACCGTCGCCGCGGCGTAGTCGGGGAAGCGGCGCAGGTCCGGCGTCCACGCGTCGACGTGGCTGAACGTGCCGCCCCTGGGGTACACCCGGTGGCGGTCCCACGACGGGACCAGCCGGACGTGTTTGCGGCCCATGACCTGGCACAGCAGGATGTTCATGTTGTCGTGGTGCAGCGGGGTGACCGTGCCGGCCGGGCCGATGAGCAGGGTCATGTCGTCCGGCGTGACGTCCGGCGGGACGAGGCCGGCCGGCGGGCGCACCTCGGCGCGCATCGCCGATAGCTCCGGGCGCTGCCAGTTCTCGTTGCGGGGGACCATGTAGTAGTCGTTGGTCCGCCCGCCCGTCTCGACCATCGTCAGGTAGTCGCCGAACGACATCGGCGTGCGGTGCGTGTCGTAGCGCCAGCCGTGGTCGGCGTCCGCGTCACGGCCGGTCATCACCTCGACCTCGGCGGCGCCGAAGCGCTCCCGCAGGCCGGCCAGGGTCCAGTGGCGGGCCGGCCAGTCGTCCGTCAGGCCCTGCAGGACCACGGGGCGGTGGCCGAAGTAGTAGCGCTCGAAGAACTCGTCGGGCGCCACGCTGTGCCGCCGCTGCAGGGTCCGGCCGCCGTCGGCCGTGCGCAGGTCGCCGTACGTCTCCAGCAGCGCCTCCACCCAACCGGAGGACTCGGCGAGCGACCGGCAGGCGCGGAAGTACGGATGGGCGAGCGCCGCGTCGATCTCGGCCCGCGCCGTGGCGGCGTCCACGCCGGCCTCCCGCAGCACGTCGAGGAGGGAGTCCGGCGGTACCCCGAGCGCCAGGTTCCGGGCGATCCACTCCTGCCACTCGGCGGCCACGGCCGGCACCGTCGTGGTCACCGCGCGTCCTCCACGGGCGGCGTCAGCGGCGGCGGGCTCGGCTGGCGCGGCGCACGGGCGGCCATCCGGATGCAGTCGACGTAGTTGCTCTTCACATGCGGCGGGATCGAGTCGGGTGCTTCGCCGGCAGACCGCGGAGACGTCGGGTTCATGACTGCAGGCTGCGGTGGGGCGCGTGCAACGTACGTGCAAGCGACCCGCACTGGCGATGCTGTGCCACGCTCGGGTGGTCGTCGGTCGTGTCCGGTATGCGAGGAGTGGCGTGGAGTTCCGGATCCTGGGTCCGCTGGAGGCGGTGGCGGACGGGCGTGCCGTGCCGCTCGGCGGGCCCAAACCACGGGCGGTGCTCACGGCGCTGCTGCTCGACGCCGGCCGGGTGGTCACCGTCGACCGGCTCGTCGGCGCCGTCTGGGGCGAGGACCCGCCGCCGAGCGCCCGCAACGCCCTCCAGACGTACCTGTCCCGGCTGCGCCGCGCGCTCGGCACCGCCACGCTGCGCCACCACCACGGCGGGTACGAGCTCGTCGCCGGGCCGGACCGGATCGACGCCCGGCGGTTCGAGGCGGCCGTCGCCGACGCACGGGCGGCGCTCGCCGCCGGCGACCCGGCCACGGCGCTGGACACCGTCACCGGCGCACTGGCGCTGTGGCGCGGCCCGGCCCTGCTCGACGTGGCCGGCGAGCTGTTCGCCCAGGCCGAGATCGCCCGGCTCACCGAGCTGCGCGCGGTCGCGGCCGACCTGCGGGTCGAGTGCCTGCTCGCCGCGGGCCGCACGGCCGACGCGGTGGCCGGCGCGGCCGAGCTGGTCGCCGCCGACCCGGTCCGGGAGGGCAGCCGGGGGCAGCTGATGCTCGCGCTGTACCGCGCCGGCCGCCAGACGGAGGCCCTGGCCACGTACCGGGAGCTGCGGGAGCTGCTCGCCGAGCGGTTCGGCCTCGACCCGGGCGAGGACCTCGAGGCCCTGGCCCAGTCGATCCTCCGCCAGGACCCGGCTCTGACCCCGCCGCCGGCGGACGAGGCCCGCGGGGAGCCGGGCGCCGGCCGGGAGCGGTGGGTGCCGGACACCCGGCTGCCCGCCGCGCTCGACCGGTTCGTGGGGCGCGAGCGGGAGCTGGCCGACGTGCGCGAGCTGCTCGCCGAGCACCGGCTCGTCACGCTCACCGGGCCCGGCGGGGCCGGCAAGACCCGGCTCGCCGCCGAGGTGTGCCGGTCCGCCGGGACCGCGGTGCGGGTGGCCGAGCTCGCCGGGATCGACGACGACGTGCTGCTCGAACCGGCGCTCGCGCACGCGTTCGGCCTCGCCGTCGACACCGGGCCGGGCGGGATCGCGGCCGTCGTCGGCGACGCCGACGTGGTGCTGCTGCTCGACAACGGCGAGCAGCTCGCGGGGGCGCTCGCGGTGCTGGTGCCGAAGCTCCTCGCCGAGCTGCCCGGGCTGCGGGTGCTCGTCACCAGCCGGCTGCCGCTGTCGGTCGCGGGTGAGCGGCGCTACCCCGTGCCGCCGCTCGACCCCGGCACCGACGCGGTCGAGCTGTTCCTGGACCGGGCCGCCGCCGTGCTGCCCGAGTGGGCCTGCGACGGCGCCGAGCGGGCCGTGGTCGCCGACATCTGCGCCCGCCTCGACGGGCTGCCGCTCGCCGTGGAGCTGGCCGCGGCGCAGCTCGTCGCGCTGTCCCCGGCGCAGATCCGCGACCGGCTCGACGACCCGGGCACGCTGCGCAGCGCCCGGCGGGACGTCGCCGACCGCCACCGCAGCCTGGACAACGCGATGGAGGTCACGTACCGGCTGCTCGACGGCCCGCAGCGGGACCTGTTCGGGCGGCTCAGCGTGTTCGCCGGGCCGTTCGACCTCGACGCCGCGGAGACCGTCGCCGGCGGGGCGGACGTGCTGGCGCCGCTGACCGCGCTCATCACCGGCTCGCTCGTCACGCCGCTGCCCGCCACGTCGCCGCGGCGCTACCGGATGCTGCAGACGCTGCGGCAGTACGCCATCCGCCGCATGAAGCCCGCGGACCTCCGCGACGCCCAGCACCGCCACCTCGACCGGGCCGTGGCCCTCGCCGCCACCGCCGACCGGGAGCTGCGCGGCCCCGACGCCCGGCGCTGGTTCGCCGTCCTCACCGCCGAGCAGGACAACCTCCGCGCCGCCCTCGCCTTCGCCTGCGGCGGCGCCGACCCCGCCGCGGGGCTGCGCCTCGCCGCCGACCTGGCCTGGTTCTGGTACCGCGGCGGCCACATCGTCGAGGGCCTGCGCTGGCTGGGCCTGGGCCTGGCCGGGGGCGGCGCCGCCGACGAGCGGGCCCGCGCCCACACGGGCATGGCCTGCCTGCACTACCTCGCCGGTGACCTCGCCGCGAGCGGCACCGCGATCACCGCCGCCGTCGAGCTGGCCGAGACCCCCGCGACCGCGGCCCGCGCCGCCGCCTACCGCACGCTCTTCCTCGGCCTGCGCGGCGAGGTGGCGGCCGGTGCCGCCGCCGGCCGCGACGCCCAGGCCCGCGCGCTCGCCACCGGCGAGAGCTGGCTGCTCGCCGAGGCCCTCATCAGCGTCGCCCAGGTCACCTGGGCCGGCGGCGACGCGGCGGGGGCGGCCGTGGTGCTCGACTACGCGGTCGCGGCGGCGACGGCGAGCGGGTTCGCGTGGGCGGCCGCGTCGGCGCGCTGGATGCACGCCCAGCTGGCCCTGTCGACGGGCAGGTTCCCGGAGGCGTACCAGCTGGCCGCCCGCGCCGTCGCCGACCTGGACGAGCAGGACGACGTGACGGGCTGGCTCGCCGCGGCGTTCCTGCTGGCCGCCACGCTGACCCTCACCGGCCGCCCGGAAGCCGGCGCCGTCCTGCTCGGCGCGGTGGAGGCGCTGGGCGGCCGGGTCGGCTACGCGCCGGAGCGGATGGACCCGGTCAACGGGCCGCGGCTGGCCGGGACCGTCCGCGGGGGCCTGCCGCCGGAGGAGTTCGCGGCCGCCCACGCGCGGGGCTCGGCGATGACCCGCGAGCAGGTCCGGTCAGTCCTCCTTGAGCACGGGCAGTAGCTGGCCCTGGGCAAGCGCGGAAACCGCGTTGCCGGGCGGTGCGGGGCCGCCTACGGTCGCCGGATGGCCCGTACCGTCGTCGTCGGCGACATCCACGGCTGTCACGACGAGCTGACGGCGCTGCTCGACCGCGCCCGTGTGCGGCCGGAGGACCTGCTCGTCAGCGTCGGGGACCTGGTCGACCGCGGGCCCGACCCGGGCGGGGTGGTCCGGCTCTTCCGCGAGCGGCCCAACTCGGTGGCCGTCATGGGCAACCACGAGCGCAAGCACGTGCGGGGGGTCTTCTCCTACGCGCAGGAGGTCACCCGGCTCCAGCTCGGCGACGGCTACGCGGACGCGGTCGGGTGGATGCGCACGCTGCCGTACTGCTTCGAGAACGAGCACGTCCGGGTGGTCCACGCGGCCCTCGTACCGGGGGAGCCGCTCGACGGGCAGCCGGAGGAGCTGCTGTGCGGGTCGACGAGCGGTGAGCGCGAGCTCGCCGCCCGGTTCCCCGGCTCGTACTGGCACGAGCACTACACCGACGCCAAGCCGGTCGTCTTCGGCCACCACGTGGCCGGGCCCGAGCCGCTGGTCCGGGACGGGCGGGTCTACGGCCTCGACACGGGGGCCTGCCACGGCTGGAACCTGACCGCGCTCAGCCTGCCCGACCGCACCCTGTACGCCGTGCCGGCCTCCGCCGACCACTGGGCGGCCGTCCGGCGGGACTGGCAGCTGCCCGTGCTGCGGACCCGGCCGTGGCTGGACCTGGCCTGGCCGGACCTGGAGCGGGCGCTGGAGCGTGCCGGGCGGACCGGGTCGGTGCCGGCGCTTCAGTGGCTGGCGGCGGTGGCGGCGTGGGCCGGGGACCTGCGCTCGCTGTTCCCGGACCTGGCCGCGGCGGCGGTCCGGGCGGCCGGCGGGCGCCCGCCCGAGGAGCTGCGGCGGCACCCGGCGGCGCAGGTGCTGTTCCAGGCCCGCGACGGCCGGCTGGACGCGGCCGCGGTGGCCCGGCGGTGCCTGACGCCGCGCCGGGTGCTGGACCTCGCGGCCGCTCTCTCGGTCGCGGCGCCGTCACTGCCGGCCTGACGCGGGCGCCGCGGCCTTCGAAGGCGTCCCGGCCTCCGCGGGCGCCTCGGCCTTTGAAGGCGTCCCGGCCTCCGTGGCCTCCGCGAGCGCCTCGACCGCCGCGGGCGGCTCGGCCTTCGAAGGTGCCCCGGCCTCCGCGGACGCCGCTGCCGGGCGGCGGCGCCACAGCAGCAGCGCGGTCAGGGCGCCCGCCAGGAGGCCCCAGAACGCCGGGCCGATGCCCAGGATCGTCGTGCCCGAGGCCGTCACCACGAAGGTCACGATCGCCGCCTCGCGGCCCTCCGGCTCGGTGACCGCGCCGGCCAGGGCCGAGCCCAGCGCCGGCAGCAGGGCCAGGCCGGCAACGGCGATCACCAGGACCGGCGGGGACAGCAGCACCAGGGCCATCGCCAGGCCCGCGCCGAGGCCGAGGGTGAGCTGGCCGGTGCCGAGCGCCACCGTCGCGATCCAGCGGCGGCGCGGGTCCGGGTGGGTCTCCGGGCCGGCGGTCAGGGCGGCCGTGATCGCGGCCAGGTTCAGGGCGTGACCGCCGAACGGGGCCGCGGCGGCGCTGGCCAGGCCCGTGGTGACCAGGATCGGGCGCAGCGGCGGGTGGTAGCCGTACGTCGCCATGACGGCCATGCCGGGCACGTTCTGGGCCGCCATCGTCACCAGGAACAGCGGCACGGCGATGCTCACCAGCACCGACGGGTTCAGGGTCGGGACCACGAACGCCACCGAGGGGCGCAGGGTGCCCAGGTCGCCGACGCCGCGCAGGCCGATGCCCACCACGGCGGCGGCGAGGGCACCCGGCACGGCCCACTGCCGGCGGTACCGCAGCAGCACCGCCCACGTCAGGACCACCGGCCCGGCCAGCAGCGGCAGGTCGACGACGGCGCGCACCGGGGCCGTGCAGAGGCTCAGGATGACGCCCGCCAGCATCGCCCCGGCGATCGGGCGGGGGATGGCGGCGATGGCCCGGGCCAGCCACGGCGACAGGCCGGCGAGGACCATGAGGGCGGCACAGACGACGAACGCGCCGACCGCCGCCGGGAACCCGCCCGGGACCGGCCCGGTCGCCGCGAGCAGGGCCGCGCCCGGGGTGGACCAGGCGATGCTGATCGGCATGCGGTAGCGCAGCCCGAGCCCGATCGCGACGACGCCGATCCCGGCGCACAGCGCGAGCAGCCCGGACGCGGCCTGGGCCGGGGTGGCCCCGACCGCCCGCAGCCCGGCGAGCACGACGGTGAACGAGCTGGCGTACCCCACCACCGCGCTCACCAGCCCGGACACGATCGCCTGGGTCCGCATGCCCGCCTCCGTGACCTCGTTCCGTAAACGGAACGGACCGTAGCATGGCACCATGGGCCGGTGGAAGCAGCGGTCGGACGCCGCCTGCGCCGGCTGCGGGAGGCGCGGGGCATCTCGCTGTCGGCGCTGGCCCGCAGCGCCGGCATCGGCAAGGCCACCCTGTCCGGCCTGGAGCTCGGCACCCGCAACCCGACGCTCGAGACGCTCTACGCGGTGGCGGGCGCCCTCGGTGTACCGCTGACGGCCCTCGTCCTGGAGCCGGGCGCGCCGGCCACGGCGGCGGCCGACGTGCGCGGCGCCGCCGTCGAGGCGACCCTCCTCGAGGTGTTCGACGAGCCCGGCGTCACGTTCGAGCTGCTGCGGATGCGGGTCCACCCCGGCGTCGTGCAGCAGTCACCGCCGCACGCGCCGGGCGTCACCGAGCACGCCACGGTCCACGCGGGGGTCCTGCGGGCCGGCCCGGCCGGCGCGCCGCTCGTCGCCGGGCCGGGCGAGCACATCTCGTGGGCGGCCGACGTCCCGCACGTCTACGGCACGGTCGGCGACACCCCGGTCGAGGCGACCCTGCTCATCCGGTCGCCGCGCCAGTAGCGTGGCGACCCGGGCTCATCCGGTCGCCGCGCCCGTAGCGTCGCCGAACAGCCGGCGGGCCTCGTGCGGGGCCAGGTACGGGACGACCTCGGCGCCGGGCAGGAAGCGGTACGGGATCATCGCGAACCGGCGGCCCCGCATCAGCGCGACCATGACGTCACGGCTGGGGACGACCGGGACGTAGACCTGGTCGCCCTTGACCACGGCCGGCCAGTGCCGGTTGCCGAGCGCGTGGCCGAGCTCCAGCGCGACGCGGATCGCGCTGTCCGCGGCGACCGGGTCGGGCCGGGGCAGCTCGATGAGCATGATCTCGCCGAGGTCGAGCCGGGCCACGATGACCGAGGTGCCGGCCGGGTCCGACCACAGCACGTCGCCGTCGTGCAGCCGGGTGCCCGGCGGCAGGGAGACGGTGACCTCGACGCCGCCGTCGGTGAGCTTGCTGACCTGGGACTGCCGGGCCTCCCACTGCTCCAGCCACAGCACGTCGGTCCGGGCCGGCGCACCGGTGCCCTGCCAGCGTGGGTCGTCGAGGTTGCCCAGGACCGATTCGATGCGCACGGCGTGACCGTATCGGCGGCCCCCGAGCCCCGGGCTCACTCGCGCCGGGCGATCCGACCTGGCACGATAGGCGCCGCCATGATTGAGGTCCGGTTCATCCTGGACGGCCGGGTCAGCGGCCACGGCGCCGACGAGCTGCCGGGGCTGCTCGCCCGCGACGACGGCCTGGTCTGGGTCGACGTGCCGACGTGCGACGCCGAGGCCTCCCGGGTCCTCGCCGACGCGTTCGGCTTCCACCCGCTCGCGCTGCGTGACGCCGCGGTGCGCAACCGGGTGCCGAAGATCCATCCGTACGCCGACCACGTGTTCGTCGTGCTCCACGCCCCGCACCTGGGCAGCCGGGGCCACGTCCACTACGTGGAGCTCGACCAGTTCATCGGGCCGCGGTACCTGGTGACCGTCCACGGACCGGCCAACCCGGCGGTGCCACCGGACATCCCGGTGAAGCAGACCCGCGACGTGCTGCGGCGCATCGAGGCCGGCCGGTTCGCCCCGGCGAGCGCCTACGAGCTGTCCTACGCGATCGTGTCGGCCATCACCCGGCTCCAGGAGAACCTCGTCGAGGGCATCACGGCCGACGTGTGGCGGCTGGAGCAGCGGGTGACCGCCGGGCACCTCGGCAACCCCGAGCAGTTCCTGGAGGAGCTGTTCCAGGCCCGCCACGGCCTGCTCGCCGTGCGGACCATGGCCGCGCTCGGCGGCGAGATCTACGGCCGCCTCGCCGGTCTCACGCGGGTGGTGCCGCCGGAGGCCGCCGCGTCCCTGGCCGACGTCATCGACCAGTTCGCGCGGGTGCGCAGCGTCGCCGACGGTGAACGGGAGTACCTGCAGGGCGTCATCGAGTTCTACCAGGCCCGCACCGAGACGAAGATGACGATCGCGGCCGAGCGCCTGGCCGTCATCGCCGCCGTGACGCTGCCGATCACCGCGCTCTCCTCGGTGTACGGCATGAACCTCATCGTCAACGAAAAGACGCAGGGCCTGCACGTGGTGGCGGTCCTGGTCATCATGGCCGTCATGTCCGGCACGCTGCTGACCTGGGCCAAGCGCCAGGGCTGGTGGTGAGCCTCAGCTACTGGGTCAGGGTGACCTCCACGTCCAGCGCCGCCAGGCTGCGGGCCGCGATCCCGACCATGGCCCGGCTCACCGCGAGGAGCACCTCGACCAGTTCGTCGCCGTCGGCCGGACTGTTTGCCACTCGACAATCGTTGCACGAGGCGGTGTCGGATATGGTCCCCTGGGGACCGGTGGCACAGAACGGGGCGGACATGACACCTGAGTTCGAGCTGGCCCGGATCCTCCTCGTGGAGGACGACGAGGGCGACATCGCCTACACGCTCGACGAGTTCCGCGAGCACCGGATGCGCAACCCGGTCACCGTCCTGCGCGACGGACTGGAGGCGATCGAGTTCCTGGAGCGCCGCGGCGCGCACCCGGACGCCCCGACGCCGGACATCCTGCTGCTCGACCTCAACCTGCCCGGCGTCGACGGCCGGGTGGTCCTCGACCGGGTGCTCGGCAACCCCCGCCTGGCCGAGCTGACCGTCGTGGTCCTCACCAGCTCGCCACTGGAGGAGCAGCTGCTGCGCGACTTCGGCGTCCCGACCGAGTTCTACTTCCGCAAGCCGGTCGACTTCGCTCAGCTCGTGGCCCTGATCCGGGGCATCGACCAGTTCAGCATCGTGGTCGACCGGGCCAGCTGAAGGGCCGCCCCGGGCCGGGGATCAGCGGACGCTGATGAGTGTGGCGTAGTCGGCCGTGGTCAGCGGGTCCGAGGTCAGGGAGCCGTCGGCCCTCGGGACCTCCAGGGCCCTGCCGTCCTGGAGGAACCGCACGGTGCCGACGTCGTCGCGGGAGGCCAGGGTGCAGACGATCTGGCCGTACGCGAGGACCTCGTCGTTGCGGATCGTGGTGTCGCCGACCGTGACGATCGCGGTGCCGCCGTCGAGGGCGGCGCCGATGATGAGGTCGGTGCCCTCCAGGGCGCTGCCGAAGCCGCTGTCGCGCTCCTGCTCGGTCGGGCCGGCGAGGAGGTCGTTCAGCTGGCGGTCGAGCGTCGCCGGGCCGTCGACCCGGCGTTCGACGGCGGTCAGGCGGCCGGCGCGCACGAGGTACAACTTCTCCACCACCGAGCCCGGCGGCAGGCTCGCCTGCGCCGTCGGGGTCTCCGGGCTGCCCACGACCACCGGCGGGTCGATCGTGCGCGGGGTGCGGTCGGCCGGGACCCCGCAGCCGGCGAGCACGAGCCCGGCCGCGAGGGCCGCCAGGAGCCGTCTCACCGCACGTCCGGGAGTTCGACGCGGAAGCGGGCGCCGCCGCCCGGGCGGTCCAGGGCGCGGACCTTGCCGCCGTGCACGCTGACGTGCTGGGCGACCAGCGACAGGCCGAGGCCGGTGCCGTCGTCGCGGCCGCGGGCGCCCGCGGAGCGGCCGCGGACGAAGCGGTCGAAGATCACCGTGCGGTCGGCCGCGTTGACGCCCGGGCCCTCGTCGTCGACCTCGATCACCCCGCAGCGACCCTCCTCGATGAGGCGCACCGCGATCGGGCCGCCGCCGTGGGTCACCGCGTTCTCGAGCAGGTTGACCAGCACCTGCTCGATCCGGCGCCGGTCGACCGTCCACCGCGGGCCGTCCGGTGCGTGGACGATCGCCGGTGGCAGGCCGCGCGCCTCCACCACCCGGTGGGCGAGCGCGGCCATGTCCGTCGGGGCGAGCTGCACCGGCTGGTCGCCGCGGGACAGCTCCAGCAGGTCGTCGACGAGCGACTGGAACCGGCCGATCTCGTCGACGACCAGCCCGGCCGCGGTCGCCGTGCGGTCGTCGAGCTGGTCGCGGCGGCGGTGCAGGACGCTCGCCGAGGCGGCCAGGGTCTGCAGCGGGGAGCGCAGCTCGTGGCTCACGTCGGCGGCGAAGCGCCGGTCGCGCTCGATGCGCCGGGCCAGTTGCTCGACCATCTCGTTGAACGACGTGGTGAGCCGCTGCAGGTCGGGGTCGGTCGCCGGGTCGAGCCGCGCGGTGAGGTCGCCGGCGGTGATGCCCTCCGCCGCGTCGGCGACCGAGCGCAGCGGCCGCAGCACGTACCGGGTCGCGTACCAGCCCAGGCCCGCCCCCGCCGCGGCGACCGCCGCCGCCACCAGCGTGAGGACCCAGCCGAGGACCCGCAGCGTCTGGTCCAGCTCGCGCAGGTAGTCGATCTCGTACAGCGCGGTCGTCGGGGTCAGCGGCAGCCCCACGACCACGGCCGGCACCCCGTCGATGCGGATCCGCTGGATCGCCTGCTCGCCGCCCGTCACCAGGCGCTGCAGCTCGGCCGGCACGGCGATCGCGCCCGGGTCGGCGCCGCGCGCGTACCAGTTGCCGTCGCGGTGCACCAGCGCCCGCCGGTTGCCGCCGGTGTCGAGCGTCTGGAGCATGCCGACGATGTCGGGGTGGTCGGTGTTGAGCCCGGCGGTGATGACCCGCGCGTCGAACGTGGCGGCGCGGATCGTCGAGCGCTCCCGGCCGGACAGCAGGCTGCCCCGGGTCACCTGGTACGACACGAGGGCCATCGACGCCGACAGGGCCAGCGCGCCGGCCGCGAAGCCGGCGATGATCCGCGTGCGGAGCCCGGCGACCTTCATTTCTGCAGCTTGTAGCCCATGCCGCGGACCGTCACCAGGTACCGCGGGGCCCGTGAGTCGTCCTCGATCTTCTGCCGCAGCCGCCCGACGTGGACGTCGACGAGCCGCTCGTCGCCG
This sequence comes from Dactylosporangium sp. AC04546, assembly GCF_022095675.1. GTDB lineage: Bacteria > Actinomycetota > Actinomycetes > Mycobacteriales > Micromonosporaceae > Dactylosporangium. The sequence continues at coordinate 5,555 of NZ_JAHYSG010000041.1, read as the reverse complement.
ATCTCGTACTCCCACACCCGCTGCAGCAGCTGCTGGCGCGACAGCACCAGCCCCGGGTGCTCGGCCAGCTCGCACAGCAGCCGGAACTCGGTGCGGGTCAGCGCGACCGGCTCGCCGCGCAGCCGCACCTCGCCGGCCTCGGGCAGGATCTCCAGGTCGCCGAAGGCCATCGTGGACACCGGCGCGAGCAGGGTGCGGCCGCGGCGGCGCAGCGCCCGCAGGCGGGCCGACAGCTCCTTCACCGCGACCGGCTTCACCAGGTAGTCGTCTGCGCCGGCCTCCAGCGCGGCGACGATGTCGTGGGTGTCGTCACGCGCGGACACCACCACGATCGGCACGTCGTCCTCGCGCCGCAGCTGCCGGATGCACTCGAACCCGTCGGCGCCGGGCAGCATCAGGTCGACCAGGACGGTGTCGGCCGGCTCCTCGCGCTGCGCCACCAGGCCCTCCTCGGCGCTTGCCGCGCCGCGCACCGCATAGCCCTCGTCCTCCAGCGCGAGCACCAGCGAGAGCCGGATCCGGTCGTCGTCCTCGATCACCAGCACCCCGGGCATACCCGTATCCTGCCGTCCCGGCCCCTTGATCGACCAATCCAAAACTCTTGTCATGAAACCGTCATACTTCCGGGAAAGTTCCGCCACATGGCGGGCGAACGCTGAAAGACATGCGCAGCGAGACGGTCCGCCCGGCGGCGCCCACGGTCGAGATCATCATCACCGAGGAGCTCGATGCCGCGACGGTACCGCGAGTGGCCGCGCTGCTGCGGGACGCCGTGGACCTGCATCCGACGCATCTGCGCATCGACCTGGCCCAGTGCCCGTTCATCGACGCGGCCGCCATCGGCATGCTGCTCGATGTGCACCGCCGCGTGTGGTCCGAGGGCGGCCGGCTGACCCTGCGCGACCCGTCGCCGCGGGTGCGCCGCACGCTGGAGCTGGCCCGGGTCGACCACGTCCTGCAGGTGGAGTGACGACACGGGGGGACCGATCGCCATGACAGCATCGACGACCATCGACGGCACCGACTTCGGCCTGGTGTGCGACACGTGCGGGCAGAGCGTGACCGGCCTCGGCGCCACCATGCACAACTGGGATCTGGTGTGGAGCCTCTTCAGCCGGCACGGCTGGACCGGCACCCGCCTGGCGACCGGCCCGCACAGCTGCGCCCGCTGCTCCCGGGTCCCCCTCGCGGCCGCCGCCGCCGCCGTCCCGGCCCAGCCCACGGGCATCCTCGACGCGCTGGACGAGCGGGTCTCCGTCCGCACGGCGCGGGGCGTCGCCGTGGTCGCGCTCACCGGTGACCTGACCGCCTCGGTGCACGACGCCCTCCAGGCCGCCCTGGCCGAGGCCGGGAGCGTCCCGCCGCACCTGGTGATCGACCTCACCCGGGCGACCAGCCTCGACACCAGCACCCTCGGCGAGCTGGTCGCCGCCCGCCACCGCGCCGCCCAGGCCGGCGGCCACGCCTGCCTGGCGGGCATGTCGCCGGGCGTGCGCCGGATCCTGCACACGCTGTGCCTGCAGCACCTGTTCGCCGAGTTCCCCGCCCCGGAGGCGGCCGTGGCCTGGCTGCACGGCGAGCCGGTCCTCAGCGCGGGCGGGCCGGCGGGCCCGGCCCACGCGTAGCCCGTCCGTAGGACGCCGGACTACCGGCGGAACACGCCGGCGCGGGCGGCGGCCACGGCGGCATCGGCGGCGCGGTCGGCCGCCGCGGGGTCGAGCGGGTCGCCGCTCATGAGCAGGCGGTAGTAGAGCGGGGCCGAGACCGCCCGGATCACCTCGGCGGCATCGGTGCCGGCGGGCAGTTCGCCGCGCACGACGGCCTGCTCGACGCACGGTGCCCATTCGGCGATCCGCACCGCATAGAAGCGCCGCAGCGCCTCGGCCGTGCGCGCGTCGCAGGTCGCGGCGACGATGACCGCCCGGAACAGCGGGCCCTGCCGCGGGTCGGTGAGCGTGCGCTGGACGAGCCGCGCGTTGGCCCGCAGGTCCGCGGCGATCGACCCGGTCTCGGTCCGCGGCAGGGACTGCTCGGCCATGTCGGCGAGCAGGTCGGCGACGAGGCCGGCGACCGTGCCCCAGCGCCGGTACACCGTCGTCTTGCCCACCTGGGCCCGGCGGGCGACATCGGCGAGGTCGAGGCGGTCGAAGCCGTGCTCGGCGAGCGCGTCGGCGGCCGCGTCGAGCACGGCGGCCCGCACACGCGCGGTGCGCCCTCCAGGGCGGATCGTGCCGAGGGTCATAACGGGTCTCCAGTCCCCTTAGTGCTCGCTGGTTGCTATCGTAGCGATCGTTAACGGAACTGCAGAACCATTAGGGAGCTGATCATGGAGTACCGACGACTCGGCACCTCCGGGTTGACCGTGCCCGCGCTGAGCTTCGGCGCCGGCACGTTCGGCGGCCGGGGACCGCTGTTCGGGGCCTGGGGCAACACCGACGCGCGGGAGGCCCGCCGCCTCGTGGACATCTGCCTCGACGCCGGCGTGACCATGTTCGACACCGCCGACGTGTACTCCGACGGCGCGTCCGAGGAGGTGCTCGGCCAGGCGATCCGGGGCCGCCGGGACGACGTCCTGCTGTCCACCAAGAGCGGCCTGCCGACCGGCGACGGCCCGAACGACGCGGGCACCTCCCGGGCGCGCATCATCCCGTCGGTCGACGCGGCGCTGCGCCGGCTCGGCACGACGCACATCGACCTGTTCCAGCTGCACGCGTTCGACGCCGGCACCCCCGTCGAGGAGGTGGTGTCCACACTGGACGACCTGGTACGCGCGGGGAAGCTGCGCTACCTCGGCGTGTCCAACTTCGCCGGCTGGCAGCTGATGAAGTCCCTGGCCGTCGCCGACCGTGACCACCGCACGCGGTACGTGGCGCACCAGGTGTACTACTCGCTCGTCGGGCGCGACTACGAGTGGGAGCTCCTGCCGCTGGGCCGGGACCAGGGCGTCGGCGCCGTGGTGTGGAGCCCGCTCGGCTGGGGCCGCCTCACCGGCCGCGTCCGCCGCGGGGCGCCGCTGCCGGCCGGCAGCCGGCTGCACACCACCGCCGAGTACGGCCCGCCGGTCGACGACGAGGTCCTCTACCGGGTGGTCGACGTCCTCGACGAACTCTCCCACGAGACGGGCCGCGCGGTGCCACAGCTCGCGGTCAACTGGCTCCTGCACCGCCCCACGGTCGCGACCGTGGTCATCGGCGCCCGGACCGAGGAGCAGCTGCGTCAGAACCTCGGCGCCGTCGGCTGGTCGCTGACCCCGCAGCAACTGGCCCGGCTCGACGCGGCGAGCGCCCGGCCCGGCCCGTACCCCTACTTCCCCTACGAGCGGCAGGAGGGCTTCGCCCGCCTCAACCCGTCCCTCCTCCCGACCGCCCTCCCGGCCGCGTGACCGGTGGGGGCAGACTGGGGTCGTGGGGTACACGACTGAGTTCACCGGGCGGGTCACCGTGACGCCGCCGCTCGGCCCGGAGACCGTCGCGCGGCTGGCCGGGTTCGCCGAGACCCGGCACGAGGACCCGGCCCTGCCCGGGCACTGGTGCCACTGGGTGGCCTTCGACGACGGCGCGACGATCGGCTGGGACGGCTCGGAGAAGTTCTACTCCGCCGAGCTGTGGCTGGCCCACGTCATCGACCACCTGCTGCCGCCCGGCCACGCCGTCGCCGGCACGATCGAGGCCGAGGGCGAGGAGCCGGGCGACGTGTGGCGCATCGAGGTGCGCGACAACGTCGTGCACGTCGTGCAGCGGACCGTCGAGCCCGAGTACGACGAGGTCGACCCGGCCGACATCGAGGACTGGGGCGAGCGGCAGTGGGCCGCCTACGCGGCGAAGACCCGCCACGACGTCGTCTACGTGGTCCGCGACGGGGCCCGCCACGAGGTCGACGCGATCGGCTGAGGGGCGGTACGATCATCGGCGATGACCACCCTTGGCAGATTGGGGGTCCCGTCCGCAATTCGTGAGTGCTGATGCGCTCCGATTTCGCGAACGGCGAGACCCGCCTCCTCCGCTGGCAGCGCGTGCGCGACTACGCCGTGCCGCCCGCGATGATCGAATCCGCGACCGCCCGCCGTGCGGCGGGCGACTGGGCGGGAGCGTGCGCCGCGGCGCACGCCGACGTCGACCTCGACCTGCGGGCCGTGGCCCGCACCCACGGCCAGGACCTCGCCGGGCGGCTCCGCGCCGACCTGCGCCGACTGGCCCCCGACCTGCTGCGCTGGCACCTGCCGCGGATCGCCCCCGACGGGCTGCTGCGCCCGGGGATCACCGTGGCGCTGGCCCGCTACGACCCCGGCGGCGTGCACCTCGTCGTGCGCACGGCACCCGCCTGGGCCGACGCGGGCCAGCGGCTCAGCCTTGCCGTGTGGGACCCGGCCCACCCTGCCGCCGGGGCGCATCCGCATGCGCGGCCCGACCGGCGGTACCGGATGGATCTCCATCGCCACCTCTGGGACGCCGGCCGCGCCCCCGAGCTGCGCGACCGGGCCGGCACCGGCCCGCCGCCGGGCGCTCCGGCCGACCTCGCGGGGTGCGCGGTGGACCGGTGGCCCGACGAGGCGGCCCGGCTGCTGCGCGCTGACGGCCACGCCGCGGGGCCCGTCCTGGTGCGGCTTCCGAGACGCCGACTGCTGCTCGACGTGGCTTCGGACATGGCTTTGGACGCGGTTCCAGACGCGGCTTTGGACGTGGCTTTGGACGTGGCTTTGGACGTGGCTTCGGACGCGGCTTTGGACGTGGCTGCCGGCGGACCGGTGCTGCCGCGCCCGCGAGCCGGGGACGACACCGTCTGGACCGGGCCGCGGGCCGTCGGCGGCCCGGCGCGGCCCGGCCGGCGGGGTGCCGTGACGAGGCTGCCGGTGCTGCCGTACGCCGCGACGTGGGTGCCGCCCGACATCGAGCTCCTTCGAGCCGGGTTGATCGACGCCGATCGATTGCACCCGCTCGTCGCGGCGGCCTTCGGGATGGCGCCGGCCATCCGCGGCGGCGACCCGGCGCCGGCGGAGCGCATCGTCGAGTGCCGGGGCGCCCGGCACCGGCTGGGCCTGGTCGACGGTGTGCTCGCGCCGCTCGACCACGCACCGGACGAGGTACGCCGGGAGGAGCTCCTGGCCGCCCTCGGCGGTCCGCCGCTGCCGTGCCTGCAGGCCGTCGACGACGCCCACCGGCGCCCGGACAGCCTCGAGGACATCCGGGCCCGGCTCGACCACGGCGACACCGAGGGCGCGGTCGCGGCCGTCGAGGCGCTGCTCGGGCCGCAGGCCGTGCCGCGCACCGGCGCCCTGCGCGACGACCTCGCCGCCGCGGCCGCGCGCCGTGTCACCCACGGCCTGTTCCGCGCGGGCCTGACCGGCCTCGGCCCGGTCCGGCCGCGCCGCCGTCGCCGAACCCGCTGACCGAACTTCGCGCCCGCCGCACCGGGCCGCGTCCGCATCGCCCAACGTCCACACCGCGCCCGCACCGGGCCGCGACCGCATCGCCCAACGTCCACGCTGCGCCCGCACCGGGCCGCGACCGCATCGCCCAACGTCCACGCTGCGTCCGCACCGGGCCGCGACCGCATCG
>NZ_JAHYSG010000040.1 GCF_022095675.1 Dactylosporangium sp. AC04546 | reverse complement strand
CGGAGACCTCTTCAGTTATCGATCACCGCCACGCCGCAACATCGACGCCCTTACGAAACACGGCCTAGCGGGTCGGGGTGGTCCACGGCTCGCAGGCCAGGCAGACCACGTCGATCACGGGGATCTCCAGCAGGCGGGACTTGAGGGGCGGGAAGTCCGTGGTACAGCGGATCGTGAAGCGCCACGAGGCGGAGATGTTGTCCGCCGTCGTCGCGTTCACCAGGTCCGGGTCGTCCCGGAACTCGATCTTGAAGCGTTCGTACGCGTGCTCGCGGGTCTCGAAGGCCATCGACCGCACCTCCGGGGCCGTGTCCAGCACCGCGCGGACCCGCTCCTTCGCCTCGTCCTCGCCGTAGATCGGCAGGAACGCGGCGGCGTCGGCCGGGGCGCAGGCGGCGACCTCGCCCGGGCGGTCGGCCGGGCGGTCGTTCAGGGCCCAGGCGCCCGTCGCCGTGCCGGAGGCGAGCAGGGCCAGGGCGGCGCCCGCCCCGGCGAGGCGGCGCCGGCGGGCCGCGGTCGCGGCGGCCGGGGCGCCGGGGGCGCGCACCTGCTGCGCGGCGTCGTGGGCGAGCGTGCCGAGGGCGGTACGGATCCGGTCGTCGAGCTCAGACATCGTCGGTCACCTCCAGGTGGCGGGCGAGGGTCTGGCGGGCGCGGTACAGCCACGTGCGCACGGCGCCCTCGCGCGCCCGACACAGCTCGGCGATCTCGGCGACCGGCAGGCCGGCCAGGTAGTGCAGCACCACGGCGCGGCGCTGGTTCGGGGGCAGTTCGGCCAATGCGGCCTCCAGGGCCACCCGGTCCGGGCCGGGGCCGGCGACGAGCTCGACAGGCTGGTTGCGCCAGTGCCGCAGGGCCGTGCGCGCGCGGCGCAGCCGGCTGGTCGCCAGGTTCCAGGCGACCCGGCGCACCCACGCGCCCGGGTCGTCGTAGCGGGCGATGCGGCCCCAGCGCGTCCAGGCCCGGGTGAACGCCTCCTGCGTGACCTCCTGCGCCTCCTCGACGCTGCCGAGGTACACGGCCAGCTGGGCCGCGATGACCCGGAACTGCGCCGCGTAGCAGTCGGCGAACTCGGGAGGCGGGTCGGCGGACACGATCGGCGGCGGCACGCCGTCGAGCGTATGGATCGTCGTCATACCAGCAACACGCGCAGGCCGGGCGGGATGTCACAGGCCGAAATGTTTTCGGGCGTGAATGTTCCACGTCACAACATTGACATGAGGAAATGGCACTGCCACCATTCCGAAAAGGTTTTCAGGGAGGTATCCGCCATGCCATCCGTTCGCAGGTCGTCCGGCGTGCTCCTCGCCGTGACGGCCGTCGTCGCGGGCCTGTTGCCCGCCATCCCCGCCGCCGCGGCCCCCGTGACGTTCACCAGCACGGCCGTCAACCAGGCCAACGCCCGCTGCGCCACCGTCCCCGGCGGCGCGTCCACCCAGGCCCTGCAGCTGCAGCAGCAGACCTGCACGTCGGCCACGAGCCAGAACTTCACGTTCAACCCGGTCGCCGGCACCACCGACACATACACGGTCGCGACCGTCGCGGCCGGCCGCTGCCTCGACGTCAGCGGTGTGTCGACGGCCGACAACGCGCAGATCATCCAGTACAGCTGCAACAACCAGACCAACCAGCAGTTCCGGCTCCAGCCGGTCACCGTCTCGGGCGCCACGAACACGTTCAACCTGGTGGCCGTGCACTCCGGCAAGTGCGTCGCCCCGGCCGGCGACTCGACCGCGCAGAACGCGCTGCTGGTGCAGCTGCCCTGCACGACGGCCACGAGCCGCGTGTGGCGCCTGGCGGGGTACAACCCGGGGACCGGCGGCGGTGGCGGTGGAACGTTCACCAACCCGCTCGACCCGCAGGGCCCCGACCCGTGGCTCACGTACTACAACGGCTACTACTACCTGGCCGCCACCACGTGGAACCGCACCATCACGATGCGCAAGGCCACCACGCTCAACGGCCTGAAGAGCGCGCCGGAGACCGTGATCTTCAACCTGACCCGCCCGAACGGCGCCGGCACCATGTGGGCGCCCGAGTTCCATCTGCTCAACGGCCCCAACGGGCAGCGGTGGTACTTCTACTACACCGCCGGCCAGGAGCCGTACAACCTCGGCACGCAACGCATCCACGTCCTGGAGAGCGCCGGGCTCGACCCGATGGGGCCGTACACGTGGAAGGCCGACATGCTGGACCCGACGGCCGACAACACGTGGGAGCTCGACGCGAGCATCCTGCAGCTCAACGGCCAGCTGTACCTGCTCGGCACGTTCTACAACGGCGCGCAGCCGATGTTCATCCGCCCGCTGTCGAACCCCTGGACGGCGAGCGGCACCCGGCGGACCCTGTCGACGGCCACCTACTCCTGGGAGACGATCGGCGGCTCGGTCAACGAGGGCCCGGAGGTCCTGCAGCGGGGCGGCAAGACGTTCATCGTGTACTCGGCGAGCCACTGCTCCACGCCCGACTACAAGCTGGGCATGCTGACGTACAACGGCGGTGACCCGCTGCTGTCCTCGTCGTGGGTGAAGTCGCCGAACCCGGTGTTCCAGCGCTCCAACGCCAACGGCGTGTACGCGCCGGGCCACAACGGCTTCTTCAAGTCCCCGGACGGCACCGAGGACTGGATCGTGTACCACGCGAACAGCTCGGCGAGCGGCGGCTGCGACATGAACCGCAGCACCCGCGCGCAGAAGTTCACCTGGAACGCCGACGGCACCCCGAACTTCGGCGTGCCGGCCGCCCTGAGCACGGCGCTCCCCGTCCCGTCCGGCGAGCCCGCGGCGTGACGGCCCCGGTGGCGGGCGGCCGTTCCCTTCCCTTCGGGCCGCCCGCCACCGGCTCAGCTCAGAACGCCGCGACGATGTCGGCGAGGTGTTCTCCACGGTGCCGGACCCTCCCGCAGGAGGGTGGTCTTGCCCGCCCCGGACATCCCGGTCACCAGGACCCGCCCGGTCAGCAGCGCACGCCCTGCTTGCCGAGCTCCGTGATGAGGGCCGACGCGGTCAGGTTGGTGTAGCTGACGTCCTTGCCGTTGACGGTCTCGATGACGTAGTCGTTGTCGCCCGAGTCCTGCTCGACCTCGACGCTGCAGCTGCCGGCCCTGGCGGTGGCCTCGTAGTCGTCGAGCTTCTTCTTCTTTTTGCCGTTCTTCGTGGTGGTGTCGTAGTCGGCCTCGGCCGACACGTTGGTGTAGCCCGCCTTCTGCAGCTGCTTCTCCAGCTCGTCGGCCTGCGACGAGCACGCGGCCAGACCGGCGCCGATCAGCAACGTCAGGGTGGCGGTAACAACCGTCCGGGTGGCACGCATATCGTTTCGCACTCTTTCGGGTCGCTAACGGGGGTCGGAGCCATCCATTCTGACCTACGTCCGCCATCGCACTGTCACCTTGCCGATGCCCCCGCTGTCGGAGGTCCAACGCGCGCGGCTAGGGTGTGGTGGCGTGGACGCCTGGCTGGAGGACACCCGCACCTCGTACGACACGGTCGCCGACAACTACGCCGAGTTCATCGACGGCTCCATCGAGCGCGAGCCGTACCTCGGCGGCGCCCTCGCCCTGTTCGCCACGCTCGTCGCGGGCGGCGGGAACGGCCCGGTCGCCGACGTCGGCTGCGGCCCCGGCCACGTCACCGCCCACCTGCGCGGTCTCGGCGTCGACGCGTCCGGCATCGACCTGTCCCCGGCGATGGTCGAGCTGGCCCGCCGCACGTACCCGGACGCCCGCTTCGACACCGGCGACATGACGGACCTGACGCTCCCGGACGCGTCCCTCGCCGGCCTGGTGGCGTTCTGGTCGACCATCCACGTCCCCGACGAGCACATGCCGGCCGTGTGCGCCGGTTTCCACCGCGTCCTGCGCCCGGGCGGCGTCCTGCTGGTCGGCTTCCACGCGGGCGAGGGCACGCGCCTGAAGACCGAGGGTTACGGCGGCCTGCCGATGCGGGTGTACGTCCACCGCCGCTCACCGGCGGCCGTCTCCGCCTGGCTCCGCGACGCGGGCCTCGCCGTGGAGGCCGAGCTCCTGCTGGACGCGGGCCGCAGCGCCCTGCTGTTCGCCCGCCGCCCGGCCTAGCCCACGCGGACCGCGCCGGGCACGGCGTCAGGCCGGGTCGTACGGCCGGGTCGTACGGCCGGGTGTGGACCACGCGCGGGCGTGCCGATAATGGGCGCCGTGTTGATCGACAAGGTTTGCCCGGGGTGTGCCGGTGAGCTCGTCGCGGACGTGCCCGCGTGGTGTGCCTCGTGCGAATGGGGGCTCGGGCGGTTCGACGCGCGGCGGGCGCCGCGGGTGTGGGGGCTGCGGGCCGCGGACCGGGTCGACCACTGGCTGGCGTTCCGGCTCAACCGGCGGCAGTACGACGAACTCGCCGGGCGGGCCGTCGACGAGCGCGCGCCCGCCGGGCGGCGGGCCGGACTGCTGCTCGTCGCGCTGCCGCTGGCGCTGCTCGGGCCGGCCTGCGTCGCCGGCGGGGTGGTGCTCACGATGCTCGCCGGGTGGCTCGGGGTCGGGCTGGCCCTCGTGGCGCTCGGGGTGGCGCTGCTCTGGCCGCACCGGCAGGCCGACCCGTGGGGCGAGTGGCCGCTGACGCCGGCCGAGGCGCCCGCGTTCTTCGCGCTGATCCGGCGGGTCGCGGATGCCGCCGGTACACCCGGACCCGACGCGGTGGCGTTGAGCCATGACGTCAGTGCGCACATGACCCTGCGAGGGCGGCGGTCCCTCGTCGTCGGCCTGCCCCTGTGGGGCGCGCTCGACGGGCCGGAGCGCGTCGTGCTGCTCGCGCACGAGATGGGCCACTTCGTCAACCACGACGGCCGGCGCCACGTCGTGGTGCGGGCGGCGTACCACACCGTCCAGACCCTGTACGGCGGCGTGGCCGGCTCGGCCCGCCGGCTCGTGTTCGCGCCGCTGTTCCTCGCCGTGGGCGTGCCGCTGTGGGGGCTGTTCGCCGGGCTGCTGGTCCTCGGCGGCCGCGACAGCCAGCGCGCCGAGGACCTCGCCGACCAGGTCGCCACCCGCGTCGGCGGCACCGCGGCCGCGGCCCGGCTGCTCGACGCGCTGGTCACGCTCGACGGGCTGTACCCGGCGATGGGCGCCCGGCACCTCAACCACGCCGACCCGGCCGACTGGCGCACCGCGGCCGGGCAGCTGCGCGCGAGCACCGACGTGGGGCTGGCCCGGCTGCGCAGCGTGCGGGTCGACGCCTCGCTGCTGGTGAGCCACCCGCCGGCCGGGCTGCGCGGGCGGATGGTCCGCAGCCGCCCGCAGCACCCGCCGGCGCTCGTCGTGGACGACGCCGAGTGGGCGGCGATCGACGCGGAGCTGGCGCCGTGGTTCGCCCGCCTGCGGGCCCGGGTCCGCGAGTTGCATCCGTAACACCGATAGCATCGGCTCGATGTACACGGTCCGGGGGCTGCTGCGGCACCGTGAGTACGTCGTCGTGCTCGGCGGGTTCGCCGGCACCGCCCTGGCGAGCACGCTGACCGCGGTCGCGCTCGCCGTGCTGGTGTTCGAGCGGACCGGATCGCCGCTGCTGAGCGGGCTCGCCCTCGCCTCCGGTTCGCTGCCGTACCTCGTCGGCGCCGTCTTCCTCCTCGCCTACGCCGACCGCCTGCCGCCGCGGCGCGCGCTCGCCGCGATCGGCGCGCTGCAGGCCGCGGCGATCGCGGTCCTCGCCACCGGCCGGCTGGCGCCCGCCGCGATGCTCGTGGTGATGCTCGCCCTTGGCGCGGTGCTGCCGGTCGGTACCGCCGCCCGCTCGGGGCTGCTGCCCGACCTGCTGCCCGAGGACGCCTACGTGCTCGGCCGGGCCGTCTACAACATGACCGGGTACGTCACCCAGCTCGCCGGGTACGCCGCCGGCGGGCTCGTGCTCACCGCCGCCGGCCCGGGCACCGCGCTGTGGGTCGCGGCCGCGCTCGCCGCGGGTGCCGGTCTCACCAGCACCGCGCTGCGGCCCCGCCCGGCCCGCGGCGGGTCCGACGGGACGGACGGGTCCGACGGGGCCGTCTGGCGGCAGACATGGCGGACGAACCGGCGGCTGCTCGCCGACCCGGCCGTGCGGGGCCTGCTGCTCGCCCACTGGCTGCCGATGGCCGCCGCGTCGGGCGCGGAGGGGGCGTTCGTACCGTATGCCGCCGCGCACGGCCCGGCCGCCCTGGCGAGCGCGCTCTTCTGGGCCGGCGCGGCCGGGATGCTGGCCGGCGACCTGGTGTTCGGCCGGTTCCTGACCCCCGAGCGGCAGGACCGCTGCACGCTTGCGGCGGCGGTCCTCCTGGGTGTACCGCTGCTGCTGTTCGCGGTCGGCCCGCCCGTGCTCGCGGCGGCCGGGCTGTGCTTCGCGGCGTTCCTCGGGATGTCGTACCACCTGGGGCTGCAGCGGCGGTTCCTGGCCGCCGTGCCGGTGGAGGCCCGCGGGCAGGGGTTCGGGCTGCTGCTCACCGGGATCGTGACCACGCAGGGCGCGACGCTGGTGGCCGGCGGAGCGCTCGCTGAGGTGTGGCCGCCGGGGGTGGTAGTCGCGGTGTTCGGCGCCGCCGTCCTGGCCGGGGTGGCGGTCCTGCGGCGCCAGCTGCGCCCGTGAGCGGCGGCCCGCATAGGGTTGGGGTGTGCCGAGACGAGCTCCGCGCCACGACCACGACGCCGGTGGGCCGGCCGAGCTGCTCGCCGCCAAGGCGGCGCTGCGCGAGGAGGTGTGGGCCGCGCTGAGCGCCGCCGGGGTGGCCCGGTTCCCCGGCGCCAGGGGGCGCATCACCAACTTCACGGGCGCCGAGGCCGCCGCCGAGCGGTTGCGCGGGACGGCGGAGTGGGCTTCCGCCGGTACCGTCAAGGCCAATCCCGACTCGGCCCAGCTCCCCGTCCGGCAGCGGGCCCTCGAGGACGGCAAGGTCGTGTACATGGCGGTGCCGCGCCTCGCCGAGGCCGACCCGTTCTTCCTGCTCGACCCGGCGCACCTGGCCGACCGGCCGCGCACCGCGGCGTCGATCAGCGGGGCCACCCGCTCGGCCCGGCGGGTCGCCGTCACCGGCCTCGCCCCGGTCGACCTGGTGGTCACGGGCTGCGTCGCCGCCGGCGAGGACGGGGCGCGGCTGGGCAAGGGCGGCGGGTTCGCCGACCTGGAGTTCGCCCTCGCGAGCGCCGCCGGGCTGGTCGGGCCGCACACCCTCGTCGTGACCACGGTCCACGAGCTGCAGGTCCGCCCGGCCGGCGCGATCCCCACCACGGAGCACGACGCGCCGGTCGACCTCGTCGTCACCCCGGAGCGCATCATCGACTGCCGGGCCGTGCGCGGGCCGCGCCCCGGCGGCGGGATCCGCTGGGACGAGCTCACCGAGGCGAAGATCGCGGCGATCCCCCTGCTGCGGGCGCTGCGCGGACGGTGAGGACGCCGGCCAGGTCGATCTCGCCGGGGTGACCGCCGTAGCCGGACTCCGAGACCAGGCGCGCGCCGAGGACCGCGCTCCAGAACGTGCGGGCCTCCACGGCCGGCGTGCGGTCGATCGTCCAGCCGCGGCGGGTCAGGACCGCCTCCAGGTAGTGCTCGGCCTGGCGGAACAGCACCGCCATCTGCTGCTGGGCCAGCGGGTGCAGCTCCGGGCGCATCCGGGTGACGGCCAGGGCCTGCACCGCGGCCGGCACCGACGGCAGGCTCAGCGCCGCGCGGGCCAGGGCGGCGCGGAACGTCTCCGGGGTGCGCCTGCGCAGGCCGATCGGCTCCAGGCGGCGGGCGTCGCGCAGCAGCACCAGGAACGCGGCCTGCACGAACAGCGCGTCCTTCGACCCGAAGTAGTAGGTGATCTGGTTCGGGTGGGCGCCGGCCGCCGCGGCGATGGCGGCCACGCTCACGGCCGCGTACCCCTCGGCCGCGAACAGCTCGGCCGCCCGCGCAAGGATGCGCGCCCGGGTGCGCCGGCCCCGGTCGCGCGCCGGCTCCGCGATGGACATCTCATATTTGTATGCGATACAAAGAACGCATGGCAAACCCCCGGAAGGAAGACGTGGTCGTCACCGGGCTCGGGGCGATCACCCCGCTCGGCGCCGACGTCCCCGCACTGTGGGACGGGATGCTCGCCGGCCGCTCCGGCGTCCGCCGCATCGACGACCTGGTCACCGACTACGAGTTCCACGACGACCTGCCGGTGCGCATCGGCGCGCCGATGGCGACCGCGCCCGCCGCGCTGCTCGACCGGGTCCAGGCCCGGCGCATGGACCGCTGCCAGCAGGCCGCGCTCGTCGCCGCCCGGCAGGCGTGGGCGCAGGCCGGCGCGCCCGGCGTCGACCCCGAGCGCCTCGCGGTGGCGGTCGGCACCGGCATCGGCGGCCTCTCGACGCTGCTGGCCCAGGACGACGTCATCGAGCGCTCGGGGCCGGGCAAGGTGTCGCCGCTGACCGTGCCGATGCTCATGCCCAACGGCCCGGCGGCCTGGGTCAGCCTGGAGTTCGGCGCCCGGGCCGGCGTCTACACGCCGGTGTCGGCGTGCGCGTCGGGCGCCGAGGCGCTGAGCCTCGCGGTGCGGCTCATCCGCGCCGGGGAGGCCGACGTCGTCATCGCCGGCGGCTCGGAGGCGGCGATCGCGCCGATCACCCTCGCCGGGTTCGCCCAGGCCCGCACGCTGTCGAAGCGCAACGAGGACCCGCAGCGGGCGTCGCGGCCCTTCGACGCCGACCGCGACGGGTTCGTGCTCGGGGAGGGCGCCGGCATCATGGTCCTGGAGCGGGCCGGGTTCGCCGAGGCCCGGGGCGCCCGGGTGCTGGGCCGGCTGGCCGGGGCGGGCGTGACCGCCGACGCCCACCACATCACCGGCCCCGACCCGAGCGGCGCGGGCCAGATCCGGGCGATGCTGCGGGCGGTGGCCGACGCGGGCCTCACCCCCGCCGACGTCGCGCATGTCAACTGCCACGCCACGTCGACGGTGGTCGGCGACGTGGGCGAGGCGGCCGCGATCCGCGGGGCGCTCGGCGGCGACGTGGTGCTCACCGCCCCGAAGTCGGCGCTGGGGCACCTCGTCGGCGCGGCCGGCGCGGTGGAGGGCATCATCACGCTGCTGTCGGTCACCGAGGGGGTCGTCCCGCCGACCCTCAACCTGGAGCGGATGGCCCCGGAGATCGACCTGGACGTGGTGCGCGGCGAGCCGCGCCGCGGCCCGGTCCCGGCGGCGCTGTGCAACTCGTTCGGCTTCGGCGGGCAGAACGTGTCGCTGCTGTTCACCGCCTGAGCGCCACCGGGCCGGCCGCCGCGCCGCTACGACACCGCCTGCCAGGCCTCGGCCATGTCGCGGACGTAGTCGCCGTAGGGGCGCGGCGCCCGGCCCAGCAGCGCGGTCATCCGCGCGACGTCGCGGGCGCTGGTGGGCATGCCGCGGCGGGCCAGGAAGCCGTAGGACTTGCGGAAGTCGACGAGCTTGTGGCCGCTGAGCCGGCGGGCCGACGCCGCCTGCCACTCCTCGGGCGCGTAGCGGACCGGCCGGCCGAGGACCTGGGTCCAGGTCTGCGCCGCCTCGGCGCCGCCGACCGAGGCCGGGCCGCACAGCGCGTGGATCCCGCCGGGGAACTGCGGCTCGGTGAGCGCCCGGGCGACGAGGTCGCCGACGTCGCGCAGGTCGATGCGGTTGACGCCGGAGCCGTGGACCGGCAGCGGGTACGTGCCGGCGAGGATGTCCTCCCGCACGAGCTCGTCGTTCTGGTAGAAGTTGGTCACGCTGAACAGCACCGGGCGGGCCGACGAGCGGGCGATGCGGCGGGCGATGCGCAGCTTCCCGCGGTAGTGCGGCAGCATCACCCCGACGAGCGCGCGCAGGAACACGCTGTCGGTCACCACCCCGGCGAAGACCAGGCGCACGCCGAGCCGCTCGCACGCCGCGACGAACGTCTCGGCGAGGCGTTCCTCGTCGGGCTCGTGCGGCGAGACGTAGAGGGCGGCCGTGACGCCGGTGAGCGCGGCCTCGACCGCCGCCGGGTCGCGCAGGTCGCCGAACACGGCCTCCACGCCGGCGGGCAGCAGCGCCGCCCGGTCCGGGCCGCGGACGAGGGCGCGCACCGGGGCGCCCTGCTGGACCAGGGCGGCCGCCGCCGCGCTGCCTGTGCTGCCGGTCGCACCGGTCACCAGTACCGTCATCGCCATCGCTCCGTTCAGGGTCTGCAGGATCAGGTGGGCACACTGTGCGCGCGGGCGCTTGGCGTGCGCTTGAGGTGCGCTCCCCAGCCGGCCTCAAGCCGGACTCAAGCGGCCCGCCGAACCTGGGGCCATGACTCGGACCAATGCGCAGATCAAGGAGCAGCTGAGGCTGCCCGGCCAGGCCGCGGCGCCGGGCGGCCCGCTCGACCTGACCGGGATGTACGGGATGCACTGGGCGTTCCGCCGCGACCTCGACCGGTTCGTCGCCGCCGTGACGGCCACGCCGGTCGGCGACCGGGCCGCCTGGCAGGCCCTCCAGCGCCGGTGGGACCTGTTCCGCCGGGTGCTGCACGACCACCACAGCGGCGAGGACGCCGGGCTGTGGCCCGCCCTGGCCGCGAGGGCCGACGAGGCCGGCCGGGCGACCCTTGCCGCGATGGAGGAGGAGCACCACGGCATCGACCCGCTCCTCGACGCCGTCGCCGAGGGCCTGGCCCGGATGGCGGCCGCCGCCGACGCGGACGCGCGGGCCGCCCTGGAGGTGCGGGTCGTCGCGGCCCGCGAGCGGCTCGGTGCCCACCTGGCGCACGAGGAGCGCGACGCCCTGCAGCTGATGCAGGCCCTGCTGAGCCCGGCCGAGTGGCACCACATCGAGCGGAAGTACTTCCAGCAGGCGAAGTCCCCGCGCCAGCTCGCCGAGGTGGTCGGCTGGGCGCTGCACGACC
Organism: Dactylosporangium sp. AC04546; assembly: GCF_022095675.1. Taxonomy (GTDB): domain Bacteria; phylum Actinomycetota; class Actinomycetes; order Mycobacteriales; family Micromonosporaceae; genus Dactylosporangium. The sequence continues at coordinate 82,239 of NZ_JAHYSG010000040.1, read as the reverse complement.
TGCCGCCCGGCGCGCTGGACCGGATGCTTTCGCCGGCGAACCCGTTCCGGGTCGTGTGGCAGCTGTTCCTGCGCCGCCCGTTCGCCCGCCGCGAGCGCCTGGCGTTCCGCTACGCGGCCTGACGGCCTGACGGCCAGCGCCCCGGCGCCGTCAGCCGGGGCACGCCGTCAGCCCTCAGCCACGGCACGCCTCAGCCGCGGCGCCTCAGCCCAGGCCGAGGGCGGCGCGGGCCTGGGCCGCGTCGTCGCCGGTGAGGACCTGCTCAGCCAGGTCGGCGACGGACTCCCGAACGGGTGCCGGCGCGGCGGCCAGGCCGGTCAGCCACCCGAGCCGGGCCGGGCGGTCGAGGGCCGGCAGCATCCAGCGGATCGAGGTGCGGGTCACCGAGGCGGGGGTGGCGGCGAGGAACTCCGCACGGCAGGCGACCAGTTCCTCGTCCGTGCGGACCTGCCAGATGGCCGCCATGATCGCGGTCTCCTCCTCGTGCAGGTGGTGCAGCATGGTGCCGACGTACCGGGCGAGGTCCCGGTACCAGGCGAGCCCGCCCGCCGGGTCGGCCCCGGCACGCAGGGTGGCGAAGCGGTCCTGGAGGTCGGCGAGCAGGTCGTCGAGGTCCCGGTGGTCGTCCTCGGGCAGGGCGAGCGCGGCCTCGTGGCCGTCGAGGAGCCGGAAGATGTGGTGGTCCTCGTGCTCGGTGTGGCTCTGCAGCAGCTCGGCCATGGCGTCCCAGCACGCGCCGAGCTCGGCGCGCTCGGCCGGGTCGCTCCAGTCGGTCGCGCCCGCGCGGACGGTCAGGTCGAACAGGCCGGCCCGGATGGCCTTGTGGATGCCGGTGAAAAGGTCGACACGCGCGGTGTGCGCGGTGCTCAGCGAGGTCATGCCGGGCAACCTACGGCGGGCCGGGCGCGGGCCACCATCCCTTGTTTACGGGGGTACGGCCCACCCCGCCGACCGGAGATACTGGCGACATGCACCTGCGGCAGGCCGTCCGGCAGCTCGCCGCCGGCGACGGCGACCTCGACGCCGTGCGCCGGGGGCTCGACGCGCTGTTGCGCGGCGCCGTGGGGTACGACATCGCCGCCATCTCGACCGTCGACCCCGCGACCATGCTGTGGACCAGCTGCTACGTGTCGGGCATCGGCGAGGAGGGGTCGCGCGAGCGGGAACGGACCCTCTTCGACCTGGAGTTCCGCGGCGGCGACGTCAACGGCTACGCCGAGCTGGCGGCCCGCGCGGTGCCCGTGGCGTCGCTGCACGAGGCGACCGGCGGCGACCTGGCGCGGGCCGAGCGGTGGCGCACGCTGCTGCGCGGGTTGCGGGTCACCGACGAGCTCCGCGCGGTCCTGCGCGCCGAGCAGCGGTGCTGGGCCACCCTGACGCTGTACCGCACCGGCGGGGCGCCCCCGTTCACCCCGCACGACGTCGCCCTCGTCGCGGACGCGAGCGGCGCGATGGCCGAGGTCTTCCGCCTCGCCCTGCTGCGCGCGGCGCTGCGCGTGCCGGCCGGGCTGGAACATCCGCCCGGGATGCTGCTGGTCGAGCCCGACGGGACGGTGGGATCGGTGTCCGCCGCCGCCGGGCGCTGGCTGGACATGCTCGACGACCGGGGCCGGGTCCCGGCCGTCGTCCAGTCGGTGGCCGCCGCCGTGCGGGCCGGCGACCCGATGGCGCGGGCCGCCGTCCCGAGCCGGTCCGGCCACTACGTGGTCCTGCACGGCTCGCCGGTCCCGGGCACCGAGACGGTCCCGGGCACCGTGACCGTCTCGGTGATCATCGAGGGGGCCCGCCCGATCGTCGTCAGCGACGTCATCGCCGGCGCCCACGGGCTGACCGTGCGTGAGCGCGACGTGACCGGGCTGGCGGCGCTGGGGCGCAGCACCCGGCAGATCGCCGGCGAGCTGGGCATCTCGCCGTTCACGGTCGCCGACCACCTCAAGAACGTGTTCGCCAAGGTCGGGGTCCGCAGCCGCAGCGAGCTGGTGGCCGCGATCTACCACCGGCACTACGAGCCGCGGGCCGACCGGGGCGCCCACCCCGGCCCGTACGGCTGGTACCTGGACCAGAACGTCGTGGCCTGAACCGCCGTCGCCGGATTTCGCTCCCGCCGCGTGTCGATTCCGGGTGCGGTTGACTCGTCGTACAGGCAGACGGGCCCGCCGGGCCCCGGCACGACGGGACACACCATGGCGAAGTACCTCATCCTCATCTACGGCGACGAACGCGAGTGGTCGGCGATGACCGCCGAGGACCGCCAGCGCCTCGAGGCCGGCCACCTGGCGTTCCGCGCGGCGGCCGGCCCGGGCGTCCTGGGCGGGGAGGAGCTGGAGCCGGCGTCGACCGCCACGTCGCTGCGCGGCGCCACGGTCACCGACGGGCCGTTCCTGGAGACGAAGGAGGCGCTCGGCGGCTACTACCTGATCGAGGCCGGCGACCTCGACGAGGCGATCGCGCTCGCGGCGCGCCTGCCCGAGGTCACCGCCGGGCACAGCGGCGTCGAGATCCGCCCGGTCGTCGACCATGGCTGACCCCGCCGACACGACCGCCGACACGACCGCCGACGCGCTCGCCGAAGCGCACCGGCGGGACTGGGGGCGGGTGCTGGCCGCGACCGCGCGCCTGACCCGCGACCTGGACCTGGCCGAGGAGTGCACGCAGGACGCGTACGCCAGAGCCCTGGAGACCTGGCCGCACGACGGCGTGCCGGCGCGCCCGGCCGCATGGCTCACGACCGTCGCCAAGAACCGGGCGCTCGACGTACTGCGGAGGGAGTCGACCCTGCGGCGGACGCTGCCGCTGCTCGTGGCCGACCCCGGCCCGCCCGCCGCCGAGGACCCGCTGCCACTCGTGTTCACCTGCTGCCACCCGGCCCTGTCCCGCGACGCGCAGGTGGCGCTCACGCTGCGCCTGGTCTGCGGCCTGTCGACGGCCGAGGTCGCGCGGGCGTTCCTGGTGGCGGAGCCGACGATGGCGGCGCGGGTCACCCGGGCCAAGAAGAAGATCGCCGCGGCCCGCATCCCGTTCCGCGTGCCGCCGCCGGACCGCCTCGCCGAGCGCCTCGACGCGGTCCTGGAGGTGGTCCACCTGGTGTACACCACCGGCCACGCCGCCCCGACCGGCCCGCAGCTGGTCCGCCGCGACCTCACCGACGCGGCGCTCGCCCTGGCCCGGACCCTGCACCGCCTCATGCCCGCGTCGGCGGGCGCGGCGGCGCTGCTCGCGCTGCTGCTGCTCGTCGATGCCCGCCGCGACACCCGCACCGCCCCCGACGGCCGCCTGCTGCTGCTCGCCGAGCAGGACCGCGCCCGCTGGGACGCGGCGGCCATCGCGGAGGGCACCCGCCTGCTCGCGGGCGCCCTGCGCCGCCACCCGCCGACCCGCTTCGCCGTCGAGGCGGCGATCGCCGCGGTGCACGCCGAGGCCCCGACCTGGGCGGCCACGGACTGGACCGAGATCGTCGGGCTCTACGACGTCCTGCTACGGCTGTGGCCCTCCCCCGTGGTCGCGCTGAACCGCGCCGTCGCGGTCGGCCTGCGCGACGGCCCGCGGGCCGGCCTGGCGGCGCTGGACCCGCTGCTCGCGGAGCCGGCCCTGGCCACGTACGGCTACCTGAGCGCGGCGCGCGCCGACTTCCTGCGCCGCCTCGGCGACCGCCCGGCCGCGGCCGAGGCGTACCGCGAGGCGATCGCGCTGACCGCCAACGACGTCGAACGCGCCTACCTGGCCACCCGCCTGGCGGAGGTGACGGCGTTACGCTGACGGTGACGGCGTTTCGGGCCTCTGATTGGAGCACCTCGATGGCATATCCGCCGGAGCCGTGGTCGTTGCGCGGCACGATGCACGTGTCCGTCTGGGTGGTCCCCCGCTCGGTGGTGCCGCCGCTGCCCGCCGGCCTGCGCGGTGCGGTCCGGGTCGTGCGGCTCGGCGGGCAGGCCGTGGTCGGGACCGCCTGGGTCGACTACCAGCCGGGCGGCGACATGTCGTACCGGGAACTGCTCGCCGCGACGCTCACCCGGTCCGGCGCCCGGCCGCGGGTGACGATCAGCCACATCTGGGTCGACAGCCCCGACTCCCGCGACGGCGGGCGGGAGCTGTGGGGCATCCCGAAGGACCTGGCCGACCTCACCGTGACCGACGTCGCCGCGACCGCCGAGACGAGGTCGGGCCCGATCGCGTCGTCGGCCATCCGCGCCGGCAGGCTCCTGCCGCTGCGCCTCCCGGTGGCGTTCCGCGTGGCCCAGGACCTGGCCGGCGCCGCGAAGGTCACCCCGGTCCGCTCGACGGCCCGCTACGGCACCGCCCGCGTCGCCTGGGACGTGGCCGCGGACGGCCCCCTGGCGTTCCTGTCCGGCCGCCGCCCGCTGCTGTCGATGGTGGCGACGGACTTCCGCATGCGCTTCGGCGACCCGGCCCGCCGGCCGGCCGCGGATCCGGCGACTGCCTGACCGGCTCAGCGGGCGGCGACCGGCGTGTTTCGGCCCGGCCCGGTCAGGAGTGCGGGTGGCCGGCCGTGGTCTCGGCGTCCGATGCGGTCAGGCCCAGCAGCGGCGCCGTCGTCGGGCAGGTGGCGTCGAAGCACTCCCGGTCGTGTTCGAGGTACGCAAGCCGGTCGATCGGCACGACCGTCACCGCCAGCGGGCGGACCGGCCCCGGCGCCCAGAACCGGCGGGCGCTCGCCGCGCGCCGCTCAGCCCGTAACAGGCTCGGGGTGAACCTCGTGAAGTCGTGGAAGACCCGGCCGGAGCGGGCGTCGGCCCAGTCGAGCCGCACCGCGTAGCCGTCGCCCTGGTCGCGCGCGGGTGTCCAACCGATCCCATGCATGCCTTCACCGCCACTTCGACGTCGTCCGACCCGTACAACGAACCGTCCGCCGAAATGATACTCGAACACCTGTACGAACTACCAGCCCAATGCGGTCACGGCAGCCGGCGGCGCCCGGCGAAGCCGAGGTCCGCGCGGTGGTACCAGTCGAGGGCGGGGTCGCCCTCGAGCCAGCACAGCAGTACCGGAGCACCCTCGAGATCCGCGGGGAAGTCGACCAGCAGCGGGGCGAACCCCTTGAGCTCGGCCCCGGTCTGCTGCACGACGGTCATGAGCTCGTCGAGCCGGGCGGTCGCCGCCTTGTACTCCGGCAGCCCGCCCAGCGGCGTCGGCGGCCCGCCCGGGGCGAGCGCCGCGCCGAGCTCGGCGGCGTCGGCCCGCACGGCCACCAGCTCGTCGAGCACGGGCCGCAGCCGGGCCAGCTCCTCGCGTGCCTCCTCGACGGTGAACAGTCCCATGCCCAAGAAGGGTACGGTGAGCGGGTGGCGACCCTCGACGACGTGGCCGCGCTGGCCGGTGAGCTGCCCGACGTGACCGAGACCGAGCGGCGCGACGCCCGCGCCTGGTCGGTGGCGGGCAAGGTCTTCGCGTGGGAGCGGCGCTTCAGCAAGGCCGACCTCAAGCGGTACGGCGCCCAGCCCGTGCCGCCGGACCCGATCCTCGCGATCCGGGTCGAGGATCTCGGCGAGAAGGAGGCGGTCCTCGCGGCCGGCCATGCCGGCTTCTTCACCATCCCCCACTTCGACGGCTACGCCGCGGTCCTGGTCGAGCTGACGGCGGCCGCCCCGGCCGCGCTGCGCGACGCGCTCGTCGACGCCTGGCTGGCCTGCGCCCCACCGGCGCTGGCGGCCTCGTTCACGCGCGGGGACGCCACCACCTGACCAGGTTCCCGGCGGCGACGAGCGCGAGCAGCCCGGTCGCCAGCCAGAACCCGGCCCCGGTCCCGACGAAGTCACCCGCGGCCTTACCCTCGGGGATCGCACTCTGGCCCCGGACGGCGGCGGCGAGCCGCACGGTGACCACCGCCTGCCCGGCGACGAGCAGGACGGCGCCGGCGCCGGCGAGCGAGCCGACAACGCCGTGCCGCCGCCGGTCCCGCGCGAGGGCGACGCCGGCGGCGAGCCCGGCCAGCGTCGCGAGCAGCGCGAGGGCCTGCGCGGGCTGCGGTTCGAGCCGGTCGTCCCGCCACGAGGCGCGCGGCCGGACGTGCTCGGCCGCCACCTTGGGCGTCCCGCCGACGGCGAGGTCGACCCCGGAGTACTCGGTGACGCCGCCGGTATCGGCCCGCCCGTACCCGTCCGGCAGTCCACATGAGACGGTCGCGAACGGCAGCAGGAAGCACGCGAGCGCCAGCCCGAGGGTGACGGGACTGACCCACCGCCGCCGAGCCCGCCTGGGAGCCAGTGGCGGCGACGGTACTGCGGGCGCCGGCGCCGCGAGCAACGCCCCTTCGACGACAGCGCTCTCCGGCCGCTCGACGCTGGTCGGCACCACCCCGAGCCGCTGGTGCAGCATCCGCCCGAGCAGCGGCAGCCGGCTCCCGCCCCCGACGAGCAGCACCCCGGCCAGCGCCGGACCGGGCAACGGCGCCCCGGGCAATGGCCTCTCGGGCAACGACGCCCCGGGTAACGGCGGACCGGGCAACGGCGCCCCGGCGGCCGGGAGCCCGGCGGGCGCGGAGCCCGCGGGCGCGGGGCCGTTGCGGGGCGCCTCACCCTCGGCGAGCGAGGCGGCCAGGTCCACGACCGGGGCCAGCAGCGGCGCCGCGACCGCCTCCAGCTCGTCGCGGGTCAGGTGCAGCCCGGCGGGGTAGCCGGGGACGTCGACCGGCGCGACGGTCAGCCGCGACAGGCTCTCCTTGGCCGCGCGGACCTCCTGCCAGAACGCGAGCCGGTCCCGCCGCTCGGCGTCGCCGGCCGGCGTGGCGAGGCGCCCCCACACGTCGGGGGCTTCGGCGGTCACCACTTTCCCGAGCAGCTCGACGAGGGCCGAGTCGATGTCGAGCCCGCCCACGTCGACCCCGCCGTGCGCGATCACCTCGGGCACCGCACCGACCCGCACCAGGGCGACGTCGGCGGTGCCGGCGCCGAGGTCGACGACGAGCAGCGCCGACCCGGCCGGCAGGGTGTCGCCCAGGCGCCCGGCCAGGTACGCCGCCGCCGCGACCGGCTCGGCCACCAACTCGACGGCCCCGAGCCCGGCCCGGGCGGCCGCATCGACGAGGACGGCCCGGCGGGTCGCGCCCCAGCCGGCAGGCACGGTGAGCACGACAGGCGCGCCGACCCCGGCGGGCGGCCCGGCTGGAAACGGCGCGGCCACGGGCGGGCCGGACGGAAACGGCGCGGCGCCCCAGCGGGCGGGGTGCGCTCACCCGGCGCGGCAACGACCGAGGGCAGGGTGCGCTCACCCGGCGCGGCAACGACCGAGGGCGGGGTGCGCTCACCCGATGCGGCAACGACCGAGGGCGGGGCGGGCTCACCCGGTGCGGCGACCGTTGACGGGGGGCTTGGCACGCCCGGCGCGGCGGCCGCCGCGCGGACCTCCGCCAGCACCGCGGCCAGCACCGCGGCCAGGGCGTCGGGGACGGCGACCTCGTGCGCGCCGAGCAGCAGGGTGCCGTCGTCGATGCGGCGCTTCGGGTGGGGTTCGAACGCGGCCGGGTCGGCGCGGGACAGCCGTTCGGCGTCGCGGCCAGCCGTCAGGGCCCCGGACGGGCCGGCGTGGATCGCCGACGGCAGCTGCTCGCGGCCGTCGAAGAGCAGCGGGCGGGGCGGCCTACCGGCGTGGGCGACGACGGCGACCGTGTTCGACGTGCCGAGGTCGACGGCGAGCCGGTCCACACCCAGGACCTTACGCCGGTCGATGGAGGCGGACGGCGAGGATGTGCTTGCACGGGCCGCGGCTCAGGGCGTGGGTCGCGAACCAGGCGCAGGTGCAGCGCTCCCCCGCCGGGGTGTCGCGGACCGTGTAGACGGCGTCGGTGCCGCGGACCGTGTGGACGGCGCCGGTGCCGAGCACCGCGGCCGTGTCGCCCGAGCGGGTGACCGCGCCGGACGCCACGAGGGCCTCGGCGGCGCGCATCCGGGGCTGGTCGGCCGGCTGGACGGCGTCGTCGAGCGGGAGGTGGCGCTCGAACGGGGCCGCGTCGGCCAGGTCCCAGCCCTGGTGGGCGGCCTCGTCCGCGGTCAGGATGCCGCCCTCGCCGGAGAACGCGCGGCTCGGCGACGGGCTCAGCTGCAGGGTGAACCGGGCGCCGGGCAGGTCGAGCAGCCACGCGCTGCCGGTGCCGAGACCATACGTGCGGACCTGGGTGGCGTGGCGCAGCAGTGGCTCCAGGGCGCGGAGGCGCTCGGGGCCGGCCACGCCGACGCCGCCTGGGGCGGGACGCGAGGCGAGGCGCAGGGCGCCGCCCGGCGCCGGCACCGCGAACAGCGCGCCGCGGCCGCGGGGCTGGGACTGCAGGAACCGGCGGACGGCGGCCGGCGGGTAGGTCGCCCCGGCGGCCGCGGAGCGGGCGATGAGGTGCAGCTCGGCGAAGCTGCGCACCCAGCGCTCGGGCAGGGGCACCCGCCGCTCGATCACGGCGCCGTCCATCGTGGTCACCCGCAGCTCGTCGGCGCCGACGGCGAGGTGCAGCGGGTCGAGGCCGGCGACGCCGGACAGGGCGTCGCGCATCGGCGGGTTGACGTCGACGTTGGTGGTGCCCCGGGCGTGCGGCGGGCGGTCGAGGCCGGCCGGGAGCAGGTCGAGGCGGCAGTACACGCCGCAGCACGCCGACAGGCTCTCGAAGCGCAGGCCGGCGCCGTCGCTGGTGACGACCGGGTCGGCGGCGCGCAGGACGGCGGCGAGCATGCCGGGCGGGGTGTAGAAGCGGGTCCGGGCGACCCGGGCGACGACGAGCAGGGCGGCCGCGGCCACGTCGGCGCGCTCGACGAAGCCGTCGAAGAAGTACGGGTGCGCGGCCGGGCCGCCGCTGGTGGCGAGGTCGACGCCGGTCTCGGTGACCGCCGACTCGCGCAGGTACGTGTAGATCATGCCTCGTCCAGGAGCGCTCGGGCGGTGCGGGCCGCTTTCGACGAGCCGGTGAAGCCGGCCAGCCAGTCGGTCAAGCCGCCGGCCAGGCCGGGCGGGCGGATGCCGGTGCGCACCACCTCCTCGTGCAGGGTGGTGAGCAGCGCGTGCAGGCCGTGGTGGTCGCGGGGCAGCTGGGGCAGCAGCCGGGCCAGCACGTCGACGACCGCCGCCGGGGCGCCCGAGTCGCGCAGCGTGCCCGCCCAGCGGTTGGCGGTGGCGTGGCCGGCGAGGACGACCATGGCGTCGGCGAGGACGCCGGGGTCGAGGCGGCCGGGCGGCACCAGCGCGGCGAACGCCTCGGCGGCCCGCGCCCGGTCACCGGCCTCGGCGGTGGTCATCCCGGCGGCCAGGACCGCCGCGGAGAGCGGGCCGAGCCGGCCGGGGTGGGTGCGCAGCGCGTCGAGGATCGGCGGGGTGCCCCGCGACGTGCTGAACGAGGCGTGGACGACCTCCTGCACCTCGGCGGCGAAGAACGGCTCGGCGTCGTGCGGCCAGACCTGCGCCGCCCACGGCAGCCAGTCGGCCATGAGGTCGGGGCCGCGGCGCTCCGGCGGGACGACCGTCGGCTGGTCCGGCGCGGCCGGCGCGGGGACCGGGTGCACGGCGAGCGACGGCGCCCAGTACCCGTGGTCGTGCGGGGTCATGACGAGCTCGTACCGGGCGGCGCGGCCCTGGCCGGCGCCGTCGAGCCCGGCCGCGAGGAGGTGCGCGTCGTCGCCGAGCGGGGCGCGGCCGCGGGCGGCGGCGATCCACACGGCCGGGTCGCCGACCGGGGCGGGAGGGCCGCCCAGCGCGTAGCGGGCCGCGGCCCCGGCGTCGCCGGGCAGGTCGCGGGCGGCCCGCAGGGCCTCGGGCCGGCCGTCCGGATGCAGCTTGAGCAGGGCGGCGACGAGGTCGTGGCGGTGCGGCGCGCCGTCCCAGCCGGCGAGCCGGGCGACGAACACGCCCGGGTCGAGCCAGCCGGCCGGGCCGGTCGGCGTGGCGAGCAGCTCGCCCGGCCGCGCCCTGCCCCGCACGATCTCGCGGACCTCGCCGAGGCGGGCGACGAGCAGGTGCGGGACCCGGTCGAGGGCCTCGCCGAGCAGGACGGCGGCGATATTGCGGCGCAGCTCCCAGGTGTGCCGCAGCGCCTTGCGGGCCGGCCTCGCGAGCGCGGCGAGCTCGTCGCTGCCCCGGCTCGCGGCGGCCAGGAACCGCTCCACGAGCCCGGGGTCGTGCTCTCCGGCGAGCAGGGCGGCGGCCATCTCGCCGACGGTCCGGTCGTCGTCCACCGTGGACGGCGGAAGGTCGGCCGGCAGGGCGGCCGGCGCGGCGACGGTGCCGCCGAGCCACGCGGCGGCCTCCCGCGCGACCGTCGGCTCCAGCAGCTGCGCCCGCTGTGCCACGAGGTCGCGCTCCCCCAGGCCGCGCAGCAGTCCCAGGGCCCGCGCCTGGACCTCGCGGTGGCGGTGCTCCAGCCCGACCGCCACGGCGGCGGCGATCGGCCCGGCGAGCCCCGGCTGCCGGAGCAGGATCCGCTCCAGCAGGTCCAGTGCCCCGAGTGGCGTCTTCTTCGGCGGTACCGCCAGAGCGTCCGCCGACGCGGCGACGAACGCGGCGTCGTCCAGCGCCCCCGCCGCGTCCACGGTGGCGAGGTGACGCAGCGCGAACGACGCGGTCGCCGCCACGGGAGCGCGCAGCAGCCGCACCAGGACCGGTTGCGCGGCGATGAGCTCGTCGACGCCGGGGTCGAGCAGCGTGTGCAGGCGGGCGAAGAACCCGGCCCGGTAGGCGCTGAAGTCGCGCCCGAGCGCCCGCAGGCACTCCCGCAGCAGCCGGTCGCGCGGCAGCACGCCCTCGGCGACGAGCACCATCAGGCAGGCCGCCCACCCGGCGTCGGGGCGGCTGTGGTTGTCGACGTTGGCCAGGCTGACCTGCCCGCCGCCCTCGACCTCGAAGACCCGCCAGAAGACCTCGTCGCGCAACTCGGCGTCGTGGCGCAGGGCGTCGAGGCGGGGCTGCGCGTCCCAGCGGGAGCCGATCGCGGAGACCATCGCGAGCACGTAGGTGTCGTCGTGGTCGAGGGTCACGACGCCGAGGCGCTCGAGGCGGCGGATGTCGGCGAAATGCGGCGACTGGGGCCAGGTCGTGGACAGCCACCGGACGGCCTCGGTGACGACCGGCCCGACCCAGACGGGCACCGGCGCGGCGGGCGGCACGCCCGGGTCGACCTTCTCCAGGGCGCCGCACACCGCCCACAAGGTCCGGTTCGCGGCCGGCAGTCGGTCGAGGTCCGCGAGCACCGCGTCGATCGTCGCCATGCCGGGCAGTCTGCCAGGCGCCCGTACCGTGGCGCCGCGGTCCTACCGTCGCATGGATGATCGACCTCTCCGGCCCCCGAGCCGCATCCCGGTCTGCTCGGGCTTACGCCGAACGTGAGAGAGCGCGCTCCGACTCCAGGAACGCGCATCCGCTCTCGGGTCCCTCGCTGTACGCGATGACCCCGTCGAGGCGGTCGCGGGCCTCGGCGAGCCGGGCGATCCGCTCGTCGATACGGTCCCGCTCGGCCCGCAGCAGCGCCCGCGACTCCGGCGTGTTGACCCTCGCGTCGACGCACGGCAGCAGGTCGAGGATGGTGCGGCTGGACAGCCCCGCGGCGTACAGGGTCTGGATGAGCCCGACCCGGTCGACCGCCGCCGCGGCGTAGTGCCGCTGCCCGCTGCCGCTGCGCTCGGGCACCAGCAGCGCCTGCTCCTCGTAGTAGCGCAGCGCCCGCACCGACACCCCGGTCCGCGCCGCCAGCTCACCGATCCGCATCCGCACTTGCCCCTCACGCCGACGTGAGGTTTTAGCGTAGCCGGCATGGAGATCAAGGGAACCGTCGCGCTCGTCACGGGCGCCAACCGCGGCCTCGGCCGCGAGTTCGCCCGGCAGCTGCTCGACCGGGGCGCGGCCAGGGTGTACGCGACCGCGCGCGACCCGCAGCGCATCGACGTGCCCGGCGCCGAGCGGCTGCGGCTGGACGTCACCGACCCGGCGCAGGTCGCCGCGGCCGCCGCGGCGGCGGGCGACGTCACGCTGCTGGTGAACAACGCCGGTGTCGCGACCGGGGCCAACCTGGTGACCGGTGACCTGGACCGGATCCGCCTCGAGATGGACACCCACTTCTACGGCACGCTCGCGATGGTCCGGGCCTTCGCGCCGGTCCTGGCCGCGTCCGGCGGCGGCGCGATCCTCAATGTGCTCTCGGCGCTGTCGTGGTTCTCCTACGACGGGGCCAACGCCTACGGCGCGGCGAAGGCGGCCGCCTGGAGCCTCACCAACGGCGTGCGGATCGAGCTCGCGGCGCAGGGCACCCTGGTCACCGGGCTGCACCTGGGTGCCGCCGACACCGACATGATGGCCTGGTACACCGGCCCGAAGGCCGACCCGGCCGACGTGGTGCGGGCCGGCCTCGACGGGATCGAGGCCGGCCGGCTCGAGGTCCTCGCGGACGCGTGGAGCGCCCACGTGAAGGCGTCGCTCGCCGGCGACCCGGCCGCGTTCTACGCCGCGGCCTGAACGATCCCGAGGATCGTGTCCATCGCGCGGAGGCGGTCGGCGCCCGTGCCCAGCGTGCCGTCGGGGACGATCAGCTCGTCCAGGCCGTTCGCACGGTACTCGGCGACCGTCTCGGCCAGGGCCTCGGGCGAGCCGCCGATCGCCGGCATCGGCACGCCGTCGGGCACCGGCCGGTCGAGGAACGTCATCGCCTGCGCCGTCCGGGCGATCGCGGAGGGGTCCCGGCCGACGGCGGCGCAGTGCTCGTCGAGCACCGCCGACTTGTGCGCGATGACGTCCGGGCGGCCCCAGGTGTTCCACACGTCGGCGTACTCGGCCACGATCCGCAGCATCCGCCGCTCCCCGCCGCCGCCGACGAGGATCGGCAGCGGGTCCTGGACCGGTTTGGGCTCACAGACGGCGTCGGTCAGCTGGTAGTAGCGGCCCTCGACGGTCGTCCGCGGCTGCCGGAGCAGGCCGCGCAGGACCTGCAGCGCCTCCACGAAGCGGTCGAGGCGTTCGCGGACCGGCGGGAGCTCGATGCCGTACTGCTGATGCTCGTTGACCTGCCAACCCGCACCCACACCGAGGGTGAAGCGGCCACCGCTGACGTGGTCGGCGGTGACGGCCATGTTGGCGAGCACGGCCGGGTGGCGGTACGTGTTGCCGTACACCAGGCTGCCGATCCGCACCCGCGGCACGGCCGCCCCGAGCGCGGCGACCAGCGTGCCGCACTCGTGCGTCGGGTGGTCCGGGTCGCGCCCGGCCCCGGCGTTGGGCATGAAGTGGTCGGCGACGTAGACGCCGTCCCACCCGGTGTCGGCGGCGTGGCGCGCCATGGCCAGGATGTCACCGAAGGCCTGCCCGGCCCCGGGCCAGATCGAGATACGCATACCGCCATCCTGCCCCGCACCGGCGGCCGTCCCTGCCGTGCACCCTCTCGTCACCGCCACTTCGACGGGCGTCGTAGCGTCCGGCGGGCCGCACAGGGGATCATGGACGGATGACAGAACCTCGGGAGGTCCTCGACTGGGCCACGTTCGGCACCGCCGCGCGGGAGCTGGCCCAGACGGTCGCCAGCGACGGGTTCAAGCCCGACCTCGTGCTGTGCATCGCGCGCGGCGGGCTGCTCGTCGGGGGCGCGCTGAGCTACCCGCTCGGGGTGAAGTCGACACACCTCATGAACGTGGAGTACTACACCGGGATCGGTGAGCGGCTGCCCGAGCCCGTCGTGCTGCCGCCCGAGCCCGACGGGGTCGACTTCGCCGGGCAGCGGGTGCTCATCGCCGACGACGTCGCCGACACCGGGGCCACCCTCGAGGTCGTGCGGGCGTTCTGCGCCGACCACGCCGCCGAGGTGCGCTGCGCGGTGCTCTACGAGAAGCCGCACGCGACCGTGCGCTGCGAGTACGTCTGGCGGCGCACCGAGCGCTGGATCACCTTTCCCTGGTCGGCCGGCCTCGAGGGCTGACCCCGAGGTTCACACAACCGGCCTACAGCCAGTTCTCAGGATCCCCGGGCACTCTGGAAGGACGTTCCCGCGATCTGGAGGTACCACATGGGTCCGATTCTGGGCCTCGTGAGTCTGCTGCTGCTCCTGGTGCAGCTGTTGCTCGTCGCCCGCGCCATCGTCGACTGGAGCGCGGTGCTGGCCGGCCCGGCGCAGTACGGGTCGGTGCGCCAGCGGGTGTCCTCGGGCATCTTCGCGGTCACCGAGCCGATCCTGGCCCCGGTCCGCAAGGTGATCCCGCCGCTGCGCATGGGCGGCGTCTCGCTCGACCTCGCGTTCATCGTCGTCTTCCTGGCCATCGTCGTCCTGCGTGCCCTGATCTGACCCTCGCGCGCCGTCCGCAGGTTCTGACATGATCGGCGCGTGCTGGAGACCGGCGGCCCGGCCGTTTCGGCGGCGCTGCGGGCCGCCGGTTTCGACCTGCGCACCGACGTCCCCGGCTGCGTGGCCGTGGTCGACGTGCCGGGCGGCCACGTGGCGGTCCGCACGGCCCGGGTCACCCCCGACGACCACGGCTGGGCCAGCGCCGTCCTGGCCGCCGAGGGGGTCGACGGTTTCGAGGTCGGGTTCCATCCCGAGGCGTACCGCTGGCCCGTCGAGCGCGCGTACGCCGTGTTCGTCGACGACGTGGTCGCCCAGGTCGCCGACTGGGGCCGGTGGGAGGACACCTGGTCGGTCGAGCCGGCCGGCGAGCCGGCTGCGAAGCGCCGCCGCCGGCTGGAGCGCCTCGCCGCCTCCCGGCTGGCCGGGACCGCGACCCCGGTCGACGTGGACCTCGACCCGCTGCTGGCCGCCCTGCTCGACGCCGCGCAGGCCGCCGCCCTCGACGCGGCGGTCGAGGCGCTGCACCGGCCCGGCATCACCTGGCAGTTCCCCCGCGACCGCACCGGGGCCCGGCTGGCCGGCCGGGCCCGGGTGCTGCTGCACGAGTGCGCCCCGCCGCGGCACCCGGCCGGCAAGGGCATCTGGCTCGTCGTGGACGGACCGGCCCAGCGCACCGCCCACGCCGAGCCCCGCCTGACCGTCCGGCTCGCCGAGGTCGTCGGCAAGTCGGCCGTGCACCGCTGGGACCGCGTCCCGGAGTTCTGGCGCGCCACCGGCGACCCGCGCCCACTGGAGGCCCTCTGGGGACTCGGCGGTACCGTCGACGCCTCATTCGCCACCGACGTGGCCGACGCCCTCGTGGACGGGCACGCCCTCGACGCCCTGGAGGTCTGCGGCGTCGTCGTGGACGAACCCACCCAGCGGCTGCTGACCGGCCGGCCGACCCGGTTCACCCAGCGCCGCTGGACCGACCTGTGGGTCACCAACGCGCTGACCGCCCTGGCCGGCGCCGCACCCTGGCGGTGGGCCACGGCGCTCGGCCCGCGCCAGCGCCGCCAGCGCCTCGAGGGCCTGCGCGGGCGGGTCGCGAGCAACCGGTCGGGCCTGTTCCTCGGGCACCGGGCCGGCCGGGCCGTGCTGACCTTCGACTGCAACGGCAGCCCGCTGGTCACCCCGCGGGTGCTGTGGGAGCGCGACCCCGACTTCGACCTGCTCCGCCTCGGCCTGCTCACCCGCGCCGACATCCCCCTCCCGTGACCCGCGCCGGGGCGATCTGGCACGATCCTCCGGCATGATTGCGGTGGAGTTCGTCGATGCCACGTCCGGCGTCGTGTTCGCCCGGGCCGACCTGCCGCCGGAGCAGCTGCCCGCGGACTTCTCGCTCCGGACCACGCTGCAGCTCGGCGGCGAGCCGTGGCTGGTGGAGACGGCGTCCCGGCCGGCGCCCGGCCGCCTCGTGCTGACCGTGCGGCGCATCGAGCGGGTGGCGCCGCAGGCCCTGCTGTTCTCGCTGCCGACGCTCTGCGAGGCGCTGCCGCCGCTCGCGCCCGGGCCGGTCCCGGGCGGCTGCCTGGAGCTGCACGAGGACGACTGGCGGCAGGTCGAGGCGGCGACACCGGCCGCGACCACCGTCGTGGAGACCGAGTTCGCCGCGATCCGCCGGGTCTACGAGCGGCACCGCGAGCCGGCCGGCTTCCGGGACCTGCACGCCCGCACGGTCGGGCCGCTCATCCCGCGGCTGCCGTGGAACGTCCTGGGCCCGGCCGAGCACGAGTACGCGGGCGTGTGCTTCCGCGGCGCCACGCGCCCGGTCGCCGGCGGTTTCGCGGTGCGGGTGCGCGGCGTCACGTGGTACGGCCTGCGCGACGCCGACCAGATCACGCTCCTCGCCGTCGCCGGCCCGGTGACCCCGGCGGCCGGCGCGGTGCTGTCCTGGGCCGGCCTGGCCCTGGTCGACTGGTGCCGCTGCGAGTGGATCCGCTGACCGCCACCCGGCCCGGACGAGGGTGAACCTTCCGGGGCCGGGGTGCTACCAACCCTGTGATGGACGAGACGGACGCACAGCTGCTGGCGCGGGTCGCCGGCGGTGACGGCGACGCGCTCGTCGGGCTGTATGAGCGGCACGCCCGGCGGCTGCTCGGTTACCTGCTGCGCCTCGCCGGCGACCGGATGACCGCCGAGGAGATCCTGCAGGACACGCTGCTGGCCGTGTGGCGCTCCGCGGGGACGTATGGGCAGCAGTCACAGGTCAGCACCTGGCTGTTCGGGGTGGCCAGGCGGCAGGCGTGGAACCGGCTGCGGGGCACCGCGCCGCCCGTCCCGGCCGAGCCCGACGACCGGGCCGCCGACCCGGGGCCCGGGCCCGACGAGCTGGCCATCGCCGCCGCCGGCGGGACGCCGGTCGCCGCCGCGGTCGCGCGGCTGCCCGACCACCAGCGGGAGGTCGTCGGGCTCGTCCTGGTCGCCGGGCTGCCGCTCGCCGAGGCCGCCGAGGTGCTCGGCGTGCCGGTCGGGACGGTGAAGAGCCGGCTGCACCACGCGCGGGCCGCGCTGGCCCGCGCGCTCACAGCACAGGGGGTGCCGCAATGATCGACCGGCTGGCGGAGTATGCGGCCGGCACGCTGGACGCCCGCGCGGCCGGGGCCGTCGCGGCGCACCTCGCGGGCTGCCCGGGGTGCCGGGCCGAGCTGGCGCAGTGGCGGGAGCTGCTCCCGGAGCCGCCCGACGCGCGCACCATCGTCCGGCAGGCCATGCTGCGCAGCCTGCTCGACCCGCCCACGCCGACGTACCGGCCGGGGTGGGCGCTCGTGCGCGCCGAGGCGCGGCTGCTCAGCCCGGTGGTGCTCGTCGCCTCCGCGGTGGTCATGGCGCTCGGCGCGCTCCTCGCCGCCGTCCAGGGCAGCGCGGAGCTCCTCGCCCTGGTCGCGCCGCTGGTGGCGGCGGCCGGGGTCAGCGGTGTCCACGGGCCGCGGCGGGACCCGGCATTCGAGGTGATCGCGGCCACGCCGACGCCGCTGCGGCGGATTGTGCTGTTACGTGTGGCGCTGATCCTCGGCTACGACGTGCTGCTCGCCCTGGCCGCCTCGGCCGTCCTCGCCGCCCCGGTGCTGGCCTGGCTCGCCCCGACCGCGCTGCTGTCGGCGCTGTGCCTGCCGCTGCTGGTCCGGTTCGGGCCCGACGTCGCGATCGGGGCGGCGCTCACCGCGTGGGCGCTGCGGATGCTCGACTTCGGCGTCGTGCGGGCCGTGTGGGACGCCACGCCCGCCGGCTGGGTGGCCACGGCCGTGCTCGCCGCGCTCGGCGTGATCCTGGCCGGGCGGGGTGAACCGATGGGCCGGTTCCGCGCAACACACCTCACATGAACCTCCACCTCTGGCGGCACGAGGTGCGCCGGGCCGGGCGGGTCGCGTGGATCGCGCCGCCGGTCACCGCCGCCGCCGTCGTGCTCTTCGCCGTCGTCGACCGCTCCGACGGCGCCGCCGGCCGCGACGCGCTGCGCAACCTCTTCGATGCGCTGGAGCTCGCGCTGCCGCTCATCGCCGGGGTCCTCGCCGCGTCGCTCGTCGGGCGGGACCCGGCGGCCGAGCTGCTGCTGACGACCCCGGTGCGGTACCGCACGGTCCTCCTGCGCCGGCTCACCGTGATCGTCGGCTGGACCGCGGCCACCGCCCTCGCCGCCGCCGCGGTGCTCATCCCGGCCGGGCGGTGGGAGCATGGGCCGCTCGCCGGGCAGCTCGTGTGGCTGGCGCCGACGCTGTGGCTGGCCGCCGCCGGCTGGCTCGCCGCCGCCGTGCTGCGCAGCCCCGGCGCCGCCGGCGGGATCGTCGCCGTGCTGTGGCTGCTGCAGCAGGTGCTCGGCGGGCCCATCCAGGACTCGCGGGCCGGGCGGCTGCTGTACCTGTTCGCGTCGACCCGCGGCGCCGAGCCCGGCGACTGGGCCGGCAACCGGGCCGTCCTGCTGGGCACCGCGGCCGGGCTCGGCGCGGCCGCCTGGGTGGTGCTCGGCCGGGCCGAGCGGCTCGTGCACGCGGCGGTGACGGAGTGACGGCGACCCTGCGCTACGAGTGCCGCATGATGC
Source organism: Dactylosporangium sp. AC04546 (assembly GCF_022095675.1). Classification (GTDB taxonomy): domain Bacteria; phylum Actinomycetota; class Actinomycetes; order Mycobacteriales; family Micromonosporaceae; genus Dactylosporangium. The sequence goes on along the minus strand of NZ_JAHYSG010000040.1, from coordinate 63,916 downwards.
TGCGCAAGCGCTCCATGTGGATCGCGCTCGGCGTGATCACCCTGCTGCTGGCCGGGTCCAGCGCCGCGCAGTGGCGCGAGCTGTTCCACGACGGCGACGCCCGGCGGGTCATGGGGTCGGTGGCGCTGCTGCTGAACATCTTCCTGCCGGCCGGGTACGGGTGCCTGATCGCCGACCGCCTGGTCCGCGACGGCAAGCTCGGCGTCGCCCCGGTCCTCGACGCGACCCCGGCCTCCCCCGCCGGGCGCCTCGCCGGGAAGTACCTCGGGGTGTGCGCCGCCGTCGTGCTGCCGATGGCGGTGCTGTACGCCGGGTGGACCGTCCCCTACGCCGCCGCCACCGGCGGCTGGCCGGCGGTCGGCTGGGCCCTGGCCGGGTTCGCCACCGTGCTGCTGCCGGCCGTGCTCGTGGTCGGCGCGTTCGCCCTCGCGGTGCCGCTGCTGATCCCGGCGCCCCTGTTCCGCGTGCTGTTCGTCGGCTACTGGTTCTGGGGCAACTCGATCACCGCCGACGTCATGCCGACCCTCGCGCAGAGCGTGCTGACCCCGATCGGCGCGTACCCCCTCGCGCTGTTCGGCGTCGAGGGGGTCATCGCCGGGCCGCAGCCGGGCGCCACGCTCAACTTCCTGCGCCCCGAGGTCACCACGGCGACCGCCGGCCTGTCCATCGGCCTGCTGCTCGTCCTCGCCGCCCTGACGCTGTGCGCCGCCCACGCGGTCCGCGCCCGAACCACCCGATAGGAGCCTGCCGTGCGGATCGACATCACCGGCCTCACGAAGCGCTACCGCGGCGGCGTCGCCGCCCTCGACGGCCTCGACCTGGCCGTGCCGACCGGCATGTTCGGCCTGCTGGGCGCGAACGGCGCCGGCAAGACCACGCTCATGCGCATCCTCGCCGGCCTGCTGCACCCGAGCGCGGGCGAGGTCCGCGTCGGCGGCCACGACGTCACCACCCGCGCCGGCCGCCAGGCGGTGCAGCGCACGCTCGGCTACCTCCCGCAGGACGTGGGCGTCTACCCCGACCTGACGGCCCGGGAGTTCCTCGACTACGTGGCGTTACTCAAGGGCCTCGACGACGGCCCGTCCCGCCGCCGCCGGGTCGGCGAGCTGCTCGAGGTGGTGGCGTTGACGTCCGAGGCCGACCGGCGGCTCAAGGGGTACAGCGGGGGCATGCGCCGCCGCGTGGGCATCGCCCAGGCCCTGCTCGCCGACCCGCGCCTGCTGATCGTGGACGAGCCCACGGCGGGCCTGGACCCGGAGGAGCGCATCCGGTTCCGCACCCTGCTGGCCCAGCTGGCCGGCGACCGCACGGTCCTGCTGAGCACCCACATCGTCGACGACGTCGCCCAGACCTGCCGCGAGCTGGCCGTGCTGTCCGCCGGCCGCCAGGTCTTCCGCGGCACCGTCGCCGACCTGACCCACGAGGCCGACGGCCGCGTCTGGTCGGTCGTGACCCAGGGCCCGGCCCCGGCCGGAACGGTGGTGTCCGCGGTCCCCGAGGAGCCCGGCATGCGATACCGCGTCGTCGCTCCCGAGCGACCCGGACCGGACGCCGAGCCGCTGCGCCCCACGCTGGAGGACGGCTATCTCGCCCTCAACCTGCGGACCCGGCCGGCCGCTCCCGCGCGCTGACGTCGTCGCGGATCACGGCCGGGCCGGGCCGGGCGGTGACGGTCAGGACAGGCTGCCGGTCACGGTGCTGCCGGACCTGGTGACGAAGTACGTGACCTTCGTGCCGCTCCAGAAGTGCAACGTCAGGGTCACCTTTGCGTTGTCGTTGACCTCGGCGAAGAAGGCCGGGCGCAGCGTGATCGTGCCCGCCGTGTAGTCCGGGGCGAAGGTCACGTCGAACTCCTTGAACGACGTCCAGTTCTGCGGGCCGGCGTTGCTGCCGTCGGCGTACTTCGCCTCCATCGTGGCGAGCTGGTCGCCGCGGAACTGGGCCGGGAGGGTGAACGCGGCCGTGGTGCCGGTCGCGGCCGACAGCAGCGGCGGGTCGTAGGTGATGATGTTGATCCGCCAGGGGACGCCGGCCGAGAACCTTGCCTGGAGTGTGGCGTTCACGCCGTACGACCGGGAGCCCACGAGCCTCGTCAGGGCGCTCGCGGTCAGGGTCAGCTGGTTGCCGGAGACGGTGTAGTCGGTGCCGCGGACCAGGTCGGTGCTGCCCTGGCGCAGGCCCTGCAACGTGGTGCCGTTGAGGTTCAGCGTGAGGGTCTGCGCCGCGACCGCGCCGGACTTCGGCACGTAGACGAAGTCGGCCGAGGCGGTGCCGGAGCGGGTCGTCCAGCTCGACCTGATCTGCGCGAACAGCTCCGGGTCGCTCCAGGCGAACGAGGTGCGGCCGAAGTGCTGGCCGTTGTCCCACAGCATCGTCGTGAGCTTCTTCGAGCGGGCGTAGTAGCCGAGGTACTCGAAGAACTTGAGCTTCTCGCCCTGCTCGATGGTGCCGGTGTGCCGGTCGAAGCCGAGCAGGCCGTACTCGCCGATGATGACCGGGATGCCGCGCGACACGAACGCGTTCGCGACGCGGTCGAACTGCCCGACGAGGTCCTGCTCGACGGCCGAGTCGAAGCGGGTGCCGCCGGCGATGTTGACGCTGAACGGCCAGTAGCCGTAGAAGTGCACGGTCGCGATCAGGTTCGGGTCGCCGAGCTGGTTGAACGTGGCCGTCAGCTCGTCGACGCGGGCCTGGTCGGCCGACGTGTGCAGGGTCGGCAGGACGAGCAGGCGGGTCGCGTTGTTGCCGCCGGAGGCGCGCACGATGCGCCGGAACTCGGTGTTCAGCGCCGCGAGGAGCTCGGCGTTCTGGGCGTCGCCGGACGAGCCGGTGAACTGCGGCTCGTTGACGCTCTCGAGGACCAGCTTCGGCGAGGAGGTGCGGAACGCGGCGGCGAGCTGCGTCCACAGCGCGTTGTACCGGTTCTGCACGTTGGTGCGGTCCGACGGCATCGTGTTGATCCACTGCCACGAGTCGTGGTGGACGTTGAGCACCACGTAGAAGCCGTCGGCGAGGGCCCAGTCGACGACCTCCTTGACCCGGGCGAGCCAGGCCGCGTCGACGGTGTAGCCGGGGGCGCTGCCCATGTGCTGGCCCCAGGTGACGGGGATGCGGATGCTGTTGAAGCCCTGGGCGCGGATGTTGTCGAGGAGGGCGGCGGTGACCCGCGGGTTGCCCCACGAGGTCTCGTCGGCGCCGGTCGCGTCGAGGCTGTTGCCGAGGTTCCAGCCGGGCTGCATGGCGGCGACGGCGGCCATGGCGTTGCCGGGCTGCGGGCTCGTCGAGGCGCTGGGGGACGTACTGGGGGACGCACTGGGAGAAGCGCTGGGTGACGTGACGCCTCCGGTGCAGGTCGTGCCGTTCAGGGTGAACGACGCCGGCACGGGGTTGCTGCCCGTCCACGAGCCGTTGAAACCGAACGACACCGTCGCGTTGGTCGCGATCGAGCCGTTGTAGCCGGCGTTGACCGCGGTGACCTGGGCACCGGACGCGGTGACGGTCGCGTTCCAGGCCTGGGTGACGCTCTGCCCGGCGCCGAACGTCCACTGCAGCGTCCACCCGGTGACCGGGTCGCCGAGGTTCGTCACGGCCACGTCGCCGGTGAACCCGCCCGGCCACTGGCTGGTGACCCGGTACGTGACGCGGCACCCGGCCGCCGCGTACGCGTTGGTGGACAGGACCGCGACGAGCCCCGCGAGCAGGGCCACGGCCGCCCCGATCGCGACGGCCAGCCGGCCCCGGAATGTCGGCCTGCCGGCCATGACGCCCTCCAGGTGGTGTCGAAACCCGCCCGTTTCGGGCGGCGGGCCCGGACACTAGGAAGCGTCGCTGAAGGATGTCAATGTGTGACGGCGCATGCGGGCCGGACCGGCCGGTCGCCGCATGAACGTTTCACGGGCCGACCACAGCCGCGCCGGGCCCTCGCCGACCTCGACGGCTATCCCGCGACCGCCGAGGCCTCAGGTCCGCCGTCCGTCGCCGTCGGGGCCGCCCGGCCCGCGGCGATCCGGTCGAGGCCGGCCCGGACCCGCCCGAGCAGCGCCTTGTTCCGCACCGTCGACGCCAGCCGGGACAGCACCGCGGGCGGCGCGTCGCCGCCCCGCCCGGCGAGGATCTCGACGGCGGCGGCCGCGGTCCGCGGTGCGTACGGGTACCCGGCCCACCGCGGATCCGCCGCCGCGGCCGCGCCCGCGGCCCGCCCGATCCGCTCCGTGGCGGCGTCGCCCGGGTCGAGCGCGGCGAGGCAGGTCAGCCCGCGCAGCAGGCTGTCGTTGTCTGCGTGCAACGCCCCGTCGAACTCGGCGAAGAGGTCGAGCACCGCACCGGCGACCCCGGCGGTGTCGGCGGGCGCCGCGGCGGTCCAGGCTTTCGACGGGGTCGGCTTCGTGAGGGAGGCGGCATGCAGCAGTACCTCCCGTGCTCCGTCGGCGCCGAGAACCTCCGCAAGCCGCGCCCGGGCAAGCGGCCCGAACGCGTCCCCGGCATGCAGCAGCTGCGGCGGCACGGCGGCGGCGGTGACCCGCTCGACGACCAGCCCGAGACGGGCGGCGAGGTCGCGGCGGAGCGTGGCAGGCAGTCGGCCGCGGCTGAGCTCGGTGAGCAGCCCGTCGAGCGCGGGACCGAGCCCGCGCAGGTCGGCGGCGCCGAGGGCGGCGGCGACCCGGACCGGCAGCTGGTACACCTCGCCGTCGTCGAGGGCGAGCTCGTCCCGCACCCGGTGCAGCATCCAGACCAGGTCTTCCCGAGACCATCGCAGCCCGCGGTCGAGGCGTTCGACAAGCGGGCCGACGACGTACCTGGGTGGCCCGCCGCTGCGCACGGCTTCGTCGTGCAGCCGCAGCAGCACCCCGCGCCGCCGGTCGGCCGGCCACCCGAGCACGACGGCGGCCGCCTCGTCCTGGCCGGTCCGCGACTCGTAGAACGCGTTGGGCGCCGCCGCAAGGGCCGTGGCGAGGTCGTCGCCGCCCGCGGCGGCGACGAGCCGCTCCTGCTCCCCGGACTCGCGCGGCGGCACAAGCCCCACCCACCCACCGTCGTCACTCACCCGTCCATGATCACACCGAAAGCACGATCATGTGCGGTCGAGGTCGTCCGCCCGCGGCGAAGTAGTCGGTCAGCACCGACACGCCGGCATGCAACCAGGCTCGCGTCGCGGTGGCACCATTCATCGATGAGCGTCAAGCATCTGGTCCTCGTGGCCGGGGTCGTTGCCGCGTTGGGCGGATGCTCGTCCGGCCCGGCGGCGGCCCCCTCGCCGTCGGCCGCCGTGACCAGTGCCGTCGCCGCACCGAGCCGGTCGCCGTCGCCCGGGGCGAGCCGATCCGCGAGCCCGTCCCGAGTCAACCGGCGTGTCCGTGGAAGCCGGGTGGGCCGCGGCGCCCCGGGGTGTTCGGAGAGTTCGGCGGTGAGGTGCCGCTCGAGGTGCGGTGCCTGCGTGGCGAGCGGCCCGGCCGGGGCGACCTCTACCGGCTGCCGCAGCAGCAGGCCGGCGTGTCCGGTGCGGCGGTCGTCGGCTCGTACGGCGACGGGAGGTCGCGAGCGTGCGGTGCGCGGTGGGCACCGCCGCGGCGGTCGTCGACGCCGGGCAGAACCAGTCCAGCGTGTGGCTGGAGGTGGCCACCACGCTGCTCGGCTTCGGCCGGTACGCGTTCGTGCCGCACGCCGCCGCCGGCTGCACCGACCTCGGCAGCCTCCAGGAGTGCCCGGAGCGCGACTACCGGAGCTGAGTCAGTGCCGAGGCGACCTCCGCGGGGTGCGTGAGGGGTGCGTCGTGGTCGCTGTCGATGACCGTGTACGGGGTGCCGGCCGCGTCCAGGCGGGACCTCGTGACCCACGACGGGTAGCCCGCGGGGGTGTGCGCGCAGAAGACGTACGAGCGTGGGACGCCCGGTGGGCGCTCGGGCAGCGGGTCCAGGGACGGCGCGAGTGGGGTCGGGCACAGGCGGGCGTTCATCCACGCCGTGAGCGCGGGGTCGTCCAGCGAGACCGGCGACGGCGGGAGCACGAGCGAGCGCGGCAGGTCGGGGGCCGGGCCGGTGAGGTCGACGGCCCGTTCGCCGGGGAGCGGGTCGGGGGCGTCGACGAAGACCAGCCCGGCCAGCCGGTCGGCGCACAACGGCGCCGCCGCCGCGATGGCGATGCCGCCCTGGCTGTGCCCCGCCAGTACCACATCCTCCAGGTCCTCGTCGTCGAGCAGGGTGGCGATGTCCAGGGCCCAGGTGTCGAGGCCGGTCGCCGGAGTGTGCCGGCGGTCGCCCATACCGGTCAGGGACGGGGTGAGGACCTCGTGGCCCGCCGCGGTGAGCAGGCGGCGGACCCGCTGCCAGGACCAGCCGCCGCGGAAGGCGCCGTGGACGAGCACGAAGGTCGTCACGGCAGGTCCTGCAGGACGACCTCGCCGATGGTGCGGGGATAGCTGTCGTACGGGCGGAGGTGCTCGTACATCGCCTCGGTGTGCTCGACGTAGCCGGGCGTGCGGGTGGCGGCCTCGTAGGACTCCACCGTGTCGAACATCCGGATGTGGGTGAAGTGGGTCGGGTCCTCGACGTCGCGGACCAGCCAGCGGCCGCGGAAGCCGGGCTGTGCGGCGAAGAACTCGGCGAAGCGCACCGACAGCGCCACGTAGGCGTCGGCGTGGTCGCCGGCGTCCTTCGTCCAGGCCTGACTGATGACGACGTGCATCACGAACCTCCTCAGACGTGCGGACAGGCGACGCGGCGATCCTCGCCGGCCAGCACCGGCGAAGTGACGGCACACGACGGCCGGGCGATCGGGCAGCGCGGGTGGAACGCGCAGCCCGGCGGGCGGTCGACCGGGCTCGGCGGCTCACCGGCCAGGACCGGGCGGTCGCGACGGCCGGCCGGTGTCTCGACCGGGATCGCATCCACCAGGGCGCGCGTGTACGGGTGGCGCGGGTCGGTGAGGACCTGCTCGGCGGGGCCCTCCTCGACGAGGCGCCCGAGGTACATCACCCCGACCCGGTGGGCGAGGCTGGCCACGACGGCGAGGTCGTGCGCGATGAACAGGTAGGCCAGGCCGTGCCGGTCCTGCAGGTCGCGCAGCAGGTTGACCACCTGGGCCTGCACCGACACGTCGAGCGAGGCGACCGGCTCGTCGAGCACGAGCAGGCGCGGCCGCAGGGCCAGGGCGCGGGCGATGCCGACGCGCTGCCGCTGGCCACCGGAGAGCTGGTGCGGCAGCCGTTCGCCGAGGGACGGGTCCAGGCCGACCTCGGCCAGCAGGTCGTCGACCGCGGACCGCGAGTAGCGGCCGTGGATGCGCGGGCCCTCGGCGACGGCGTCGTGGACGGTGAGCCGCGGGTCCAGCGACGCCATCGGGTCCTGGAACACCAGCTGGAAGCCGCCGCGCAGCGGGCGCAGCGCCCGGCGGGACGCGCGGGTGATGTCGGTGCCGGCGACGCTGATCCGCCCGCCGGTCGGGGTGGCCAGCCGCACCGCGCACCGGGCGAGGGTGGACTTGCCGCAGCCGGACTCCCCCACCAGTGCGTACGTCTCGCCCTCGGCGATGGTGAGCGACACCCCGTCGACGGCGGTGAGCCCGCCGTACCGCATGACCAGATCTTCCACGACAAGAACGCTCATGAGTGCACCTCGTGGCAGGCGACACCGTCCACGAAGGACGGCACGACGGACGGGCACTGCGGCAGCACGACCGGGCAGCGCGGGTGGAACGCGCAGCCGGGCGGCCGGCTCGCCGGGGACGGCGGGGCCCCGCCGATGACCGGCAGGGTGGTGCGGCCGGCGCGCAGGTCGGGCCGGCTGGCCAGCAGCGCGCGGGTGTACGGGTGCCGGGGCGCGGCGAACAGCTCGGCGACCGCGGCGGTCTCGACGATGCGCCCGGCGTACATCACCGCGACCCGGTCGGCGATCTCCGCCACCAGGCCCAGGTCGTGGGTGATGAGCAGGGTCGCGGTGCCCTCGGCCCGCAGCCGGTCGAGCAGCCGCAGCACCTGCATCTGGACGGTGACGTCGAGCGCGGTGGTGGGCTCGTCGGCGACGACGAGCCGGGGCCGGTTGGCCAGGGCCATCGCGATCGCGACCCGCTGGCGCAGGCCGCCGGAGAGCTCGTGCGGGTACTGCCGGGCCCGCCGGGCCGGGTCGGGCACCCCGACGTCGGCGAGCGCGGCCCGCACGTCGACCCGGCGGCCGTGGACCTTCGCGGCCTCGGCGATCTGGTCGCCGACGCGGTGCAGCGGGTGCAGGGCGGTCGAGGGGTCCTGGAACACGAACCCGACGTCCCTCCCGCGGACCTTGCGCAGATCCAACCCCGCCAGGTCGGCGCCGTCGAGGGTGGCGGTACCGCCGGTGACCCGCACGCCGGGCCCGGCCAGGCCGAACACGGCGGTGGTGGTGACGGTCTTGCCGGAGCCGGACTCGCCGACGAGGCCGACGATCTCGCCGGCACCGACAGTGAGGTCGACGCCGTCGGCGAGGCGCACCCCGCGGCGGGTCTGCACGACGACGTTGGAGAGTTCGAGCATCAGCGGTCCCATCAACGATCTCTGAGCCGGACGTCGAGGCGGTCGCGCAGCGCGTCGCCGAGCAGGTTGGTGAGCAGCACGGTGAGGGTGAGCGCGACGCCGGGCGCCGCGATCATCCACCAGGCGATCTCGAGGAACCCGCGGCCGTCGTTGAGCATGTTGCCCCACGACGGGGTCGGCGGGCGCACCCCGAGGCCGAGGAACGACAGCCCGCCCTCGATGAGGATGAGCGTCCCGACCGTGAGGGTCCAAACGACCAGGTTCGCCGGCAGTACCGCGGGCAGGATGTGCTTGCGGATCACCCCCGCGTCGCCGGCGCCGAGGCCGATCGCCGCCTGCACGTGGTCGGCGCCCCGGAGCCGCCGCACCAGGCTGCGGGTGACCCGCGTCGGCGTGACCCACCCGGCCAGGGCCAGCAGCGACACCAGGATCCACAGGTCGGACCCGGCGACGGCGAGGGTGGCGACGGCCAGCACGAGGAACGGGAACGCGATCCACACGTCGCCGGCCCGGGTGACGATCCGGTCGGCCCAGCCGCCGTAGTAGCCGGCGAGCAGGCCGAGCAGCAGCCCGAACGCGCTGGCGGCGGTGGCGGCGACGAACCCGACGAGCAGCGACACCCGCGCGCCGTAGAGGGTGCGGGCGAGCACGTCGCGGCCCTTGTCGTCGGTGCCGAGCAGGTGCCCGGCGGTGCCCGGGGGCAGCAGCCGGTCGCCGAGGTGCTGGGCGATCGGGTCGTGCCCGGTGAGCGGCCCGGCCAGCACCGCCGCCAGCACCAGGGCCAGGAGCCCGGACAGCGCGAGCCACCTCATGCGACCTCCGCTCCGCTCCGGCCGCATGAGTTCCACCCTGAGCCCATGATGAGCGGCCTCCTCCGCTTCGCTCCGGAACCGCTCATGCCGTCGTCCTCGGGTCGAGCACACCCATGAGCCACTCTCCGACCGCGTTGATGACGATGACGCCCACGGCGACGACCAGGACGGTCGCCTGCACGACCGGGTAGTCGCGGTTGAACACGGCGTCGACGAGCTGCTTGCCGATGCCGCCGTACGCGTACAGGGTCTCGACGACGACCGCGCCCGACACGAGGTACGACACCTCCACGGTGAGCAGCGCGAGCACCGGCAACGCTGCGTGGCGCAGCGCGTGGCGGACGAGGATGCGCAGGCCCGGCACGCCCTTGGCGCGGGCGGTGCGCATCCAGTCGGCGCCCGCGTCCTCGAGCAGCTCGGTGCGCAGCAGCCGGGCGACCCGGGCGCCGGTGAACGCGGCGAGGGTCAGCGTCGGCAGGACGAGCTGCGCGGCGGTGCCCGACCCGAAGGTGGGCAGCCAGCCGAGGTACAGCGAGAAGAGCCAGATCAGGCCGATGCCGAGCAGGAAGTTCGGCACCGCCTGCACGACCGCGGTGAGCAGCGCGACGGCCCGGCCGCCGAGCCGGCCGTGGTACCGGGCGGCGAACGCGCCGACCGGCACCGCGACGACCAGGACCGTGAGCAGGGTGCTGCCGGCGAGCAGCAGCGTCGCCGGCAGCCGGTCGAGCACCATGTCCAGCGCGGGGCGCTGGGTGAGCAGCGAGTCGCCGAGGCGCAGGGTGAGCGTGTCGGCGAGGAACTCGCGGTACTGCATCCACAATGGACGATCGAGGCCGAGCGCGTGCCGCGTCTGGTCGATCTGCTCCGGACTGGCGCCCGGGCCGGCCAGGATGGCGGCCGGGTCGCCGGAGAGCCGGATGATGAAGAAGAGCAGGCTCAGGATGCCCAGCGTCACCACGACCAGCCCGGCGACCTGCCCCCCGACGCGGATGAGCCTGCGGCGCATCAGGCCGTCTTCCCGATCGACTCCAGGCGGACCAGGGAGTTGCCGGTGAGGCCGACCTCGACGAGCTTCTTGCTGTGCACGTACACCAGGTCCGGCCAGGCCAGGAACAGCACGCCGTACTGCTCGCGCAGCAGCTTCGCCATCTGCTTGATGAGCGCCTCACGCTTGGTGGCGTCCATCTCCTTGTTCGCCTGCGTGTACAGCGCCGGGTACTCGTCGTTCTCGAAGTGCCGCTGCACGCCGGCCGCCTGCGGGCCGAACCGGCTCACCGACGCGATGTCGCGCAGGTCGAAGTAGTCGGTCTGCCAGTACAGCAGCGGCACCGTGCTGTTCTTCAGCAGCGTGCTGATGAACGCCGACAGCTCCTGCAGCTGCACCTCGCTCTTGATGCCGACGGCGCCGAGGTACCCGGCGACCGTCTCGGCCTGCGACTTGAAGATGGCCGTCGTGGCGATGTCGAGCCGCAGGTTCTCCGCGCCGGCGTCCTTGAGCAGCTGCTTGGCCTTCGCGATGTCGTGCGGCAGCGGGCCGAAGCTGCTGTCGTACCCCTGGAAGCCGGGCTGCAGCAGCTGCCCCGTCGACGGCCTGCCGTAGCCGGCCAGGCCGGCGGCGACGAACTCGTCACGGTTGACGGCCAGGTTGATCGCCTCACGGACCCGCGGGTCGGCGAGCTTGGGCTCGACGGCCGGGATCATCGAGCAGATCGCGCACGAGCCGGCCGAGGTCGCCTTGATGCCGAACGAGCTGCGCATCTGCTCGGCCTGCGTGGGCCCGAGGCCGAACGCGATGTCGACCTCGCCCGAGCGCAGGGCGCTGGCCAGGGTGTTGGGGTCGCTGATCGCCTGGAGCGTCGCGGTCGCGACCCGGTCGCTCGACCGCCACGACTTGGCGTAGCGCTCCAGCTCGATCTTCTGGGCCGGCGTGTAGCCGGTGACCCGGAACGGGCCGGTGCCGGACGCCTTCTGGGTGCTGCTGGCGAAGATGGACGGGTCGACGATGTCGACCCGGGTGAGCCGGTTGAGCAGGATCGGGTCGGGCGCCCCGGTGGTGATCCGCACCGTCCTGGCGTCGACCGCGCTCGCCTTGGTGACCGTGCCGAGGAAGCCCTTGACCTGGGTGAGCTTGCCGGACGAGTCGCCGGTGAGCCGCTCGATGTTGGCCACGACGGCGGCCGCGTCGAACGCGCCGCCCTCGTGGAAGGTGACCCCCTCGCGCAGCGTGAGCTCGAGCGTGGTGTCGTCGACGCGCTTCCACGCGGTGGCCAGGCCGGGCGCGAACCCGCCGCCGTCGGGGGCGAACTGGACCAGCGTGTCGTAGACCTGCACGGCGTAGCTGCGCCCGGTGTTGGACAGCGCGGCGTGCGGGTCGAGGCTGTTGGTGATCGTGGTCGAGGCAAACGTGATCTTCGCGTTGGGTGCGATGTCTGCGGAGGCTGGTGCGGTACCGTCGGCGCCACACGCCGACAGGACACCGCCGGCCGCCGCGCCGCCACCGGCGAGCGCGGCGAGCCGTAAGAGGTCACGCCGGGTGAGCTGGGGCTGGAGCATGGAACCCCCCTGTCGTTTCACTGTGCGAACCGCTGTTTCCATTCGCGTGGAGCTTTGTATACCCCGTCCCGGCGCCGGTCGGGAAGCCCCAGCCCACGGGTTGGTAACACTGTTTCCGTTTAGAAACATCGCCGAAACGGCCGTCGGGGGCGTCGAGGAAGACGATCTCGAATGTCTTGCGGCCCGCGGCCACGGACGATCCTGTCCGGACGCCGCGCGGAGCGGGCCCGGCCGACCGGACCCCACGCGCGACGCGGGCCGGCCGCGGGGCCGCGACGCCGCGGCGGTCCCACCGGTACATGATCCCGAGGCCGACGAGCGCGCCGAGGTAGTCGATATTGTCGATTGTTGCCGGGTCGCAATCAGCCGTATCGCAGCCGCGATGCCATTTCTGGCCGCAATTCCGGGTGTGCATGAATGAATGCCGATTCCCTTCCCCGAGTCGGTCACAATGCGAAAAGGCGACCGGATGGGGTGATCGGCATGGCCGACCGGAAATCGTACGCACCCGACGATGTCGTGCGGTGGCTGCTCCGCCTGCTGCTGGCCGTCCTGCTCGTCGCGGCCGTCACCGGCGTGTGCTATCTGGTGGTCCTGTCGCCGCTGCTGATCTACGCGTTCTACGACGACGATCGCGACTGGGCCCGCCTGGGTGACATGGGTCAGGCGTACGGGCCGGCGTCGGCGCTTCTGTCGACGGTCGCGCTGCTCGTCGTGGCGGCGTCACTGCTGGTGCAGCGCAACAACTTCCGGCACATGCTGCGCGCCGACCACCGTCGCCGCACGCGGGAGACCGTGATGATGTCGATGGCCGAGCCCGCCTACGCGCAGTGCTGGGGCGCCCGGTTCGCACCCGCCCACGTCGACGAGCGCCTGTTCTTCTTCGCCAGTTTCGTGCTGCTGAACTGGTCGTTCGCATGGGAGGACCGGCTCATCAACGAGCCGAAACTCCGCGAACTGTTGCGCGCCTACTTCGACAGCGAGATCCCCCGGATGTACTGGGAACGCCACGGCGACTGGCACAATCCGCGCCGCCGGTGGCCCCGCCGCGAACAGTTCGAGGCCATCGTCAACGAGGAATACCTGTGCGCGATCAAATCGGGCTCTCCGTCGCGCCGCTACGAGCCCGCCGCAGCGACCCGCTAAACCCAGCGGGAACCGAGCCACATCCGCGACAGCCACTGCGTGTACGTGATGTCCATGCCGCTGTAGATCGGGTAGAAGTACGCGAAGCAGGCCGCCACCAGCAGGACGTAGGCGCCCGCGGCGAGGGCGCCGATCCGGCGGTGCTCGGTGTGCGGGCGGCCGATGATCGCGCCCAGGACGTAGACGACGGCCAGGATCAGGAACGGCTCGGCCGGCAGGGCGTAGAAGATGAACATCGTGCGGTGGGCCGGCATCGACTGGAACCACGGCAGGATGCCGGTCAGCGCGGCGAGCAGCACCAGCCACGCGCGGCCGTCGCGCCGGGCGATCGCCAGCCAGCCCAGGCCGAACAGGGCCGGGATGAACGACCACCACAGCAGCGGGGTGCCGAGCAGCAGGATCGACGACGCGCAGCCCTGTGCGCCGCACTGCCCGGCGCCGGTCCAGTAGAACAGCACCGGGCGGCCCAGCAGCAGCCACTGCCACGGCCACGACTGGTACGGGTGCGGCTTGTCCAGCGTCGTGTGGAACTTGTACGCCTCCTCGTGGTAGTGCCACAGGCTGACGAGCGCGTTGCCCGACCAGTGCCGGAAGTAGCCGTCGTCGGAGGCGAACCAGCCCCACCACGTCGCCAGGTAGGCCAAAGCCGCTATCCCGACGACGGCCAGGGCCCAGCCCGCGGCGGGCGTGAGGCGCATCGGCCGGTCGGCGCAGCGGGCGGCACCCAGGTCGAAGACCGCCACGGCGATGGCGAAGAGGGCGAGGTACCACAGGCCGCTCCACTTCACGCCGCAGGCGAGGCCGAGCGAGACCGCGCAGGCGATGCGGTACCACGGAAAGACCGCCCGCGACGCCAGCACGTTCGCCCGGCGCTGCTCGCGGTCGAGGACCAGGAAGTAGAAGGCGACGACGATCCAGAACATCAGGAAGATGTCGAGCAGGGCGGCGCGGGAGAGCACGAAGTGCATGCCGTCGAGGGACATGAGCAGCCCGGCGGTGCCGGCCAGGACGGTGGAGCGGAAGAGTCGCCAGGCGGCCATCGTGATGAGGGCGATCGAGGCGGTGCCGACCACGACGGCCATGATGCGCCAGCCGAAGGAGTTGTAGCCGAACAACTGTTCGCCGAGGCCGATCATCCACTTGCCGAGGGGTGGGTGCACGACGTACTGCGGGGTGTTGTCCTCGGGGTTCCACTCGACGCCGTGCTGGAGGAGGTCCCACGCCTCGTTGGCGTAGTACACCTCATCGAAGATCGTTTCCTTCGGGTGGGACAGGTTCACCAGCCGCAGCACCAGCCCGATCCCGGTGACCAGGATCGCGACCAGCCAGAAGTTCGGCGTGAACCGCCCCGGCGGGGCCAGCCGCCGCCGCACGACGTCAGGCACCGTGACCACCGGGCGATCCTAGCGGCAGCGACCCGCGCCGCGGTGCCCCTGACACCCCCGGGGATTCCGGGCGCGGATCGTCCGCAACCGCGGCTACGGTGGCGGCCATGGCCGACATCTGGTGGGAGCCGCCGCTCGCCGGCACCGAGGAGGAGCACCTCACCGGCGCCCTCGACCGGCTGCGCACCACGTTGCGCTGGAAGGCCGACGGCCTCGGCGCCGCCGGCCTGTCGACCCGGGTCGGCGCCTCCGCGCTGACGCTGGGCGGGCTGCTCAAGCACCTCGCCCGCGCCGAGTCGGAGATGTTCGGGCCGAAGCTCGACGGTTCGCCGCTCGGGGAGCCGTGGGCGAGCGCCGACTGGGCCGCCGACCCGGACTGGGACTTCACCTCCGCCGCCGCCGACACCCCCGCCGAGCTCTACGCCCTGTGGGACACCACGATCGCCCGCTCCCGGGAGCGCCTGCGGGCCGCCCTCGCCGGCGGCGGCCTCGACCAGCTCGTGCACCTGGCCTGGCCGGGCGGCCGCCACCTGAGCCTGCGCCGGCTCGTGTGCGACCTGATCGAGGAGTACGGCCGCCACACCGGCCACGCCGACCTCCTCCGCGAGGCCGTCGACGGCGTGGTCGGCGAGGACCCGCCGGCGGGCTGGCACCCCACCGCCGGGTGATCGGCTCGCGCCCGCCGGGCCGGCCGGACCGCCGCGATGCTGGCCTTCGCCCTGTCGGCCACGTTCCCGGCCGCCGCGACGGCGGCGATCCTGGCGGGCGCCGTGCGCGCGGCGGCGGATCCACTGTGGACGACCTGGCTGGTCCGCGAGACGACCCCGGCCAACCGGGCGACGGTCCTGTCGGCGGTCGGGATGGCGGGCGCCCTGGGCGAGATCACGGGCGGCCCGCCGGCGGGCCGGCTCGGCACCCGCTTCTCGGTGGCCCGCGCGCTGCTGGCCTGCGCGGCGGTCTCGGCTGCGTCGGTGGCCTTCCTGGCCGCGGCGGGCCGACGGTCCGCGCGGCCGGCGGATGTCACGGTTGTCCGTCGTGAGGCCGACACCCTCCGGTAGTGTCCGACCGTCCGCGTCCCGGGGCCAGGTGGCTCGTTGCTCCTCGCGCCCGGTATACCCTGTTTTCCCGATCAGTAAGAGGAGTGCTGTGAGCCCGGATCGTTCGACTTGGCGCAGGGCCAGGCGGTGCGTGAGCGAGGACAACTGCGTCGAGGTCGCCGACAGCGATCAGGTGGTCGGTGTCCGGAACTCCCAGCTTCCCGGCGTGCGGCTGGAGTTCCCGGCCGCCGCCTGGGGCGCGTTCGTCACCGCCGTCCGCAATGGACACTTCGACGGTGGCCACGCGTCGTAGCGCATGGCCGGCCGCCGTGTGAGCCCTTTTCGCGCGGCGGCCGGCGGCAGCCCTGGAGGACCTGCCGCTTCGTCGTCTCGAATTCGGCGTCGGTGAGCTCGCCCGCTTCGCGCTGGTCGGCCAGCCGCTGCACGAGGGCGAGGATGTCGGCCGGCGGGTCGTGCTTGAGGCGGACGAACTCGGCGCGGGTCAGGGCGCCGGTGCTGCGCAGGCGGTGCAGGCGGCGCTCCGGGGTGTCCGGGACCGTGGGCCGCGGCCGCTGCCGTGTGCGCTCGCGGCGCAGCTGCAGCAGGCCGCCGACGCCGACCGCCAGGCCCATCGGGATGAACACCGCGCCGACGATGACGGCGCCGAGGCGGGAGTCCGGCGGCATCGAGTCCTGCAACAGCGCCTTGGCCAGGACCGTGACGCCGATGCCGGTGAAGCCGAGCGTCCACACCGCCTGGCCGGTGCCCGGCTTGACCAGGCCCTCCTCGCTGAGGACCAGCCCGGCCAGCCACACGACCGTCCCGGCGATCAGCAGGAAGGTCAGCCGGCCGGTGCCGGCCGGGCACGAGCGGGCCGTCACGTAGGGGCCGCCGGAGGCGCAGCTGCCCGTGTTGAGCAGGTAGAACAGGCCGACGGCGAGCATGGCGGCGCCGCCCAGCCCGAGCACCAGGCTGCCGATGTTGCGTGGGGTCAGTCGCATCCGGCTCAGGATGACAGCGAACCGGGCGCTCCCCTGTCGGTTAGGCGTCAGAGGCGCTTGCGGACGACCGCGAACACCTTCTTGGCCGGGGTCAGCTTGTCGTCGGCGTCGATGTCACCGGTGTCGATCCAGACCACGTCCCGGCCGGCCTGGACCTCGAGGTTGTGCCCGTCGTACCACCACGCCTTGTACCCCAGGCCGGGCACCGCGACCTCGCCCTTGTCCTGCTGCGCGACCTGGTTGCGGAACACCATGACCTTGACGCTGGTCGTGAACTGGGCGACGGTGCTGAGCCGGTACCAGCAGCCGCCGGTCGCCTCCAGCCACCCGGTCACCGGCTGCGCGATCGCGCCCGCCACCTCGTCCATCGTGGCGAACCTGCACAACGCCGGCGTCGTCGCCGGCTTGGCGCTCGCTGGCATGGCGCTCGTCGGCTTCGGCGCGGGGGACGTGGTGGCGGAGGACGTGGTCGTCACCGGTGACGGCGAGGGGGACGGCGACGGGATCGCGGTCGCGCGGGCGGGGACGGCGGGCGCGGCGCACCCCGAGAGCAGCAGCAGCGACACGATCCCGAGGTATCGACGCACGGAAAATTACCCTAGCAGCGGATGACCTGGCCCCGGGGGCGGCGACTGGGATCCGGCGGTGATGCTGCAGGAGCGGCACCCGGCGGTGTTGTTCCACTGGGTGCCGCTTGCGCTCGAACCGGCGGGGGTCAAGCAGCTGCAACGGGTGCCGGCGCCCGGGCAGGCCCCGACCCATCAGGCCGGGCTGTTCCTCACGCCCCTCGACGCTCGTCCGGGGGCTCGGTAGCCGGCCCACAGCAGCCAGCCGAGGAGGACCACCTCGCCGGCGAAGGTGAAGGTGGCCAGGCCGAGGTCGTAGCCGGCGACCGTGCCGAGGCTGTCGCCGGCGTAGCCGGCCCCGGCCAGCAGCAGCAGCGCGCCGAGCCAGGTCGGCACGTAGGACGCGCGGATCGCGGCCCAGCCGGCGACGAGCAGGTGGACGCCGAAGACGAGCAGCGCCAGGTCCCAGCCGCGCTCGAAGGCATCGACGCCGGACCGGCCGGCGAGCAGGTCACCCTGCGCGGCGAGGAACGCGGCGGCGTAGGCGACGCGCAGGCCGGCGGCGAGCTGGGCCAGGCCGCGGTCGGCCGCGGCGAGCACGCCGTAGAGGCCCCAGGCGACGACGACGTCGAGGACCGCGACGAGCGCGAAGCCGGCGGTGGCGCCGCGCAGGTCGGCGTCCGCGTCGGAGAGGGTGGCGAAGCTGTACGCCGAGAGCACGACCATGGCGAGCAGGCCGAACCCGGCGGCGAGCGCGGAGCGGCGGTCGATCACAGCGTCACCACCAGCTTGCCGGCCGGGCGGTGGGCGGCGGTCAGGGCCCGCAGCGCGGCCGCGGTGTCGGCGAGCGGGTAGGTGCGCTCGACGGCCGGGGTGACCGCGCCGGCCTCGATGAGCGCCGTGAGCTCCCGCAGGTCGGCGGCGTCCTCGCGGGCGCTGACGTTGCGCAGGCGCTGGCCGACGAACAGCGACAGCAGCGGGGCGCGGAACATCTGCCGGGTGAAGCCGCCGAGCAGCCCGCCCCGGTCGTAGCTGCCGCCGACGATGGCCAGGGTGCCGCGCGGGGTGAGCGCGCGCCGCAGGGCGCTCAGCGCGTGGTCACCGGCGGTTTCGATGATCACGTCGTACCGCGAGGAGCCGTGGTCGAAGCGCTCCCGGGTGTGGTCGACGACGTCGTCGGCGCCGAGGCCGCGCACGAGCGCCGCCTTCGCGCCGCTGCAGACGCCGGTGACGTGGGCGCCGCGCGCCTTGGCGAGCTGCACGGCGAACGAGCCGACGCCGCCGCCGGCGCCGATGACGAGCACCCGCTGGCCCGCGCGGACCTCCCCCGCGTCGCGGACGGCGCGCAGGGCGGTCATCGCGGAGACGGGCACGGCGGCGGCCTGGGCGAAGGTGAGGTTGGCGGGCTTCGGCGCGAGCCGGTCGGCGCGGGCGACGGCGAACTCGGCGTAGGAGCCGCTCTCGCCGCAGCCGTAGACCTCGTCGCCGGGCTGGAAGCCGGTGACGCCCGCGCCGACGCCGGCCACGACGCCGGCCAGGTCGCGGCCGCGCACGGCCGGGGTCGGGCGGCGCAGGCCGATGGCCATGCGCACGAGGTACGGCCGGCCGGTCATGAAGATCCACACGCCGGGGTCGACCCCGGCGGCGCGGACCTCGACGAGGACCTTGCCGGGCCCGGCGGCGGGCCGTTGCGTGTCGCGCAGGGCGAGCACCTCGGCCGGCCCGTAGCGATCCTGAACGATGGCTCTCACGGGGTCCCCTCCTCGGGGTACTGGAAGACGTCGTCGAGCCGGACGCCGAGCACATGGGCGATCTTGAACGCCATCTCCAGCGACGGCGAGTAGCGGCCCTGCTCGATGGCGATCACGGTCTGCCGGGTGACGCCGATGCGATCGGCGAGCTCGGCCTGGGTCATCTCGGCGCGCTCGAAGCGCAGGGCGCGGATGCGGTTGGTGACGCGGGTCGGTTTCACCACTGGGGGAGGCTCCCGCGGTACACGAGGACCTTGGTGACCGACCCGAGGACTGACGAGAGCACGAAGCACAGGTAGATGACGTTGGCGATCCAGAAGAAGTCCCACTCGGCGATGGCCATGAGCATGGCCGACACCGCGCCGATGACCACGAACGCCTGGCCGACGTGGTCGCCGAGCCGGCCGATCTCCCGGTCGCGCACGTCCTTCGCACGGGAGGCCCGCGGGTTGACGACGCCGAGGCCGATCTCCAGGACGATGTTGGCCACGATGGCGCCGCCGACGGTCCACAGCAGGGGGCCGGCGTAGGGCACGTCCGTCAGGGCGCCGTCACCCGCGCGGCGCAGCACGACGACGACGTAGGCGGCATACGCCAGTACGGCGGTCACGAGCATGATCCACGCTCGTTTCTCCTCGTGCGTCACAGCCGGCTCCCGGAGGTGGATGTACAGAATCTTTGACATCCCGAAGGTAACACGTCTTTGACACCATGTCGAGAATGTTTGACACGGCCCGGGGTGATCCGGTGGACCGTCGCGGCGGTTAGCATCGGACTGGTCCCGGGTTCGAGAGGGGCCGCTTATGCTTGCCCGCCTCGCCGCCTGGCTGGTGCGGCCGGAGCCGCCCCCGCTCGGGTGGGGCATCGTGACGAGCGTGCTGCTGGTCGCGCTGGAGACACTGCTGGCGTACCCGCTCTCGCAGGCCGCGCCCCGCGAGGCCATCGGCGCCATCTTCCTGCCCGGCGTCCTGCTGGTCGCCATGGTGTGGGGCATGCCGCTGGGCGTGGCGATGGCGGTGGCCAGCTCCGCCGCGTTCGACTTCTTCCACGTCCACCCGCTGCGCCGGTTCACGCTCGCCGACCTGCGCGACTGGCTGGAGCTCGCGGTGCTGCTGCTCACCGCGGCCCTCGGCGGCGCGCTGGCCCGGCTGGCGCGGGCCCGGGCGGGCGAGGCCGCGCAGCGCCGGCGGGAGGCGGACCTCATCGCCGGGCTCACCCGGCTGCTGCTCGGCGCCGGGGAGCCGGGCCCTGTCCTGCCCGAGGCGGCCCGGCGGATCGCCGACACGCTCGGGATGCCGTCCTGCCGCCTGCTCCTCGACGAGCCGGTGGACACGGCCGGCGAGCCGCACACCGTCATCCCGCTCCAGCTCGACAAACGGCAGGGGGCCCTCCTCGTGCCGGCCGGCGTGCCCGAGCCGGTACTGCAACGGCTGGGCGACCGGGTGCTGCCGCCGCTGGAGGCGCTGCTGTCGGCGGCCGCCGAGCGGGCCGCGGCCGAGGCGGCGCTGCGCACCCTGGCCACCGAGCAGGCGATCCTGCGCCGGGTGGCGGTGCTCGTCGCGCACGGCGCCCCGCCGGCCGACGTGGTGGCCGCGGTCGCCGCGGAGACGGCCCAGCTGCTCGGCGCCGACGCCACCCGGCTCATGCGCCAGGAGGCGCCCGGCACGGTGACGGTGGTCGCCGAGTACGGCAAGCCCGGCCTCGACAGCCTCCTCGGCCGCCGGCTCGACGTCAGCGGCGGCGTGACCGAGCTGGTCCTGCGCAGCTCCCGGCCGGCCCGCATGGACAGCTACGGCGACCGCCGGGGCACCCTCGCCGACCTCGCCCGCACCGAGGGAATGCGGGGTTCGGTCGCCGCGCCGGTGCTCGTCGACGGCGTCGTCTGGGGCGTGCTGACCGCGCTGTGGTCCCGGTCCGAGCCGCCGCCGCAGGGCGCCGAGCACCAGCTCGCCCAGTTCACCGAGCTGGTCGCCACGGCGGTCGCCAACGCCGAGGACCGGGCCGAGCTGACCCGGTCCCGGGCCCGGCTGGTGTTCGCCGCCGACGAGGCCCGCCGCCGCATCGAGCGCGACCTGCACGACGGCGTCCAGCAGCGGATGGTCTCGCTCGGGCTGGAGCTGCGCGCCGCCGAGGCGCTCGTGCCGCCGGAGCTCGGCGAGCTGCGCGCCCGGCTGGACCGCACCACCGACGGCCTGCGCAGCGCGTTCGACGACCTGCAGGAGATCTCCCGCGGCATCCACCCGGCGCTGCTGTCGCAGGGCGGGCTCGCGTCGGCGCTCAAGGCACTCGCCCGCCGCTGCCCGGTGCCGGTGGCCGTCCGGGCCGGCCCGCGGCGGCGGCTGCCGAGCGGCGTCGAGGTCGCCGCGTACTACGTGGTGTCCGAGGCGCTCACCAACGCCGCCAAGCACGCCGCCGCGTCCACGATCGACATCGACATCGACATCGCCGCCGATCCGGCCACCCGCCGCGAGCAGCTGGTGCTGTCGATCCGCGACGACGGCGACGGCGGCGCCGACCCGAACCGCGGCTCCGGCCTGGCCGGGATGCGCGACCGGGTCGAGGCGATCGGCGGCCGGCTGCGCATCGCCAGCCCGGCCGGCGGCGGCACGCACCTGAGCGTCACGCTGCCGCTCAGCGACGGCGAGCAGGCTCAGACCATCCCGGCGCCGACCTGATGGACCTTGTGCAGCAGCTCGGTACCGGTGAACGGCTTCTCCAGCAGGGTCACGCCGGGCTCGACGATCTGGGTCCCGCCGAGCAGGCCGTTGCTGTATCCGGACATGTACAGCACGGGCAGCCCCGGCTGGCGCTCCTGCAGCGCGGCCGCCAGCCGCGGCCCGGACAGCTCGGGCATGATGACGTCGGTGAGCAGCAGGTCGCAGCCGTGCTGCTCATGCAGGCGCAGCGCCTCCGCCCCGTCGGCCGCGACCCGCACCTGGTAGCCGCCCGCCACCAGGATCCGCCGCACCACCTGGGCCAGAGCGGGCTCGTCCTCGACGACCAGCACCCGCAGCCCCCCGCCGTCGGGCGGCGCCGCCACCACCACGGCCGGGCCCGCCGCGACGGCCGTCCGCACGCGCGGCAGGTACACCCGGAAGGTGGTGCCGATCTGCGGCTCGGTGTACACGTGGATCCCGCCGCCGGCCTCGGCCACGATCCCGTAGACGGTGGCAAGCCCGAGGCCCGTGCCCTGGCCGCGCGGCTTCGTGGTGAAGAACGGCTCGAAGATGCGCTCGGCCACCTCCTTCGGCATCCCCTCGCCGGTGTCGCTCACGGCGAGCCGCGCGTACTCCCCCGCCGCCAGCTCCGGCCGCACGTCGGCGACGTCGCCGTCGAGCGTGGCGGCCCCGGCCTCCATGACCAGCGTGCCGCCGTCGGGCATGGCGTCACGGGCGTTGATCGCGAGGTTCAGCAGCACCTGCTGCAGCTGGCCGGGGTCGGCGTGCACGACGAGCGGCTCGCCCGCCGGGACGGTGACGAGGTTGATGTGCCCGCCGATCGTGCGCGACAGCATGGCCTGGACCTCGGCGAGGACGCTGTCGAGGTCGACGTCCTGCGGCTGCACGGCGTCCGCGCGGGTGAAGGTGAGCAGCTGCCGGGTGAGGTTCATGGCCCGGCGGGTGGCGACGCGTACCTGCTCCAGGTCCGCCTGCACCGCCGCCCCACGACCGGCCCGGCCTGACCCGCCCACTCCCGCTCCCGCACCGCCAGCCGCTCCCGCACCGCCGACGGCCGCGCCTTTGGGTCCCACGGCATCCGCGGCCGGCTCGCGCTCCAGGGCCTCCACCGCCTCCGACGCGAAGTCCGTGTAGTTGGCGATGATGGCGAGGATGTTGTTGAAGTCGTGGGCGACGCCACCGGCCAGCTTGCCCAGGCTCTCCATGCGCTGCGCCTGGTGGGTGCGCTCCTCGACGGCCCGGCGGCGGGCGGTCGCCTCCTTGGCCGCGGTGATGTCCCGCGCCACCGCCGCCATGCCGACCAGCGCGCCGGTGGCGTCCTCGATCGGCGCCAGGCTGACCGCCACCTCCAGCACGGTGCCGTCCTTGCGGACCCGCCGCGCCTCGTACTCGAGGTCCCGCGCCCCCGCCGCGATCCGCGCGATGACCCCGGCCTGCTGCCCCTCGTCCCCGTCGTCGGCGAGCAGCGCGGCCGGCCGCCCGAGCACCTCGTCGGCGGTGTACCCGAACAGCCGCTCCGCCCCCCGGTTCCAGGCCGTGATCGCCCCGTCGAGCGACACCCCGATGACGGCGTCGGTGGTGGCGTCGACGACCGCGGCGAGCGTCGCCCGGGCGGACCGCTCCCGCTCGCCGGCCTCGGCCAGCCGGCGCTGCTCCCACGGGCTGACGTAGATCGCGCCCCGGCCGAGCAGGACGCCGTAGCTGCGCCGCAGCGTCCAGTAGTACCCGCCGATCCCGGCGGTCAGCAGGTCCCACCCGGCCATCGACCAGGACACGTGCCCGGCGTGCCCGGCGAGGATGTCGCCGTACACCGCCGCCGCGTGCATCCCGTGCCCGACCGCGCAGCTGCAGAAGATGAGCGCCGTCGCCACGGCAAGCTTGTTGGTGCGCAGCTGCCCCGCCCGCCACACGGGCACCACGATCGCCAGCGTGATCGCGGCGTACGCGACCATGATGAGCAGGTTGCCAACCAGGTACAGCTGCCCGGGCACAGTCACGAGATCGGACACCCACGGCCCGAACTGAGCGGTTCACGGGCCGATCTCGGCGCTCCGTCGCGTTCGACGCGGCGTTCGACGCCTACCGCTGACCGGCGCACGACAGGCGGTCGCGGTAACGATCGTCAGGGCGGGTTCTGGGTCCGGAACGCGGCGCGGTACGCGTGCGGGGCGGTCCCCACGACCCGCTTGAACCGCTCCCGGAACGCGGTCGGCGACCCGAACCCGACGTCGCGGGCGAGCAGCTCGACCGGCCGGTCGCTGGTCTCCAGCAGGTGCTGGGCGCGGCGGATGCGGGCGAGCAGCAGCCACTGCAGCGGCGTCGTCCCGGTCTGCTCGCGGAACCGGCGGTTCAGCGTGCGGACGCTCATCCCGGCCCGCGCGGCCAGCTCGCCGAGCGTGAGGTCGGCGTCGGTGTTCTCCTGCAGCCAGCGCAGCAGCGGCTCCAGGGTGGCACCGCGCGGGGCCGGCGGCTGCTGCGGCGCGACGAACTGGGCCTGGCCGCCCTCGCGTTCGAGGGGCATGACCGACAGCCGGGCCGCGTTCGCCGCGACCGCCGAGCCGTGGTCGCGGCGGATCAGGTGCAGGCAGAGGTCGAGCCCGGCGGCGGCCCCGGCCGAGGTGAGGAACTGACCGTTGTCGACGTACAGCACACCCGGGTCGACATCGACCGCCGGCCATCGCTCGGCCAGCGCGGGCGCCGCGAGCCAGTGGGTGGTGGCGCGCAGCCCGTCGAGCAGCCCGGTCGCGGCGAGGATGAACGCGCCGGAGCAGATCGACGCGATGCGGGTGCCGCCGGCGGCGGCCTTGTGCAGATGCCGCCGCACCTCCTCGGCCAGCGGCACGGTGGGGTCGGCGGTGCCCGGCAGGATGATCGTGCCGGCGTCGAGCAGCGCGTCGAGGCCCCAGGGGGCGTGCAGCGTGAACGTCCCGGCGTCGACGGTGCCGGCGGCGGCGCAGACCCGCACCTCGTAGGGCACGCTGCCGTCGGCGAGCCGCACCCGGCTGAACACCTCGATCGGCGTGGCCAGGTCGAACGGGATGACCCGGTCGAGGGCGAGGACGGCGACGACGTGCATGGCGCCACTCTACTGGCCAGAATCCGTCGTACCGCGGCAATCCTGCCACTGCCGGGTTCCCGGTGCTGCCAATACCGTCGCTGACGTGACCGAACTCCTGCTCAGCCTGCACGTCCTGGCCGCGATCGTGGCGATCGGCCCGGTGACGGTGGCGGCCAGCATGTTCCCGGCGGCGACCGGCGACCGCGCCGCGCTGCTGCACCGCATCTGCCGCGTCTACGCCCGGCTGGGTGTCGCCGTGCCGCTCTTCGGCCTGGCGACCGCGGTCAGCCTCGGCGTGCTGGGCGACGCCTGGCTGATCGCGTCGATCGCGCTGACGGCCGTCGCGGCCGCGCTGCTGGGCCTGGCGATCCTGCCCGGCCAGCGCCGCGCGCTCACCGGCGCGACGGTCCGCCTCGGCATGCTCACGGGCCTGTTCAACCTGCTGTGGGCCACGGTCGTCGTGCTGATGATCGTCCGCCCCGGCTCCACGACAGGCGTTTAGGCCCTGTCCTGCCGGTCATGCCGGCCTGCGACGGGCCCAGATTCCGCCTGGCGCCACCCCGCGAAAGCCCGGTTACAACACCGGTAGCCGGACTTCCGCGGGGCGACGCCAGACGAAATCTGGACTCCGTCTCGGCTCGACATGACCGACAGGACAGGGCCTAAGCCCGCTCCAGGGCGGTGCCGATCTCGGCGATCGCGCGTTCGACCCGCGCCCGGACCTGGCCGGCCATCGCGTGGGGCAGCACGTCGGTCAGCCAGACCAGGCGGCTGCCGGCCGGGTGGTCGAAGACCTGGAACGAGGCGTGGTGGTACGTCAGCGGGAGCCGCTGGCCCTCCACCACCGCGTAGGCGAGGCGGCGCAGGTCGTGGTCCGTGGCCAGGATCAGCTCCCGGACCTGCGCGCCGTCCGGCATGGTCAGCACGCGGGTGTCGCCCTCGATCCGGGCGTCGGCGACCCGGCCGGGCAGCAGCCGCCGGTGCACCGCGCCGACGTCCGCGACCGCCTCCCACACCCGCGCGGCCGGGACGCCCACGACCACTTCGACGCACACCGTAGCCACGGCGTCATCCTAGAGTGGGCCGATGACAGCCATCCGGCCCGCCGCCCCGGCCGACGGCCGCGGGATCGCCGAGGTCCAGCGCACGACCTGGGCCGCGACCTACGGCGAGTGGATCCCCGACGTCGTGGCGGAATACGACGTGGACGCGTCGGCGGCGAACTGGGCCGGGGCCGCCGCACGGCCCGACCGGCACGTCACCGTGGCCGTCGACGGCGATCGCGTGATCGGCTTCTGCGCCAGCGGCCCCGATGAGGACCGGTCGGAGCTCGGCGCGATCCATGCCGTGTACATCCTCCCGGAGGCGCACGGCCGTGGCATCGGCGGCCGCCTCGTCGCCGACGCCCTGGCCTGGCTCGCCGAGCGCGGCCACGGCGAGTGCGTGCTGTGGGTCGCCGCCCCCAACACGCGGTCGCGCCGCTTCTACGAGCACGCCGGCTTCATCCTCGACGAGGGCGACGGCGCCACCGACACGTGGCGCGGCCTGCCGGTGGTCCGCTACCGCCGCCCCTGCTGACGGTGGGCGGCCGGCTCGCTCAGCGGTACAGCGTGGCCACCGCGGCGATGTCGGCGTCGCGCAGGCCCGACGAGGCCGCCTGTTCGTAGCGGTCGTGGACCGCCTCGGCCGCCGGGAGGTCGACGTCGGCGCGGCGGGCGACGGCCAGGGCCAGGCCCGCGTCCTTGGCGCCGAGGGCGGTGCTCCACCAGGTGTCCTGCGGGCCCGTCAGCACGTCCTCGAAGCGGCTGCGGACCCCCGGCGGGAGCACCGGGCTGGCGCCGAGCAGCTCGCGCAGCTCGTCGTCGCGCAGGCCCCCGGCCCGCCCGACCGCGAACGACTCGGCCAGGGCGACGACCTCCGACAGCAGCATGAGGTTCGTCGCCAGTTTCGCGGTCAGTGCCCGAGCCGGGGAGTCGTACCGCCGGATCGAGCCGGCCAGGGACGTCATCACCGGGGCCAGGCGATCCAGCGCGGTGGCCGATCCCCCGGCGAGCAGGACGGCGTGCCCGCCGGTCACCGCCGCCGCGCTGCCGATGAGCGGCATCGCCACGAACCGGCCGGCGAACGCGGCGGCCAGCGCCGACCCGCAGTCCGGCGACACGGTCGAGCAGTCGACGTACACGGTCGCGTCACCGATCACCGGGCGCAGCTCGCCGAGCGCCACCGCCGTGACCGCCGCGTCGTCGGACAGCATGGTGACGACGACGTCCGCGCCGGCGACGGCCTCGGCGATCCCGGGTGTCTCGCGGCCGCCGGCGGCAAGGACCTCCCCGGCCCGGCCCGGCGTGCGGTTCCACACCCTCACCCGATGGCCGCCGCCGAGCAGCCGCCCGGCGATCGCCCGTCCCATCCGCCCCATCCCGAGCACCGCGACGTCCATGGCGCCCTCGCTGCCCGCCCGGCGCCCCTGCCAAACCCTGAGACTCGAACGCCCCGCAAGGCCACCCGGACCAACGAGCGCGGCGCCCGGCGACGGGGGGCGGTCCAGCACGACGGCGCCCGCCGGGTGGAGCAGCCCGCCCGCTCAGCCGGACGGGTAGAACAGGAACAGGGTGCGGAACCTGCGCCGCCGCTTCCGCGCCCAGGTCGGCGTGACGCCGAGCGGCTACCGCCGCGCGGTCAGCTCCAGCGCGATGTCGACGAGCATGTCCTCCTGACCGCCGACCAGCTTGCGCCGCCCGGCCTCGACGAGCAGGCGGCGCGGGTCGACCCCGTAGGTGGCCGCCGCGGCCTCGGCGTGGCGCAGGAAGCTCGAGTACACGCCGGCGAAGCCCAGGGTGAGCGTCTCCCGGTCGACCCGCACCGGCCGGTCCTGCAGCGGCCGCACGAGGTCGTCGGCCGCGTCCTCCAGGGCCATCAGGTCGCAGCCCAGCTCCCACCCGCGCAACGTGGCGACGGCGACGAACGGCTCGATCGGACAGTTGCCGGCGCCCGCGCCCTGGCCGGCGAGCGAGGCGTCGACGCGGTACACCCCCTCCTCCACCGCGGCGAGCGAGTTGGCGACCGACAGCGACAGGTTCTCGTGGGCGTGGATGCCGATCTGGGTGCCGGCGCCGAGCACCTCGCGGTAGGCCCGCACGCGCAGCCGCACGTCCTCGGTGGTGAGCCGCCCGGCGGAGTCGGTGATGTAGACGCAGTGCGCGCCGTAGGACTCCATGAGCCGGGCCTGCGCGGCCAGCGCGGCCGGCTCCAGCATGTGGCTCATCATGAGGAAGCCGGAGACGTCCATGCCCAGGTCGCGGGCGGCCGCGATGTGCTGGGCGGAGACGTCGGCCTCGGTGCAGTGCGTGGCGACCCGCACCGAGGTGACCCCGCGGGCGTGCGCCTCGCGCAGGTCGGCGACGGTGCCGACGCCCGGCAGCAGCAAGGTCGTGATCGTGGCCCGCGACGCCGCGGCGACGGCGGCGTCGATCCACTCCCAGTCGGTGTGGCTGCCCGGGCCGTACGTGAGGCTGGAGCCGGCGAGCCCGTCGCCGTGGGTCACCTCGATCGCGGCGACGCCGGCCCGGTCGAGGGCGGCGACGATCGCGCCGACCCGCTCGGGGGCGATGCGGTGCCGGATGGCGTGCATCCCGTCGCGCAGGGTGACGTCCTGGAGATAGATCGACGTCATGCCGCCACCTCCGCGAGGCGCGTGGCGACCCGCATCGCGGCGGAGGTCATGATGTCGAGGTTGCCGGCGTAGGCCGGCAGGTAGTGGGCGGCCCCCTCGACCTCCAGGAACACGCTGACCTTCCACCGCACGTCGGCCCCGTCGACGAGGAGCCGCACGTCCGCGGCCTCGACCGGGGTGAACTGCACCGCCTGCTTGAGCCGGTAGCCCGGCACGTACGCGGCGACCTCCGCCACCATCCGCTCGATCGATGAGCGCACCTCGTCGTGCGAGGCGTCGCCGATCAGGCACAGCACCGTGTCCCGCATGATGAGCGGCGGATCGGCCGGGTTCAGGATGATGATCGCCTTGCCCCGCCGGGCCCCGCCCACCGACTCCAGCGCGTGCGCCGTGGTCTCGGTGAACTCGTCGATGTTCGCTCTGGTACCGGGGCCCGCCGACCTCGACGCGACGGTCGCGACGATCTCCGCGTAGGCGACGGGCGTGACCCGCGAGACGGCGGCCACGATCGGCACCGTCGCCTGGCCGCCGCACGTGACCATGTTGATGTTCGGGGCGGCGAGGTGCTCGTCGAGGTTGACCGGCGGGATCACGAACGGGCCGAGGGCGGCCGGGGTCAGGTCGACGATCCGCCGGTGGTAGGGGGCCAGGGCGGCCGCGTTGGCGACGTGTGCGGCGGCGCTGGTCGCGTCCAGGACGATGCCGACCCGGTCGAACTCGGGCATCCGGATCAGCCCGTCGACCCCGTCGGCGGTGGTGGCGACGCCCATGCGCCGCGCCCGGGCCAGGCCGTCGGACGCCGGGTCGATGCCGACCATGGCCGCCACCTCGAGGGGTCCCCCGGCCCGCTTGATCTTGATCATCAGGTCGGTGCCGATGTTGCCCGAACCGATGATCGCCACGTGGTGCACCATCTCAGCCTTTCTGCAGGAACGTCGCGGAAACGCGACCGAGCGGGCCGATCTCCGCCTCGACGCGGTCGCCGTCGCCGACGGTGACCATCGGACCGAGGGCGCCGGAGAGCACGATGTCGCCGCGGCGCAGCGGCGCTTGCAGGTCGATCGCGGTGCCGGCGAGCCAGGTCAGGGCGTTGAGCGGGTCGCCGAGGCAGGCCCGCCCGTCGCCCTCGCTGGCGAGCACGCCGTTGCGGTGCATGCGCATCGGCACGTCGGCGGGGACGAACTCGTCCAGCCGCAGCGGGATGTCGCCGAGCACGAACACGCCGCTGGAGGCGTTGTCCGCGATCGTGTCGGTGATGCCGATGCGCCAGCCGGCGATCCGGCTGTCGACGACCTCGATCGCGGCGACGGCGTGGTCGACCGCCGCCCGTACCGCCGCCGGGTCCGCGTCGACGATGTCGGCGCCGAGGACGAACGCGATCTCGGCCTCGGCCTTCGGCTGCAGGAGGTGCTCCAGCGGTACCACGGCAGCACACCGCATGTCGTCGAAGAGCACGCCGAAGTCCGGCCGGTCGACGCCGACCTGCCGCTGGACCGCCTCGGACGTCAGGCCGATCTTCCGCCCGACGATCCGCGCGCCGCGGGCCAGCCGCCGGGCGGTGAGCAGCGACTGCACGGCGTAGGCGGCGTCGATGTCGGTGCCGCCGATCAGGTCGGCGACCGGCTCGCACGGCACGCCGTCGGCGGCCGCCCGGTCGAGCCGGTCCGCTGCGTCGAGGACCGCCCGGTTCACGCCGCCACCAGCAGGTGGTCCAGGACGATCCGGTCGAACGCCGCGCGCTGCTCCCACTGCGGCCAGTGCCCGGCACCGTCGATGAGCGCGAACGTGCCGTGCGGCAGCCGCTCGGCCATGTCGATGCCGGCCGCGGCGGGCCCCGACGGGTCGTCGCTGGTCCAGATCACCACGGCCGGCGCCGTTACGGACGCCAGCTCCTGCGGGGTGATGAGGTTGCGCCGGCGCACCTCGGGGTCCTGCAGGCACAGCAGGTGCCGCATCGACGTGGCGAACCCGGGCTGGGCGTAGATGGCCCGGCGGACCTCGACCAGCTCGTCGGTCACGGCGGCCGGGTCGGCCATGAGCCAGTTCAGCCGGGCCCGGATGCGCTCCGGCGTGGGGTCGTCGGCGGCCTGCTGGCTCAGCGTCCGGATGCGCTCCATGACCTCGGGGGTGGCCATGGTACCGCCGGGTGTGTTCAGCACGAGGCGGTCGACCCGGTCCGGGTGGGCCGCCGCGAACTTCACGGCGACCCACCCGCCCAGCGACTCACCGCCGAGGTGGGCGCGCTCGATGCCGAGCGCGTCGAGCAGGCCGAGCAGGTGCTCGACGTAGTCGGCGATCTCCAGGTCCCGGGTGGCGGGCGTGGTGCGCCCGTGGCCCGGGAAGTCGTAGGCGATCACCCGGAAGTGCTCGGCGAGGGCGGGCACGTTGCGCGCGTACGCCTCGAGGTGGCCGCCCGTGCCGTGCATGAGCACGAGCGGCTGCCTGCTGGTGGCCTCCGGGCCGGCCTCCAGCACCCGGGTCGCCCAGGGACCGACCCGCACGGTGTGGACGCGGAAGGCGGTCAACGTGGTCAGTGCCAGGTCGGTCCAGAGCGTCATGTCAGGAGCCCACCTGGTACTGGCCGTTGACCTGGGCGGCGGACGGGATGAACGGGAAGTCGTCCGGCGTCGGGGTCGGGGTGTGCTTGTCGGCCGAGTAGGTGAACTGCTTCTCGGTCAGCCAGTAGCCGTCGTCGACCTTGAGGTTGTAGACGGCCTTGACGAGGGAGCCGGGCAGGTCGGCGAGCGCGCCGTCCTGCGCGGCCGCCGCCGCGATCAGGCGCAGCTGGTCCCAGGCCAGGGCCGGCGTGGAGAGGCTGTTCTGGATGGGCTGGCCACCGGAGTACCGCGTGAGGAAGTCCTTGAACACCGCGGACTGCTGCGCCTCGGGCACCGCCACCTCGACCTTGAACACGAGGATCTCGAGGTTCTTGTTCGCCTCCGGCGAGCCGTACTTGAACGGCCCGCCCGCGGTGAGCGACATGCCGCTGCCGGCGATCGTCGGGATCGTCACGGCGCCGGTCTGCACGCGGGCCTGCAGCAGCCGTACCGCGGCGTCGCCGGTGGTGTCGATGTAGACGACGTCGGGGTTGGCGTCGAGCATCCGGCGGTACGAGACGGACAGGTCGATGTCGGTGGGGACGAACTCGAAGTTCTTCACCTCGATGCCGCTGCCCTCCAGCTGCGACTTGACCGCCGACACGACGCCCTTGCCGTACTCGTCCTGCGACACGAGCAGGCCCAGCCGCTTGGCGCCCTTGGCCTCCAGGTGCTTGCGCAGGCCGGTCAGCTGGGCGGCGCTGTTCGGCACGCTCTGGAAGTGGTACGGGTACTTCTGCGGGTCGTTGAGCAGCGGGCTGGCCCCGAACGCGATCGACACGATCTTGCTGCGGGTCAGCAGCGGCACCATGGCGAGCGCCTCGGCGCTGGTGCCGCTCGGGATGACCACGTCGGGCAGGTCGCTGCCGGACAGCTCCTCCTGCAGCATGCTCACGGCGCGCCGGGCGTCGCCCTGCGAGTCCTTGACCTTGACCACCACGTTGCGGCCCTTGATGCCGCCGTGCTCGTTGATGGACTTGGCGGCGGCTTCCAGGGCCTTGGTGGTCGCGGCGACGGTCGTCGCGGCGGGGCCGGTGACGCCGCCGATGAACAGCACGTCGAAGTTCTCGGTGCTGCCCTTGGCCTCGTCCTCGCCGCAGCCGGCGGCGAGCAGGACGAGCGCGGCCCCGGCGGCGAGCAGGGCGCGGCGATTCAGTGGTAACGGCATGGCAGTGCCTCTTTTCGATGGAAGGGGGTTATGCGAGTTCCTCGGCCATGTAGGCGCGGCGGATCGCCTCGCGCAGGCCCGTGTCGGTGGCTTGCCCCGAATAGACGGTGCGGCCGAGGTTGAGCACCACGACCCGGTCGGCGGCGGCGAGCGCGAACTCCACCGCCTGTTCGACGAGCAGGACGGCGAGCCCGCGGGCCCGCAGGTCGCGGATCACGTCGAGCACCTGCCCGACGATCGCCGGCGCCAGGCCGGCGGACGGCTCGTCGAGCAGCAGCACGCGGGGATCGGCGACGAGCGCCTGCGCGATGGCCAGCATCTGCTGCTGGCCGCCGCTGAGCTGGGCGGCGCGCAGCTTGCGCCGCTCGGCCAGCAGCGGGAACCGTTCGTACATCTGGCCCGTGAGCTCGCGCCCACGGGCGGCGCTGCGCCCGGCGTACGTGCCGAGGCGCAGGTTCTCCTCGACGGTGCGGGACCGGAAGATCCGCTTGCCCTCCTGGACGTAGGCGATGCCGGCCCGGGCGCGGCGGTAGGCGGGCAGTGCGGCGAGGTCGGTGCCGTCGAGCGTGGCGGCGCCCGACGTGATCTTGTTGAGGCCGGCGACGGCCCGCAGGGTGGTGGTCTTGCCGGCGCCGTTGCGGCCGAGCAGCGCGGTGACCGAGCCGGCCTCGACCTCGAGGGTGGCGTCGGTGACGACCCGCAGGTCGCCGTAGCCGGTGGCGAGCTGCCGCAGTTCCAGGGTGCTCATGCGACCTCCGCTCCGCTCCGGCCGCACGAGTTCCAAGCTGAGCCCATGATGAGCGGCCTCCTCCACTTCGTTCCGGAACCGCTCATGCGCTCGCCGCCTTCTCCGAGTCGAGGATCCGGGTGCCGGTGATGTCGCCGCCGTCGCCGAGGTAGGTGCGCACGACGGTGTCGTCGGCGGCGATCTCGGCCGGGGTGCCGGTGGCCAGGACGCGGCCCTCGGCGAGCACGACGACGGTGTCGGCGACCGCCTTGACGAGCGAGAAGTTGTGCTCGACGAGGACCACGGTGATGCCGGCGGCGCGCATCTTGGACAGCACCCGCACGAGGCCGTGGATGTCGTCCTCGTCGAGGCCGGACGCGACCTCGTCGAGCAGCACGAGGGCGCTGCCGCCGGCGATCGCCCGGCCCAGTTCGAGCATCCGGCGGGTGCCCAGGGCCAGGTCGGCGGCGGGCGTGCCGGCGTGCCGGTCGAGCCCGAGCGCCCGCATGATCTCCTGGCTGGTCCGCCGCTCCTCGGCCAGCGCCCGCCAGTGCCGGGGCAGGCGCAGCGCGGTGGCGAGCAGCGACACGGGGTGGCTGCCGAGCCGCCCGGTGACGATGGTGTCCTGCACGGTCAGGCCCTGCGGGATGAGCGGCGTCTGGAAGGTGCGCCCGACGCCGCGCCGGGCGACCCGGTGCGTCGGCAGACCGGAGATGACCTGCTCGCCGAGGGTGACGGTGCCGGCGTCGGGGGTGTAGTAGCCGGAGACCAGGTTCATGATCGTGGTCTTGCCGGAGCCGTTGGGCCCGACGAGGGCGGTGATCTGCCCGGGCCGCGCCTCGAACGAGACGTCGTCGACCGCGAGGTTCCCGCCGAAGCGCCGGGTCACCCCGCGCACGGCGAGCGCCTGGCCGGTGACGGCGGGCAGGTCGACGAGTTCCTCCCCCACCGTGGCTGTGAACGGCTCGCCGCGCCCGCGGACGCGCCGCCACAGCCGGTGGGTGAGGCCGGCCAGGCCGTTGCGCAGCAGCAGCCCGCCGACGACGAGGAACACGCCGTAGGCGACCAGGGCGTACTTGTCGAAGACGGTGACCCGCAGCGGCCCGACCTGCATGATGGCCGCACCGACGAGGGCGCCGTAGACGCTGGCCGGCCCCCCGAGGATGCCGGCGGCCAGGATGATGATCGACAGCTCCAGGCCGAAGGTGAGCGGCGACAGGTAGGCGTCGACGTAGGCGGCGAAGCAGCCGGCGATGCCGGCCGGGATCGCGCCGATCGCGTAGGCGGTCATCTTGGTGCCGTGCGGCGACGTGCCGACCGCGGCGGCGAGGATCGGGCTCTGCTTGAGCACGAGCAGCGACGCGCCGTGGCGGGACACCGCGATGTTGCGGAAGACGAGGAACCACAGCGCGGTGACGGCGACGACGACCACGTAGAACGCATCCGGCTCCAGGTCGGTGCCGAACACCGCCGGCGCCGGGATGCCGATCATCCCCTCGTAGCCGCCGAGGCGGTCGCCGAACGCGGCGACGATCGACGGGATGAGCAGCACGACGAAGAACGACGTGATGGCCAGGGTCCAGCCGCCGAGGCGCAGGCCGGGCAGGCCGGTGACCACGCCGACGACGACGGCGACGGCGATCGCGGCGAGCATCGCGACGAGCAGGTCGTTGACGACGGCGGTGGCGAGGTAGCCGGTGACGTAGGCGCCGGCCGCGTAGATCGGCACCTGGGCCAGGGCCAGCTCGCCGGCGTAGCCGAGGGTGAGGTTCAGCCCGCTGACGACGAGGGCGAGGATCGCGACGAGCGTGACGAGCCGCAGCGTGGCGCCGCTCGCGCCGAGCCACGGCAGGGCGGCGAGCACCCCGACGGCGACGATCCACGCGCCGGCCAGCGGCCGGATGGCCGTTCCCTGGGTCATACCGCTCTCACCTTCCGATCACCGAAGAGCCCGTGCGGCAGCGCCAGCAGGACGATCGCGAACACGACGAAGACGACGACGTCGCGGTAGAGGGGGCCGATGTAGCGGGCGCCGAACGCCTCGACGAGCCCGATGCCGAGCGCGGCGATGAGCACCCCGCGGTGGCTGCCGACCCCGCCGAGCACCAGCACGACGAAGCCCTTGACCGCCAGCAGCAGCGCGAGGGAGGTCGCGGCGAACGTCTTGGCGACCAGCAGCGGCCCGAGCAGGCCGCCGGCGGCCGCCGCGACCGCGAAGCCCCACATCGACAGCCCGCCGACGTTGATGCCGCGCAGCTGGGCCGCCTCGCGGTCGTCGGTCTGGGCGAGGGCGGCGAGCCCGATGCGGGTGCGGTGGGTGATCAGCTCCAGCGCGATCGCCAGCGCGATGGCGACGCCGACGATGATGAGGTCGAGGGGCTGGGCCCGGCCGCCGAGGACGACGACGGTCTGGTCCGGGCCGAAGAACGGCACCCGTAGCGCGTCGGTGCCGAACGTGAAGGCGATGATCCCGGTGATGACGGTCGCGACACCGATCATGGTGACGAGCTCGGCGCTGCCGCTGCTGTTGCGCAGCGGCCGGATCGCGAACCGCTCCTCGACCAGGCCGACGACGCCGGCCAGGACGAAGGCGATGAGGAACACGACGGGCACCGGCAGGCCGCCGATGTCGTGCGCCCAGTAGGCGACGAACATCCCGGCCACCATCAGGTTGGCGTGGGCGAAGTTGAGCACGCCCGAGGCCAGGTAGGTCACGTTGTAGCCGAGCGCGACCATGGCGTAGATCGCGCCCGTCGTCAGCCCGGCGATGATCTCGGTCATGAAGGTCCTCCGGTCGGTGCGGGGTCGCCGAGGCTGCCGGTGCGGTGGGGCAGCTGCCCGGTGGCGACGCCGGCCAGGTAGCCGCCATCGGCCCAGATCACCTGGCCGCTGACGTAGCGGGCGTCGGCGCTGCCGAGGAAGGCGAGGACGGCCGCCTGCTCGGCGGGCTCGGCGACGCGACCCAGCGGCTTCGGGATGGCGTCGAGGAACGCCTCGCCCCGGGAGGCGCGCGACGCCTCGAGGATCGGCGTGGCGGTGAGGCCGGGGGCGACGCAGTTCAGCCGGATGCCGCGGGCCGCGAGGGGGACGGCGTGGGTCATCGTGTACCACACCACCGCGTCCTTCGACACGGAGTACCCGGTGCCGATGTCGGCGGCGTGCTCGCGGCACCAGCGGCTCGCCTCGTCCCGGTCCCGGGTGGCGAGCAGGCCGGCGACGAGGTCGCGCCGCTGCAGGTAGCGGGAGGCGGCGACGGACGCGGTGGTGACGACCGCCGCGCCCGCCGTCATCCGGGGCAGCAGCAGCTCGGTGAGCTCCCGCGTGCCGACGAAGTTGACGCCGACGACGAGCGCCGGGTCGATCGCCCCGGACAGCCCGGCCACGTTGAACAGCGCATCCACGGGGTCTCCGATCGCGTCGGCGGCCGCGCGGATCGAGGCGGAGTCGGCGAGGTCGACCGGCACGAACCGGGCGACCGGCGCGGTGGTGGGCCGCAGGTCGAGGCCGGTCACCTCGGCGCCGCGGTCGTGCAGCAGGTGGGCGAGGGCGGCGCCGATGCCGGACGCGCAGCCGGTGACCACGACGCGGCGGCCCGCGTAGGCGCTCACGACGTGGCCTCCGTGACGTCGTTGGCAGCGATGTCGTTGGCGGCGATGTACGCGAACGTCATCGCCGGGCCCAGCGTCGCGCCGGCGCCGGCGTAGCTGCGGCCCATGATGGTGGCCGAGGCGTTGCCGGTGGCGTAGAGCCCGGCGATGACCGAGCCGTCGGCGCGCAGGGCGCGGGCGTGCTCGTCGGTCAGGACACCACCGTTGGTGCCGAGGTCGGACAGGATCAGCTTGAAGGCGTAGTACGGGCCGGGGCCGAGCGGCCGCAGGTTCGGCACCGGCAGCGTGACGTCGCTGTAGTAGCGGTCGTACACGCTCTCCCCGCGGTGGAAGTCGTCGTCGCGCCCGGCGGCGGCGAGGGTGTTGTACCGCTCGGTGGTGCGCCGCAGCCGGTCGGCCGGCACGCCCATCCCGGCGGCGAGCTCGTCGACGGTACGGCCGGTGACGACCGACCCCGAGGTGAGCCAGGAGCTCGGCAGCTTCCGCCCGGTCGGCACCGGCGCGAACGGGATCCACGGCAGCGGCAGGTGCCCGAAGACGACGTACCGCCGCCAGCACCAGTCGTCGGTGACGAGCCACGACGGGATGTGCCGGTCGCCGGCGATCATCGCGTGGCCGAAGTCCTCGTAGGGCGCGGCCTCGTTGATGTACCGCTCGCCGTGGCCGTTGACGATGAACTGGGCCGGCATCATCCGCTCGTTGAGGCTGAACTGCACGCGCCCGGGCGCCCAGGCGACCGCCGGGTACCACCAGGCGTTGTCCATGAGCGCGGTGTCCGCGCCGGCGGCCTGCGCGGCGACGATGCCGTCGCCGGTGTTCGAGGTGGCGCCGAGGCTGAGCCGGTGGTCGGCGAACGGCTGGTGGGTGCGGCGCAGGCCGGGGTCGTGGTCGAACCCGCCGGAGGCGAGGATGACCCCGCCGCGGGCCCGGACCCGGGTGACCGCGCCGTCGCGGGTGACCTCGGCGCCCACGACCCGCCCCTCGGCGTCGGTGATGAGCGACGTCATCGGCGCCGCCAGCCACAGCTGCAGGCCGCGCTCGCGGAAGGCGAGCATGAGCCGGGCCATGAGGGCCTGGCCCATGGTGACGACGCGCTCGCCGAGCAGCCGGGCCCGCGCCATGCGCCACAGCAGCCGGACGAAGACCCGCTTGCCCTTCCAGCTCTGGCGCAGCCGGTAGAAGTCGACGAGCTCATTGGGGCCGATCCAGAACCCCTTCGGGCCGACGGCGTGCGGCGGCAGCAGCAGCGCCGCGTCGGCGCCGAGGGTGCGCAGGTCGATCGGTGGGATGTTGATGACGCTGCCCTCGGCGGAGCCGCCGGGCGTCTCCGGGTAGTAGTCGGGGTAGCCGGGCTTCCACACGAACCGCAGGTGCCCGCTCGCGCCCTCCAGGAAGGCGAGCATGGGGGCGGCGTGCTCGAGGTACGCCCGCAGCCGGGCCTCGCTCACCGCGCCCTGCGTGATCTTCTGCAGGTAGGTGAGGGCGGCCTCGGGGTCGAGGTGCACGCCGGCGCGGGTCTGGGCGGGCGCGCCGGGCACCCACAGCCCGCCGCCGGACAGCGCGCTGGAGCCGCCAAAGTGGGCCGCCTTCTCCACGACGAGGGTGGACAGGCCGCGGGCGGCGGCGGTGAGGGCGGCGGTCAGGCCGCCGGCCCCGGAGCCGACGACGAGGACGTCGACGGTGTGGTCAAAGGGCTCAGTGCGCTCAGGCATGCTCGCCCACCTCCACCCGCTCGTTGAGGGCCAGAGCGGCCGCGAGCTTCCGCGATACCTCCGAGGCCTGCTGCGCGATCGACGCGGCGGCCACGCAGCGGTCCGGGCGCAGGAACACGACCGACTCGGTGTGCCCGTCGAACCAGGTCTTGAGCCGGCCGGGGTCGCCGACGACGAGCACCTCGTCGGGGAAGGCGGTGCGGCCCAGCTGCGCCGTCGGCACCACGGCGACGAGGCGGGCACCGAGGCCGCGCCAGATCTCCAGCGCGTCGTCGTCGAGGATCGCGGTCGGGTCGTTGTTCCAGCACAGCACGGCGAACCAGGGGCCGATGGCGTCGTCGAGCAGCGCGGTGCCGTCGGCGGTCTGCACCTGGGGCTGGATGAACAGCCGCCCGACCGGCGACTGCGCCCCGCTGATCGGCACGATCGCCCCGCGCTCGTAGCGCGGCATCGGCTTGAACCGCATCTCCACGATGTAGCGCTTGAGCGACGGCAGCAGCGACGCGGCGCCGGCCACCCGGTCGCGCAGCCACGCGAGGGGGCGGCTGCGGATCGAGATGATCCGCCCGACCGTGGTGGACAGGTCGATCATCGCCTTGGCGTGGCCGCGGCGCTCGGCGTCGTACGTGTCGAGCAGGTCCGCGCGGCAGGCGCCGGAGACGACGGCGGCGAGCTTCCAGCCGAGGTTCGCGGCGTCGCGGATGCCGCTGTTGTACCCCTGGCCCTGCCACACCGGCATGAGGTGCGCGGCGTCGCCGGCGATGAGCACCCGGCCCCGGCGGAACGTCCCGGCGATGCGGGAGTGGTGGGTGTAGACGCGGTGGCGGATGATGCGCGCCTCGGCCGGCCGCGGGACGAACGGGGCGAGCAGCCGGTGCAGGAACTCGGGCCGCTCGACCTGCTCGTCGGGCTCGTCGGCCATCACCATGAACTCGAAGCGGCGGATGCCGTGGGCGATGGAGATGGACGCGAACGGCCGGGCCGGGTCGGCGCCCACGTAGCTGTTGGGCGAGCCCAGCGGGTCGTGCTCGATGTCGACGACGACCCAGCGGGTCTCCGAGGTGGTGCCCTCGAACGTGGTGCCGAGCAGCTGCCGGGTGATGCTGCGGCCGCCGTCGCAGCCCACGAGGTACGACGTGTGCACCTCGCGGACCGTGCCGTCCGGCTCCCGCAGGCGCACGGTGACCGCGTCGGGGCCCTCCTCGTAGGTCTCCATGCGGACCTGCCAGGCGGTCTCGACCGACGCGTGGCGGGCCAGCCCGGCGAGCAGCTCGGCGTCGACGAGCGGCTGGACGAACCCGTTGCGCTTGGGCCAGCCGAAGTCGTTGCCGCTGGGGGCGATCTCGGCGAGCAGCCGGCCCTTGCCGTTGACGAAGCGCAGGATCTGGTTCGGGATCGTGTGCCGCTGCACCTGGGTCACCAGGCCGATCGACTGGAAGGTCCGCAGCGACTCGTCGTCGATGCCGACGCCGCGCGGGTAGTCGATCAGCGCGGCCCGCTCGTCGACGACGAGCACGCCGACGCCGCGCGCCCCGAGGATGTTGGCGAGCGTCAGCCCGACGGGACCTGCGCCGACGACCACGACGTCGACTCGGGTGGGGGTCTCGTGCATCTTCACCTCGTGTATTTATCGCACAGGCGGTTGCGATAGTCGCACACTAACGAGCGCCATCGGCAACGTCAACAGCGCGGGCCCGGTCACCGGCCGGCGCCTGGCGCGGCAGCGCGGTGGTGGTGGCGAACCCGGCGAACCACTCGGGGATCGCGCGGTAGTAGCTCGACCGCACGTCGTACGGCCCCTGGGCGGCGAGCGCGGCGTAGGCGGCGAGCCAGGTGCGCACCTCGTGCGCCGAGTGCCCGGCCTCGGCCACGAACCAGTCGTTGTCATGGCCGTCGATCGCGCCGAAGTCGCCGCCGGCGAGGGAGCGCAGCACGAGGTCGTCCCAGTCCGGGTTGAGCGGGCGGTACGGCCCCCGGCCCTGCGCGAAGTCGGCCGCCGCGACGACCGTGCGGCTCTCGCGCTGGGCGCGCTGCTCGCGGGTGGGGTTGCGGCCGTGCTTGAGCCGCTCCACGACCTCGGGCGGCGCCTCGGCCAGCCGCGGCACCGGCGGGTCGTGCGACAGCCCGCCGGAGCCGACGACGAGCACGCGCCGGCCGAGCTCCCGGACCGCCGCCCCGACCGCCGCGCCGAGATGCCTGGCCCGCACGGCCGGGCCGAGCGGGTCGGCGACGCAGTTGACGAAGACGGGCACCACGGGCACGGCCGTGAGCGAGCCGAAGAGGAACGTCAGCGGCTGCACGAGGCCGTGGTCGACCTGCATGTCCTCGGAGACCGCGACGTCGACCCCGGCGCCGAGCGCGTGCCTGGCGACGGTGTAGGCGGCGTCGCGGTCGACGTCGAGCGGGCCGGCCGGCAGGCCGTAGTCGCCCACCGAACTCGCGGCGGCCCCGACGCAGAACGGCGGCATCATGTCGTAGAGGAACCCGTTGTAGTGGTCGGGCGCGAACACCACCACGAGCTGCGGGTCGAACTCCTCCACGAAGACCCGGGCCCGCGCCAGCACGCCGTCGACCTCGGCGCGCACCTGCGGCGGCGGGTCGTGCAGGCCGATCAGCGGCGAGTGGGATGTCGTGCAGAGCGCGACTGTCATGGCGTACTCCTGATCTGGTATCGTTATTTACATCTGGCTGCTCGTTATATGTGCGCAGCGTACGCAGGCGCGGTGTGCCGGTCAACGCGCCGCGTGCGTTAATAGGACTGCTTCGAACGAGGGGGATGCGGATGGCGGAACAGACTGGACGCCCGCAGGTGGGCAGCCAGACGCTGGCGCGGGGCCTGCGGGCGCTGCTCGCGGTGGTCGACTCGCCGGACGGCATGACCAGCCAGCAGCTCGCCGTCGAGCTGGGCGTGCACCGCTCGATCGCCTACCGCCTGCTGCAGACCCTCGCCGACTTCGGCTTCGTCGCGCAGAGCACCGACGGGCGCTACCGGGGCGGGTCGCGGCTGGCGACGCTCGCCGACGCGTACCTGCCGACGCTGCGGGAGCTGGCGATCCCCGCGATGCGGGAGGTGGCCAACGAGGTCGGCTGCACGGTGTCGCTGTTCATCGCCGAGGGCGCCGAGGCGGTGTCGATCGAGCTGGTCGAGCCGACGACGGCGACGCACCACATCGCGTTCAAGGCGGGCATGCGCACCCCGATCAACCGGGGCGCGGCGGGCTACGCGCTGCTGGCGGCCGGGCCCCAGGTCGCCGAGGAGCCGGTCGAGGTGACCCGGGCCCGCGAGCGCGGCTACGCGACGAGCTCGGGCGAGATAGAGCTGGGCGCCTACGCGGTGGCGGCGCCGATCCCGAACTCGCACCCGCGGGCGTGCCTCAACCTCATCACGTACCGCGAGGACCAGGCGAGGTCGGCCGAGAAGTTCATCCTCAACGCGGCCCGGCAGGTCGGCGAGGCGCTCAGCGAGTAGGTTGCGCGA
The DNA here is from genome assembly GCF_022095675.1 of Dactylosporangium sp. AC04546. Taxonomy (GTDB): domain Bacteria; phylum Actinomycetota; class Actinomycetes; order Mycobacteriales; family Micromonosporaceae; genus Dactylosporangium. Next base: position 22,466 of record NZ_JAHYSG010000040.1, on the reverse strand, counting down.
GGGGCCAGGTGTTGGTGAGTCCGCCGTCCACGACGAGCTCCTGGCCGGTCACGTGGCCGGCCATGGGTGAGGACAGGAACAGCACGGCGGCGGCGATGTCGCTCGGCCGGGCCAGCCGCCGCAGCGGCGTGCGCTCGCTGTTGGCCCGGTTGGCCTCGGCGAAGCGCGGGTCGGCGGCCAGGCGCGGGGTGAGCGTGGCGCCCGGCGAGACGGCGTTGACCCGGATGCCCTGCGGGCCGAGCTCGACCGCGGCGGTGCGCACCATCGACAGCAGGGCGGCCTTGGCCATGCCGTAGAGGCCGTGCCCGGGGGCGCTGGTGAACGCCGACACCGACGCGATGTAGGTGAGCGTGCCGCCGCCGGCCCGCAGCAGGTGCGGTACCGCGGACCGGAGCACCCGCACCGCCTGCGCGGCGACCACGTCGCTCTGCCAGACCCAGTCGCCGTCGGCCGTGCCGGCGAGCGGTTTCCACCGCACGAGCCCGACGACGTCGGTGACCCCGTCGACCCGGCCCAGCTCCCGCTCGGCGCGGGCGAGCACCTCGGCGAACGCGTCGGGCGCGGTGATGTCGCAGGCCGCGGCGACGCCGCCCGTCTCGGCGGCGACCGCGGCGGCCTGGCCCGCGTCGACGTCGACGCACACGACCCGGGCGCCGGCGGCCGCGAGCGCTGTCGCGGTCTCGCGGCCGATGCCGGGCCCGACGCCGACGACCGCGTGGACCCGGCCGTCGAGGCGCAGCAGCCCGGGATAGTCCACGTCGCTCACGGCTCGCCCAGGAAGTCCAGGAGCAGGTCGTTGACGACGCCGGGCCGCTCGATCTGCGGGCAGTGGCCGGCGCCGTCCACGACCACGCCGCGCCCGTGCGGCACCCGAACGGCGAGGTCCTTGGCCCAGCCGGGCGGCTTGAGCTTGTCGGCGCCGCCCTCGACGAACAGGGTCGGCGGGCGGATGCGGGCGTAGTCGGGCTCGGCCGAGCCACCGCCGGCCGGGGCGCCGGGCCGGCGGAACCGGGCCGCCGCGATCGCCTCCCAGGCGCCGGGCGCGGTGCTGGACGCGAACCGCCGGGCGACGTACCCGTCGTCGGCGGCGTAGGCCGGGTCGTGGAACAGCGCGGCCACCAGGCGACGCATCGCGGGCAGGGTGGCGTCGTAGTCGTAGAGGGCGTCGACGTGCTCGTTGCGCAGGATCTCCCCGCCGCCGCAGATCGCCACGATCCGCCGGGCGGGCAGCAGCGGGACCGGCGAGGCCGCGTCGACGAGCAGGTTCACCGCGCCCATCGAGTTGCCGACGAACGCCGCCGCCTCGATGCCGAGCGCGTCGCACAGCCGGGCCACGTGCCGGATGCGCATCCGCCGGCCGTGGACGAAGTCGACCACCTTCGCGGTGCGGCCGTAGCCGAGCTGGTCGGGGGCGACCACGCGGTACCGCGTGGCGAGCGCGGCGATCGTGTGCTCCCAGGCGACCTCGGCGTCGGCGCCGAACTCACCGCCGTGCAGCAGCACCACGGGCTCGCCGTCGCCGGCCTCCAGGAAGCCGGTGGTGAGGCCGTCGACCACGATCGTGCGCTGGTGCACCGTCATGCCGTCGCCGCCTTCGAGCCGGTGACGGCGTGACGCGCGGCGCGGTGGCCCCAGGTGAGGGCGGGCCCGATGGTGCCGCCGGCGCCGCCGTAGGCCATGCCGGTGGTGCCGGCCATGGCGTTGCCGGCCGCGTAGAGGCCGCCGATCGGCCGGCCGTCGAGGTCGAGGACCTGGCCGTTGTCGTCGGTGCGCGGGCCACCCTTGGTGCCCATGGCCCCGATGTCGACGGCGACGGCGTAGTACGGCGGCGCGTCGATCGGCCCGAGGGTCCGCTCCGCGAGCGTCGCGGCGGTGGTGTCGCCCCAGTGCCCGTCGTAGCTGCTGCGGCCGCGGCCGAAGTCGGGGTCGCGCAGCTCGGCGGTGTGCCGGTTCCAGGTCGCCACCGTGGCGCCGAGCGCGTCGCCGTCGACGCCGAGCCGGCCGGCGAGCTCGGCGAGGCTCGCCGACTCGTGGAACCACTCGGGCACGGCGTCGCCGGCGCTCACCCCGAGGAAGCCGTACCGCACAAGGTGCTCGCGGTCGAACACGATCCACGCCGGAAGGTTCGGGTACTCGAACCGGGCGGGGTCGAACTGGTGGAAGGCGCCGCCGAGGCTGTGGTAGTCGCCGGCCTCGTTGGCGAACCGGCGCCCGTGCCGGTTGACCATGATCGAGCGCGGGCGGGTGCGTTCGAGCCGGACGCTGCGGTGGCGCTGCCGGCCCCCGTGGGTGTCGCCGGGGATCCGCACGATCGGCACCCACCAGGCCTCGGCCATGTTGCCGAGGGAGGCGCCGGCCCGCATCGCCATCCGCAGGCCGTCGCCGGTGTTGTTCGGCGGGGAGGTCGGTCCGTGCATCGGGCCGCGCAGGAACGCCTTGACGAGTGCGGGGTCCCACTCGAACCCGCCGGTGGCGATGACGACACCGCGCCGGGCGTGCACCTGGCGGCGGCTCTCGGGCGTCTCCAGCACGACACCCGTGACGGCACCGGCGTCCAGAACCAGCTCGACCGCCCGGGACGACGTCTGCGGCGTGACGCCGAGGTCGAGCAGGCCGCGCAGGAGGCTGCCGACGAGGGCGGCGCCGGCCAGCCGGACGTCGGCGCCGGGGCCCGGGTCACGGCCGCCCCAGATCCGTGCCCGGGTCTCGGCGTCGAAGCCGACGTTGCTGTAGTCGTTGGGGAAGGCGGTCACCCGCCCGGCCCACTCCCCCAGCCCGGCGAAGTCGAACGGGGCGGGGCTCAGCGAGCGGCCGCCGGCCGCCTTGCCGCCGGGCAGCTCGGGCTTGTAGTCGGGGAAGCCCTCGGTGACCGAGAGCCGCAGCGGGGTGTGCGCCTCCAGGAACCGCACGGCGGGCCCGGCCGAGCGCACGTACACCTCGGCGAGGTGCTCGTCGATCGTGCCGTTCGACAGCGCGCCGAGGTAGGTCAGCGCGTCCTCGACGGGCAGCGGGACGGGCGCGTCGGGCCGGTCGTGGGCGGGGATCCAGGCGACCCCGCCGGAGACGGCCGTGGTGCCGCCGACGTGTCCGGTCTTCTCGAAGACCCCGACCGACGCGCCGAGCGCCGCGGCCGTGACGGCGGCGGCCAGCCCGCCCGCACCGGTCCCGAGGACGACGACGTCGTAGGTGTCGGTCACGACAGCCCTCCTTGGTGTATTTATCGTACATCAATGCGCGTTATCTGCACACCCTCTCGCCCGGACGCGCCCGTTGTCAACTGGATCTATTGTCTAGCGTGCGCTATACAATGCACGTGGAGCTGACCGAGACGCTGCGGCGCGAGCTGGCCGCCCTGGGCCCGGCCGGCTGGCGCCGGCTGGATGCCGTGTTCACCGTTACCACGGTGCGCCTCGCGTTCACCGACGAGCGCGGGCACGTGGTCCACCGCCAGCCGACCGCCGCCGTCGTCGAGCTCGCCCGCGCCGAGCGGCACGCGTCGGCCCGGCCCGGGGCGGGACCGTGGTGGCGCCTGCTGGTGACCCTCGACCCCGCCGGCGCGGCCGAGGTGGTGCGCGACGACGGCGACGAGCCGTTCCCCGACGGCGACCTGGCACCCCCGGAGGTGTACCGGGCCGACCTGGCGGCCTACCCGCGCGACCGGCTGCCGCTGTGGCTGGCGGCCCACGTCGCGCATGAGGACCGCCAGGCCCGCCCCGCCGGCCGCGCCGCCGCCCAGGCCCGCCAGGACCGCCGGTCCGGCACGCGCGGGACCCCGTCCGCCGGCGAGTTCCCCGAGTTCCCGGTGATGTGGGCCCGCTGGGCGGCGATGGCGGCCGGCTTCGTCGCCGCGCGCTCGTCGTGGGGCCCGCGGATGCTGCCCGGCGCCGGCCGCTTCGAGGGCTCCCGCCGCAGCGGTTCGACGCTGTACCAGCTGCCGGGCGGCCGCGCCGTGCTCTCCGGCGGCGTGTGGAACGCACCGGAGCTACCCGCTCCACCCTGACCGCCATCTTCGGCGGGACGGCGGACGTCGACGCCGCGTGGTTCGAGCTGACGCTGGCGGGCGCGACGGTGCCCAGCCCCGACCCCCTCCCGGCCGAGGACGCCCTGGCCCGGGTCCGCACGTACGTCCGCGCCCGCGGCCTGGACACCCGCAACTACCCGCTGGAGGACCTGCGCGCCGACCGCGTCAGCGTGGGCTGGATGCTCTACGTCCCGACCCGCCCGGGCGAGCTGGCCATCGGCCGCGCCATCTTCTACGTCGCCGACGACGGCGTCCTGGAGCAGTCGTCGTCCTCTGTTGCCCCGTCGGTGTACACCGCCGAGTTCGAGCGCCGCTTCCACCGCCGCCACGACGCCACCTAGCCTGCTGGTCGGGGCCGCTGTGACGGCTGTGTGACCGGCTCACCCGTATCCTGGCGGTCCGGATCGCTGGCGGACTGGGGAGCCGGATGAGGGTTCTGGTGGTTGAGGATCTGGTGCGGCTCGCCAACTCGGTGGCGCGGGTGCTGCGGCGCGAGGGCATGGCGGTCGACGTGGCGTTTGACGGGGCGGCGGCGCTCGACCGTACCGTCGAGGTCGACTACGACGTGGTGGTGCTCGACCGGGATCTGCCGGGTGTGCCCGGCGACGAGGTGTGCCGCCGGCTGATGCGGGAGCCGCGGCGGACCCGGGTGCTCATGCTGACCGCGGCCAGCACCGTCGCCGAGCGGGTGCAGGGTCTCACCATCGGCGCGGACGACTACCTGCCGAAGCCGTTCGCCTATCCCGAGTTGGTGGCGCGCATCCGGGCGCTCGGCCGGCGTTCCCAGCCCGCCGTGCCGCCTGTCCTGGTGCATGGTGACCTGGTGCTGGACCCGGCCCAGCGGGTCGCCGTCCGGGCCGGGACGCGGCTGGCGCTCAACCCCAAGGAGCTGGCCGTCCTCGAATACCTGCTCGCCGCGCAGGGCCGGGTGGTCTCCGCGGAGGAGCTTCTGGAACGGGTGTGGGACGAGGCCACCGATCCGTTCACCACGACGGTGAAGGCCACCATGAACCGCCTCCGGTCGAAGATCGGCGAGCCGCCCGTCATCGAGACCGTTCCCCGAGCCGGCTACCGGATCCGGGCTGAGCTGAGCTGAAAGAGGAGTCCCCGTGGGCCTGACCTCCCAGATCTCCGGCATGCGGGTCCGGCTCCGGCTCACGCTGCTGTACGGCGGGCTGTTCCTGCTCTCCGGCGCCGTGCTGCTGACCATCACCTACCTGCTGGTCGCACACAGCGGGTCGAACGTCGCGATGTCCACGCAGAGCACGACCCCATCGGGCGAGCAGAGCGTCAGCATCTTCCTGGGGGAGACCTTGCCGGCGGGCGTCCGGCTGTCCGAAGCGCAGCGGCGCGTCGTCGAGGCGTTCCAGGAGCAGGCCCACCAGCAGCAGGCGGAGCTCATGCATCAGCTGCTCGTGAAGTCGGGCGTGGCGCTGGCCGTCATGGCGGTCGTCGCGGTCGTGCTCGGCTGGCTGGTGGCCGGGCGGGTGCTGCGGCCGCTGCAGACCATGACCGCCACCATTCAGCTCATCTCGGCGCGGAACGTGCACGAGCGGCTGGCCGTGACCGGGCCGCGCGACGAGCTCAAGAGTCTCGCGGACACCGTCGACGGGCTGCTCGGCCGGCTGGAGTCCGCGCTCGACTCGCACAAACGGTTCGTCGCCAACGCGGCGCACGAGTTGCGCACGCCGTTGACGCTGGAGCATGCCTTGCTGCAGGAGACTGTCCTCGATCCGGACGCGACGGTGGAGGAGTTCCGGGCCCAGTTCGAGGAGCTGATGGTCGTCAGCGAGCAGCAGGCCCAGCTCCTCGAATCGCTACTGGTCCTGGCGACCAGCGAGCGCGGCCTGGACCGCCGGGAGAGCGTCGAGCTGTCCGGGATCGCCGACGACGTGCTGCGGGCCGCCGAGCCGAGGGCACGACACCAAGCCCTGGCCGTCGCGGCCGAGGTCGAGCCCGCGCGGGTCACCGGCGACCCCGTGCTCGTCGAGCGTCTGGTGGCCAACCTGGTCGACAACGCGATGAGCTACAACGTCCCGGACGGGCGGGTGGAGGTCGCGACGGGCACGGAGGGCGTGCGCTGCTTCCTGTCGGTGACCAACACCGGGCCGCCCGTCCCGCCGGATTTGGTGGAGCAGCTGCTCAGCCCGTTCCAGCGGCTCGACCGTACGGCCGACGACGGTCATCACGGCCTCGGGCTGTCCATCGTCCAGTCCATCGCCGCGGCCCACTCGGCGGACCTGACCGTGCAGGCCCGACCGGCCGGCGGCCTCGCGATCAGGGTGCTGTTCCCGGCTTTTGTGCCCGGGGTGTGACCGGTCGAAGCGTAGAACGATACGCATGTCGAAGAAGCAACGTCCACTGTGGATCGTTCCCGCACTCGTCCTGCTGCTTGCGGTGGCAGCGGCGGGTTGCGACCGTCACGACGACCCGGCGGTGGCGACCGCCAACTCCGGCGCGCCCAATGCCGGCGCCGGCGCGGCGGCCGACGGCGAGCCATCGCTGTTGAAGTTCTCGCAGTGCATGCGCGATCAGGGCCTCACGTGGTACCCCGACCCGCAGCCCGACGGCGGGCTGGTGGTGCACAACCCCGACGGCGTCGACCAGAGCAAGGTCGCCAAGGCGGAGGAGGCGTGCAAGCAGTACTACCCCGGAGGGAACCAGCAGGGCCCGATCCCCGCTGAGGATCTGGCCAGGATACGGCAGGTGTCGCAGTGCATGCGGGACCACGGATTCGCGAAGTATCCCGACCCCGATGCGAACGGCTCCATCACGATCGACTCCAAGGTTCTCGGTGTCGAGCCCGACGACCCGGCCTTCCAGAAGGCGTTTCAGGAGTGCAACAAGTACATGCCGGCGCCGAAGAGCAGCCGGGGCAACTCCTGATGGGTGCGCGACGCACAGCGGGTGTGGTCGCCGGCGTCCTCGCGGTCGGTGCCGTGGCAGCCGCGATCACGGTCTTCAACCTGCCGGAGGCGCAGGACAGCCCCGACTCCGCCAGCAACAAGCCGGTGCCCACCGCCGACATCACCGAGCAGACGCTCACCGACCGGGAGAACCACGACGGCACGCTCGCCCACGGCGACACCACGACGATCTCGTCGCGCGGCAACGGCACCGTGACCGGGCTGCCCGCGGAGGGCGCGACCGTCACCCGCGGCACGGCGCTCTTCCACCTCGACAACAAGCCGGTCACCCTGCTCTACGGCTCGCTCCCCGCCTATCGCCCGCTCTCGACGGGCGTCAAGGGCGCCGACGTCAAGCAGCTCGAGCAGAACCTCTGGGCGCTCGGCTACCGGGGATTCACCGTCGACGAGACCTACAACCCCGCGACCGCCGCCGCGGTCGAAGACTGGCAGCGGGACCTCGGTCTCACCAGGACGGGCGCGGTCGATCCCAGCGAGATCGTGTACGCCGCCGGCGAGGTCCGCGTGGACTCGCTGAGCACGCAGGTGGGGACCGTGATCGGGCCCGGCACCCCGGTGGAGAAGGTCACCGGCACCGCACCGCTGGCCACCGTCCCGCTGGAGATGAGCTCGGCGCGGCTGGCCAAGGTGGGCGCCACGGTGCAGGTCACGCTGCCCGGCGGCGAACTCGTCCCGGGCGAGGTCATCAAGGTCGTCACGGTCGTGAGCCAGGGCGACAACGGCGACGGGTTCACCACCAAGATCCATGTGACGATCCAGTTCGCCTCGGCGGTCCAGAGCCCGGGCGCGGTCGCCATCACCGTCGCGTTCACCGTCGGCGAGCGGCCGAACGTGCTGTGCGTTCCTGTGGTCGCGCTGCTCGCGCTCGCCGAGGGCGGCTACGGGGTGCGGGTCGTCGACGGGAGTACGACGCGGATCGTCGCGGTGCAGACCGGGCTCTTCGCCGACGGCAAGGTGGAGATCACCGGAGACAGGCTGCAGGCCGGCATGAAGGTGGCGGTGCCGTCATGACTGCCCTCGAAACCGTCGTGACCGCCCCGGACACCGTCGCCGGCCACCAGGTGATCGAGCTCGCCGGGGTCACCAGAACCTATCCCGGCGGGGTCACCGCGCTGCACGCGGTCGACCTGGTCGTCGACTACGGCGAGCTGCTGGCGATCGTCGGGCCGTCGGGCTCGGGCAAGTCGACGATGCTGAACCTGATCGGCACGCTGGACCGGCCGTCGCAGGGCACCGTGCGCATCGACGGGCACGACGTGGCGTCGCTGTCGGATCGGCAGCTCTCCGCGCTGCGCGCCCGGCGCATCGGCTTCGTCTTCCAGCAGTTCCACCTCGCGCCGGGGCGGGACGCGCTGGGCAACGTCGCCGACGGCCTGCTCTACACCGGCGCCGGCAAGCGGGAACGCGAGCGGCGCGCCGAGGCCGCGCTGGTGCGGGTCGGCCTGGGTGAGCGGCTCACCCACCGCCCGTACCAGCTCTCCGGCGGCGAGCGCCAGCGGGTCGCCATCGCCCGCGCGGTCGCGGGTGACCCACCGCTGCTGCTCGCGGACGAGCCGACCGGAAACCTCGACTCCGTCTCCGGCGCCGGGGTGGTGGCGCTGCTGCGCGACCTGCACGACGCGGGGACGACGATCCTGGTCATCACGCACGACCGCGAGATCGCGAACAGCCTGCCGCGGCAGGTGCCGATGCGCGACGGGCAGGTGGTCTGAGATGCCCCGTCCAACCGCCCCGACCCCAACCGCCCTGACCCCGGCCCGGCTGCGCCCGTCGGACCTGGCCCGGCTCGGCGCGTACGGCCTGCGCTCACGCCCGCTGCGCGCCGTGCTGTCGGCGCTGGGCATCGCGATCGGCATCGCCGCGATGACCGCGGTGGTCGGCATCTCCGCCTCCAGCCGCGCCAACCTCGACCAGGAACTCGCCAGACTCGGCACCAACCTGCTGACCGTATCGCCCGGCAACACGCTGTTCGGCAAACGGGCCACGCTGCCCGACGAGTCGGTCGCGATGATCAAGCAGATCGGCCCGGTACAGTCGGCCACCGCGACCGGCGTGCTCAGCGACACGTACGTCTACCGCACCGACCGGATCCCGGCGGCGCAGTCCGGCGGCCTGTCCGTGCTCGCGGCCGACCTCGACCTGCTCAAGACGGTCGGCGGCACGCTCGACCGCGGCGCCTGGCTCAACGCGGCGACCCACCGGTACCCGGCGGTGGTGCTCGGCGCGACGGCGGCCGAACGGCTCGGGAACGTTCCCGCCGTCTACATCGGCGGCCGGTGGTGGGTCGTGCTCGGGGTGCTGCGCCAGGTGCCGCTCGCGCCGGAACTCGACTCGGCGGTGCTCATGGGGTGGCCGGCGGCCACGACGTACCTGGGCTTCGACGGGCACCCGACGACGGTCTACACGCGGTCGGTGGAGTCACAGGTCGAGGCGGTCCGCGCGGTGCTCGCGCCCACGGCCAACCCGCAGTCGCCGGGCGAGGTACAGGTGTCGAAGCCGTCCGACGCCCTCGCGGCCCGCCGCGCCGCGAACGCGACCTTCACCGCACTGCTGCTCGGGTTGGGCGCCGTCGCACTGCTCGTGGGCGGGATCGGCGTCGCCAACACGATGGTGATCTCGGTGCTGGAACGGCGCGCCGAGATCGGCCTGCGCAGATCACTCGGCGCCACCAAGGGCCAGATCCGCATCCAGTTCGTCGCCGAGTCGCTGCTGCTGTCACTGCTCGGCGGCGCGGCCGGCGTCCTGCTCGGCTATCTGGTGACCGGAATGTACGCCACGACGCAGCACTGGCCCACCGTCGTGCCGCTGTGGGTCCTCGCCGGCGGCGTCGGCGCGACCGTGCTCATCGGCGCGATCGCCGGCCTGTACCCGGCGATCCGCGCCGCCCGCCTCGCACCCACGCAGGCCCTGACGGCGACCTGACGGGAGGCGCGCGCCCCGGCGTCGCTCAGGCGGCGGGGCGCAGGCGGGCCAGCATGCCGTCGAGGTCCTGGAGGAACAGCTCGTGGCGGAAGTAGTGCCCGCCCGGGACCTCGTGCCACTCGTGCGGGATGCCGGCGGCGCCCAGGGCGGCGCGGAACTCGCGGTGGCCGGCCAGGACCTGGGTCTCGTTGACGTACGAGAACCAGTCCACCGGGTCCGGTGACGTGCCGGCGGCCAGGAAGACACGCTTGCCGGCGTAGCTCGGGATGCGCTGCATCGGGTTGTCGGCGCTCACCCTCGCCTCGTCCCACAGCGGCACGCCGTAGACCGTGCCGCCGCCCGAGTCCAGCGCAGCCGACGTCGCGTTGGCCCAGTGCACGACCAGGCCGAAGTCGCGGCGCAGGCTCGCCGGGCCGGAGTGGGAGCTGACCGAGCAGAAGTGGCCGTAGTACTTCGCGGTGTACTTCAGGGCGCCGAAGCCGCCCATCGAGAAGCCCGCCACGGCCCGGCCGTCGTACTCGGGCCAGGTGCGGAAGTTCGCCTCGACCCAGGGCAGCAACTGCCCCATGTGGAAGGTCTCCCAGTTGCGCGGGCCCGCGTTCGACGACACCGGGTTGCAGTACCAGCCGGTCGACGCGTCCGGCATGACCACGATGAGCTCCCGGCCCGCCGTCAGGTTGACGATGTTGTCCTGGAGGTGGAACGTGCGGAAGTCGGCGTTGCCGCCGTGCAGCAGGTACAGCACCGGATAGCGGCGGCCGCTGGTGTGGTAGCCGTCCGGCAGCAGGATGTTGACCGCCGGGTCCCACTCGATGGCGTCGGTCGCGAAGCGGTAGTACTGCAGGCGGCCGCCGTTCTCGTTGCGGTCCACGATCCGCAGGCCGTTGCCGTCGTCCGCGGCGGCGGCCGCTGACGGCGCGACGAGCGGTCCGCCGAGCGCGCCGGCCGCAGCGGCGCCGGCGGTGGCGGCCAGGCCGGCGAGCACTCGCCGGCGGGACAGGTTCGATGCGTTCTCCATGACACTCCCCAAGGGCTGATGGTGGCGGGCAGGCGGGGGTAACCTCTGGCGAGCCGAGGCGGAATCGATTTCATTCGCGCCGAACATAGATCTGCGCCGCTCGACTGTCAACAAGTCCTGCATGTTGCTGCCACACCGGTGCGCCAGCGAAAGATCTCGATGACTTGCCATTGACAACCATCAGCGTCGCTCGCACACTGCATGCAATCGATTTCTGCACCTGGTGACGGTGGCGCCTCGCCACGGTCACTGCCGCCGCGCCCGCAGCTGCCGCCACGCCCGGCTCGGCGGTCCCGAAGGCCGGCCGGGTCACGCGCACCCCGGGAACCCGCGGACCCGGGCCGGTACCGCCGCAGACCGGATCCGAGGAGACTCCGTGCGCATTCGTGGCACCATTCGTGGCACCATTCGAGGCACCATTCGAGGCACCATCCCGAGCTTCACCCGAGGCACCGCGCGCCGGTTTGGGTCGCTGCTCGGCGCAGCGGCGCTCGCCGCGGCGGCCGCCGTCGCCGTCGTCACCGTCGCCGGGCCGCCCGCCGCGGCGGCCTGCCCGTCCATCCCGGCCGGCCACGATCCCGCGGTCATCGACGTCGTACTCCAGGTCGGCACGACCCGTGGCGTGTCCGAGCGGGTGCTGCTGGCGGCGTTCGAGACCGGCTGGGTCGAGTCGCACATGAACAACCTGCCGTGCGGCGACAAGGACTCGCTCGGCGTGTTCCAGCAGCGGCCGAGCTACGGCTGGGGCACGCCGGAGCAGATCATGAACGTCGAGTACGCGTCGACGCAGTTCTTCGTGCGCGCCGAGGCCGAGGACGCCGCGTGCCCGGCCTGCACGGCAGGCCAGATCGCGCAGGCCGTGCAGCGCTCCGGCTTCCCCGACCGCTACGGCCAGAGCGAGGCGAAGGCCCGCGACCTGCTCGCCGAGGCCCGCGGCCGGGCCGCCCGGCCCGCGCCCGGTCAGGCGTACACGTTCGGCGACAGCCAGCACTACGCCGGCGTCACGCCGACCGGCGACCTGGTCAACGTGTCCTGGTCCCCGCGCACCGGCGTCATCGCCCCCGACTGGGGCGGCGCACCGGTGACGGGCAAGCCGATCGGCTTCGTCCACAACGGACAGCAGCACGTCTTCGCGAGGGGTACCGACAACACGCTACGGCACTGGTGGGCCGAGCCGGGCTGGTCGGGTCCGGGCCTGGAGCACTGGAACACCACCGGCCAGGTCATGTCCAACCCGACCGGCTTCGCGACCGCCACGCAGCAGCACATCTTCTTCCGCAACCCGAACGGTCAGCTGGAGCACCGCTTCTACGACCAGAATGCCAACCAGGTCATCGGCGACACCTGGCCCGGCGGCCCGTTCGTCGGCAACCCCACCGCGTACATCCACAAGGACCAGCAGCACGTGTTCGCCCGCACCTCCAGCGGCGCGCTCATCCACTGGTACTGGTGGCCCGGCCTCAGCACCCCCGGCGTCGACAACTGGGGCGTCACCAGCGGCATGACCTCCGACCCGACCGGCTTCTCCACCGGCACCCAGCAGCACATCTTCTTCCGCAACACCGCCAACCAGCTCCAGCACCGCTTCTTCGACGACCCCTCCGGCACCGTCAACGGCGACACCTGGCCCGGCGGCACCCTCGACGGCAACCCGAACGCCATCACCCACCAGGACCAGCAACACGTCTTCGCCCGCACCGCCGCGGGTGCCCTCATCCACTGGTACTGGTGGCCCGGCCTCAGCACCCCCGGCGTCGACAACTGGGGCACCACCGGCGGCGTCACCAACGACCCGGCCGGCCTCTCGACGCCCGGCCACCACCACGTCTTCTACCGCACCACGAACGGCACCCTGGCCCACCGCTACGTCAACGACACCGACGGCAACCTCCACACCGACAACTGGGGCACCGCCCTCGCCCTGTAGCGCAGGTGCCGCCCGGGCGCCGGCCCGGGCGGCACCGTGGTCACAGCTTGACGTCGCCGCAGAGGTGGACGGTCAGGCCCAGCTCGTTGAACAGCGCCGCCTTCGCCAGCAGCGCCCGGTCGGCGGCGTCCGCGTCGGGGGCGTAGGCGACCTGCACGTGGTTGGCCTTGTGCCGGGCCATGAGCTGGTCGCGGCCCACGCCGTGCAGCACCGCGTGCATGATCGGCCACTGGCGGTCGGTGGCGTCCAGGCGCCGCTGGGTCTCCGCCGCCGGCAGCTCGCGGACGTGCGCGCGGCCGAGGTCGACGTGCAGCCCGCCGTCCATGATGAACACCCGCGACCACACGATCTCCCCCGGCTTCGACACGCCGCTGAGCGTGCCGCCGCCGAGGGGGAAGAACATCGGCGGCTGGCGCATGCTGTAGCTCTTGTCGTAGCCGCCGTTGTGGGAGGCCGGCACCGAGCCGGAGATCTCGAAGACCCAGACGAACTCGCCGTCGAAGTCGGCGCCCCAGCGGATGTCGTGCAGCGTGGTCGCCGGGTCGAAGCCCATCGCGTTCCACAGCCGGTTGGTGACGAGCGCGTCGACGGCCACCCCCTCGTCGACCTCGTTGAAGTGCGGCAGCGCCACCCCGGGGTACAGCTCCCGCCGCCCGTCGCGGCTGCGCACCGGCGGGCGCTCCACGTTGTTCAGCAGCCCCTCGGCCAGGTCGCTGGCCGGCACGACGTCCTTGAGGCCCTGCTGGTACTGGATGCCGACCGCGTCGAGGCCGAAGTCGTCGCTGATGCGCAGCGCCGCCACGTACATCTTGAACTGGCTGGTGACCTGCGCTTCGGTGAGCTCGGTCGCCTCGTCGGTGCCGAAGTGGAACGTGAAGCCCCGCGCGTCGAGCCAGGCCCGCACCGCCGCGGCCTCGTCGTCGGTGACCCGCTGCATCTCGGCGACGAGCGCGCTCTGCGACAGCCGCTCCTTGTAGATGCCGATCGGGTTGAGCAGCTCGTCGTCGAAGATGGCGTTGTACATGCCCATGCAGCCCTCGTCGAAGACGCCGATGACGGCCTTCTCGTCGCGCAGCTGCCGGGCGAGGGCGGTGCCCAGCACCACCTCGGGCCGTTCGGCGTCGAGCACCGGCAGGTCGCGCACGTGCGACAGGTCGTGCTCGACCCGGCCGGTGGTGAGCCACTCGCGCAGGCCCCGCACGGCCCACTCGTCGGTGAAGTCCTCGCTCCACAGCGCCGAGTGGGCGACGCCGGCCTTGGTGAGGCTGGCGGTGAGGTTCAGCAGGCCGACGAGGCCGGGGAACGCGCCGGACCAGTTGGCCAGCACGAGGATCGGGCCCTGGTGGGTGCGCAGGCCGGCCAGCACGTGGTGGCTGTACTGCCACACCGCCTCGACGACGATGAGCGGCGCGTCGCGCGGGATCGTCTTGAAGACCTCGATGCCCATGCGCTGGCTGTCGATGAACCCGTGACCCTTCTCCGCGTCGAACGGGTGCGCGCGGGAGACCTTCCAGTGCAGCGCCGCGAGGGCGGCGGTCACGTCGGCCTCGAGCCGCTGCTGCGTCGGCCAGCAGCGCAGGTTCGCGCTCGGGCGGAGGTCACCGCTGGCCACCAGGTACGCGGTGGCGGGCTCGGCCGCCGGCCGGTGCAGCGGCGTGGGCAGCGGATAGAGCTGGGTCATGGTTCCTCCGATGGTGTCGGACGTGCGGGGATGCCGAGCGTGTCGCCCGCCTCGAGCCGCACGCCGGTGGCCTGCAGCCGGCCCGACGTCGCGTGGTCGATGGTGAGCGTGGCCAGGTCGAGGGAGCCGGCGTGCAGGGTCAGCCGGGCGCCGTCCGCGTCGACGGCGAAGGTGCCCCAGCCGGTGCCGGTGGTGAAGATGCTGCGGACCTCGGGCGCGTCGAGCCGCGGGCGGATGGTCAGCGTGGCCGTGGGCGCGTCGTAGTCGGCGCCGCTGAGCGCGAGCAGCGGCGCCCAGCTGGCCAGCGAGCGCGCGTAGTGGTTGCCGCACTCGACCTCGTTCCACGGGTTGCGGCGCCGGCCGTCGTGGCGGTCGCGGACCGCGCGCACGATCGAGCGGCCCTCCTCGACCAGGCCCTCGTAGATGAGGTGGGCGGCGACCTGGTACTCGATGCCGGTCCACACCTCGTCGGAGTAGACGAACGGGATGCGGGGGCGCCCGCCGTGCGGCCACGAGCACAGCACCAGGCCCGCCTCGTCGTCGAGGGCATAGGTCCGCTGCACGCTGTGGTGGTTCGTCAGTTCCCGGCGGAAGTTGTACCGGTGGACGGCCGCGACGGCGGAGCGCACGTGCGCGGCCGGCAGGACGTGGCCGAGCCCGGCGACGTGCGCGAGCAGCTGGCCGAAGAGCTGGTCGCTGAGGCAGCCCCGGCCGTACTGGTAGCGGTGCTCGTCGACGTCGTCGATGCGCTGCTCGTAGTACTCGCCGTTGAACAGCAGCGCGTCCGTGCGCTCCGCGCAGCGGTGGGCGGCCTCGCGGTACCGGGTGGCGGCCGCCGCGTCGCCGAGGTGCCCGGCCATGCGGGCGCCGGCGTGCAGGGCGGCCGCGAACATCGAGTTGGCGAGGGAGTTGGGCCCGAAGAACTCGATGTCGTACGTGTTGTGCTGCTCGCTGTCGAGCACGCCGTCGCCGTCGGCGTCCCAGGCGGTGAACGCGTAGTCGAGCGCGCGGCGGGCGCCGGGGTACAGCTCGGCGAGGAACGCGTCGTCGCCGGTGAAGCGCCACTCGCGGTACAGGCGGATGACCGCGCCGAGCTGACCGTCGACCGCGGCGTGGAAGTCCCAGGGCGCGTTGCCGAACACGCTGTTGGCCCGGAAGTTCATCCGGCCGTCGGGCCGGGTCTCGTGCAGGAACTCGGTGCGCCGGGCGCTGCGCTCCAGCTCCGGGAACAGGAACGCCGCGGTCTGCGCGTAGTTCCACACGTGGGTGCAGGTGCCCTCGCAGCTGCCGGCCTGCTCGAAGCTGCCCTCCCAGGCGGCGAACACCCCGCCCTCGAGGCGCAGGCAGGTGGTGCTGCGCAGGACGGTGAGGTTCGCGGCGGCGGCGTCGACGATCTCCGGCGGCAGCGTCCCGCCGAACAGCGCGCGGTGGAACGTGCGGGTCGCCGCCTCCAGCCCGGGCAGCTCGGCGGCCAGGTGCTCGGCGACGTGCCAGGCGTCCTTGAAGCGGGTCGCGTAGTGGTTGCGCACGACCTCGCCGGCGTGGGTGTCGTCGAGGCGGATGTTGCCCTGCCAGGCGCGCGGCCGGTTCGGGAAGTGCCAGGTGAGGACGAACTCGAAGGTGTGCGTGGCGTGCCCGGGCAGCCGGGCCGCGCTGCCCAGCGAGCCGACCCGCAGGCGGGTGAACCAGTCGGGGTAGGGCGGCCGGTCGAGGCTGAACTCGGTCTCGGCGTCGAGGCGGCCGTCGGCGCGCAGGTCGTCCCAGAAGACCTGCACCCCGTCCTGCCAGAACCCGCTGAGCCACTGCGGCTTGGCGGTGGTGTCGGCGTCGGTGGTGGTGAGCGCGACGCTGCCGAAGCGCGGGTCGTGCTCGTCGAGGTCGGTGCCGAACACGATGCCGCGCAGCCGGCCGTCGTCGCGCCACTCGTTGCGGGGCTGGCCGGCGAACTCGGGGAAGTGGAACACGTTGCGGCCGGTGATGCCGACCGGGTTGGCCAGCGACCCCACGACGGTCACGTCGACCGGACGGGAGGACGGGTTGGTCACGGTGTACCGGAGGATGGCGCACGGGATCCCGGAGGCGTCCGCGTCGAGCGGCACCAGCGGCGTGAACGCGGTGAGCGCCACGTCGACGCCGAGGTCGTCGTCGGCGAAGTCGACGCTCAGCAGCGGGTACTCGCCGCGCATCCGGCTCTCCCGCAGGCGGGGCAGCCCGGCCAGCCGGCCGGCGTAGTAGCCCTGGTCGCCGGTGTGCGGCGGCACCAGCCGCGACTCGAGCACGCGGGTGACCGGTTCGGCGCCGGTGCGGGCGGTACGGATGGCGAAGAACGTGAACGGCAGGTGCGAGCCCTTGCCGGGCGCGTTGGCCAGCTCCCAGTCGCGCAGCTCGCCGCGGGCGCCGATGGAGACGTTGCCGGTGCCGATCCCGCCGAGCGGGAACGCGGCCGCGGTGGCGGTGCGGTCGAGGGTGTTCACGAGCGACCGGCCAGGGCGTGCGCGATGGGCGCGGTCGCCGGGTAGAGGTCGACGTACAGCCGGTAGAGCGGGTCGTAGGCGGCGCACGCCGGCGGGTCGGGCTCGATCCGCTCGACGATCGGGTTCCAGGCTTCGATGTCGGGCTTGTCGACCGCGCCGGCCGCGAGGAACGCCGTGCCGTAGGCGGCGCCGATGGTCTTCTCCGGTAGCAGCTGCGGGCGGCCGGTGACGTCGGCGACGATCTGCGGCCACAGCCGGCCCTGGGTGCCGCCGCCGACGGCGACGATCCGGTCGATGCGCCCGCCGGCCGCCTCGATGGCGTCGATGTTGTGCCGCACGCCGAACGCGGTCGCCTCCAGGGCGGCGCGGTAGAGGTCGCCGCGGGTGTGCCGCAGCGTCAGCCCGGCGATCACGCCCCGGGCGTCGGGGTCGGCGATCGGGGTGCGCTCGCCGGCGAAGTACGGCAGCATGAGCAGCCCGCCGGCGCCGGGCCCGGACGCGGCCGCCTCGGCCAGCAGCTGCGGGTGCCCGGGGGCGCCGACGAGGTCGTGCAGCCACGAGGTGACCGCGCCGGACGTGGCCATGCCGGCGGCGAGGTTGCGGGTGCCGGGGAACGCGCCGGTGGTGCCCCACAGGACCGGCGACGTGTTGCGCACGGCCGTGGTGTGCACGAGGAACATCGTGGTGCCGTACATCAGCATGAGGTCGCCGAGCCGGTGCGCGCCGACGCTGACCGCCTCGGTCCACGCGTCGATCGTGCCGGCCACGACGGGGGTGCCGGCGGCGAGCCCGGTCTGCGCCGCGGCGGCGGCGCTGACGGTGCCGATCACGTCGGCCGGCCAGACCAGTGGCGGCAGGGTCAGCGGGCCGGCGAGGGGTGCCGCCCACCGCGGGTGCCAGTCCTGGGCGGCGGCGTCGTACATCGGCGTGCACTGGCTGGCCGAGTGCTGGTCGAGGTAGTAGGCGCCGGTGAGCTGCCGGCCCAGCCAGCTCGCCGGCATGAAGAGCCGGCGGGCGCGGGCCCACACATCCGGCTCGTGCTCGGCGAGCCACGCGAGCTTCGGCCCGACGCTCTGGGTGGACAGCGCGGAGCCGGTCTGCTCGCGGATCGCGTCGGCGCCGCCGAGCTCGCCGGTGAGCCGGGCGATCTGCGCGGTCGCCCGGGTGTCGACGCCGTAGAGGATCGCGGGCCGCAGCACGGCGCCGGCGTCGTCGGTGAGCACGACGCAGGGCCCCATGCCGCTCACGCCGACGGCGGCGACCGTGTGCTCCCCCGCCGCGGCGAGCAGCTCCCGGATGATGGCGACGGCCTCGTCCCACCAGACGGCCGGGTCCATCTCCGCGTGGCCCGGGCGCGGGTGGTCCACCCGGTGGGTGCGGGTGGCGGTGGCGAGGATGGTGCCGTCGAGGGCGACGAGGACGCCCTTCGTGCTCGAGGTGCCGACATCGATGCCGACCGTGGCGGTGTTCGACATGGGACCAAGATGTCAGCAATCGATTTCATCGTCAATGGCGGATTGCCCGCCGACGATCAGCTCCGCAGGCTCAGTGCTGGACCAGGCGGTTGCGCAGCACGATGGTGCGGGCCGGCTGGTCGTCGCCGCCGATGCGCTCCAGCAGCAGGCTGGCGGCCGTGGTGCCGATCAGCCGGGCGGGCAGCTGCACGACCGTGATCGGCAGCGGGGCCAGGGGCATGAAGGGCAGGTCACCGAACATGGCCATGCCCATGGCGGGCGGCAGCAGGCCGCGCTGCGAGAGCACCTGCAGCGCTCCGACGCTCATCAGGTTGTTGGCCACGAAGACCGCGTCCGGCGGCTCGGGGAGCTCGAGCAGCTCGGTCATCGCCTGCTCGCCGCCGTCGATGCGGAAGTTGGCGTAGCGCAGCAGCTTCTCGTCGGCGCCGCCGTTCGCCGCGAGGGCGTCGGCCCAGCCGTCGGCGCGCTGGGTCGCCGTCTCCACGTCGCGCGGGCCGGTGATGCAGGCGATGCGGCGGAAACCCTGGTCGAACAGCGCCTTGGCGGCGGCACGGCCGCCCGCACGGTTGTCGACGGTGACGGCGTCGATGTCGAAGCCGTGCGGGCCGCGGTCGACCGCGACGACCGGGCGGCCCCGGTCGATGAGCACGCTGACGTCGCTGCGGTCGCCGGCCGCGGCGATGACGACCCCGGCGATGTTGGCGCCGACGGCGATGTCGAGGTACCGGGCCTCCTTGTCGTGGTCCTCGTCGGTGTTGCACAGCAGCACCGAGTAGCCGGCGGCCTGGGCGACGTCCTCGACGCCGCGCGCCATCGAGGTGAAGAACGGGTTCTCGATGTCGGGGATGACCAGGGCGATGACCTCGGAGTGCTGGCGGCGCAGGGTGCGGGCGACCCGGTTGGGCCGGAACGCCAGGGCCTCGGCCGCGTCGCGCACGCGCTTGGAGCGCTCGGGCGACACGCTCATGCCGTTCATGACCCGGGAGACCGTGGCGGGGGACACGCCGGCGAGCGCGGCGACCTCATAGATCGTTGCCATGACTCCCCTGTCCACACGGGCTCGGAATGCCTGCGATCTTATGCCGAACCGGGCTCGATCGCATTGACATGCTTCCACTGGAAGTCTACATTTTCTGAAATCGATTGCGAGCCGCTGTTGCGCCCCGCCAGCCAAGGAGCCGCGAACCCGATGACCGCCTCACCCCTGCCCGTGTCGCGCCTGCGCGCCGTCCGGACCCGGTCGATCAGCCCCGAGAACTTCGACGGGTCGGCGGGCGGCGGCGGCCGCGCCACCGAGGGCACCGGCGCCGCGTGCGCCCGCGACCTCGGCCCGACGTGGAAGATCTCGCCCAGCGTCGACATCGGCCCGGGCGAGACGTTCACGCTCGCCGAGATCGACGGACCGGGCCGGATCACCCACATCTGGATCACGACGCACAAGGACAACTGGCGCACGCTGCTGCTGCGGGCCTACTGGGACGGCGCCGAGGAGCCCGCCGTGGAGGTGCCCTACGGGGACTTCTTCTGCAGCGGCTGGGGCGAGTTCAGCCAGGTCAGCTCCGCGATGGTGGCCGCCAACCCGCACGGCGGCTTCAACTCCTACTGGCCGATGCCGTTCCGCACCGGCGCGCGCTGGACCCTGGAGAACCTCTCCACGGTGAGCGTCCGCGTGTACTACCAGATCACCTACGAGCTCGACGGCGACCTGGCGGGGTCCTCAGACGAGGGCTACTTCCACGCCCAGTGGCGCCGCAGCAACCCCCTCGAGTACATGAAGACCCACGTCCTGCTCGACGGCGTCACCGGCGCCGGGCACTACGTCGGCACGTACCTGGCCTGGGGCGTCAACAGCAACGGCTGGTGGGGCGAGGGCGAGGTCAAGTTCTACCTCGACGACGACGAGGAGTACCCGACGATCTGCGGCACGGGCACCGAGGACTACTTCGGCGGGGCGTGGAACTTCGACGTCCCCGGACAGGGCTACACCGCCTTCTCCACGCCGTACCTCGGCATGCCGCAGGTGATCCGCCCCGACGGGCTCTACGTCAGCCAGCAGCGCTTCGGCCTGTACCGCTGGCACGTGCCCGACCCGATCCACTTCGCGACCCGGCTGCGCGTCGAGGTCCAGGCGCTCGGCTGGCGCTCGGGCTGGCGGTACCTGCCGCTGCGCGACGACATCGCCTCGACGTCGCTGTTCTACCTGGACCGCCCGACCACGAACCGGCCGCCGGCCCCGAGCGCCGATGACCTGGAGGTCCACCTAGGCGCCGCACCGGTACCGGACCTCGGCGCACAGCCACCGAGGCATCCGGCCTGACAGCGGCGTCTCCCGCTGGATGGAAGGAGCACCGCAGTGCACCGCACCACCAACGTGCGCCGAACCGCCGCCGCTACGGCGGTTCTGGCGCTCACCGCCGCCACCCTCACCCTCACCGCCGGCCCGGCCCTGGCCACGTCGGCGCACACGCCGGCGAGCCTGGTCGAGAAGCTCACCGGCCCGGACAGCCCGAACAACACGTGGGGCCGCTGGAACATCAAGGGCACCGACCTCGGCATCCTGTGGGACAACAACGCCGGCCAGACGCTCGCCCTCTTCGGCGACACGTTCGGTGACGCCTGGGTCGGGCCCGGCGGCGGCGCGTTCGGCCCCGGCGAGCTGAACTGGCGCAGCAACGTGCTGCTGCGCTCCGCCGACACGAACCTCGCCGACGGCATGCACCTCGACAGCGCCGTCACCGCCGGCGACGGCCGGGCCCGGGAGATCCTGCCCGGCCTGCACCAGCCCGACAACACCGGCGAGGTCACGAAGATCCCGACGGCCGGCATCGCGATCGGCTCCCGCCAGTACGTCTCCTACATGTCGGTGCGGCACTGGGGCCCGCCCGGGCAGTGGGACACCAACTACGCCCGCATCGCCTACTCCGACGACAACGGCGCGTCCTGGGTCACCACGGGCACGCCGGTATGGAACAACCCGTCGCTCAACGACCACTTCCAGATGCAGGCGTTCGAGCGCCGCGGCGGCTACCTGTACGTGTTCGGCACGCCCAGCGGGCGGCTCGGCAGCGCCTACGTCGCCCGCGTGCCGGAGGCCCAGGTGCTCGACCAGGCCGCCTACCAGTACTGGAACGGCAGCGCCTGGGCCGCCGGCAGCTCGTCCTCCGCGGCCGCGGTGGTGAGCGCGCCGGTGTCGGAGCTGTCGGTGCGCTACGACACCTACAGCGGCCGCTGGCTCATGATGTACCTGCAGGGCGAGGACATCGTCCTGCGCACCGCGACCAGCCCGCAGGGCCCGTGGAGCACCGGCCAGGTGGTGGTCAGCTCGGCCGACTACCCCGGCCTCTACGGCGGCTTCATCCACCCGTGGAGCTCCGGCGGCACGGTGTACTTCACGATGTCGCAATGGGACCCGTACAACGTGTACCTCATGAAGGTGCGCATCAACACGTCCGGGCAGATCGTCGAGCCGAACCTCATGGGCGACCCGAGCTTCGAGCGCGGCGCGCTGAACGGCACCGGCACCGGCGGGTTCTGGGCGTGCACCGGCAACTGCGGCATCGACCACAACTACTGGGGCTACTCCGGCGACAACAACGCGTTCGCGCGGTACAACCAGGGCTGGCAGGACGTGCACCAGACGGTCCCGGTGTCCACGTTCACCAACTACCGGCTCACCGGCTGGCTGCGCACGTCACCCAACAGCGACAACGGGTTCTTCGGCGTGCGGGGCACCAACAACGCGGTGATCTCCGAGGTCAACTTCACCGCCGTCGGACCGTGGACGCGGTACACGGTGAACTTCAACAGCGGCAACCGGACCTCGGTCGTGGTGTACGGCGGGGTCTGGACCGACCACGGCGACATCTGGATCCAGCTCGACGACTTCGCGCTCACCAAGGCCTGACACCACCGGTCGGGAGCGGATGACTCGGGTCCGTGCAAGGCGCGACCGTAGCTCATTGGTGGAATGGGTGTTGCCCGGTTCTTGGATGGGTCGGGTGGCACCTGGGTCGTCGGTTCA